>NZ_JBIRUY010000001.1:82544-746416 GCF_044335305.1 Streptomyces sp. NPDC020490 | reverse complement strand
GTCCTCCCAGCTCGTCATCGATCTTCACGTACAGTGCGGTCAAGAGGGTGTTCAGATCTTGCGTCACAACATGATCTTGAACACCCTCTGTTCACGCCTGATCGTCAGCCCAGGACATAGGACTTACTCGTCTAGGGTGGCCGCATGCTTGAGGTGGAGGTGCTTCAACTGCTCGTCTCCCCCGCGCACCGGCTCGCCGGACGGCCGGCCGACGGACCGTCGGACGGACCGGCGGACGAGCGGGTGCGTCAGGTGGAGGTGCGCAGCGGTCTCGGGCTGGTCGGCGACCGTTACTTCGGCCGGCCCGCGCACCGCGATGCGGCCGTCACCCTGATGGCCGTGGAGAACCTGCCCCGGCACATCGCCGCCGAGGCCGACCTCCGGCACACCCGCCGCAACATCCTGCTCCGCGGCGTCGACATCGACGCCTTCGTCGGCCGCACGATCGAACTCGACTCCGGCGCCGGTCCCGTGACGTTCCTCGTCAACCGCCCGGCCCGGCCCTGCGCCTGGATGGACGTCACCATCGGTCCGGGCGCGCAGAAGGCCCTGCGCGGCAAGGGCGGGGTGCGGTGCACTCCCCTGTCCGACGGTGTGATCGGCCTCGGAAGGGCCGTCTTCCGGTGCGTCGACGCGCCCGCCGACAGCCTCGACGACGCCGGGCGGTGAGCGACACGCGACCGGAGGTGAGCGACGCGGTGAGCGACGCGGTGAGCGACGCGCCGCGCACGCCGGGCCGTACCCGGCCGGCGGGTCACGGCTCGGAGGTCTCGGATTCCAGTGCGGCCCGGGTCGCCGCGCCGTAGACGCCCGGTTCGTCCTCCAGGACGACACGGGTGAACTGGTAGCCGCGGACCGCGCTCTCTACCTCGCTGTCGAAGTCGCCGTCCGCGTCCCCGTGGTAGAAGCCCACCTGGCGCAGGCGGAGTTGGAGTTCGGTGACCTCCGCTCCCCGGTCGCCGAGGCGCAGGACGGGTGCCCCGCCGTCGGACTCGCTCGGCGCGGGCACGGGCGCGGTCGTGACGGCGGCGTCGGCGGGGGTCCGGGCCGGAGAGGCGGAACCGGTCGGGTCGGCGGTCGCACTGTCGGTCGGCGTGCCGGCGGGCGAGGACGCCGGGGCCGCGGAAGACGGCGCGAAGGAGACCGTGGGAGATGCGTATCCGGACGACGGGGTGCCGCCCGTGGACGCGTCCGGCAGCGCCGCCCGCACACCGTCGGTGCCGGAGCCGTCCCGAGAAGGGCCGGTGTAGAAGAAGAGTCCCCCGACGAGACCGCCCGTCAGCAGAACGGCCCCGGCGGCTCCCGCTCCCATGACCAGGGTCGCGCGGCGCCGGCGCCGGGGGCCGGGAGCGCCGTCCGGCGGGAGCTGGGGGGTCGGCGCGTCCGGGAGCCGTGGGGGCGGACCCTCCTCGGCGGCCGTCGCCGTCAGAGGCACGTCGGCGGGCCCGGCGGTGGCCCCGGCCGCTTCCGCGGAGCCGGTCGGCTCATCCGGGCCGTCGGCGGCATCCGGGGCATCCGCGGCATCCGGGTCCTCGGCGGTGGCGCCGACCTCCACGAACGGCCGTATGCGCAAGGGGGAGAAGTCCTCCGCGACCGCCGCCTCAGCCGTACGCGTCTCGCGGTGAGCGTCGGACGCGCGCCGGGCGCAGGAGCAGGCCGGCGTGCCGTCCGCGGCCCGAGGGGCGTTGCACTCCGGGCAGACGGGCCCCGTCGGTTCACTCACGCACGATCCCTCTCGATTCGATCTTCAGATTTTAAACAGCTTTCCCCCACGCGATCTCCACGACCGACGGAACCCAACGGAAACCGACGGAAACCGACGGAAACCGACGGGCCGCGGGACGCGACCGTGCGCCGCGCGGATGTGCCGTACCGCGTCAGCCGGGCGGCGCGCGCTGGTCCCCCTGTGGTTCCGCGCGGCGGACAGCCGCCGATCGCGCAGGGGGCGCGGCCGGGCCGGCCCGTGGCCGATCCGGTGGTGCAGGCACTGACCCTCACCGACGTGGTGGTCAGCGTGGTGGTGCTCGCGCTGCTGCCGCCCTTCGGCTCGTTCCTGTCCGCCGCACTGATCGGCGATGCGGGCGGCCGCGGCCGGCTGATAGTGGTCGTCGTGGCGGGGGCGGCGGCCACCGGGGCAGTGTTCCCGCGCTCCGGGGCGCGCGTCTTCCTGGGCTGGGGTCCGCGTACGGACCCGGTGCTGACCCGGGAGCCCGCCATGCCCGAGGAAGGGAGCCCGCGCCCGAGCCGAGCGACGCCTGGCGGCGGCCGGCGCACCGGCTGGTCGTCCTCACCCCGCCACTGGTCCTCGTGCTCGCCGCGTACGGGCTGTCGTTCGTGCCCGGGATCGCCGACTGGTTCACCCAGGTGGCGCAGTCGGTGCAACGGCCGCGCCCCAACGCGGCGCACGTGCTGTCCGACGTACGCCGACGCCGCCACCCGCCCCGGCGCCCTACGTGCCGGGCGGCGCCGCCTGGCTCGGCGGCGCGACGGCCACCGTGGGAGCGGTGCTGCCGGCCGCCGCCTCCCTGTGGTGGCAGAAGGCGTGGGCACCGCTGCGCAGGGCGCTGCTCGTTCCCGTCCGCGCGGTCAAGGCGGTTCACGGCGGCTCGCTGGGCGACTACGCCCTGTGGTTCGTCACCGGACCGGCGGTCCTGGGGGCGGGCTGGGGGCTGACGCTGCGCTGACCCACCGGCCCCAGCGACGATCAGCCGGGCGACGGGGTCGCGGAGGTCTTCACGGTCTTCCCGGCGCGGACGCTGCCGCCGCAAAAGCTGCGCGCACCCGGCACCCGGCACCCGGCAAAAGCGCTCTCATGCCGTACCGCACGAGGTCAAGGCAGCCGCCGCGAGCTGTCCCACCGTCATATTACTGAACCGTAACCCACCGGGTACTACCCCGGGTAACACGGCCGCGGTTACGGTCCTGACACTTCGTCTAAGAACGGTGCGGGGCGGCGGCTGGGCGACCGCGGTCCCGTACGCAGGCCCCTGCCCCCACGGGCCGTCACCGCCCGAGCCGCAGCCGAAGGCTCGGCCTCCCCACAGCCCCGGAGATCCGCCATGCCCGTTTCCGCCCGCCTGCTGGCCGCGGCCGTCACGACCGCCGCCTGTCTGGGTGCCACGGCCCTGCCCGCCGCCGCTGCCCCGCAGTCCGACGCCGTGGTCTCGCGCGGCGTCACCATCCCGGACTTCTACACCCCGCCCGCGGACCTGCCCGCCGCGAACGGCACCCTGGTCCGCAGCGAGCCGCTCCCCCTCGCACTGAGCCTGCCGGGCCTCGACGGACGGCTGCCCGGCACCGCCATCCGCCTGATGTACAAGTCGACCGATTCCAACGGCGGTCCGGTGGCGGTCACCGGCGCCTACATCGAACCGTCCGCCGCCTGGCAGGGCAGCGGAGCCCGGCCCTTGGTCGCCGTGGCCCCCGGCACCATGGGACAGGGCGACCAGTGCGCCGCGTCCCTCGGTCTGGAGCATCCGCTGCTCGTCAACGGCCAGACGCTGTCGGTCGGTTACGAGGACCTGGCCATCTACCGCCTGCTGGCCCGGGGCATCGCCGTGGTCGTCACCGACTACGCGGGGCTCGGCGCCACGGACCGGCTGCACACCTACGTCAACCGCGTGGACGAGGGCCACGCCGTCCTCGACGCCGTCCGCGCCGCGCGCTCCCTGCCCGGCACCTCGCTCACCTCCGCCTCGCGCGTGGCCCTGTTCGGCTACAGCCAGGGCGGCGGCGCGACCGCGGCGGCCGCCGAACTGCAGCCCTCCTACGCGCCCGACGTCACCCTCGCCGGCACCTCCGCGGGCGCCCCGCCCGCGAACCTGATCGAGGTCACCAAGGGCATCGACGGCACCGAACTGACCGGCGCCCTGGGCTGGTCGGTCAACGGCTTCCTGCAGTCCGACCCGGCGCTGCAGCCGGTCGCCGGCGCCCACCTGAACGCGGCGGGCAAGGCGGCGCTGAAGGACCTGTCGACCATGTGCGTGGGCGACGCGCTGCTGTCCTACGGCTATGCCCGCAGCACCAAGTGGACCACCGACGGACGCTCCCTCAGCGACATCATCGACGCGGAGCCGATGCTGAAGGGCTTCCTGAACGAGCAGCGCATCGGCACCATGAAGCCCGCCTCCCCGGTGCGGGTGGCCACCGGCACCAGCGACAACCTCGTACCCCACGCCCAGGCGCGCCGGCTCGCGGTCGACTGGTGCGCCAAGGGCGCCGACGTGACCTACAAGCCCGTCGTCCTGCCCAGCCTGGGCAGCGCCCTCATCAACCACTTCACGCCGCTGCTCACCGACCAGGGCGACGCCATCGACTGGCTGACCGACCGGCTCAACGGCAAGTCCGCGCCCTCCAACTGCGCGAGCCTGCCCCTCCAGCCCTGATCCAGCCCTGACCCAGCCCTGATCCAGCCCTGATCCAGCCCTGACCCGGCCGCGGCGGGCAGCGGGTACGGGGCGACGGCGAAGTCCGGTCACGCTCGACGCGACGGGACTTCGCCGTCAGCCCTGCCCCGCGTGCCCTGGGCCGGGCGGCGTCCCGGACGAGGTGCGGTGCCGGCCGACATCGTGGTCGAGCCGCCAGTCGCGGACCGCCAGGACCAGCGCGCCCAGGACCGGCACCACGCCGAGTCCGACGGCCGCCGCCACGGCGGACCGGTAGTCGTGGTGACCGGCGACGAGCACCATGTAGAACACCCCGGGCAGCGCCGCCGTACCGACGGCGCCGCCCAGTCGCTGTCCCGTCTGCAGCGCGCCGCCGGCCGCTCCGGCCATCCACACCGGCACGTCCCGCAGCGTCATGGTGACGTTCGGGGAGATGACGCAGCCGCTGCCCACGCCGCCGAGGAGCAGCGCGGGGAGGGCGAGCCACACCATGCTGCCGGCGGGCGCCCAGCGCAGGACGGCCGCGGTCGTGCCCAGGCCGACCGCCACGCCGGCCAGCCCGCAGACGGTCAGCAGTCGGCCGAACCGCTCCACCAGCCGGCCGGCCGCCGCGGCGGCGACCGCCGACCCGATGGCGAACGGCGTCACCGTGAGCCCGGAGCGCAGCGGCGAGTAGTCCAGGCCGTTCTGCAGGAACAGGGCGAAGACCAGCCACACGCCGCTGAAGCCCACGAAGTACAGGGTGGCGATGGCGGCCCCGGCGGCGTATCCGCGCGTGGCGGTCACCAGGCTGGGATGCAGCAGCGGCCGGCCGCCGCGGCCCGCGACCCGCCGCTCCCACCGGGCGAAGACCACCAGCAGGGCCAGGCCCACGGCGAACAGCCACCACAGCCGTCGCACGCCGCCGGACTCGGCCAGGACGAGCGGCAGCATCAGCGCCAGCACCCCGCAGCCCAGCAGCGCGACGCCGCCCAGGTCGAGGCTCTCGCGGCGGCCCGCGGCCGTCCTGGGCAGCAGCCTGAATCCCAGCACCAGCGCGATCACGCCGACCGGCACGTTGACGTAGAAGATCCAGCGCCAGCCGTCGGGTCCGGCGGCCAGCTTCAGGATCAGACCGCCCACCACCGGGCCGACGGCGCCGGAGACGCCCACCGTCGCGCCGAACAGGCCGAAGGCGCGGCCGCGTTCGGCTCCCCGGAACATCTGCTGGATGAGGGCGGAGTTCTGCGGGGCGAGACAGCCCGCGGCGACGCCCTGGGCCAGGCGGGCCACGACGAGCAGCGTGATCGTGGGGGCGGCTCCCGCGATCGCGCTGCACACCACGAAGGCCGTCAGCGCCAGCAGGAAGACGCGGTGCCTGCCGACCGCGTCGCCGATGCGGCCGGCCGTCACCAGCACCAGCGCGAAGGTCAGGGCGTAACCGGAGACCACCCACTGGATGGCGGGCGCCGTCGTGTGCAGGTCGCGTTGCATCGACGGCAGCGCCACCGCGACGATCGTCACGTCGAGCAGGCTCATGAACCCGGCCACCAGGGTGACCCACAGGGCCCGCCATCGCCTGGGGTCGTTGCCGCCGTCCGCTTCGTCCGGCGTCTGCCGGTCCGTGCCCGCCCGTGTTCCGAAGTGCACCAGTTCTCCAGTCTCCGCCCGGCTCCGCCCGTCCCCGCCAGGCACGCCGGTGTCACCGCCATGCCCGCCGCGTCCGCCGGTACGGGTTACCACCGCACGGCATCCCGCACGCCGGACGGCGGATCGGGTGCACGGCAGGCCCCTCCCGCCCCCTCCCCCGGAGGACATCCGGCCCCGGTCCCGGTCCCGGTCCCGATCCCGGTGATCCGACGTACGCCCTCGTGCCGCCGTGAGCCTTGTATGCGCCGCCGCTCCGGAGGGCAGAATGCGCCGTGCCGGGGACCACGGCGGCCCGGACGGCCGCAGGCCCCGGCATCAGGTCCCTCGAGGAACTCGAGAAAGAGGTCGGCTCCCGTGCTGCTGCGTCTGCCCGCGTCCGTGCCCGAAGCTCAGGAGTGCATGGCCGCGGGGGCGGTGCCGGTCGGAGGGGCGACCCTCGTATGGGCCGTCTGGCAGCGCGACGGCTTCCCCGAGCAGGCGATGTCGCTGCGCAACCTGCCGGAGGCCAACGCGATCGCCCACGACAGGCTGGGTGCCGCCGTGGTGCTGAACTGCGTCGACGACCGCGTGCCGGAGGTGCTCAGACGGGCGGCCGCCACGGTGGGCACCGGAGCGGTACGCAGGACCGCCACCGTCGGCGGCAACCTCGTCGGCAGCACACTGCGCTGCCTGCTGCCCGCCGCCCTCGTCCTGGACGCCCGGGCGACGGTGCTGGAGCAGGACCGCACGCACGAGAGCCCGCTCGCCGAAGTGGTGGCCAAGCAGCCGCTGCTGCTCGGCATCCGGTGGCGCGAGCCGGTCGCCAGCAGCTACCGCAAGCTGGCCGCCGAACCGGGCGGGCCGCCGCCCCTGGTCGTCGCCGCCGCGGTGCACGACGAGGGCGGCGGACGCCGTCACCTGCGGGTCGCCGTCCGCGACGGCTACGACGTGCTCAGCGACAGCGTCCCCTGCGACGGCGACACCGGGCAGACGGTCCGGACCCTGCACGAGGGAACCGTCGGGACGCTGCACCCGGAGGCCCGGGATGTGGTGGCCCAGCAGATCACCGACCTGCTCACCCGCACGGCCGGCACCTGAGCCCGGCCGACAGGGCCGACCCCGCCCGAGAGGGTCCTGCCGGCGAGGCCATGTGCGACACCGCGACCGGAGACCTCCGCCGCGAGTCCCGCACACCCGCGGCAGCGGCGGCGGCAGCGGTCACGTCTTCCGCTTGGCGGGGAATCGGGCGGGGCCGCCGTCCAGGGTGACGTTCAGGCCGGTGGACGTGACGTCGAGCGCCGTGGCCTTCAGACCGAGGGGGTAGTCGGCGTCGGCGCGGCCGGCCAGGTTGCTCTCGATCCGGTCGACGAGCCGGTCGGGTGCGGGGCTGCCGAGGACCTCGGCGTCCTCGAGGCGCAGGGCCAGGCGCCCGTCCTCGATGCGGGGCCGCAGCGTGGCCCGGCCGAGCCCGCCCTTCAGTTCGAGGGTGATGGTGTCGGCCGCGGCGTCGAGGTGCACGGCGGTGATCGGCAGCCGCTTGCCGCGCGCGCCGGCCATGCTCTGCAGGGACTCGGCGGGGACCTCGCCGTCGGCGTGGGTACGGGCGACCGTGCCGGAGCGGCCGCCGGTGAGCCGTATGTCGTCCAGGCGGACGCGGACGGACACGTCGGTGATGCGGCCGAGGGTGGCGTGGTCGCCGCTGATCGTCACGGAGTCGAGGTGCCGGTCGAGCAGGGCGAGCAGGGCGGGGCCGCCGTCGATGTCGACATCGCTGTCCTCGCCGAGGATGCGCCCGGCGGCGGCCGTCAGGCGACTGTGCAGCAGGGTGCGGGCGGCGGCCTCGGCGACACCGGCGACGAGCAGCACGACGGCGAGGACCAGGGCGATGACGGACGCGGCGCGGTGCCGCCGGAAGAGGGACCGGATCACCGCTGCTCCCCCGGGGCGGTCGCCACGGCCGGGCCCGGCACCGTGCCGGGCGCGTCGGGCGGCGGCGCGGACCCTTCCGGGTCGAGGTGGGGCAGGATCCGGTCCAGCCGGCGCGGCAGCCACCAGTTGGCGCGGCCCAGCAGGTACATGGTGGCGGGGACCAGGACCAGCCGGACGAGGGTGGCGTCGATGACGACGCTGACGCCGAGACCGAGGGCCAGCATCTTGATCACCACGTTGGCGGACAGCAGGAAGGCCAGGAAGACGCTGGTCATGATGAGGGCGGCGCAGGTGATGACGCGGGCGGTGCCGGCCAGGCCGGTGGCGACGCTGAGGTGGTTGTCCCTCGTGTGCAGCCAGGACTCGCGGATCCGGGAGAGCAGGAAGACCTCGTAGTCCATGGACAGCCCGAAGACGATGGCGAACATCATCATCGGGACGTACGACTCCACCGGCACCGGCTCGTCGACGCCGAGCAGCGAGCCGCCCCAGCCCCACTGGAAGACCGCGACGACGACACCGTAGGCGGCGCCGATCGACAACAGGTTGAGCAGGGCCGCCTTCAGGGCGACGAGGAGGCTGCGGAAGACGACGAGCAACAGCAGGAAGGCCGCCGCGACGACGACCGCGATGATGACCGGCAGCCGGTCCACCACGACGTCCCGGAAGGTGAGCTGGGCCGCGGTGTGGCCGGTGACGTAGCCGTCCGCGCCGTGACCCTCCAGCGCGTCGGGGAGGGTGTCGTCCTCCAGGCGGTGCATCAGGTCGGAGGTGGCCTGGTCCTGGGGTGCGCTGTCGGGGGTGACGGTGGCCGTCAGCAGCGCCCCGTCGTCGGTGACGGCGGGCTGCGACACCGCCGCGACACCGGGGGTGGCCGCGAGCGCGTCGTGCAGGGACGCGGACAGTTGCCGCGCCTGCGCCGTGGTGGTGGCGGGCGCGAGGGCGGCGACGACGGTGAACTGGCCGTTGGCGCCGGGGCCGAAGGCGTCGGAGACGAGGTCGTAGGCCCGGCGGTCGGTGTAGTCGGCCGGGTCGGCGCCGTTGTCGACGTGGCCGAGCCGGATGGCGGCCGTGGGGACGGCGAGCACGCCCAGGACGAGGGTGCCGACGGCGAGGAACGGCCAGGGGCGGCGGCCGACGGTGGCGGCCCAGCGGTGCCAGGTGTCGGTGGTGGCGTCCGGTTCGTCGACGGGGGGCCGTACCCGCCAGCGGTCGATACGGCGGCCCGCGAGGCCGAGCAGGGCGGGGGCCAGGGTGAGCGCGGCCACGGCGGCGACCAGCACGGTCAGGCCGGAGGCGATGCCGAGGGTGCCGATGAACGCCACACCCGAGGCGTACAGGCCGCCCAGGGCGAGGGCGACCGTCGCGGCGGCCACGATCACCGCGCGGCCGCTGGTGGCCACCGCCCGGCTCGCCGCCTCCACCGGGTCGCCGGTGTCCCGCAGCAGCCGGCGATGGCGGGTGGTGAGGAACAGCGCGTAGTCGATGCCCACGCCCAGGCCCATCATCGTCGCCAGGGTGGGGGCGGCGGTGCCGAAGGTGAAGGCGGCGGCCAGCAGGCCGAGCAGCGACACGCCGCCCAGGAGGCCGACGACGGCGGTCAGCAGCGGCAGCCCGGCCGCCGCCAGGCTGCCGAACCCGGCGAGCAGCACGATCACGGCGGTGCCCAGCCCGATCATCTCCGACAGCCGGTCCCCGCCCTTGGGACGCGCCAACTGGCCCAGCTGGCCGCCGTATTCGACGTCGACGCGGTCGGCGCGCAGACCGCTCACCGCGTCGTCCACCCGGTCGAGGTAGGACGTGCCGAACTTGGCCGGGTTGTCCGTGAAGCGGACCGTGACGATGCCGGTGGCGCCGTCCGCGGAGACCGCGCCCGGCGTGCTCAGCGGGTTGGTCACCGAGGTCACGTCCGGCAGTCCGGCGAGAGCGCCGACCGCCCCGGCGACGCGGTCCGCGTGGGCGTCGAGCCGTCCGGTGCCGGTGTGCAGGACGACCTGGGAGGCGTTGCCGCGCACCTGCTTGGACCCATGGGCGTCGAGCAGGTCGGCGCCGGTCTGCACGGAGGTGCCGGGCAGCGAGAAGTCGTCCTCGAAGGTGCCGCCCCGGACGCGGTCGGCGGCGAACACGGCCACCAGCACCAGCAGCCAGGCGCCGAGCACCCACCAGGGCCGCCGGGCGCAGCCGCGGCCGAGCCGGGCCAGCCGCCCGGCGGCGACGGGCGGTCGCGGACCGGGGCGGGGCTGGTCGTCGGCCGGGGGCGTTCCGGGTGTTCCCGGTGGGGTTCCCGGTGTCGTCTCTGGTGTCTCCGGAGCGTGGTTCATGCACTCGTTCCTGGTCGGGCCCTGGCGGGCTCGGGGTGGGTGGGACGGGACCGGTCGGCGTCCTCGCCAGGAGGGCATCTCCGGGCCGCCGCGTTCAGGGGCTCCCGACATTCGGGACCGCCGGTCGTGCGGGGATGCCGCGTCCGGGGCGCCGCGTTCAGGGCTGCTGCCAGAAGCGGCGGTGGCGTTCGGCCCAGCGCCGCGCCCGGTCGCCGTAGCCGCCGTCGAGCGCCTTGTCGCGGATCGTCAGCAGCCGCGCGTGCCACTGCTCGCCCGGCAGCCCGCGCAACCGGGCCAGGTCCTCGCGCAGTTGCGGGGGCAGCGCCTGCCGGCGGCGCTGTGCCTGCTCGGCACGGAGCCGGACGAGCGTGCCGTAGTCGCCGTCGAGGGCTTCCCGCCTGATCCGGGCCGCCGCCTGCGCGCGCCGGCCCGGCTCCATGCCGCGCAACGCACGCAGGTCGGACCGCAGTTCGGCCGGCAGTTCGGACCGCGGTTCGGCCGGCCCGCGGCCGGCCGCGGGCCGGGGCTCGTCCCCGGTGCGGACGACGGCGTCGGCGAGCCCGACGGCCGGCGTGACCGCGACCGCGGAAGCGGCGCCGGTCGACGCGGACGACATGGACGCCGCCGACCACGTGAGCCCGGACAGCACGGTGACGCCGACGACGGCCAGTGCGGTGGTACGGATGGTGCGGGCGCGGTGTCCCGCGGTGGTACCGGTGCGGTTCACGATCTCTCCCTCGCCGATGTCGCTCGATCTTGGTCCCAGCGTGTCGGAGGGGTGCGAGCGGAAGGTTCGGCGAATGTTCGGGCTGTGTAAGGAGCCGCCGCACGGGCGGCCCGGCGGGCGGCGGCTGGCTAGCATCGGGGCCGGGCCCGGGCCGCGGGGGCGAGGAGAGAGGCAGATGCCGGAGAACAAGGGGCTCGTCCTGGTGGTCGAGGACGAGGGGAACATCGCCGACCTGCAGCGGCGCTATCTGAGCCGCGAGGGCTACGGCGTCCACGTCGAGGCCGACGGCGAGGGGGCGCTGGCCGCCGCCCGCAGGCTGCGCCCGGTGGCGATCGTGCTGGACATCGCCCTGCCCGGCATGGACGGCATGGAGGTGTGCCGTCGCCTGCGGGAGGCGGGCGACTGGACTCCCGTGGTGTTCGTGACCGCCCGGGACGAGGTGACCGACCGCATCCTCGGCCTGGAGATCGGCGCGGACGACTACCTGACCAAGCCGTTCTCCCCGCAGGAGCTCGTCGCCCGGGTCAAGAGCCTGCTGCGGCGGGCGGCGGGCCCGCAGCGCGACCCGGTGTGCCGACTGGGGCGGCTCACGCTGGACGACGGCCGCCGCACCCTGCGCGTCGACGACCGGGCGGTGGAGCTGACGACCACCGAGTTCAACCTGCTGGCCTTCCTCATGCGCCACCCCGAACAGGTCTTCACCCGCGAGCAGTTGCTCGCCCAGGTCTGGGGCTACGCCGGCTACCGGGACACCCGCGTGATGGACGTCTACGTCTCCCAGCTGCGTGCCAAACTCGGAGACGCCAGCCCCATCCGCACCGTGCGCGGGGTCGGCTACAGCGTCACCGGCATCCGCCCGTGACCCGCGTGCGCCGCCGCGGCTCCCTGGCCGGCGGCATCGTCATGCTCACCACCGCGGTGGCCGCCGTCGCCGTCGTGGTGACCGGGCTGTTCGCCTGGCGGATCATCCGCACGACCGCGGAGGCGCAGGAACGCGATCAGCTCTCCCGGCAGGCGGAGGTGCTCGCCCGCACCCCGCCGCTGGCCACCTGGATGCTCGACCGGCAGCAACGGATCGCCGGTGGCGAGGACATCCGGCTCGCCCTCGTGCGCCCCACCGGCGCGGTGGACGGGCCGGCGGCGGCCGTCGTCGACGCCGGCCGGCGAGGGGCCCTGCTCGCGGGCCGCTCCGTGTCCGCCACCGCCCGGCTCGACGGGCGCGAGGTGCTGGTGGAGGGCGCGCCCACCCCCGCGGGCGGCGGGCTGGTGCTCACGCAGCCGATGAGCTCCGTGGACGAGGCCACCGACCGGATACGCGGCAGTCTCGTCCTGCCGCTGGTGCTGGGGCTGGCCGGCGCGGCGCTGGCCGGCGCGCTGCTCGGCCGCCGTCTGGCCCGTCCGCTGGTGTCCGCCGCGCGCACGGCCCACCGGCTGTCCGACGGTGCGCGCGGCCTGACGGTGTCCGCGGAGGGCCCCGCCGAACTCGCGGAACTCGCCGGCGCCCTGAACACCCTCGACGCGGCCCTCGCCCGCAGCGAGAACCGGCAGCGGGACTTCCTGCTGTCCGTCTCCCACGAGATCCGCACTCCGCTGACCACCGCGCGCGGCTACGCCGAGGCCCTCGCCGACGAGGTGATCACCGGGGACGAGGTGCCGGAGGCCGGGCGGGTCCTGCGCACCGAGATCGAGCGTCTGGAGCGGTTCGTCGGCGACCTGCTCGCCCTGGCGCGCCTCGAAGCCGACGACTTCCGGCTGGACGTCGGCGAGGTCGATCTGGACGTGCTGGTGGAGGAGGCCGCGGCCGCCTGGTCGGGGCGCTGCGCCCGGCACGACGTCGACTTCCGCTTGGAACGGCCCGGCCGGCCGCTGGTCCTCGCCACCGACGGCTTCCGGGTCCGCCAGCTCGTCGACGGCCTCGCCGAGAACGCGCTGCGGGTCACGCCCGCCGGAAAGCCCCTGGTCCTCGCCCTCGCCCCGGAGGGCGGCGGCGTCCGGATCCAGCTGCGCGACGGCGGTCCCGGACTCACCGACGACGATGTCGCGGTCGCCTTCGAACGCGGCGCGCTCACCGCGCGGTACCGGGGCGTCCGCGCGGTCGGCAGCGGCCTCGGCCTGGCCATCGCCCACCGCCTGACGACCCGGCTCGGCGGCACCATCGGCGCCGAGGGCCGCGCACCCGAGGGCGGCGCCTGCTTCACCGTCCGCCTGCCGCCGCGGCCACGGCCGCAGCCTCCCTCGTGAACCGGCCGGACGACGTGGCGTGACCACGGGCCTCCGTGTCTCCCCCGCCCGGGGAGACGCGGATCACGACACCGCAGTCGTAGGCCGGTGATCCTCGGGTACCCGGCCCCTCGTGCACGATCCGCACGGCGGCGGGGGGGCCCGGCCCCGCCGCCGACCAGCGACAACGAAAGGCACAGGCGTGAGCACAGTCAAGGAAACCGTGGAAGTCGAGGTCCCCGTCCACACCGCCTACAACCAGTGGACCCAGTTCGAGGAATTCCCTCGGTTCATGGAAGGCGTCGAGGAGATCAGGCAGCTCGACGCGGGCCACAACCACTGGGTCACCAAGATCAGCGGCGTGCAGCGGGAGTTCGACACCGAGATCGTCGACCAGCTTCCCGACGAGCGGATCACCTGGCGCACGACGAGCGGTGACACCCGCCAGAAGGGCACGGTGCGGTTCGAGCGCGTCGACGACACGCACACCCGCGTGGAACTTGTGATGGACGTCGAACCCAGCGGAGCCGCCGAGAAGACCGCGGACATGCTGGGAGTCATCGACCGGCGCGTCAAGGGCGACATGCGGCGCTTCAAGGAGTTCATCGAGGGCCGCGGGAGCGAGTCCGGAGCCTGGCGCGGACGCATCCGGCCCGGCGACGTCTAGGTCGGTACTTCCAGGGCTGGGTCAGTACTCCAGGGCGTCGAAACCTCGACGTGAGGACCGCGGCGAAGCGTCTCGGCCGGGGCACGGCGAAGGCGCTTCGCCTCTTCACGCCCGGACCGGCGCCCGCGCCCGCCTCGCGGGCGGTTCGCCCCCGTGGGCGGGGCCGGGGCCTCATGGGCTGTCACCGTGCCAGTCGAAGCGGCGGCCGTCCTGGGGACGCGGGACGTACAGGGCGCGGCCGCCGGGGCCGTAGCGGCCTATCTCGGTGTCGAGCGCGACACCGTGCCGCAGTTCGTGGCCGGGCCGGCCGGTGGTGTCCAGAAGCAGCCCGTCGAGCGGGCCGCCGACCAGTTCCGCATAGGTGCGGCCGGGTCGCGGACCGGCGTCGTCGTGATCGGCGCCGTAGACCCGGCCGCGCATGAACTCCGTCTCGTCCATGTCCGCAGCCTCGCATCCGCCACTGACAACGGCCTCCCCGAGACCGTTGTCAGTGGCGACCGCGGCGCGTCAGCCGCGCTCCTGGACGCGTGCCTGCCGTCGCCTGCCGGGCTGCCTCACCGCACGAAACGGCGCTTCGAGCGCGCCAGCACGATCAGGCCGGCGATCAGCAGGACGGTGCCGGCCGCGGCGGGCCACAGGGTCGTACCCGTTTCGGCGAGTCCGCCGCCCTGAACCGCCTGCTGTTCCGCCTGGCCGGCCGCGACGGGAGTGTTCGGGGCCGCCGCCTGGGACTGCGCGGCGGCGCCGGCCTCCGTGGCGCTGTCGTCGCCCTTCGCGCTGTCGTCGCCCTTCGCGTTGTCGTCGCCCGCCGCGGCGGCGGAGCTCTCGCGGCTCGAGGAGGTGGCGTAGACCCGCGGGTTCGTGGTGCTGGACAGGGTCGGCCGGCCGTCGTCCGCCTGGCCGGTCTGCGGCGCGGCGGTGGTGGACCCGGCCGCCTGGCCGTCCCCGCCGCCGACGGGCGGCTGGGTGGTGGGAGCCTCCTCGGACGGGGTCTCGGACGGGGTCTCGGACGGCTGCGCGGTGGGCGCGTCCGTGGGCTGTTCCGTGGGCTGCTCCGTGGGCTGATCGGTCGGCTGCTGCGTCGGCTCGTCCGTCGGCTGCTGGGAGGCTCCCCCGCCCGAGCCCGGGTCCGCGCCGCCGTCGGCCCCGGAACCGCACTGCCGGCCGCTGTTGACGCAGTCGGCGATCTCCTGCGCCAGTCCACCGGTCGTGATGCTGATGAAGTCGTCGTGGTCGGTGGCCGCCTTGTGCAACTGCTCCGGGAAGCCGTCCACCGCGTAGGCGTTCTTGACCTGGCCGTTCTCGATGGTCGGCGCCGGAACGTCGTACACCAGGCGCATCGTCAGCTGCGGGATCGCCTTGAAGCCGTTGCCGCAGTTGCCGCTCGCGTCGGCGAAGGCGACGTGCGTGCGGTGGTTGGCGCTGTCGGTGTTGCGGCCGTCCCAGCAGCTCTGGAAGGCGAAGGAGCGCACCACCTTGCTGCTCTGCGGACAGATCGGGTACTGCTCGGTCAGCTGGACCTTGTCCTCGAAACCGGTGCAGCTCCAGTGGGCGTTGGCGTTCGCCAGGCCGTTGGTGGTGGTCTTGGCGTCACCGGTGATGATGCGCAGGAACTGCGGCATCGCGACCACCTTGCCGGTGGGGCTGCCGACGTACTTGATCTCGGCTTCCTGCGCGGTCAGGATCCGGCCGACGTTGCCCTCCTTGCCGCCGCCGTCCTGGTTCTGGTCGAACTCCTGCGTGCCGTCCTGCAGCCGCAGCACCGGCCAGTAGTACGACGACAGGTCGGCCTTGTTCTCGCAGCTGGTGCCGCCCTCCAGGAACGTGTCGTTGCTGGAGAAGGCGTTGATCTTCTGGTTGCCGACGTAGTCGTGGGTGTGGTGCGCGCCGTTGGTCACGCCGGGCGCCACGATCACGTTGTCGGTGTTGTAGTTCTTGTTGGCGTTCACCCCGCACCTGGTGGTGAAGGAGCCGGTCGAGGCGTCCGCGGTGGTGCGCGGCGCGGCGGGGACGTTCGGCTGGACCTTGGTGATGTCCACGAAGTCCGCCGCGACCGGGCCGTTGCCGGCCTGACCGCCGTTGCCCGCCTGTCCTCCGCCGTCGCCCTGCTGGCCCTGGCCCTGGTCCTGGCCCTGGCTCTGGCCTTGGTCCTGGCCGCCGGCCTGGGCGTCGGGGACGGTCAGTGTGCAGGCGGCCAGGGAGTCGAGGCCGGCCGGGCGGTCCCCGACGCGGTCGATGGCGACGGCGATGCGCTCAATGGTCGCGGCCCGCTTCTCCTTGAGCGGATTCATGATGGCGTTGTCGGCGAAGCCGCTGTCCTGCCGCTGGTCCGGGCCGGTCGTCTGCAGCCGCTGGTAGGCCTCCGCGATCTGCTGGTCCAGCAGGGCGAGTTCCTTGTCGACGTCCGCCCGCGCCTGGTCCGGCACCTGCGTCAACCGGGTCCCGACGTCGGGGCAGTCGATGGTGCCGGCCATGGCGCTGCGGGTCCGGGCCGCGTCGCCGCCGGAGCCGCCCTCGGTCGCCGAGGCGTAGACGTTCACCCCGACCAGCCCGCCTCCGCCCAGGATCAGCGCGAATGCCGCGAAGGTCGCGCGGCGTGGGCCTGTCGGGCGTCTGCGCGTACTGCGTCCCACGAGAACTCTCCTACGGATCATGGCGGTCAGGCGTGGAAATCCCTCGCCCCATACGGACGGCGGCAGCCAGGTGTTCAACCGCCCCACGAATTCATAGGAAGATCTCAGCCGGACCCGGTCCCCACGCACCGTCGATTGCCGCCCCGGCTGCGGGGAACCCGGGGACGGCCGTACGCACTCACACGTCTGGAGAGCACCATGAGTCTGTTGCGCGTGGCCGGCCGTCCGATGCTCGCCTCGATGTTCGTCACCGCGGGTCTGAACTCCGTCCGTGCGCCCGAGGACGTGGCCCCGGCGGCCGAGCCCGTGGTCCGGCCCATCACAGAACGTGTGCCGGTGCTGCCCGACCGCACCGAGCAGCTCGTACGCCTCAGCGGGGCCGTGCAGGTGGCGGCGGGTGTGCTGCTGGGCATCGGCCGCATGCCCCGGCTGGCCGCGCTGGCCATCGTCGGCACGCTGGTGCCCACCACCCTGGCCGGCCATCGTTTCTGGGAGGCCGACGACCCCGCGGAGCGGACCCAGCAGCGCATCCACTTCCTGAAGAACCTGTCGATGCTGGGCGGTCTGCTGATCGCGGCCGACGACACCGGGGCCTCCCCGTCGCTGGTGTGGCGCGGCCGGCACGCCGTACACGACGTGCGGCGCGACGCGCGGCTGGTGCGGCGGACCGCCCGTGTCGCCGCCCGTCCGGCCGCCACGGCCGGCAGCCTGCGGGCCAAGCTGCCGCACTGACGGACGCCCGGGGACGGACGCCGGCGGGAGCGCGGGCCCTCGCGCCCGCGCCCCCGCGCCCTCGCGCCCCCGCGCCCTCGCGTTCCCGCGTTCCCGCGTTCCCGCGTTCCCGCGGCGGGGCGCACCGGCCGGAGTCGGTGCGCCCCGTGGCGTCAGGACACCACCGCCTGCGCGTACGGAACGAGCCGGACCGGACCGACCAGGCCGTAGTCCTGGCGGGCCGCCGTGCCGAACACGGACGGCTGGGCCACCCGGAGCCGGTTGATGAGCGGGGTCGCCACTTCGATCTCGATGCTGTTGTCGCCGCCGCGCAGGTAGCGGCCGACGTCGACGACGGGGTGCAGGCGGTCGACCGCGGGCACGGAGGCGCCGTTGACGGTGACACGGACGGTGTCGGAGACCTGCCCGAGTTCGAGGACGGCCCCGTGGGACGCGGTCCAGTCGTCCGGCAGGGTGACCTCGGTGCGGTAGTGGCCGACGCCCGCGGAGTCGGCCAGTTCGGGGATCTTGGACCAGGGCACGAGCGTGTCCAGGGTCAGGGTGCGCCGGACGCGCTCGGTACGGGTCGCGTCGGAGCCGGGGTACCAGTCCTCGACCTCCAGTTTCCACGTGGCCAAGGTGATCGGGTCGGGCACGGACGGCAGGGTCGTGGTGACCGTGCTGCCGTCGGACAGGCGGGTGGTGCGGGCGCCCGCCGCGCCGGCCCGCACGGTCAGTCCGCGGCCGGTGAACAGCACGTCGTCGGCGTCCGAGGTGACGGCGTGCGGGCGGTTGCCGTAGCGGTCGCCGAACAGTCCGGGCCGCCCCAGCGCGACGATCACCGTCTCCCCCGGCTGGAGCGTGACGCGCAGGGTGATGTCGTCGCCGTCCTGGGTGTAGCGGGCGAGCCGTACCGCCCGGCCCGTCCAGGCGTCGAGGACGTACGGCACCGTCGCCCCGCGGCCCCGGGTGCTGCGCAGGGTGACGTCGTGGTCGATCGCGGCCACCGCGGGCTTGACGGTCTCGGCGTGCTTGCCGTTGCACAGGTAGTAGAAGTCGGCGTCGTCGGTGGCCCGGTGGGCGTTGAGGAGCGTGGAGGGGGTGGCGTGGCGGACGTCGGGGGTGACGCCGAGCTTGGCGAGCGCGTCGCCGACGGCGGCCTTGTCGGTGACGCGGACGACGCCCGGCAGGGCGAGCAGCCGGGCCAGGATCGCGCGCAGTCGGTCGGTCTCCCCGTCGTCGGGCACGCCGGGGGTGAGTGCCTGGTCGAAGGCGCCGAACAGGACCATGGGCAGGCCCGCCTCGGCCAGCTTCAGCAGCTTGCGCGCGTCGTCGACGGCGAGCGTCGGGGTGGAGCCGTAGAAGAAGTCGCCCTCGACGAACAGCGCCTTGTAGGCGGGCCCGTCGGGGGCCAGCCGGCCGCCGGAGACGGTGGCGCTCGGCAGGTCGAGCAGCGGGCCGCTGAGGAACTGGTGGGTCCAGCCGAGGGGGACGCCGGTGGCGGTGAACCAGGATGCGCCGATGCCGGTGGCCGTGTAGCCGGTCTGCCGGAAGACGGCGACGTCGGCGCGGGCGGTGCCGGCCTGCAGCACCCGGTGCACGCGGCCGAGGTAGCCGGAGATGTCCTCGACGTGGCCCCAGGTGGGCTGCCGGGGTCCCCACGACTCGCCGTAGCCGGGGGCGCCGTTGTACGGGCTGAAGGCGGCGAACCCGGGCCAGCTCACCTGTGGGGCGGTGGCGTAGGAGAAGCCGTGCACGACGGTCTGGTTGACGCCCGCCGCGTACGCGCCGCCCATCGTCCGCAGGAAGCGGTCCCATGTGGTGCTGTACGCCGTGCCGTTGTACGCGCCGGCCTCGCAGGACAGCACGGTGCGCCCGGCCATGTCGCGGCCGCCGGCCAGGCAGCGGTAGTCGTCGAGGTTCTTGAAGCCGAGGGACTCGCCCTCGGGGATGTCCAGGATCGCCACCGAGGCGATGGCGTCGGTCTGCAGTCCGTAGGGCTGCGAGCGCAGGGCCATGTCCAGCGAGTGCGCCCAGGTCCTGAGGGCACGCAGGTGGTGGGTGTTGAACAGGTCGGAGACGGTCGCCCAGAAGTCGTGCCTGATCTGCCGGGTGAGCTGGGCCTCGAAGGCGAAGACCTGGTTGCTCTTGTCGAGGACGACGGCGGGCAGGTACGGCAGCAGGGGGCGTCCCGTGCGCTTCTCGAACGCGTCGGGCAACTGCGCGGTCCAGTTGAGGCCCTGGGTCTCCAGTTCCACGGAGTCCTCGAAGAACGCGCCGCCGGCCGCCTTCAGCAGGATCTTCAGCGACGGCGTCAGCAGAGAGTCCCAGTAGTCGGTGACGGCGGCGGTGCCCGCGGGACTGAAGTGGTCGACGGCGTAGGCGGCGGGCGAGGAGTGCGGGCCTGACTCGGGCTGCTGGCCGGAGCCCCGCTGCCAGTAGGAGATCAGCACCCAGTCGCCGTCCGCGGGCGCGGTCCAGGTGAGGGCGCCGTCGGTGACGGTGGCGGTCAGGTCGCGGACGCTGGCCGGGTCGAGGCCGGTCTCCTTGCGCGTGGAGTTCGCGGTGTTGACGCGGGCGGCCTGGACGGCGAGCAGCTGTCGGCGGGTCACGCCGGAGGCGGCAGCGCGCAGTGGCTCCGGGACCGGACCCTGGTAGGTGGTTCCGCCGGGGACCGAGGCGCGGCCGTAGGCGAGTTCCTGGGCGGCGGCCGCGTCGTCGGGGGTGATGCCGGGTACGGCCACGGGCCAGCTCGGGCCGAGGGTGAGGTCGACGGTGAGGCCGCGTCTCGCGGCGCGGCGCAGGGCGGCCTCGACGCCGTCGAGCCACGGTCTGCTGCCCCAGCCGTGACGGGCGGTGTCCAGCACCGACTTGTCCTTGATGCTGTGATGGACGGCGGCGATCTCGACGCCGCCGAAGCCGGCGTCCGCGATCTGGTCGATCTCGCGGGCGATCTCGTCGGGGTCGACGAGGCCGTCCGGCCACCACCAGCGGAACTTGGGGCGCACCGAGCGCGGGGGGTCGGCGAACCAGTCGGCGGCGGGAGCTGATCCGGCGCCGGCGGGGAGTGCGGTGACGGCGGCTGCGGCGGGCGCCGCGGCGCCGAGGGCGGCCACGGCGCCCGCGGCCAGCGAGGCGGCCAGGACCGCGCGCCGCGACATCCCGCCGCGCTGCGAGACGAGTTCATGCATGTGCGCCCCAAGGGGTGAGTCGAGCAAGGGATTGAATCGTTTCAATCCTTCGTAAACGCCGGAACGCTAAGCCCCGCGCCGAGGCAGGGTCAAGAGGTCGGCACCGGTCGATCCGACGGGCCCACGAGCGGCGCCCGGCTCTCGGATAGGGTGTCCTCCTCGACGAGGGGAGTGCGGACACATGCCGGCCAGGACGGGGAGCACACGGCGCGGGTTGGTCAACGCGGCATTGCTGGCAGGGGTGTTGACCGGCTGCTCGGAGGCGCCGTCGGACGACGCGAAGGCCTCGGCGAGCGCGTCCGCGAGCGCGTCCGCGAGCGCGTCCGCGGCCGCGTCGGCGGACGCGAAGCCGGCGGTCGCCGTGAGCGGCGGCAGCATCGGCGCCGTCGGCTCGGCGTGCGAGCTCCCGGTCACCTTCGACATCGCCGAGGGCTGGAAAGCCGAGGCCGTCGACGCGGAAGCCGCCATGGAGAAGGCCGGCGACTCCGGCTCCGGCATCGGCGGCGAACTCGCCGACGCCCTGCTGCACCAGGGCCCGGTCACCGCCGCGTGCGAGGTGGACGCCAAGCCCGCCGGGCACATCGGCTACCTGCGGGTGTGGACCGGCGATCCGGGCGAGGACGACGCGCGCGCCGTGCTCGAGGCGTTCGTGGCGGCCGAGGACGGTGCGAGCCGGGCGAGGTACCACACCTTCCGCACGGGCGGTCTCGCCGGCGCCGAGGTGGAGTACCTGCACACGAGCGAGCTCCTGGACGAGACGAAGAGGGAACGCGCCCTCGCCGTCACGACCTCCGGCGGGCCGGTCGTCCTGCACCTCGGAGGAATGGACACCGAGGAGCACGAGGCGATGCTCCCGGCGTACGAACTCGCCAAGCGGACCCTGCGGGCGGGCTGAACGGGCCGCCCTCGCGGGTCCCGCCCCTGACGACATCGCACCAGCGAGCTGCGGGGGGCACGCCCACCGCATGCACCGCTCCGGGCGCGAACTCACGCATGCCTGGGCGCGAAATCATGCGGAGGCGAGTCATCCTGCCTTTTCGGCGACCATAGCGAAACACATGGACATCGCATCAGGCCCGGACCGGCCGGAACCGCCCCACCCGGACAGACGCGGCGGACTCTTCCCATCAGCCGCCTCAGCCTGCGCTTTTCGCGATATAGCACCACTCGACGCACCACTCGACGCAATCCTTCGGACCCTTGAGGGGCCGCAACGGAATGAGCCCGCCCGGTTGATCCATCAAGGAAAGTTTCGAATTTTGACGCGGCTATCGACAACAGACATCCGATGAGTCGACGCTGTGCCCCATGGATCGCAGACATTTCCTCGCAGTGTCGACCGCCACCGGAGCCGGCATGGCAGGCCTCATGGCAGCCTGGGTCGCTCGTGCCGCCGACGCAGCCGACACCGACCGGCCGTTACCGGAGGGCGTAGCGGAAGCCGCGGCCGCGGCCGGCGAGTTCGCGCTCTGGTACCCCCGGCCGGCCTCCACGTGGCTGGAGGCGCTGCCCATCGGCAACGGACGGCTGGGCGCCATGGTCTTCGGCGGCACCGACGGCGAACGACTCCAGCTGAACGAGGACACGGTGTGGGCGGGCGGACCGTACGAGCCCGCCAACCCCGAGGCACCGGCCGCTCTCCCCGAGATCCGCAGACGGGTGTTCGCCGGCGAGTGGGAGGCGGCGCAGTCCCTGGTCGACTCGGACTTCCTGGGCATCCCCAGGGGCGAGTTGACGTACCAGACGGTCGGCAACCTGCGTCTGGCCTTCGCGGCCGACGGCGAGGTCGGCGACTACCGGCGCACGCTGGATCTGCAGTCCGCCGTCACCTCCGTGCGGTACACCCGGAACGGGGTGACACATCACCGCGAGGTCTTCGCCGGCCACCCGGACCAGGTCATTGTCATGCGCCTGACCGCATCGGCCCCGGGGTCCGTCTCCTTCTCCGCGTCCTTCGACAGCCGCCAGGCGGTGACGGCATCGTCGCCCGACCGGATCACCGTCGCGATCGACGGCACCTCCCAGACCCGGGAGGGTCCAGATCGACGGCAACTTCGGGGCGACGGCAGGCGTCGCCGAGTGGCTGCTCCAGTCCCACGCGGGATAACTGCATCCGCTGCCCGCGTTGCCTCCGGCACTGCCGGACGGCCGGGTACGCGGTCTGCTGGCGCGCGGCGGCTTCGCGGTGAACCTCGAGTGGGCCGAGGGCGCCCTGCTGACCGGCAGCCTGCGCTCGCGCTGCGGCAACCGGGCGGTCGTACGGTCCGCGACGGATCTGAAGGTGACCGTCCAGGGCCGCCCGGTCCGGGGACGGCGTCCGGAACAGGGGCTGATCGTGTTCGAGACGGAGGCCGGGAAGACGTACCGCCTGAGCGCCGCAGGCTCAGCGCGTCAGGAGTGAACCCGGTGTGAGACGGCTGCCCGCGGCCCGGCACGCGCTCCCGTCCGGGCGGGCAGCACCGCGCCCGCATACCGGCGCCGGCCGCATGTCCGCGCCGGCCGCCCACCGCGACACCGCGGCACCGCGGCACCGCGACACCGCACGGGATACCGGTGCGGCGTCTCCGCCGCGGCACGCTCGCCGGTCCACCGGCGGATCCGCGGCCCACTCGGCCGGGGCAGCCCATCCGGCCGGGGCCGGCGGCTCCGGGGCCGTCGGCCGACCCGTGCCGGGTCGCACTTCGGTCACCACCACGGGCCACAGGGATCGACCATCCAGGTGCCCGCCGCGCACCGGTAGGGGGGAGGCGGACGTGATGCTGACGAGGACGCAGCGGGATCCCGTCGCCGGGGATGTCGTCGCCCTCGTGAGGGCGGCGCAAGCCGGCGACCGGGCGGCGTTCGCCGATCTGGTCGCCGCGCACCTGCCCGTGCTCTACGGTTTCGTCGGTCGCGCGCTGAACGGGCACGCCGACGTCGACGACATCGTCCAGGAGACCGTCATCCACGTCATGCGCGGCCTCGGCGGTCTGCGGAAGCCGGACCGGTTCCGGTCCTGGACGATCGCCATCGCGTACCGAGAGGTGCAGGCATACCTGCGCCGACGTGCACCGGACCTGGCGCACTGCCGGGAACCGGTTCCCGAGCCGGCCGACCCGGGCGCCGATCTCGCCGAGCGAACGGTGACCGCGCTCATGCTCACCGATCAGCGGCGCGAACTGGCGGAAGCGGCCCGCTGGCTGGACGAGGGCGACCAGCGGCTGCTGTCGCTGTGGTGGCAGGAGGTCACCGGCCAGATCACCCGTGCCGAGCTGGCGGCGGCGATGTCCGTCACCGCGAAACACGTCTCGGTGCGCGTAGGGCGGATGAAGGCCCGGCTCGACGCCGTGCGAGCCGTCGTCCGCGCCCTGCGCACGCGCCCGCGCTGCCCCGCGCTCGACGGCCTCGTGCGCGGCTGGAACCACGTCCCCGACCCACGGTGGCGCAAGAGGCTGGTCCGGCACGTACGCGACTGCCGGTGCTGCGGACAGCACCGGCGGGGACTGCCGGCCCCGGAGGCACTGCTGCCCGGTGCCCCGGCGGAACGGGGGAAGTCCCGCGGGAGCACCGGACACACGGACCGGTGACGCACGGCCCGCCCACCGGCCGGCGAGCCGTGCGTCTCCTGGCGCGACCCGTCACCCCGGAAGGACCGCCGACCTGAGAATCGGCCTCCTCCGCGCGACCGGTGCCGCCCGCCGGGTCAGAGGCCGATGTCGGCCTGCGGCCCGGAGTGCGTCTTGACCAGGTTGGGCACGTCGGCCGCCGCGTCAAGGGTGTACGAGTAGAAGTCGTGCGGGTTGAACGCCGAGCCGCTCGTCTGCTTCTTGCCCGAGCTGTTCACCACGATGCTGCCGCTCTCCTTCAGCTGGGCGTTGGTGTCCGGGTAGTACGGGTTGTTCACGTGGTCGAAGTAGCTGTTCTCCAGCACCATCTTGGTCGCACCACGTGAGTAGTTGCCGTAACTGCTGATGTTCTGCAGGTAGTTGTTGTACAGGTGGGCGTAGGCGAGGTTGTCCGCGCTGGGGTTGCGCTGGGTGTTGTCGTGGAGCCAGTTGTGGTGGATCGTCATCCGCGCGGTGACGTTGCTGGTCCAGCCGATGCCGAACGTCTTGTTGTGGTTGCCCAGTTGGTTCCAGGACACCGTCACGTAGCTGGTGTCCTTGCGCGAGTCGATGTAGCCGTCGTTGATGTTGGTGAACTTGTTGTGGTCGATCCACACGTGGTCGGCGGTGTCCATCTGGATACCGTCGTAGTCGAACTGCTTGTCGTCCGGGTCGTCGGAGGCCACGGCGGTGTCCCCGATGGTGAGGTTCCGGATGATCACGTTGTGGACGCCCGAGCCGAGGAAGAAGCCGCCGTTCTTGATCCGGCCGTTGGTCCCGACCCCCACCAGGGTCTTGTTCGAGGTGACCGGGATCTCGTAGCCGTAGTTCGGCACGGTGATCGTGCCGTTGACCTTGATCACATAGGCGGCACTGGCGGTGGCGTACTTGATCAGGTCGGAGTAGGTGGTGACGGTGACCGTGGCGCCCGCGGCACCGCCGGTGGTGCCGCCGCCGGTGGAGGCGAACCCGTCGGGGGTGTTGGACCAGCTCCGGGCAACGGCCGACGTGGCGGCCTGCGACGACTGCGTGGTGAGGCCGACGAGCAGGCCGGGTACAGCGAGGGCGAGCGCCGCGAGTGCGTAGCGCCGGTTTGCCTTGATTCCGGTCATGGTGGTGTCCCTTGTCCTTTCGGTGGGTGTGATGTCAGCCGGGTGGGTGGGATGTCAGCCGGGTGGGTGTGATGTCAGCCGGGTGGGTGGGATGTCAGCCGACGGGGTTCCAGCCGTCGGAGCCCGCGAGGTACTTCTGCGGGGTGTAGTCGGCCGCGGTCGAGTCGCTCATCTGCGGACGGTTCGCGTTGACCGTCGCGCCGGAGCCGGTGTTCCTGTATTCGAAGAACCGGGCGTTCTTCCAGCTGTTGCTGGACATGTCGGTCCACGGCTGGGAGGTCTTGACCGTGGCGCTCAGGTTCGACTCGCGGTACAGCACCTGCGCGTCGGGACGCCACGGCCGGCCCAGGTTGGTGTTGTTGTTCGCCGCGCCGGTGATCGTCGACTTGTAGAACAGGAAGCCGTAGGTCTTGCCGGCCGCGGTGCTCGCGGCGGTGAGCGTGCCGCCCGTCGAGCGCTTCTCGTGGATCGAGCAGTTGTCGAACACGATGGTGCCGCCGCCGAAGACGAAGTCGACGGTGCCCTCCACGTAGGAGTTGACCATGTAGGCGCGGGTGGCGTCGTTGACCAGGAAGGTGTCCTGGTCGCCCAGCAACCGTACATTGCTGAACACCGCGCGGTCGGCGTTGAGATGGAGCGCCACCGCCTGCTGGCCGCTGGTCACCGAGCTCTCGTCGAAGTCGTTGGAGACGGTCAGGTCGGTGGCCACGAAGTCGTGTCCGTAGGCGAACACGGTCGCGCTGCCCGAGGTGCCGTACGCGCCCGCGTAATGGTTGTTCACGATGACGGTCGAACTGGCCGAACTGCCCAGCCCCTGCAGGGTGATGTAGGGCTTGTTCGACGGGATCGTGACGATCTCCCGGTAGGTGCCCGGTTTGATCGTGATGACCCGGCGGGTCGTGTTGTCGGCCGGCACGGCGTCGACGGCCGCCTGCACGGTCCGGTAGGTGCCGGTGCCGTCGGAGGCCACCGTCGGCGTGTCCGTGGACCCGGCGACCAGGTTGAAGGCCCACTGCTTGTTGCTGTTGGCGGTGCAGGTCTCCTGGATGACCGCCGCGCCGTCGCCGGTCGAGGCGCCCTTGTCACTCAGGCACAGACCGCTGGAGACGCTGACGACCTGGTAGGTCCCGCTGCCGGAGGCCACGAACCGCCACTGCTGGTTCGTGCTCGATCCGCACGTCCACTGCCACAACTGCTCCCCGGACGTGGTGGAGGCGTACGGCACGTCGAGGCACTTGCCGCTGTTGGCGTTCACCAGCTGGAAGTAGGAACCCGACGACACCACCCGGAAGTTCTGCCACTGCGCCGTGGTGCACGACCACTGCTGCATCATGGCGCCGTTGGCCGTCGAGCCCGACGGGACCTCGAGGCACTTGCCGCTCTTGGTGACCGCGAGCTGATACGTACTGCCGGCGACCGGGGCGGTCGCCGCCTGCGACGGCTGCGCGGCGACTCCGACGGCACCTGCCGTCGCGGCGACCATGAAGGCCGCCACGAGCGCGTGCCGCAGTCTTCTCAGTAGTCCTTCTGACACCTTGGCCTCCTGACCGAGGGCGGGGCGGGGGACGAGCGCGCCGTGGTGACCGGCACGACGGGAGCGCACGACGGGAACGCACGATGGGAGCGCTCCCACCCCTGTAGATGCTTCGACCGCCGGGCCGACAACAGAAACTTCCGAGAAATTCGCCGTTCATCTCACGGCGGCCGGGACGACCACGGCCGGCCGGGCGCCGCCGCGACGGCCCCGGCCGGCGTTCCGGCAGGCCACGCGGCATGCGAGGCTGTCACCGGGCAGACACCCGACACCTCCAGGAGCACCCATGGCCCTCGACGTCGCCGCCATCCGCGCACAGGTACCCGCGCTGAAATCCGGTACGGCCCGCTTCGACGCGCCCGGCGGTACGCAGACACCGCAGCCGGTCATCGACGCGATCGTGGACGCGCTGTCCCGTCCGCTGGCCAACCGGGGGCACGTCACGGAGGGCGAGCGCAACGCGGAGGCCGTCGTCGCCGCCTCCCGCGCCGCCCTCGCCGACCTGCTCGGCGCACAGCCGCACGGCATCGTCTTCGGCCGCAGCTCCACGCAGCTCGCCTACGACGTCTCCCGCACGCTCGCCAAGGACTGGGGACCCGGCGACGAGGTGGTCGTCACCCGCCTCGACCACGACTCCAACATCCGGCCGTGGGTCCAGGCGGCCCAGGCGGTCGGCGCCACCGTCCGCTGGGCGGACTTCGACCCGGCCACCGGCGAACTCCACCCCGAGCACATAGAGACCGTGCTGTCGCCGCGCACCCGGCTGGTCGCCGTGACCGCGGCCTCCAACCTCATCGGCACCCGCCCCGACGTCCCCGCCCTCGCCGCCCTCGCGCACGGCGTCGGCGCGCTGCTGCACGTGGACGCCGTGCACTACGCCGCCCACGCGCCGGTCGACCTCACCGCGCTCGGCGCGGACACCCTGGTCTGCTCGCCGTACAAGTTCCTCGGCCCGCACCTCGGTGTCCTGGCGGCCCGGCCGGAACTGCTCGAGACGCTGCACCCGGACAAGCTGCTGCCGTCCTCCGACGCCGTGCCCGAGCGTTTCGAACTGGGCACGCTGCCCTACGAGTTGCTGGCCGGGGCCCGCGCGGCGGTGGACTTCCTCGCCGGTCTGGCGCCGCAGCCGTCCGGCACCCGCCGCGAACGGCTGCTCGCCGCGTTCGCGGCACTGGAGCCGCACGAGGACGCGCTGCGCGAGCGGATCGAGCGGGGACTGGCGGGCCTCCCCGGCGTCACCGTGTACTCGCGCGCGGCACGGCGCACCCCGACGCTGCTGTTCTCCCTGGACGGCCACGACTCCGCGCAGGTCGCGGCACACCTCGCGGCGCACGGCGTCGACGCCCCGGCCGGCTCGTTCTACGCCCTGGAGGCCTCCCGCCGACTCGGCCTGGGCGACACGGGCGCCGTACGGGTCGGGCTCGCCCCCTACACCGACGAGGAGGACGTCGACCGGCTGCTGGCGGCGCTGGCGAGCCTCGGGGCGTGACGGCGTCCAGGGTGCCGAGACGATCCCCTAAGCCGACTGGCACGCCCCGGTGTAGCTGGACGCCTGGGTGTGAGGCCGGGTGGGTCCGGGCCCCGCGGTCACAGGTGGTCCCACCGTTCCTGAAAACTGAGCGGGAGTGAGTCCTGTCGCCAGAACTCAAGCTCAGCCGGACGCCCCGAGCGGTGCTGGGTGTCCTGGTCGCCCGCGTTCGCTCCGCGTCCGGCGCGCACGGATCGTGTCCGTGGTCCGGGGACGCGGGGGCGGGGTCCCTCACGCGCCGGGGTGCCCGGTCGGGCCTGGACGGTCCGATGCCCCTGCTCATCACTCCGGTGAGCAGGGGGCGGTGCCGTCCGTCGCCGGATCGGGTGCCCCAGGGCGCGCCGTCCGATCGCCACGGCGGCTGCGTCGTGGCGGGTGGTCTTCCCGTTCGTGCCGGTGAGGGGTTTGTGCCAGTGCTGGGCGCCCCAGCGGCTGGTGCAGGCGGGGTCGACGGCGACGATGGTGATGCCGAGTTCGGCGGCCATCGACACCAGGCGGGCCCGCAGCCTGCTGACGGGCATGCCGGGGATGAGGTTGCGGAATCTCCTGCGGCGGCCGTGCTTCTCCCGGGTCTTCTCCGTAGTGAAGTCGAGGTCTTCGACCGCGATCGCGAGGTTGTGCCGTGCGGCCCGGTGCAGGAGCCGGGTGAGGGCGTGGCGCACCTGGGCGTCACGGCGGCCGCTGGTGCCGGTCAGGTCGTAGAAGAAGCGGAGGGGTTCGCCGACGGGGTTGCCGTGCTGGTCCAGGCGCCAGGCGGCCAGGTGATCGGCGTTGGTGTCCACACCGATCAGCCCGTTCGTGCGGGCCGCGGCCAGGGGCACGGTCAGAGCCGGGGGGATCGTCCACGATGCGGTCAGGTACCAGCGCCCGCGGGCGGTGTCTTCGTGGATGCGGTAGGCGACGGCCCGGTTCGCCTGGATACGGTCGGCCCACTGCTCGCCCGGTGCGCGAACGCCACCTTCGCGGCGAGCACGTACCGGCCGTGCGGCGCGTTGGCCAGATGTGCCGAAGGGGCGGGAAGCTTGAGGGAGACCTCGCCGCCGGGAGTGACGCGAATGGTCTCGTTGCCGAAGCGCTTGCCGGACTCGCCGTCGGCCTGAAGGAACCGGCGCCCTGCCACCGGATGCGCCACTGCTCCTCGGTGAGCTGCGCGGCGTCCAGGTGGTGGCGGGTGTTCAGCAGCCGCTTCCCGCCCCGCACCACGTGCACGACGCCGGCCTCCCAGTCCGCCCGGACCGCCTTCAGCCGGCCGGCGAGCACGTGCGGACGGCGCGACGTGGCATGCCACTCCCGCCTGCTGCGGTAGCCGCCCGGAACCCGCCCGGCGCCCTTCTCCCCCACCGGCAGCGACAGCCAGTACGCGATCATGGCCACACCCGCCTGAAGGCTCTGCAGGTGCGCGAGCTGCCCGCGCCGGGCCAGTGCCCACTGATCATGCGTGGCCTTGGTGACCGACCCGGCCCAGCGGGAGGAAGACGCCTCCGTAAGGGCACGCTTGCGCACGGCCCACTGCTCACTGCTCACTGCTCACTGCTCACTGCTCACTGCTCACTGCTCATGGTCCAGCCCTGCCGCGCACCGCGCCTTCAGGTCCCTCGAGGCGAGCGTGCCCAGATGATCGCCGACCAGACGAAGAACCCGCTCGTCCTCGGCACTCAGGCGCTTGAGCCGGTTCCGGACCGCCACACCCGACGGACCGGGGACGACGAACGGCGCCGCCAACTCCCGCAACCCACCCACCCCCGATCACCCCCACCACGCACGCCGGCCGAACCCTCACCACGCTCAACGACCACCACCGGCAAAGGTCACACATTCGACCGAGGAACCCTCGTTCCCCCCAAGGGGATGCACGTGCCACAGCCCGGACACTCACTCATGCACGCCAGAACACACCTGTGCGCAGTCAGCCACCGGCAGTTCACAACCCCTCGGTCGGGCGTCCCAGCCAGGTGACCGGGCCGGCGTCCGGGACCGGGATCTCCTGGAAGCCCAGGCGGTCGTAGAAGGCGCGGGCGGGGGTGTTGGCCGTGCTCATGCAGAGGTGGACGGCCGGGATCCGCCGGTCGTGCAGGGCCCGCAGGAACGTCCGCATCAGGCCGCGGCCGTGGCCGCGGCCCTGCCATTCGGGGAGCAGGTCGATGTGCAGGTGGGCCGGGTAGGCGGCGACCTGCGGGACGACCATCCGCTCGGGGCGGTGCAGCAGGCGGACGATCGCCTCGTCCGGGGTGCCGGGCTCGCCGACCGGGTCGGGGTAGCGGTCCGCGACCAGCGGCAGCCACTTGGCGCGGAAGTCCTCGGCGAAGCGCGGCGTGTCGGCGGTGCCGAGGATGTAGCCGACCGCCCGCCCCTCGCCGTCGTCCAGGACGAACGCCAGCTCCGGCTCCAGATGGACGTACGGGTCGGCGAAGGTCGCCGGGAAGATCGAGGGGTCGGCGTAGAACGGCCGGCTGTCCTGGCCGGCGTGCGCGGTGCGGACGCAGATGTCGTCGAGGGCCTCGCGGTCCTCGGGGCGATAGGGACGTACGGCGGCAGACTGGGTCACCGCAGCATCCTGCCCGGCTGAGAGCGCTCCCACAAGGGTACGGGTGCGATGGGACGGGCCGGCATTGGCGCTCCCGAGCGTCGTGGGCACACCGGGACGGGGCACGGCACCGGCGCGGCTGACCGGTCGCGTCTGGCGGCAGGAGGCCGGGGGCCTCACCCGCGGCAAGAGGCCGGGGGCTTCGCCGCCCGCCGGGGCGGGGCGAGCGTACTGGCGTACGTACTGCCGGCGCGCGCTGCACCTCGACCCGCGGCTCTACCCCGACCGCCGGGGTTCGGCCCCGGCCGGTGGCTCGACGGCAGCCGGCCGCCGCTGCCCGAGGGGGCGTTCCTGCCGTTGGCGGCCGGCAAGCACCGGTGCTTCGGCGGCCGCTTCGCGCCGGTGGGGCTCGCCACCGTGAGCACCGCTGTGAGCACCACCGCGATCGCCGCCGTGAGCACCACTGTGATCGCCGCCGCGAGCACCGCCCTGGCCCGGCCCTGGCCCGGCGGCCGGAGCCAGGGCCCAGGCACTGCGTCCGCCCGTGGCGCGGGCGACCGTACGGCCCGCCACCCTGCGGATGACCGTCCGGCCCCGTCAGCGCTCACCGACGCGGCCTGACCTGCGGACGACACCCCGCTCCTGTCGTCACCCGCCCAGGTGACGCGCATCCGTCCGCGGCGCGGCGCGGCCCGGCCCGGAGCGCCCGGGCCGCGGCGTAGGGCGCCCTGGACCGGGACGGCGCGCCCGCCTGCGGCTCCGCGTCCGGACTCCGCGTCCGGGCGGGACCGCGCGCCGGGCCACGGCCGCAGACCCGGGCGCCTCTTTGCGCCTCAGGAATCACTCTGTCCGCCCGGGTGCGCCCCGCGCCCGTCGTGGCGCATTCTTGCTGTGTCGCCCGCTCGGCGGCGCGCGGACGAGGTAGGGGCGATGACTGGGAGCGCCAGGGACACGGAGCGGATACCCGAGGAACTGGCCGCGCTGCTGGTGGACGCCACGACGGATGCGATCAGCGCGGCCGGCGGCCACTCGGGAGGGATCTACCTGCGCTCCGGCGTGCCCGGACTGCTGCGGCTGGCGGTGCTCGCCGGGCTGCCCGGCCCCCTGTTCCGGCCCTGGTGGCGGCTGCACACGGACAGCCCGTTCCCGGTGGCCGACGCCTACCGGCTCGGCGTCCAGGTGGTCCTGCCGAACGCCGCGGAGTCGATGCGCCGCTATCCCCAGTTCGCGGCGGGGCTGCCGTTCCCGTTCGGGTCGCTGTACGTGCCGGTCGTCGGCGGGTCGACGGCCTTCGGCGTCCTGACCGTGCTGCGCCCGCCCGCCGCGGACGCCGCCGAACTGCTCGCGCAGCGCGACCGCATGGCGCAGCTCGCCGCGGACCTGGGCACGGCGCTGCTGCGCCTGGAGGCCGGCCGGCGGACGGTCGCCTGGGACGACGACCCGGTGTGCGTCCGGCCGCCCGGCACGCGTCCGTCCGCGGGGCGGGCCGGAGGTTTCGCCTGGGACCCGGTGACGAACGTGGTGACCGTGGACGAGCGCCTGCCCGACCTGCTGGGCGTGCCCGCCGGGGACATCGCGGGGGTGGACGCGCTCGCTGACGCCGTCTGCCCGGAGAGCCCGGAGCAGGTCCTGGCCGCGCTCCGCCGGACGGCCGGGGGGCGGCCACCGACGCTGCCGCTGTACGTGCGGACCGCCGACGACCGGCTGCGGGTGGTGGAGCTGTGGAGCCCGTACGCCGCACCCGCCCCGCACGGCTTCCCGTCCGCCGCGCACCCGGTCCGGGGCGTCGTCGTCGACCCCGGGCCGGGCGCGGCGGCCGACGCCGCGGCGGACCTGCTGCCCGACGGCGTGCTCTGCACGGACCGGCTGGGCCTGATCCTCTACGCCAACCCGCGGGCCGCCCAGCTGCTGGGCCGGCCGCGGTCGGAGCTGCTCGGCCGTCAGCTGTGCGAGGGCGTGCCGTGGCTGGGCCGGCCGCAGTGCGAGGACCATCTGCGCAGCGCCCTGCTGTCCCCCGACCCCGTGCACTTCCACCTGGGGCGAGCCGCGTCGGACGGCGCCGGGACGGCGGACGAGGGCACCTGGCTCGACGTGTCCGTCCATCCGGGAGACACCATCCTGACGTACACGCTGCGGCCTTCGGGCCGGGTGGCGGACACCGCCTCCGGTCTGGCGCCCGTACCCGAGCAGGACGGGAGCGGCGTCGCGGCGGCCTCCGGGGACACGTCCATGGCGCCGGTGTACCGGCCCATCGTCCTGGCCATCGCGCTGACCGAGGCGGTCACCGCCCGCCAGGTGTCGGCCGTGGTGGTACGGGAGCTGCTGCCCGCGTTCGGGGGCGGCCGGCTCGCCATCTACCTGTTGCAGGACCGGCACCTGTACCTGGCCTGGGAGACCGGCTTCCCGCCCGGGTTCCTGACGCCCTTCGAGGGCGTGGGGCTGGACGCCCGGCTGCCCGGTGTGGAGACGCTGACCAGCGGCCGGCCGCTGTTCTTCGACTCCATGCAGCAGCTGAGCGCCGCCTACCCCGGCCTGCCGCTGGACGCTCCGGAGGGCTCCCGCGCCTTCCTCCCCCTGATCGCCTCCGGGCGGCCGGTCGGCTCCTGCATCCTCGGCTTCGACCGTCCGCGCAGCTTCAGCACCGAGGAGCGCACGGTGCTCACCGCGCTCGCCGGGCTGATCGCCCACGCCATGGAGAAAGCGCAGCGCTACGAGAACGAGGCCGCGCTCGCGCGGGGCCTGCAGCAAGCCCTGCTGCCCCGCCGGCTGTCGCTGCATCCGCAGGTGGAGACCACCGGCCGCTACCTGCCGGGCACCCAGGGCATGGAGGTGGGCGGCGACTGGTACGACGTCGTGGAGGCCGGGGACGGGCTGGCCCTGGTCATCGGCGACGTGCAGGGGCACGGTGTGCAGGCGGCGGCCACCATGGGGCAGCTGCGCAGCGCGGTGCGGGCGTTCGCGCTCGGGGACCACCCGCCCGACGAGGTCATGAGCGGCACCAACCACCTGCTCATCGACCTCGACCCCGGCCAGTTCGCGAGCTGCTGCTACATCCGTCTCGACCCGGCCACGGGGCTGGCGCGGGTGGCGCGGGCCGGGCACCCGCCGCCGATCCTGCGCCGCGTGGACGGCCGTACCGAAGTGCTCGACCTGCCCGGCGGTGTGGTGCTCGGGGTGGACCCGCACGCCCGGTACCCGGTCGCCGAACTGCACGTCGAGCCGGGGGCCATCCTCGCGCTGTACACGGACGGGCTGGTCGAGCGGCCCGGCATGGACATCGACGACGGCATCACGGCCCTCCGGGTGGCCCTGGCGCGGGCCGGCGCCCCGGCCGCCCGCGCGGGCGGCCGGGGCCGTGCGCTGGCCGGTGTCGCCGAGCGGCTGACCGCGACGGCCCGGCACATGACCGACCGGCCCGACGACATCGCCCTGCTGCTCGCCACCCGCCGTGCCCCGCAGGCCGGCCGGGCCGGCGGACGGCACTGAACCGGCCCCGCGCGGGACGTACGGTCTGTCACCTTCTGTGATGTCTCTCGCCTCTTGGGGCGCAACGGTGTAGACATAGGCGCATGGTCCGACTTGTGGGTCGCTCCGGGCCGCGGTCGACCCTCCGTTCCAGCGGTCCCCGTACCCGGCGCGTGCCCGGCCTCGTGCTCGAGGTGGACGGACAGCCGGCGCGGCGGGCCCCGGGTGGTGCGCCCACCCGGCCGGAACCGCACGACAGACCGACGCCGGGCCGGGCCGCCCGGCTGCGGTCGGCGCTGAGCGGACGCAGCGTGGCCGGGCAGGTGTTCGTCCTGCAGGTGGTGATCGTGCTGCTGCTGGTCGTCGCCGCGGTGGTGGCGCTGGTCCTGCAGGTGCGGCGCGACAGCGACCTGGAGGCCCGCAACCGGTCGCTGGCGGTCGCCCAGGCGTTCGCGAACGCGCCGGGCACCCGCGAGGCACTCGACGCCCCCGACCCGACGGCCGTCCTGCAGCCCCGGGCCGAGGCGGCGCGCAGGGCGGCCGGTGTGGACTTCATAGTTGTCATGAACACCAACGGCATCCGCTACACGCACCCCAAGCCGGACCGCATCGGCAAGCGGTTCGTGGGGACGATCGCTCCCGCGCTGGCCGGCCGGACCGTGACCGAGGAGATCGACGGGACGATCGGGCGGCTGGTGCAGGCGGTCGTGCCGGTCAGGGCGCCGGACGGTTCCGTGGTGGGGCTGGTGTCGGCGGGCATCACCACCGACAACGTGGGCGGCGTCGCCAACCGGCAGCTGCCCCTCGTGCTGGTCGCCGCCGCCGCGGCGCTCTCCCTGGCCACGGCGGGCACCGCGCTCGTGAGCCGGCGGCTGCTGCGCCAGACGCACGGCCTCGGCCCGCACGAGATGACCCGGATGTACGACCACCACGACGCGGTGCTGCACGCCGTCCGCGAGGGCGTGCTGATCGTCGGCGGCGAGGGCCGGCTGCTGCTGGCCAACGACGAGGCGCACCGGCTGCTCGGCCTGCCCGCGGACGCCGAGGGACGCCATGTCAGCGACCTGGGCCTCGCCGCGGACACCGCCCGGCTGCTGGCCTCGGGGCGGGTCGCGACCGACGAGGTGCTCCGGGTCGGGGACCGGCTGCTGGCGGTCAACCAGCGGCCGACGGACACCCAGGGCGGCCCGCCCGGCAGCGTCGCCACATTCCGCGACTCCACGGAGCTGCGCGCCCTGTCCGGCCGGGCGGAGGCGGCACGCGAAAGCCTCGACATGATCTACGACGCCGGAGTCGGCATCGGCACCAGCCTGGACGTCACCCGCACCGCCGAGGAACTGGCCGAGCTCGTGGTGCCGCGGTTCGCCGACTTCGCCACCGTCGACCTCTACGACGCCGTGCTCGGCGGCGGCCAGCCGGAGACGGCGACCTCGATGCGCCGCACCGCCGCCGCCGGGATCAGCGAGGACATTCCGCTCCACCCGGTGGGCCGGCACATCGAGTTCGTCGACTCCTCGCCGCACGCGCGCAGCCTCCGGCTGGGCCGGGCCGTGCTGGAGCCGGATCTGCGCACGGCGCCGGACCGGCACGAGCAGGATCCGGACCGGGCCGCGCGGATCCTGGACCACGGCGTCCACTCGCTGATCGTCGTGCCGCTGCGCGCCGGGTCGCTGGTGCTGGGCCTGGTCAGCTTCTGGCGCTCGCGGAGGCCCGAGCCCTTCGACGCGGAGGAGCTGGCGCTGGCCGAGGAGCTGGTGAAGCGTGCCGCGGTCTCGATCGACAACGCGCGCCGCTACACGCGCGAGCACAGCATGGCCGTGACCCTGCAGCGCAGTCTGCTGCCCCGCAGCCTGCCCGAGCAGTCCGCGCTGGACATCGCCTACCGGTACCGGCCCGCGCAGGCGGGCGTCGGCGGCGACTGGTTCGACGTGCTGCCGCTGCCGGGGGCCCGCGTCGCCCTGGTGGTCGGAGACGTCGTCGGGCACGGGCTGCACGCGGCGGCCACGATGGGGCGGCTGCGGACGGCGGTGCACAACTTCTCCGCCCTCGACCTGCCGCCGGACGAGCTGCTCACCCTGCTGGACGAGCTGGTCGCCCGCATCGACCAGGCCGAGACGCCCGAGGACGGCGGCGTCCCGGTCATCGGCGCGACCTGCCTGTACGCGGTGTACGACCCGGTGTCCGCGACCTGCACGGTCGCCCGCGCGGGCCATCCGCCGCCGGCCGTGATCGGGCCCGACGGCGACGTCCGTTTCGCGGAGGTGCCCGCCGGCCCGCCGCTGGGTCTGGGCGGTCTGCCGTTCGAGTCGGCCGACCTCGAACTGCCCGAGGGCAGCCGTCTCGTGCTGTACACGGACGGGCTGGTCGGGGGCCGGGGGCAGGACATCGAGGAGGGTCTCGACCTGCTGCGCGGCGCGCTGCAGCGGGCCGGTCCGTCGCCGGAGGACACCTGCCGGGCGGTGCTCGACGCGCGGCTGCCGGCCCGGCCGAGCGACGACATCGCCCTGATCGTCGCCCGCACCCGGGCGCTGCCCGCCGACCGGATCGCGGAGTGGGAGGTGCCGTCGGACCCGGCGGCCGTCGCGGACGTACGGGCCGCCGTCACCCGCAGGCTCGCGCGGTGGGGACTGGAGGAGCTGACGTTCACCACGGAGCTGATCCTCAGCGAGCTGGTCACCAACGCGATCCGCCACGGCGGGGAGCCCATCGGCGTCCGGGTGCTGCTCGACCGGACTCTGATCTGCGAGGTCTCCGACGGCAGCAGCACCTCGCCGCACCTGCGCTACGCGGCCATGACGGACGAGGGCGGAAGAGGCCTGTTCCTGGTCGCCCAACTCGCCGAACGCTGGGGCACCCGCTACACCCCGTCCGGCAAGATCATCTGGTCCGAACAACCGTTCCTGAAGACTGAGCGGGAGTGAGTCCTGTCGCCGGAACCCATGCTCAGCCGGACGCCCCGAACGGTGTTGGGTGTCCTGGTCGCCCGTCCGGGATGTGGTTACAGCGTGCCCGGGGAAACGCCCGGCGGCTTCGCGATCGAGGTGATCGAGCGGCCCCGGTCGGGCAGCAGGTCGCGGGCGGCGCGGATGATCTCCTCAGTGGCGACGCTGGGGCGTCCGCCGACCCGGCCGCGGGCGCGAGCGGCGGCCAGGCCCTCCTTGGTGCCGATGACGATGAGTTCGAGGAACCATGGTGATGAGGTCCTGGAGGCTACGGGCCGTAGCGGTCGAGCGAGGGGACGACAGCGCGTCGCCCGCGTCGAGGAACGCGTGGCACGCCTTCAGCTCGGGGCGGAGCGCATCCTTGCCGGACTTCTCGTCCGCGAAGACCTTGCGGCACCCGGCGGCGGTGAGCACGTCGAGCTGCCGCTCCAGTCTCTGCCCGTCGGTCGGCACCCGGGCGTACCCGCTGACTGCTCGGCAGGCGCTCAGGCGGCCGAGGACGGTGCGGACGGCTTCCGCGACCAGGCTGGCAGCCCACGGCCCGGACGGGAAGCGGCCACTCGTCGGGGTCGCGCCGCGGGACCTCTGGTCAGCGGCGTCTACGGAAAGAGCCGGCCCGCGCTCGGGTGGTCCTGGGCGCCGTCCACGCAGATGTTGGTGCCATTGACCCCGCCGGCGCGGGCCGACAGGAGGAAGCACGCCACGTCCGCCACTTCCTGCAACTCGACCAGCCGCCCGCTGGGGAAGTCGTCGCGGGCGAAAGCCTTGTACTGCTCCGGTCGGTTGTCCCGGAACCAGGCCCAGCCCCCGCTCTCGAACATCACCGAACCCGGACTGAGCGCATTCACCCGGATGTTGCGCGGGCCCAGCTCCTGGCCGAGTGCGGCGGCGAGGTGGATCTCCGCCGCCTTCGCCGAGGCGTACGACGATTTGGGGCCCGGCTTCCACCCGGTGATCGACGCCACGATGAGCGCACTGCCGCCCCCGCGCCGCTCAAAGTGCGGCACCGCGCTGCGGATGGCGTGGGCGGCATGCAGCACGTTCAACTCGTAGGTTCGCAGCCAGTCCTCGGGGGTCGAATCCAGCAGCCCGCCCCCGAACACACCGCCGGCATTGGCCACCAGCAGGTCGAGCCCGCCCATCTGCTCAGCCGCCTCGTCGATGGCCCGGGCGAGCGCGTCCGGATCCGTGACGTCCGCCTGGACCCCGGGCAGTCCCGACTCCTTCAGCCTTTCTGGATCCCGTCCGCAGACGGTGACCGCCGCCCCCTCTTCGTGGAGCGCCCGGCCGATCGCCAGCCCGATGCCACTGCTTCCCCCGGTGATGAAAGCCGTCTTCCCCGCAAGTCCCAGATCCACGGCGGCAGCCTGTCAGCGGACGCCGACACGATCAACCCACTTGATCCAGCTGGTCTGGACTTGGTTGGGCGGTGTCGTTCGAGGTTGTTCCGGGTTTCGTGTGGAGGACGTCGCGGGCCTGGTCGGCGGCGCGGGCGAGGCTCTCGGAGACGTAGTCGAGGAAGCGGGCGATGTTCTCCAGGCGGACGGCGGCCGGGGTGCCGGGGACGAGGATGCCGACGCCCTGGCGGGCGGTCTCGGCGACCTGGGCGGTGGAGCGGACGCTGGCCATCATGGCCTGGTACCAGACGTCGTCGTCGATGGCGTAGCGCTCGCGGCGGCGTTCGTCGCGTTCCCGGCGGACGAGGTCCTGGCTCTCCAGGAACGCGATCGCCTTGGAGATGGACGCCGGGCTGACCTGGAGGCGCTGGACGAGTTCGGACGCGGTGAGGCTGCCCGCGTCGCTGGTGCAGAGGCAGGCCATCACCCGGGCCATCATCTTGGGCGTGCCCGAGCCTATGAAGACGGTGGTGAGCGTCTCCTCGTACTCGCGCACCGCCTCGGCGTCGCGCCCGTGGGCCTCCGGGGGCAGCGTCGCGTCACGGGGTGCGGCCGGCTTGCGCCGGTGGGTGCGGCGCTCGGTGGCGCGGTGGGCGAGATCGGCGCGGTAGGCGGTGGGGCCGCCGTTGCGCATGACCTCGCGGGTGACGGTTGAGGTCGGGCGGTCGAGGCCTCTGGCGATCTCCGCGTAGGCGAGGCCGTCGGCCAGTCCCAGCGCGATCTGCCGGCGTTCCTGCTGGGTGAGCCTGCCTCCCGGCATCGCGGTCTCCCTCACGGTTCGTGGTCTTTCGTGGTTCCTGGGGTCCGCAGCGTAGCGTTCATCTTCGGCTCATTGCAACGAACCGAGTAGGGCTTGTTGCGTTACAATCCAAGCCATTGCAACGATGTACCGGCTTTGACCTGGAGTTATGACGGTAAAATGCAACGAACAGGTTGCCAACTATTCGAATGCAACGTAGCGTTTCCAATATCAGAAACGACGTACCCAAGGAGCGCACGATGCAGAAGTTCGCCACCCCCGCCCCGGTCTCCGCCGTCCTCGACATCCCCGCGGGACGCATCCAGTTCATCGCCGCCGACCGGGCCGACACCACGGTCGAGGTCCGGCCCGCCAGCGCCGCCAAGAGCCGCGATGCGAAAGCGGCAGAGCAGGTCGAGGTCACCTACAGCGAAGGCGTCCTGCGGATCGAGACCCCGGACGCGAAGAACCGGATCCTCGGCAACCCCGGATCCGTCGAGGTGACGGTCCAGCTGCCCGCCGGCTCCTGCGTCGAGGCCAGGGCTGCGAGCGCCGAGTTCCGTGTTGTCGGCCGCCTCGGCGACGTCGCCTTCGAAGGCTCGTACTCCCAGGTCAAGATCGACGAGGCCGCGAGCGTCCGTCTCACCGCGGTCGACGGCGACGTCGAGGTCGGCCGGCTGGGCGGATCCGCGGAGATCAGCACCGCAAGGGGCGACATCCGGATCGCCGAGGCCGTGCGCGGCACCGTCACGCTCAGCACGCAGAAGGGCGACATCTCGGTGGGCGCCGCCCGCGGGGTCTCCGCCTCCCTGGACGCCGGCACCGGCTACGGCCGGGTCAGCAACACGCTCCTGAACGCCGACGGCGCCGCCGCCGGCCTCAACATCCGCGCCACCACCTCCCACGGCGACATCACCGCCCGCAGCCTCTGAAGGAGCAGAACCAGGACCATCCGGCCGGGCCCACCGCGATCGCGATCCTGTCGGTCGTCGCCGAGGACCCGGCCGTCCCCAGGGGTCCGCGATCCAAGCGCAGGGCCCGGAGAAGCCGTACAAGACGCTCTCACGCGACCAGGGGGAACACATGACGAAGAACAGCACTTCCTCGACCAGCTCGACGTGGACCGGCATGGTGCCGGTTGACGATACGGCCCTGGCCGTCACCGACACCGGCGGTCCCGGTATCCCGGTCGTCTACCTCAATGGCCAGTTCGCCACTCAGGGGTACTGGCGACGGGTCGTCGCCGAACTGGGGACGGGGTGGCGGCACATCACCTACGACGAGCGGGCCCGGGGCACATCGAAACGTTCGGCGGACTATTCCTTCGAGGCAGCCGTCCGCGACGTCGATGCCGTTCTCGCGGCCAGGAGTGTGGACCGGGCGCTGGTGGTGGGCTGGTCCTACGGGGCGCTTGTCGGGGCGCACTGGGCCGGCCGGAATCCGGAGCGCGCCTTGGGCGCGGTCCTGGTCGACGGCGCGTTCCCGTACGACTGGCTCGACGAGGCCATGGAGCGGCGGATCCGGAAGCTGTTCAGGCGGATGAGCTGGTTCCTGCCGCTGTTGCGCCCGACGGGCCTGGCCCCGCGGATGACCGCCGAACAGCAGGCCGACAGCAACATCGAGGTCGGCAGGCTCTCCCGCGAGCGCGAGCTGGGCCCCGTGCTGGACAACATCACCGTCCCGGTGCGGTATGTGGTCGCTTCGGGGAGGTCCTTCGGAAGCCGCGGTGATGAGCAGGAGCGGATACGCACCAGCCTCGACGCGGTGACCGCCCGCAATCCGAACATCCAGATCGGCGCGAAGGTCGCCGGCAACCACGGTGCGATCCTCAAGAAGGACTTCCCTGCCGTCGCCAAGGCCGTACGCGAGGTCGCCGCCCTCGACCGCCGGGGGTGCTGAGGACAGACCAGCGTCTGGGCTCCGGAGGGCGCGCAGGCCCCGGCCGGGGCCTGCGGCCTTGATGTTGAACAGGTGGCGGCCCAGGAAGTTGATGTGCCGGTCCTTGAACGTGGAGAGTCGGGCGACGTCCCCGTCCTTGATGTAATGGCCCTCGGCGCGGACCTGGGCGACGGCGGCGTCCGGGAAGCGGATGTCCCACAGGAAGGCCATGCCGGAGTACGAGGCGCTGTCGGGCGCGACCGTCTCCGGCTTCACCCCGCCGTCGAGGTCCAGCAGGGTGTCCAGCGTGTCCAGGCTGTCGCGCGCGGTGCCGCGCACGACCATCGCACCGGTCCCCGCGGCCTGGTCGTCGGCCTGGTCCTCGTTCTCGTCATCGCCCGGCTGCTCACCGCAGCGGGCACCTGCGGGGTCTCGGACGGAGGCTCCGACGGCCGACGAGCCCGGCGCGGCCTGGTCCCCCGCCGGGCCGCAGGGCGGGAGGCTGGCTCATAAATCCGGCTTATGGGCTCATAGGGCGGACCCGCGTACTGACTTAGGCTTGCCTTAGCTTAGGCTTCCCGTTCGAGTCGTCTGTCCTCGCTCGAAGGGAACCTGATCATGCCCCGCCCCCTGCGGGTAGCCATCGTCGGAGCCGGCCCCGCCGGGATCTACGCCGCCGACGCGTTGCTCAAGTCCGAGGTGGCCGCCGCGCCCGGTGTGTCCATCGACCTCTTCGAGCGCATGCCGGCCCCGTTCGGCCTGATCCGCTACGGCGTCGCGCCGGACCACCCCCGCATCAAGGGCATCGTCACGGCCCTGCACCAGGTGCTCGACAAGCCGCAGATCCGTCTCTTCGGCAACGTCGACTACCCGTCCGACATCAGCCTGGACGACCTGCGCGCGTTCTACGACGCCGTGATCTTCTCCACCGGCGCCACGGCCGACCGGGCGCTGCCCGTCCCGGGCATCGACCTCGACGGCTCCTACGGCGCGGCCGACTTCGTGTCCTGGTACGACGGTCACCCGGACGTGCCGCGGACCTGGCCGCTGGAGGCCGAGAAGGTCGCCGTGCTCGGCGTCGGCAACGTCGCGCTCGACGTGGCCCGCATCCTGGCCAAGACGGCGGACGAACTGCTGCCGACGGAGATCCCGCCGAACGTCTACGACGGCCTGAAGGCCAACAAGGCGCTGGAGATCCACGTGTTCGGCCGTCGCGGCCCGGCGCAGGCGAAGTTCTCCCCGATGGAGCTGCGGGAGCTGGACCACTCCCCCACCATCGAGGTCATCGTCGACCCCGAGGACATCGACTACGACGCGGGCTCGATCGAGACGCGGCGCGGCAACAAGCAGGCCGACATGGTCGCCAAGACCCTGGAGAACTGGGCCATCCGCGACGTCGGCGACCGTCCGCACAAGCTGTTCCTGCACTTCTTCGAGTCGCCGGTGGAGATCCTCGGCGAGGACGGCAAGGTCGTCGGCCTGCGCACCGAGCGCACCGCGCTCGACGGCACCGGCAACGTCAAGGGCACCGGCGCCTTCAAGGACTGGGACGTCACCGCGGTCTACCGCGCGGTCGGCTACCTCTCCGACAAGCTGCCCAAGCTGCCGTGGGACCTCGACTCGGGCACGGTCCCGGACGTGGGCGGCCGGGTCGTCCAGGAGTCCGGCGAGCACCTGCAGTCGACGTACGTCACGGGCTGGATCCGGCGCGGCCCCGTCGGCCTGATCGGCCACACCAAGGGCGACGCCAACGAGACGGTGGCCAATCTGCTCGACGACTACGCGAACGGCCGGCTGCACACCCCCGCCTCGCCCGCCCCCGAGGCGGTGGACGCGTTCCTCGCCGAGCACGGCGTCCGCTTCACCACCTGGGAGGGCTGGCACCGCCTGGACGCCGCCGAGAAGGCACTGGGCGAGCCGCAGGGCCGCGAACGCGTGAAGATCGTCGAACGCGAGGACATGCTCCGGGAGAGCGGCGCGTAAGGAGCGCGCGGCGCGGACCGGGAGCCGCCGCGGCCGCGGCGCGAACGGGGCCCGCCCCGAAGCGGATGGAGGGCGGGCCCCGTTCGCGCAGGCCAGTGTTCCCGCGCACCGGCCTGTGGCGGGACGAGTGAAACGGTGCGGCCACGGGTGGGCCCCGCGCGCCCCGAGTGCGGGGACACGCTCCCGTGCGCCCACCCCCGGATGATCGTCGGGCGGCGGCGGGCGCGATACTGGTATGCGCACGTGCCCCCACTCCGAGATGGACTCATGCCCGCCTCCGCCACCGTCCACCCCACGATTCCCCCCACGGTGTGGCTGGCTCGCGGCCGCCACCCCGGGCCCGACGCGCCGGACGTCGTCCGGGACACCCTGCGGCGGCGCGGACAGCACCGGGTCATCGACGACCACCTGGAACTGCCCGACGGCCAGAACGCCTCGCAGCACGTCTTCGAGGCACGCTGGAAAGCCGCCGGGACGGTGACCGTGCGGGCCCGGCTCACGCTCGCCCGTGACACGGCCGACGGTCAGGAATGGGTGCTGGCGGCGGAGGCGGAGGCGCCCTGGGACCCGGAGTGGCCCTCGCCCGCCACCGTGTTCTGGCCCGACGCCCCGGACGCCGACTGGGACCACGACCCGGCGACGGGACTGCGTCCGGGCGGGGTCAACCGTCTCCCCCCGGACGACAAGGACATCCGGCGCCTGCTGCGCGCCTCCGTGCGCGACGGCTGGAGCATCGACGTCGTCGTCCACGAGGCGATGACCCCCGACGAGCACGGCCGGCGACCGCTGGCCCCGCTGCTGCCGCCGAGCCTGCGCCACCGCGTGCTGGAGCACCGCGCCTCGCCGGAGCAACTGCGCGTGGTCAACTGGGCCCTGCGCGAGTTCCACGTCGAGGTGCCGCGCGGCGGGGCCGTCCTGCTGCCGCCGTTCCCGGCCCCGGACGGGTTCGACGCCGGGGACTTCGCCGTGCGCACCGTCTTCCTGGACGGCTCGCGGCCCACGGAACTCGTCGACGCCTTGAACCGGTTCGCCGCACTGCCCCCGCCGCTGCCCCAGGGCGGCGAGGAGGCCCTGACCGCGCTGCGGGAGGACTGGCACCTGCGCACCCCGGAGGAGGAACTCGTCCACCAGCGCAAGCTCGTCGCCATGTACGCCGAGGCGCTGGAGGCCATGACCAAGTCCCGGGACCTGTACCGGGAGGCCGCTGAGCGCGCCCACGAGGCCCTGGCCGTCTACCGGGAGTCGGCCGGCGGTCTCCCCGCGCGGCCGGACCCGTCCTCCGCGCCGGCCCGGTCCCCGCTGCGGCAGCTGACCCGGACGTTCGAGCGCCTGAAGGTCACCGCCGCCAGGGTGCCGCGTCCCGCTTCGGACACGCCGGACGGCGGGCAGGAGGACGAAGGTGACGCCCCGTCGAGAACGGCGGAGTCGTAGCGGAGCCGTAGCCGCCGGGTCCGCCGAACCCGACCGTGACCGGATCCTCACAGGTGGTCAGGGACGTATGCGCGCCGGATGCGGGAATCCGTGCAGTGGGCGCGCCGGGCGGCACGCCGGATGGAGGAAGGTCCCGTGAGATCCACCACAATCATGATCACCGTCGCCGCGGCCCTGGCGGCCGTCGTGCTCGGGTTCGCCGTGGTGCTCCTGGTGCGGCTGGTACGGACCCGGCGCAGCCTGCGGCGCGCCGGGCTTCCGACCGGCCCACGTTGGGTTTTCTGGGGTGCCGTGCTCTATTTCGTGCTGCCGACCGACCTGCTGCCCGACCCGGTCTACCTGGATGACATCGCCGTCCTCCTGCTCGCGCTGCGCACTTTGCGCGGCAGCGTCGGCCGGGCGAATGGTCACGAATCGTCCCTTTGACTACGCAGAGTAAGGAAACCAATCACAAGTTCGATTCGTATAAGTGACTGGAAGGGCAAGGCAGTCGGCGGACCAGACGGAGCCACGATGAGGGGGACCGTCTGATCGGCGCAGCACCGACGAGGGAGAGACGATGCAACCGTTCACGCTCAACTACGCACGTCCAGCGGTGGAGTTGGAAGCCACCACCCCGTACGTCTACGACTCCGGGCTGCAGTTGAACGTGCTTTTCGACGGACGGGTCGCCGCGCGCGACCTCGCGCTGCTGAGGGAACTCGGCACCACGACCTCCACAGCGGGTTCCAAGACTCACTTCGACGACTGAACACGGACCCACCGACGATGACGGTGCTGATCCTGACCTCCGAAGAGGACGTGACGGCCGACATGGTCGTCGTGCACCTCAACTCGTCCGGTGCTCCGGTGGTCCGGCTCGACCCAGCCGACCTGACCGACGGCGTGGCCCTGTCGGCCGAGTACGTGCACGGGGCCTTCCGCGGCCATCTGCAGTCCGCGGGACGCCTGGTGAGCATCGACGGTCTGCGGTCCGTGTGGGTCCGCAGACCCGGTGCGGCGGCCACGCGGGCCGCCGCACCGTCCGCATGGCTGACGGAGGAGTCCTCCCAGGCCCTCTACGGCATGCTCCGCGGCTCGGGGGCCCGTTGGATGAACCATCCCGACGCGGCCCGCCGGGCCCGGCACAAACCATGGCAGCTGCGCCTCGCCCAGCGCTGCGGGCTGCCCGTCCCCGCCACGTTGATCACGACGTTCCCGCAGGCCGCCCGGGATTTCGCCGAACGCTTTCCGGACCTGGTGGTCAAACCGGTCTCCGGGGCGCACCCGCAGGATCCGCCGCGGGCGGTGCCGACCAGCCGGGTCGCACCGGACACGGACTTCTCCGCGGTCGCCTACGGGCCGACTCTGCTGCAGCGCCGGGTCGCCAAGCGGGCCGACGTCCGCCTGACCGTGGTGGGCGAGCGGATGCTGGCGGCCCGCAAGGCCGTCGCCGAGGACGCCGATCCCGACGAGGTCGACGTCCGCTTCGCCTCGGGCGACGTGCCGTGGCGCGCGGCCGACGTCCCGCCCCGGGTCGCCGACGCGGTCCGCCGTTACGTCCGGGAGGCCCAACTGTCGTACGGCGCCTTCGACTTCGTCGAGGACGCCGACGGCACCTGGTGGTTCCTCGAGTGCAACCAGTCGGGGCAGTTCGGTTTCGTCGAGGTGGAGACGGGCCAGCCGATCGCCCGGACCATCGCCGAGTGGCTGGCGCGACCCGGTCCGCGGCCGCACACCCGCCACGACGACTCGAGCCGGACGGTGTGCTGAGCGCCGGTCAGTGCGGCAGCGAGCCGGGCAGCAGAGCCGTGCGCTGCCAGCCGGCCCCCGGGGCGGCCGGGCGGTCGGCCGGCGCGAAGGAAGCGGAGGACCGCAGAGGCCGCATGACGTACTCCAGCTCCCGGTTCACCCGTTCGGCCTCGCGGCGGGTCTGTGCGGGGACGTCGCCGCGCTCGGCGACGAGTCTGTCGTAGATGGGGGACTCCTGGAACACCCGTCAACGCGCCTTTCGTAGTGCTGCCCACGCACATGGGCACGAGTGCCGAGTCTAGGGGCCGCGGCCACGTCGGAGGGCGGATTCGGCGGGAGGACGTGACGTCCGCTCGGGAGCGCGGCCGGGTCGCGGGATCCGTCGCACGCCGGCCGTCGAGCCGGGCCGGACGATCACCGACGCCGTGACGGTGCCCCGGAGCAGGCCGAACCCGCCCGTGGACGCGGCGAGTTGCACGGTGCCCGCCCGCTCCGCCGAAGGCCCGCCACCGAGTCGGCCGAGGAGTGCGTGCCGGCGGGGCAGGGCTCGGGCGACCAGGATCCCTGCGGCCACGGCGGTCAGGGTGATGGACGCCACAAGCCATCCGCCGCCCGGGCCACCCGTCACCGAGGCGGCGGCGAAACCGCGGGCGGGCAGGCTCCACCACCGCGCGTGCCTGATGAGGCGCCCGCGCCTCACACGGCGAGCGACAGCCCGCCGTCCGCGCGGCCGGCCCGCCGGGAGGCGAGCAGCAGGGCGTCGGCCCTGGCTATCGCCTCGTCCAGGTCCGCGGCGCCCGTGATCGCGCACAGCCGGTCGCCGACGACGCGCACCTCGCGCGCGAGCTCGGGGCTCTCCCGCTCCGCCTGCGCGATGCGCAGCGTGGCGTACCTGGTGAGCAGTGTTCTGACGGCCTTCGGATCCGGAACGAGCACGGCGCGCCCCTTTCTTGGTCTGCGGCTCGCGTTCCCGGACACGGCCGGACCATGCGTCCCTCCGGCACCGCGTGCCGCGATTGACGCGATGTCACCTCCGACCCGAGTCCCCTCGCGCCCTGGCGCGTTGAGCAGAGAGCAATCCTCCGAGCACGAACGGTGACCGACCATGAGCCGCTCAGGCCGCCTCCTCAGCGCCCTCTACCTCGCCACCAGCGGCGGGCTCGCCTGGACCACGTTCCATGAGTTCCGCCACGGCCCGCTGTGGACCGGATTCCTGTTCGCCGCCGCCAGTCTCGTCCCGCTGATCGCGGTCGTCCGCGAGTCGGTCGTCACCGACCTGTGCCGGGCGACCGCCGAACCCGTCCGGCCCGGCGGCCCGGGAGGCCCCCGCGGCTCCGGCGGTCCCGGCGGTCCCGGGGGTCCCTGCGGTCCCGGCGGTCCCGGGGGTCCCTGCGGTCCCGGCGGTCCCGGCGGTCCCGGCGGTCCCGGCGCCGACGCGATCGTCCGCGAGGAGCTGGACGCCGCGTGCTGCGAACGCTGGTGGACGAGCCTCGGCTCCGACCACGACACGACGTGCCGGCACCGCGTGCCGCGCAGCAGCGCCGCCTGACGGGCGGACGTCCGCCCGTCCGCCCGGCCGCCCGTCAGGCGACCTGTCCGCCGTGCAGGGCCGTGTAGGCGCCGCCCCGGCGCAGGAGTTCCTCGTGCGTGCCGGTCTCCAGGATCCGGCCGTCGCCCATCACCACGATCCGGTCCGCGCCGCGCACCGTGGACAGCCGGTGGGCCACCACGAAGGTGGTCCGCCCGTGCAGCAGCCGGGCCAGCGCCTGCTGCACGAGGGCTTCGGAACGCGTGTCCAGTGCCGAGGTCGCCTCGTCCAGGATCAGCACCCTGGGGTCCCTGATCAGGGCGCGGGCGATGGCCAGCCGCTGGCGCTGACCGCCGGACAGGCGGGCGCCGCGCTCACCGACGAGGGTGTCGAGGCCTTGCGGGAGCCGGTCGACGAACTCCAGCGCGTTCGCGTCGCGCAGGGCGGCGCGCACCTTCTCCTCGTCGGCGTCGTCCATGCCGTAGGCGACGTTCTCGCGGATCGTGCCGTCGAAGAGGACCGACTCCTGCGGCACCACCGAGACGAACCTGCGGTAGGTGCGCAGGTCGAGGGTGTTCATGTCGGTGCCGTCCAGCAGCAGCCGGCCCGACGTCGGCCGGATGAACCCGATGACGAGGTTGAGCACCGTGGACTTGCCCGCGCCGGACGCGCCGACGAGCGCGATCGTCTCGCCGGGAGCGACGGTGAGGCTGAAGTCCCGTACGGCGTAGCGCCCGTCGTCGCCGTAGGCGTAGCCGACGTCGTCGAAGGCGACGGCGCCGCGCTGCGAGGTGAGTTCCGACTTGCCCTCGTTGTCCTCGATCGGGCGCCTGCAGTACCTCGCCCACGGAACGGACCGACTCCAGGCCCTTGGTGACGACCGGGGCCAGGCCGGCCAGCGTCGTCGTCGAGTTGGTGAGTGTGGTCAGGAAGGCGCTGAGCATCACGACGTCGCCGGGCGTGACGCCCCAGACGCCGTAGTACGACACCAGGGCCGCGCCGGCCAGGACCATGACGCCGACCACGTTGAGGACCACCCAGGCCAGCGAGCCGAAGCGGCCGTTGACGAGGTCGAGCCGCATGCCGGAGGTCAGCAGCCGGTGCAGGGTGCCGTCCATGCGGCGCAGTGCCTTGCCCTCCAGGCCGTGGGCGCGGGTGACCGGGATGAGCCGGGTCATCTCGGTCACCCGCGAGGACAGGGTCTCGACCTCGTGGCGGAAGTGCTCGTTGTGGGCGCGCAGCCGGGCCCTGAGACGGGCCACGACGAGCGCGGCGGCGGGCACGACGACGAGGAAGACGGGGAGGAACTCCGGTGTGCGCACCCCGATGATGACGAGTCCGCCGGTGAGCACGGTGATCGCGCCGAGCCCGGTCTCCGCGGTCTGCTGCACCATCTGCTCGACCGTCTCGACGTCGCGGACCACCTTGGCCTGCAGCACGCCCGCGCTGACGCGCGAGTGGTAGCCGATCGAGAGCTGCTGCATCCGGGTGCACAGCGCCGAGCGCAGGGCGGTTCCCATCCGCCGGACGCTGCCGTACAGCAGCCGCACGTACAGCAGGTGCAGGGGGTAGTTGACCAGCAGGATGAACATGATGACGCCGGTGCTCAGCCAGAGCCTGCTGATCGGCTGGTGCTGTACGACGGTGTCGACGATGGACGCGGTGATCAGCGGCAGCAGCCAGACGGGGCTGTGCTTGACGGTGAAGACGCCGACCGCCGCGACGAGGCGGCGACGGTCGGCGCGCAGCAGGTAGGCGAGCGTGCGGAGCGGGTGTTCGTCCCGGTAGCGGTGGTCGAGCGGTCTTTCCAACGGCGATGCCATCGGCGGTTTCCTCCCCGGTGACCTGTGGCGGCAAGCGCTTTCTCCCCATGTCGCGGGGAAGTACGCCGGTGCGCGCGAGGCAGCGTCAGACGGCGTCGAGTTCGGCGAGTTCGCCGGCGTTCAGGACGAGGCCGGCGGCGGCGACGGAGTCGCGGATCGTCTCCGGGCGGCTCGATCCGGGGATCGGGACGACGACCGGCGACTTGGCGAGCATCCACGCCAGGCACACCCGCTGCGGGCTCACGCCGTGGGCCTCCGCGACCCGGGCGAACGGCGCGTAGGCGGAACCCAGTTCGCGGGCCCGGGAGATGCCGCCGAGCGGGCTCCAGGGCAGGAACGCGATGCCGAGTTCGTCGCACAGCCGCAGTTCCGGCTCACTGGAGCGGAAGGCCGGGGAGAACTGGTTCTGCACGGACACCAGCCGGCCGCCGAGGATCTCGCGGGCCTGCCGGATCTGGTCGGGGTTCGCGTTGGAGATGCCCGCCATGCGGATCTTGCCCTCGTCCAGCAGGTCGCGCAGCGCGCCCACGGAGTCGGCGTACGGCACGCGCGGGTCGGGGCGGTGGAACTGGTAGAGCCCGATGGCCTCGACGCCGAGCCTGCGCAGGGACGCCTCGCAGGCCTCCTTGAGGTGGCGGGGGCTGCCGTCGACGGTCCAACTGCCGTCGCCGGGGCGCAGATGGCCGCCCTTGGTGGCGACCAGGACGTCCTCGCCCCGCTCGTGGGAGGCGAGGGCCTTGGCGATCAGGGTCTCGCTGTGACCGACCTCGTGGGCGTCCCGGTGGTAGGCGTCCGCGGTGTCGATCAGCGTCACGCCGGCGTCGAGGGCGGCGTGCAGGGTGGCGAGGGAACGGGCCTCGTCCGGCCGTCCCTCGATCGACATGGGCATCGCGCCCAGGCCGATCGCGCTGACCTCGACGTCGCCGATGCGGCGGGTGTGCATGAGCTCGTGACCTCTTCAGGCTGTCGCGGGACCGATGGGCGTCCGGCACGCCGTGGTTCGATCGCGGCACGCCGGAGCACGCCCTCCAGCCTGACCCGCCCGACGGCCCAAGGTCCAATAGAGGAAGGAGAACGCATTCAGCAGCCGGGGCACTGAATGGAGGCCGGGTCGCCGTCCGGAACGGGTCGGAGACGGGGCCGGCGCCGCCCTGTCGTGCCGCGCGAGCCCCAATTGGCTTGCCAGGAGCGGCCGTTGGAGTCCAAGGGGACGGTGGAGGCAAGCGCGACGAATACATCGGCACGGAATCACCACCATTTCTTCACAGCCAGTCCGCCCATGAGCCGCGCGCATACGAGCACCCGGATTGCGTCACCGGTCCAAGGGGTTGTCGTCGTGATATTCGTCGCTGTACTGCTGTTGCCCTCGCTGTGCGGGATGCTCGTGCTGATGGACCGTCTGGAGGACCGCCTGCTCGAACCGGCACCGGCCCGCCGCCGGCACGCCGGGCGGCGCAGGCATCTGCGTCTGGTCTCGAGCCGCGACGCGGCCCATGCCGGCGCCGACGTCGCGCCGTTCGTCGGCGAGTCCGCCGCCGCGGACCGCCGGGCGGCCTGAGCGGACCGCCGGGCGGCCTGAGGGGGCCGCCGCGGCCGGCTCCCGCCGGTCACCGCGGGCGCGGTCCCGGACACCCGGCCGCCCCGGTCCCGCCGGACCGGGGCGGCCCTTCTTCTCGCTTCCCGGCGGTTCGCCGCACGCCGCTTCCGGTCCGCGGGTTGCCCGCGGGGCGGACGCGTGTGCGAAGCTCGACCGCGGACGGGTCGTGGGTGCCGGCCTCCGGAAGGCCCGGCGACCATGACGACTTGGCGATGTGGACACGTGACGACGTGAAGACGTGAAGACGTGACAACGTGACGATGTGGAGAGGCGACGGCATGCGGATCGGACTGCTCGGCACCGGCCCCTGGGCGAAGACGGCGCACGCGCCCGCTCTCACCGCGCACCCGGAACTGGAGTTCGTCGGCGTGTGGGGCCGTCGTCCGCAGGCCGCGAAGGAGCTGGCCGACCGTCACCGCACCCGCGCCTACGACGACGTGGACGTCCTGCTCGCCGACGTGGACGCGGTGGCGGTCGCGCTGCCCCCGGCCGTGCAGGCGGAACTGGCTGTGCGGGCCGCCCGCGCCGGCTGCCACCTGCTGCTGGACAAGCCGCTGGCGACGACGGCCGATCAGGCCCGGGCGGTCGTCGAGGCCGTGCGGGATGCCGGGACGGCCTCGGTCGTCTTCTTCACCACCCGCTTCCAGCCGGAGCCGGAGGCATGGATCGCCGAACAGGCCGAGCGCGGCGGCTGGTTCACCGCGCGGGCGCAGTGGCTGGGCGCGGTCTTCACGACCGACAGCCCGTTCGCGGCCTCGCCGTGGCGGCGGGAGAAGGGCGCGCTGTGGGACGTCGGCCCGCACGCGCTGTCCGTCGTGCTGCCGGTGCTCGGTGACGTACGGAGGGTGTCGGCCGCGGCGCCCGGTCCCGGGGACACCGTCCATGTGGTGCTGGAACACGCCTCGGGCGCGTCCAGCACGCTGACGCTGAGCCTGACGGCGCCGCCCGCGGCGGCGGGGTCCGCCGTCGAACTGCGCGGCGAGTCGGGGGTGACGCTGCTGCCGCACAGCCCGCACTCGGTGGTCGAGTCGCTGACACGGGCCGCGGACGCGCTGTGCGCGGCTGCCCGCACGGGGCGGCCGCACCCCTGCGACGCCGCGTTCGGACTGCGGGTCACGGAGATCCTCACCGAGGCCGAGGACACGCTGCGGCGGTCGTCGCCCCACGACTGACAGCGCCCCGTCCCCCGGCCTCCGCCGCCCACCACCAGGCGGGATCCTTCACCGGGCACTGACGCCGCCACCCGGTAGGGACCACCGGGTGGCCAAAACCGGGCGGGGACCGCCACCCGGCAGGGCCACTACCGGGCACGGGGCCGTCAGGCCGTCATCGGCAGGGACCACCACCGGGCGCGTGGACCGCTTCCGGCACGGGCGCCGCCCACTCGCGCGGGGCCGCCACCGGGCGCGGGACAGTCACCCGGCCAAAGGCGCCTCGGTGGAGACAGTGACCGTTCCCGGCACGGGCGCCACCACCGTGCACGGGCCGTCACCCGGCAACCCGGCAGAGACCACCCACGGACGGGGACTGCTCCCGGCACGGGCACCACCTGGCGCGGGGCCGTCACGCGGCAGGGACCACCCCAGGCACCGGGACCCTGCACGGGCACCACCACCAGGTAAGAGGAACCACCCCGCAGGAACCACCACCGGGCGCGGAGCCGCCGCCCGGCAGGGAACGCCCTGGGGACGGCGACCGTTCCCGGGCTGGGCGCCGCCACCCCGCGCGGAGCTGTCACCGGGCGCAGGACGGTCACCCGGCGAGAGCCGCCTCGGTGGGATGGAAGTTGGCCCGTTCCCGTACGACGGGATAGCCCGCCCTGGCGAAGTGGGCGGCCATGGGGGTGTTCGCCCGGTCCGTGGCCGCGGCGACGAACTCGGCGCCCTGTTCCACGAGGAAGCGGGTGCACTCCACGAGAAGGTCGTAGGCGTAGCCGTGTCCGCGCTGTTCCGGCAGGACCCCGATGAAGGCGACGCAGGGGCCCGAGGGGTTGTGGGCGGGGATGTGAATGCCGACCGGGTCTCCCTGCGGGGTGCGCGCCACCTGCCACCAGTGCCGGGGCGACGGCAGCCAGTGGAAGAAGTCGAGCTCCTCCCGCGCCGCCCGGTCGACGCCGCCGAGCGCGACGGCCCTGAGGGCATGGGCGTCGAGGGTGGCCGAGTGGACGCGGCGCAGCGCGTCGAGGAAGACCGCGTCGTCCGGCTCGGCCGCGAACCGCAGCCGCCCCGGCCGCTCGGGCAGCCCGCACTCCGGCGTCCAGCGGTAAAGGAAGCGCTCGGCCAGCAGCTCGTAGCCGGCCGCGCGTGCGGCCCTGAAGCGCGTCTCGGCCGCGGTCCGCAGGGCCGGTACGTCCCGCCAGTGGGCGGGCAGCGTCAGTTCCAGGTCGTCGACCTGCCAGGGCGCGGTGCGCAGCAGCCGTGCCCCCGCCTCCTCCTCGCCCTCGGCGACGTCGAACCAGTTGATGTTGATCGGCCGTGTGTCCTCGGGGCCGCCCCACCAGGCGCCGCGGGCGACGACCGTGCCGTCGCGCAGGGCGACGCGCTTCCAGTCGGGGCGGTGGCGGGTCAGCCGGTGCGCCTCGCGGGCGCCGAGCGGGTCCGGGTGGGCGTCGAAGAGCGGAGCGTCGTTCTCATCGAGCGTACGGATGACCAGTCCGGTCACGGGATCCTCCGGGATGCGTGCTGCGTGGAGCGCTCCCGGCCGGGTCAGGCCATGCACGCCGGGACGTCTGCGAGGGAGCGCTGGGTGAGGGTGAACTGCACGGCACTCGCCTCCTTCCGTCCGGTCCTGGGCGTGGCCCCGACAATACGGAGCACCGCTCCCCCGCGTCCAGCGTTTTTCCGCGCGACCGGCGCTCTCCGGCCGCGCTCGGGACGTACTCGCTGCTGTCCGGGGCCGCACGGCTGGGCCGAGCGGCCCCAAGTCCTCACCCGGCGTCCTTCGGGGCCCCCGGGCCTCTTGAGCAACGCCCGTACCGGATGCAGGGTGGGCAAAGGGGGTTCAATGGTGGTAGCGGACCCGATGACCGCACCGGGCCCGAAGAAATGATCCGGACTCGAGGAGCAGAGATCATGTCGACGTCACAGCCCGAAGCGTCCGGGCCGTCCGAGGACGGCGTCACCCCGGACGACCTGCTGCACGCCCGCACCGGCACCGATGTGTCGGCGGAGGACGTCGTCCTTGCCGCGGGCAGGGACCTCAACCCGCGCAACCTCGCGTGGGCCCAGCGCAAGCTGGACGCGGAGGGCCCCGCCGCCCTCGACAAACTGCTGCCGTAACCAGCGTCCGCCCACCCGCCCGCGGGTCCGGCGCGGGAAGCGCAGGGCCCGCGGGCGTGACGCGGCGCGGAGCGCCGGCGGCGGACGGTGCCGGTTCGGTGCCCGTCCGCCCTTCCGGAGGGTGCCTGGGGACTGCCAGACTCCTGAGGTGCCCGACTTCGACATGCTCGTCATAGGATCCGGCCCGGGCGGCCAGAAGGCCGCCATCGCCGCGGCCAAGCTCGGCCGCCGGGTCGCCGTCGTCGACCGCCCCGACATGGTCGGCGGGGTCTCCATCCACACCGGCACCATCCCCTCCAAGACGCTGCGCGAGGCGGTGCTCTACCTCACCGGCCTCACCCAGCGGGATCTGTACGGGCAGAGCTACCGGCTGAAGGAGGACATCACCGTCGCCGACCTGATCGCGCGCACCCAGCACGTGGTCGGCCGCGAGGTCGACGTCATCCGCAGCCAGCTCTCCCGCAACCACGTCGCCCTCTTCGCCGGCACCGGCCGCTTCGCCGACCCGCACACCGTGGCGCTGCGCGAGGTGAACGGCGACGAACGGCTGCTCAGCGCCGAGCACATCGTCATCGCCACCGGCACCCGGCCGGCCCGCCCCGACAGCGTGGAGTTCGACGGGCGCACGATCATGGACTCCGACAACGTTCTCACCCTCGAACACGTGCCGCGCTCCATGGTCATCGTCGGCGCCGGCGTCATCGGCATGGAGTACGCCTCCATGTTCGCCGCGCTCGGCAGCAAGGTGACGGTGGTGGAGAAGCGCGCGGGCATGCTCGACATGTGCGACCTCGAGATCGTCGAGTCGCTCAAGTACCACCTCAGGGACCTGGCGGTGACGTTCCGCTTCGGGGAGACGGTCGCCGCGGTGGAACGCCATTCGCGGGGCACGCTCACCGTCCTGGAGAGCGGCAAGAAGATCCCGGCCGACACGGTGATGTACTCGGCCGGCCGGCAGGGCCTGACCGACGAGCTCGACCTCGGCAGGGCGGGCCTGACGGCGGACGCCCGCGGCCGGATCGCGGTCGACGAGCACTACCGCACCGCCGTTCCGCACATCTACGCCGTCGGCGACGTCATCGGCTTCCCCGCACTGGCCGCGACCGCGATGGAGCAGGGCCGGGCCGCGGCCCACCACGCGTGCGGGGAGCCGGCCGGGCGGATGCACCAGTTGCAGCCGATCGGCATCTACACCATCCCGGAGATCAGCTTCGTCGGCCGGACCGAGGACCGGCTCACCGAGGAGCGGGTGCCGTTCGAGGTGGGTGTCTCCCGCTACCGGGAACTGGCCCGCGGGCAGATCATCGGCGACTCGCACGGCATGCTGAAACTGCTCGTCTCACCCGAGGACCGCACCCTGCTCGGCGTGCACTGCTTCGGCGCCGGGGCCACCGAGCTGATCCACATCGGGCAGTCCGTGATGGGCTGCGGCGGCACCGTCGACTACCTGGTCGACGCGGTCTTCAACTACCCGACGCTGGCGGAGTCCTACAAGGTCGCCGCCCTGGACGCCACGAACAAACTGCGGCACATCGACCGTCTCGGAGACTGAGGGAAGCGGCAGAGGGACCGGGAGCCGCGAGAGGGGGGCTCAGGGACCGGCGGGGACCGCGGGAAAGGACTCAGGACCCGGAGGGGAACCCGGCGTCAGCGGCCCCGCTCGGCGCCGGGCAACGCCGCGTCGTCGACGACGTGGACGGCGGCCTCCTCCGGGCCGGCGGCTCCGCCGTCGACGCCCACGTCGGAGGCGACCTCCTCCTTCGTGGTGTTCGCATGGGCCCCCTCGTCCGGCGCGACCAGACGCCCGGCGCGGTCGCCGCCCGCCTCCGGGTCGGTCGGCTCCCCCTCGCCCCCGGGCAGGTCCCCGATGTCGTCCCCGGCGGGCACCCCGGCGTCCGGCACCTCCTGGGCGAGCCGCTGGTCGAGGCTCTCGCCCGCGTGCTGCTCCGCCGCCGTGGTGCCGTACTTGGTGACGCCCAGCGGCCTCTCGGGCGGCGACCAGCCCTCGTCGAGGGTGTCGTCGTAGGTCCGCTCGTCGACGGCGTCCTGCAGGTCGAGCGGAGCGGCGTCCGCCTGCTCCTCGTTGGTCCCGGTCGGCTGGTAGGCGTCGTCGCCCATCGGCGCGGGGGCGGTCTCCTCGCTGCTCATGGTGGTCTCCTTCGCGCACTGCGCCTGATCGGATCCGTCGGGTGTCCCGATCCGCGTTTCCCGGAGCGCGCCGTCCAACCCCGCCCGTCCCGAGTGACTCAGGAGGTGGGCGTTGCCAGAGAGACGAGGAGGGCTATCATCACTCGCACACACGCCGTGATCGCCCGGCGACGCACCGACCGGGCGGGATCCACCACGCCATTTCGCCACTTCTGGCCCGAGGGCGACCCTCACCGGTCAGGAGTGCGTGGAGTGCGTACCACCCCCACCCCACCGACGACGTCGGGGTCAGGTCGTCCTCGCGACGTGCACGACGGAAAGCAGCGCAACGATGAGCAACAACAGGGGCAGAGGGCTCCAGGCCAACGCCCTCGGCACGTTCGACACCGTGGTGATGGCCGTCGCGGGCAGCGCCCCGGCGTACTCGCTGACCGCGACCACCGCGGTCCTCGTCGGCGCGGTAGGTCTGGCCAGCCCGGCGGCTCTGCTGTACTGCGCGATACCCATGCTGGGCATCGCGCTGGCCTTCAGCTACCTCAGCCGCATCGACGTGAACGCGGGCGCCAGTTACTCGTGGGTGGGGCGCACGCTCCACCCGTTCCTGGGCTTCATCAGCGGCTGGGCGCTGGTGATCTCGACCACCATCTTCATGGTGGCCGGTTCGCTGCCCGCCGGCTCGATGACCCTGGCCCTGTTCGACGACGACCTCGCCGGGAACACCGCGCTGTCGACGGCGGTCGGCGCCGGGTGGTTCCTGGTCATGCTGCTGGTGGTGCTCGGCGGTGCCCGGCTCACCGCCCGCGCGCAGCTGATCATGTCCGGTGTCGAGCTCGCCATCCTGGGCCTGTTCGCCGTGCTCGCCCTCTTCCACACGGACAACGCGCGGCCCTTCGACTGGTCGTGGCTGGGCTTCTCCCACTTCGACGGAATGGCCGGGTTCGCCTCGGGCGCCCTCATCGCCGCCTTCTACTACTGGGGCTGGGACGTCACCAGCAACCTGAGCGAGGAGACCCGCGACAGTCGCCGTACCACGGGCCTCGCGGGACTGATCGGCGTGGGCATCGTCTTCCTGCTCTTCGAGGTGTTCACCATCGCGGTGAACGTCATCCTCAGCTCCCGGCAGATCGAGGAGAACGACGCCAACGTGCTGACGGTGCTCGGTGAGGAGCTCTGGCCGGGCTGGGGCGGCAAGCTGCTGCTGGTGTCGGTGATGCTGTCCACCATCGCCACCCTGGAGACCACGCTGATCCAGGTCACGCGTTCGCTGTTCGCGATGGGCCGCGACCGCACGATGCCGTCCGCGCTGGGCAAGGTGCACCGCACCTGGAACACCCCCTGGGTGGCCATCATGGTGGTCGGCGCGGTGGCACTGGTGATGATGGTCGCCTCCAACGCCCTGGGCACGGTGGGCGACATCCTCTCCGACGCCATCTCGGCGATCGGCCTGCAGATCGCCGTGTACTACGGTCTGGCCGGCCTGGCGGTGGTCGTCGCGTACCGCAAGATGCTGCTGAAGTCCCCGGCCAACTTCCTGATGGGCGGGCTGTGGCCGCTGTTCGGCGCCGGGTTCATGTTCTGGGTCTTCGTCGAGTCGCTGGGCGACCTGAGTTCCGCGGCCATCGGGATCGGCATCGGCGGGCTCGCCGTCGGCGTGGTGCCGATGCTGTGGTACTGGCGCCGGGGCAGCGACTACTACCGGCCCGCCCGCCTGGACGCCTCCCGCACCGTGGAAGCGGACTACGTCGTCCCCGACGCCTACGCGCCCGCGGGCACCCGGGCCCACGAAGGTCTTCCCACCGACTTCTGAGGGAGACCCAGATGGCGCGCGAACGCTTCACCCCCGACTACGACCCCGACTGCGGCGACGCCTCCCTCACCTCCAGCCGTCAGGACATCGTCATCGGCCGCTGGCAGGGCCTGCGGGAGCTGCTGCGGGCCACCGGCCCGGACTGGCTGGCCCGGGGTCACCGGATCCGCCTGCTCGCACAGTCCTGCGCCGGGAACTCGACGGTGGAGACGTGGCTGGCCGCCGAACCCCGCAGCGCCGACGCGCTGGTGCTGCGGGCGGCGACGGAGACCGCGCGGGCGTTCAACCTGGCCATCGCCGCGGGCCGGGGCGTGCCGATCGACCAGCAGCGCATCGACACCGCGGTGATGGCCTGCCTGCAGGCCGCCGAGGCCTGGCCGGACGACCCCACCCCCTGGGTCTCCCTGATCTCCGTGGCGCGGCTGTACCCGGCGGGGGTGCGGCGCCAGGAGCTGGCGCGCTGGTGGGACGAGTTGCACGCGCGCGACCCGTACAGCGTGGAGGGCCACCTGCAGGTCCTGCACTACTACTCGGCGCGCTGGCACGGCTCGCACGGCCTGATGTACGACTTCGCCCACGACGCGGCGGGCGTCGCGCCGCCCGGCTGCCCGCTGCCGGTGCTGGTGCAGTACGCGCGGGTCGAGGAGTACCGCCACCTCCTCGACGCGGTCGACGGCGGCCAGTCCGCCGTCGGCCACGGACAGCACTGGAGCCACGAGGGCGCGGTCAGCGCCGTGCACCGCACCTGGCAGTGCTGGATGTCGGTCCGGGACGACGAGGCCATCGCGCCCGGCGAGCTGCGCGACCTCAACCACCTGGCGCACGCGGCCTGCCATGCCGGCGTGCAGGACATCTCGGCGGCTCTGCTGCGGATGCTCGGCCGGCGTGCCACACGGACCCCCTGGTCGTACACGGGCGACCCGGACCAGCAGTTCGCCAAGTTCCGCCGAGAGGCCAAGCTGCGCGCCTGACCGACGGCCCGGGGAGGGCCGCGCACCGGTGGCGCGGCCCTCCCCGGTATCGGGATCCGGGCGCGGGGTCAGCGCCCGCCCGGTCCGCGGTGCGGGGGCTGCGCGGGGGCCGGGCGCACCGACGTCGGAGGCATCGGGCACACGGCCGGGCCGTCGCCGTTGACCCTGACCCGCGTGCCGTGGTGACGGATCGACACGGACGGGCCGGACAGCAGCGTGTACGCGGCCTTGTCCGGACCGATCTCCACGCGCAGCCGGCTGCCGAGGAGCTGGACGTGGAAGGCGAGGCGGCTGAACCTCTCGGGCAGCCGGGGCGCGAACGCGAGGCTGTCGCCGTCGCGGCGCAGGCCGCCGAAGCCCGCCACCAGTGCCGTCCAGGTGCCCGCCAGCGACGCGATGTGCAGCCCGTCGCGGGTGTTGTGCTCCAGGTCCGCCAGGTCCATCAGCGCCGCCTCGACCGTGTAGTCGTAGGCGAGCCGCAGATGGCCCGCCTGCGCGGCGATCACGGCCTGCACGCAGGCCGACAGGGAGGAGTCGCGGACGGTCAGCGGCTCGTAGTAGGCGAAGTTGCGGGCCACCTGCTCGTCGTCGAAGTGGCTGCCGCACAGGTACATCGCCAGGACGAGGTCCGCCTGTTTGACGACCTGCTTGCGGTACAGGTCGAAGTACGGGAAGTGCAGCATCAGCGGGTACTGCCCGGGGGCCGTGTTCTCGAAGTCCCAGCGCTGGTAGCGGGTGAAGCCCGCGTGCTGTTCGTGCACGCCGAGATCGTCGTTGTAGGGCAGGTGCACGGCTTCGGCCGCGTCCCGCCAGGCGGCGGACTCCTCCTCGTCGACGCCGAGCCGGGCGGCCTGCTGCGGATGGCGTTCGACCGCGTCGGCGGCCGCGAGCAGGTTCGCCCGGGCCATGAGGTTGGTGTAGGTGTTGTCGTCGACGACGGCGCTGTACTCGTCGGGGCCGGTGACGCCGTCGATGTGGAAGGTGCCGTGCGCGTCGTGGTGGCCGAGCGAGCGCCACAGGCGGGCGGTCTCCACCAGCAGTTCGACGCCCGTCTCGCGCTCGAAGCCGGTGTCGCCGGTGGCCGCGACGTAGCGCACCACGGCGTCGGCGATGTCGGCGTTGACGTGGAAGGCCGCGGTCCCGGCGGGCCAGTACGCCGACCCCTCCGAGCCCTCGATGGTGCGCCAGGGGAACGCGGCGCCGTCCAGGCCGAGCTGGGCGGCGCGCTCGCGGGCGGCGTCGAGGGTGTTGTGCCGCCAGCGCAGCGCCTCGGCCACGGCGTCGGGGGCGGTGTAGGTCAGCAGCGGCAGGACGAAGGTCTCGGTGTCCCAGAAGGCGTGGCCGTCGTAGCCGGATCCGGTCAGGCCCTTCGCGGGTATCGCGCGCCGTTCGGCACGGGCGCCGGCCTGCAGGACGTGGAAGAGGGCGAAGCGTGCGGCCTGCTGGATCTCCTCGTCCCCGTCCACCTCGACGTCGGCGCGCGACCAGAAGTCGTCCAGGTGGTCCCGCTGTTCGGCGAGCAGGCCGTCCCAGCCGCTGTGCGCGGCCGCCGCCAGGGCCGCCTCCACCTGGCCGCTCATCGCGGGCCGCGAGCGGACGCCGGACCAGCCGTGGGCGACGAGCTTCTCCACGCGCAGCCGTTGGCCCGGCTCCAGCACGGCGGTGACGGTCAGCCGGGCCACGTCGGCGTCGCTCTCGCCGCTGGTCGTGGTCCGCGGCGGGCCGGTGACGGTGTGGTCGGCGGCGACGGCGACGCGCAGGCCGCTGCGCCGGGTGCGGTGCACCAGGCGCAGCTTGTTGCGGGAGGCGAAGTGTTCCTCCGGTTCCAGCGGCGACGTCAGCGCCCGCGCCGCGCGCGGGTCGCCGTCCGGCTCGGGCAGGCTCTCGTTGGCGACCAGCTCGGACTGGATCACCACGCGGCAGCGGTCGCCGACCGCCTCCACCTCGTAGGCGATGGCCGCCACGGCCCGCTGGGTCAGCGACACCAGCCGGGTCGAGCGGACCCGGACCGTCGACCCGGCCGGCGAGGTCCACTCGCAGGTGCGTTCCAGCACGCCCCGGCGCAGGTCGAGGACGCGTTCGTGCGCGACGACCTGCCCGTAGCGCAGGTCGAACGGCTCGTCGTCGACGAGCAGCCGCAGGATCTTGCCGTTGGTGACGTTGATGACGCTCTGGCCGGACTCCGGGTAGCCGTAACCGGCCTCGGCGTACGGCAGCGGGTGCAGTTCGTGGACGCCGTTGAGGTAGCTGCCGGGCAGGCCGTGCGGTTCGCCCTCGTCGAGGTTGCCGCGCCAGCCGACGTGCCCGTTGGACAGGGCGAACACCGACTCGCTCTGCGCCAGGACGTCCAGGTGCAGTTCCGTCTCGCGCACGCACCACGGTTCGACGGTGTACGACCGGTGGGTGATCACGCACGCCCTCCCAGCTCGGCGAGGTCCTTGACGACGATGTCGGCGCCGTGCGCGTACAGCGCCTCGCTCTGCCCGACCCGGTCGACGCCGACGACGTAGCCGAAGCGGCCGGAGCGGCCCGCGTCCATGCCGGCCAGGGCGTCCTCGAAGACGGCGGCCCGTGACGGCTCGACGCCCAGGTCACGGGCGGCGGCGAGGAAGGTGTCGGGGCGCGGCTTGCCCGGCAGCCCCCGCTCGGCGGCCACCACGCCGTCGACGCGGACGTCGAAGAGGTCCTCGATGCCGGTCGAGTGCAGCACGTCGCGGGTGTTGGCGCTGGAGGAGACGATGGCGGTCTTCAGGCCCCGCGCCCGCGCCTCCCGGATGTAGCGCAGCGTGCCGTCGTAGGTCTCGACGCCCTGGGTGCGGATCCGCTCCAGCAGCAGGACGTTCTTGCGGTTGCCGACGCCGTTGACGGTCTGCGCCTGAGGCGGGTCGTCGGGGTGGCCCTCCGGCAGTTCGATGCCGCGGGAGGCGAGAAAGGTGCGCACGCCGTCGGCGCGGGGGCGTCCGTCGACGTACTCGTCGTAGTCGGCACCGGCGTCGAACGGCCTGAAGCCCTCGCCGTCCCGCTCGCGCAGGAAGGCGTCGAACGTCTCCTTCCAGGCGGCCGCGTGCACCACCGCCGTCTTGGTCACGACCCCGTCGAGGTCGAAGAGGCAGGCCTGGATGTCTTCGGGGAGACCGAGCTGCGTCATACCGGACACCTTTCCCCATCGGGGCCGGTGCAGCGGGTGGTTCCGGCCACATGTGCGCGACGGAACAGGACGAAACACGTGGTTGGTCCGGTATATGCCGGTACGGCACAACGCGCCGCGGACGTGTCCCGGCGCCGGTGGCACACTCTGGGGTGTGCCGACGACGTTCGACGACCTCCTCGCCCGTGCCCGCGCGCTGCCCCGGGAGGGCCGCCGCGCGGTGCTCGGCATCACCGGCAGCCCGGGCGCGGGCAAGACGACGCTCGCCGAGCACCTGGTCCGCGAGCTGAACGGCGACGGCAGGCCATGGGTGGCGCACGTCCCCATGGACGGCTTCCACCTCGCCGACGCCGAACTGGACCGGCTCGGCCGCCGCGACCGCAAGGGCGCGCCGGACACCTTCGACGCCGCCGGGTACGCCGCGCTGCTACGGCGGCTGCGGGCCCCCGACGACACCGAGGACGCCGAGGACGTCGTCTACGCGCCGGGCTTCGAGCGGGTGCTGGAGCAGCCGGTCGCGGGCGCGATCCCGGTGCCGCCGACCGCCCGGCTGGTGGTGACGGAGGGCAACTACCTGCTGCTGGACACGGGGCCGTGGGCGCGGGTGCGGCCGCACCTGGACGAGGTGTGGTTCTGCGAACTGGACGAGGACGAGCGGGTGCGCCGGCTGGTCGCCCGGCACGAGGAGTTCGGCAAGGACCACGAGGCGGCCGTGGCCTGGGTGGAGCGCTCGGACCAGCGCAACGCCGAACTGGTGGCGGCGACGCGCGAACGGGCGGACCTGGTGGTGCGGGCCCCGGGGCGGGCGGACGGGCGACTCTGAGCGGGCCCGGGGTCCCGGGAGGCCGTTCCCGGGACCCCGGCTTCACGCGGTGGCGCGCAGGGTCAGCTCCGGTTCCGCGCGGGCGTCGCCCGCCACCGGGCCGAGCACCGCGGTGAAGGCGTCCGTGCGGACGGTGAGGCCGTCCCCGTCCCGCTCGAAGACCGGCGCGAACGCCTCCCGTGAGCCGTACTGGACGGCGAACACTCAGGCCCTCCGGGGCGCCCGGGGCCGGCCCGGCCTCCAGCGCGCTGGAGGCGACCAGGTGCCGCCAGCCCTCGTCGGGGTCGCCGTAGCCGCGCGGGTCGGCCGCCAGGGCGAACGCCGCCTGCTCCTGGGTGAGTTCGGCTCGGGCGTCGAAGTGGTCGGGACCCGGTGCTCCGGGGTGGGTCAGCCGCAGCGCGCCCGCCGAGGCCACGGCCCCGTCGGCCGTGCGGCGCACCCGGCCGCCGTCGTCGGCCGCGTACGGCAGCCCGGCCAGCAGGTACGGCGCCCCGGGCAGCCGCTCCACCGCGACCACCGTCCACAGGCGGCTGCCGTCCGTGACGTACAGCGAGCGGACATGGCGCAGCACGTGGTCGCGGCCGACGACCGGCTTGGTCACCAGCTTGGCCGCGAGGCCGTCGGCGCGCACGTCGCGGACCCGGACCTCCCCCATCGGGCGACACAGCAGGAAGCCGTCGGTGACCGGGCCGAACCCGTGCCGGCGGTTGACCGCCGCCGCGAGCCAGTACGTGCCGTCCGCCTCGACCAGGGACGGGGTCATCCGGTCGTAGAAGGCCACCGACACCGTGCCGGCCCGCAGTTGGTGCCGGGCGGGCGCCGTCGACGGCGTACGGTGCCAGCGCGTCGTGTCCTGGATCTGCCAGACCAGCATCCACGCGAAGTGGCCGTCGATCCCGCCGTCCGCTTGGACCGCGTGCCGGGCCGTGGGGGTCCCTCCCACGCCTTTCGGGCAGTGGGGGAGCGTGTCGCCGCGGTAGCGGCCCAGGTCGGCTCCGATGCGGGCGCCGAAGCAGCGCAGGCCGAGGACGGACTCGAAGGCGGAGTGCTGCTCGCTTTAGCGGGGGCCGCCGTTGTCGAAGCCGCCGCCGGTGAGCCGGGCGTCGATGTAGCGGGCGAGGGCGTCGCCGTCGGCGGCGAAGACCTCCTCGCCGCTGACCCGGTGTGCCTGGGCGAGGAACGACAGGGAGATCGGGCCGTAGTTGTTGTCGTAGGCGCCGCCGTGCTCGGGGGCAGCAGGGCGCCCCGGTCACGGACGCGGTGGGCGCGGATCTCGTCGGCGTAGAGCCCAAGGGCGCGTTCGCGGACCCGCTCGCCCTCCGCGCCGGGCAGGTGGCGGGCCAGCATCAGGCCGCCCACCACACAGCCGATCGCCTGGTTGGCGGCCTCCTGCGGGTTGAAGAAGGTGGCCTCGGTCAGCCAGCGCCAGTAGCCGCGCGCCACCTCCAGCAGCCTGCCCCGCTGGTCGTCGTCCACCAGACCGTCGGCCAGGTCGAGGACGTTCACCGCCTGCAGCAGCGCCCACACGGTGCTCGGCCAGTCGCCGATGGGGTGGGCGCCCGCCTGGAGGACGTAACGGGCGTACGGCAGGCCCGAGTCGCGGACCCTGAGGTTGGGGTAGCCGGGGTTGTCCTCGGTGAAGACCCGTTCGTCCAGGTGGAAGGCGAGGCTGCGGCGCACCGCGTCCGGCAGGCGGGGGTCCTCGGTGCGCTGCCGGGCGAGGGCCAGCAGCGAGGTGACGCCGAGGGAGGTGTCGCCGATGTCGTCGGTGCAGTCGGGGTGTTCGAGGCTGCCCTCGGGGGTGAGCCGGGCCAGGGCCTGCTCGGTGACGTCGGCGAGGACGGCGTCGTACGCCTCGGGGGTGTCGGGGAGGTCGTGCAGCGGGGCGCGCTGGTGTGGGAGGTGCACGGGGATCAGCCCTTCATGCCGGAGGCGGCCATGGCGTGGGGTCGGGGTCACCCGACGGGTGCGGGCCGGTGGGCGCGCAGCGCGACGGTCAGTGTGTGCGGGCCCTGACCGCCGATGTAGACGCGGTTCCCGGCCGTCGCGTCGGTGCCGCCCACCACGGTGTGGTCCTGGCCGGGGTCGTAGCGCAGGACGTCGCCGCGGTCCGGCCCGGCGAGCGGTTCGCCGGCCTCGACACGAACCTCGGCCCGGATCTCGTCCTCGCCGGCCCGGTAGGTCATCGGCCCGGTCGTCAGGCACCAGCGGCCGTCGCCGATCGGCACGGCGCCCTCCGGCACGCCGCCCGGCCGGAAGGTCAGTTCGAGGGCCCAGGGCACCGGCGGTCCGCTGATGTCGATCCGCAGGTCCGCGCCGTCCGCCCTCAGCTCCACCTCCACGCGGGTGGTGTGCGAGACCTCGTCGCGGGGCCGGTCCGGGAAGGCCATCGCGGCCGAGAAGCGTCCCTCGTCCGCCATCCGGTAGGCGCCGTCGTCCCGCCGCAGGCCCGGCGGGAGCGGCTGGTAGTAGGCGGCCGTGAGGGTTTCGGTGAGCCGGTAGCGGGTGCCGGTGAGCCGGTGCATGTCGGCGGCGCGGAAGGGGCCGAGGCCGAAGAAGCCCCGGGAGAGCCGGACCGCGTCGAGGACGGCGCCGCCGGCGAACAGGCGCAGGAACGTGGGATTGCAGGCGAGGCCCGAACGGATGCGCCGGTGCCCGGGCACGTCGGAGCCGCCGTACACCACCGTGTGCACGCCGGGCGAGGCCTGTGCGGCCAGGCGCGCGGTGGTGAGGTACCGGTGGCGCGGAAGTGTCTGCACCGCCGGCGCCGGCAGGACGTGGCACAGGTCCGGGGTGAGGAGGGTCTGGGCGAGCAGGTCGGGGTCGTCGATGCCGCCGTCGGCCGCGAGCCGCGCCGCCCGGCTGAAGTCGCCCCGGCCGGTGCGGATCGCGAGCAGCCGGTAGTGCGGCAGATAGGGCGCGAGCGGGAACGGGTGGTTCTGGTCCTGCCGTCGCGAGTGGACGGTCTCCACCGTCGCGTCCGGCCTGATGAGGTCCAGGGTCGTGGCGAGGTTGCGTTCGACGGCGTCCAGCAGGTCGGCGCGGCCGAGAACGTCGGCCAGCAGCAGCAGCGACGGGTTGGACACGTGGGCCGCGTAGTTGGCGCTGCGTTCCGAGTACAGGCCCTCCGCGTCGATGTCGACGCCCTCGCCGAGCCACTCCTCGACCCGGGCGGGCAGCCGGTCGTCGGGGAAGGACCGGTGCAGCCGGGCCAGGGCCGCGCACAGCTCCCAGCGGTGGTTGGGGGTGTGCACCCCGCCGGTCAGGAGGCTGTCGGCGGCGGCACGGGCGATCTCGGCGAGCGCGGCGGTGACGTCGCGCAGTTCCGGCCCGGCGCCGGCGGCGAGGACGTGCGCGTCGCACACGTCGTTGACGGTGAACGCCGAGTCGGGGGGTGACTGCACGTTGTCGCCGCCGGCGAACAGGCCGGTGGGTGTCTGCGCTGCCCGCAGGGCGCGGAGGTGGGTCATCGCGGCGGCCACGGCCCGCCCGCTGCCGTGCAGCGCCGAGTCCGGGGAACGGTAGGCCGCGACCAGCGTCTTCACCCGGCGGGCCAGGACGCGGTGGGGCAGCCCGGCGGGTTCCTCGTCGGGGGCGGCCGCCAGCGGGGCGGCCGAGCGGTCGGCGGCGCGGGCAACCGCGCGGACGAACTCGTGGTCGAGCGGGGTGGGCACGGTCAGTCCTTCAGTCCGGCGTTGATGTCGGCGCCCATCACGTAGCGCTGGAAGACCAGGAAGATCGCGATCAGCGGGATCATGGAGATGACCGACGCGCCGAGCAGGACCGACCAGTTGATGTTCTGCGCGCCGACGATGCTCTGGATGCCGATCTGCACGGTGAACTTGTTGGGGTCGTTGAGCATCAGCAGCGGCCAGATGTAGTCGTTCCACCGCCACTGGAAGGACAGGATGGCGAGGGTCAGCATGATCGGCCGGGAGAGCGGCACCATGATCCGCAGGAAGATCGACAGTTCGCGGGCGCCGTCGATGCGCGCGGCCTCCACGAGTTCGTCGGGAACCGTCAGGAAGAACTGGCGGAACATGAAGCATCCGGTCGCGGTGAGCACGGCCGGCAGGACGATGCCCGCGAAGGAGTTGTAGAGGCCGAGGTTGCGGACGACCAGAAACTCCGGGGCGAGCATGACCTCGGACGGCAGCATGGTGGTGGCCAGGATGCAGATGAAGAACGCCTTGAGCCACTTGTTGTCGTACTTGGCCAGCGCATAACCGGTGCAGCAGCTGACACCCACGGTGAGGATCGTCGTGATCACGCACACGAGGGTCGTGTTGACGAAGTACTGGGAGAAGTTGGCGCTGCGCCACGCCGTGAAGTAACCCGACAGGGTGGGGTTGTGCGGAACCAGCGTCAGCGGATACGAGAACAGGTCCGAGGCCGGTTTGAGGGAGCTGAGGATGAACCACAGCACCGGCAGCCCGTACAGGCACGCGAGGATCCACAGCAGTGTCGTCGCGGACACCGCTCGCCGGAGCCCGCCGCCGGCCGCTCCGCGGGGGCGCTTCTTGGCGACGGCCCGTCCGGGAGCGGCGTCGACAGGGCGCGGAATGTCTGTGGTTGTCATCGGTTCTCCACCCGCCGGTTGACGATCAGCTGGATGATCGCGACGGCCATCAGAATGAGCATGAGCACGAATGACGCGGCGCTGGCGTAGCCGATCTGACCCCGTTTGAAGCCGGTCTCGTAGATGTACTGGACGAGCAGGTTGTTCGACGTTCCGGGTCCGCCGTTGTTGAGGGCCACGAACACCGGGTATTCCTTCATCGCGTTGATCGTGTTGAGCAGGATGACGATGAACGAGGTGGGCGCGATGCTCGGCAGGGTGATGCCGACGAACTGCCGCCAGGGGCCCGCCCCGTCGAGGGAGGCAGCCTCGTAGTACGAGGTGGGCACGTTCTTGATCGCCGCTATGAACAGCAGCATCGAGAAACCCGTCCAGGCCCACGATGCCGCCATCACCACGACCAGCAGCGACAGGTCCGCGTTCGACTGCCACGGAACAGCGCTTCCACCGAGCTTCTCGATGACGTAGTTGACCAGTCCGAAGTTCTCACCGAACAGCCACCGCCACAGGACACCCACGACGATGGGCGACAGCAGCCACGGGATGAAGAAGATGACGCGGGCGACCGACGTGCCCTTCGCGTGCTTGCTCACCACCAGGTTGGCGGCGGCCAGCGCGAGCGCGAAGTTCAGCGGTACGAAGAGCACGGCGTACAGCAGCGTCCGCGTCAGCGCGTCGTAGAAGGTGGAGTCGCCGAACAGGTTGTGGTAGTTGTCCAGTCCGACGAACTGGAACACTCCCACGCCCGTGTAGTTCGTGAAGGAGTAGACGAGCCCGATCACCGCCGGCCACACGAAGAACAGCGCGAAGAGCACGACATTGGCCGCGATGAGGACGAGCGGCGCAAGAATGTACTTACTGCGTCTCCTGGGCGGGCTCGCGGACAAGGCCGAGGCGCGTTTTGTCATCTTCCTGACTCCGTGCTGGTGGAATGGGTTCCTGTGGGCTCGGGCCATGAGCCCGGCATCACGTGGGCGCCCAGGGCCGGGCGGCGGGGTATCGGCCCGCCGCCCGGCCCTGCGGCCTACGATGCGCCGCCGACCTGCTGGTTGTAGCCGGCCACGATGTTCTCCAGGGCCTTCTCGGCCGACTGCTGGCCGTTGATCGCCTTGCCGAGCTCCGTCTTGGTCGGGTCCTCGGTGAGGCTCTTGCCCCTCAGCACCCAGTTCGTCTGCGCGCTGTTGAAGTAGCCCGAGATCGGGGCGTAGAGCGGGATCTCCTCGTTGTAGAGCTTGAACGCCGCCTGCGCCGCCTCGGACTTGAAGGGGTACTTCGGGCTCAGACCGCTCTCGACGGGCAGGAACCCGGAGCCGCGCACAGCTCGGTGTAGTGCTCCGGCTCGTACAGCCAGGACATGAACTTCTTCGCGGCGGTGGCCGCGGCGCCGTTGTTGTTGAAGCCGACCATCATGCCGCCGCTGTTGACGTCACTGGCCTGCACCGGCTCGGCGGGGGTCGGGACGCTCGCCCAGTCGAACTTCTTGATGCTCTCCGAGAAGGCGGCGACCTGCCACACGCCGGACCAGTAGGCGACCACGTCTCCGCTCTGGAACATGGCCGACGGGTCGGCGCCGCTGGTCCACACCGACTTCGGCATGGTCTTGTCGTCGTTCCATCCGACGAAGGTGTTCACGGCCTTCTTGGTCGCGGCGTCCACCGAGAACTTGCCGGAGGAGTCGGCGTGGACGTACTTGCCGCCGAGTTCGTACACCATGGCGCGCAGCCGGGACGGCGACTGGTCGAAGGTCAGGGAGTACTTGGCGCCGGTCTTCTCGCGGACCTTGTTCGCCGCCTTGATGAACTCGGTCCAGGTCCAGGTCTTCTGCGGCGAGGCCGGGAAGGAGACCCCAGCCTTCTCGAACAGCGACTTGTTGATGAACAGGCCGGACGCGGTGACGTCCGAGGGAATCGACAGCACCTTCCCGGACGAGTCCTTGGCCAGGAAGTTGGCGTTGATGTTGTTCGCCTTGTCGTTGGCGATGGAGCTGAGGTCGATCAGCTTGTTCGACCAGATCGGGTCCAGTGCCGGGACGGCCGCCACGTCGGGCAGGGAGTTCGCCTGCGCGGCGTTGTGCAGCTTCGTCGTGTACCCGTCGTAGGGGATGTTGACCAGCTTGACCTTGACGCCGGCTTCCTTCTTGTACTGCGCCACCAGCTTCTTCCAGCCCGCGTCCTGCCCCGGAACCGTGGAGATCCAGAACGTCAGCGACTTGGAGGTGCCGCCCGAGGACCCGGAACCCGAACCGCAGGCGGAGAGCAGCAGGGCACCTGCCGTGGCCACGGCAGCGAGGGGAACCACGCGGCGTATGCCGCCGCGGCCGAGCCGGCGGGAGCGCCGCACACCCACAATGGTCATCTTCGATACCTTTTTTCGTCGGAGGGGACGGAGCACGGCGCCGACTGAAGCGGCACTGGTGCATTGTGCGAGGATTTTTCGCTTTCCGGGGGCGCGGCCTCGCCCGGCCGCGTCGCCTTCACGGGTGGGATCCCCGGCCGGAGGGCCGTCGTCGCACAAGCACGCCCTCGTGCGGCTCCCGTACGTCGCGTACGGGCGGGACGCCAACCCAAGCCGGTGTTCCCGACCGGCTTAGAAAGCGCTTGTCCGGACATTGGCAGACCGAGTCCGAAGGCGTCAATCCTTCGTTCGCGCCGCCTCGGTCACGGTTTGGACTCCCCGGATGACCGCGAGCCGGGCGGCGCCCACGACCGTGCCCAGGTCACCGACCGTGCTGCTGACCACCTCCGTGGGCCAGCTCAGCCGCGCGAGTTCGGCCCGCACACCGGGCAGCAGCTGCGGGTCCGCGCCGGTGCTGCCGCCGAGCACGATCAGCCCCGGGTCCAGCACCGCCGCCACGGCGGCGGCGAGCCGTCCCACGTCGGCGGCGTGGCGGGCGACCACCGCGCGGGCGGCGGCCCGCCCCGCGGCGGCGAGCGCGAACAGCTCCTCGGCGGTACGCGGGCACGGCCCGTCGGCGTCCTGCCAGGCGTGCGCGGCCCGGCGCAGCAGCGAGCGGGCGCCGACGTACTCCTCCAGGGCCTCCCGGCGCGGCTCGCGGCCCTCGTCCCACGGGTACGGCAGCCGGGCCAGCTCGCCCGCGGCGCCGTTCGCGCCGCGCAGCACGTGGCCGCCGATGACGATGCCGAGACCGATGCCCACGCCGATGCGCAGGTAGCCGAAGGTGCGCCGGCCGCGGGCGGCGCCCTCGTGGAGTTCCGCGAGCGCGGCGCAGTTGACGTTGTTCTCCAGGTGGACGGGCACCCCGGGCGGCAGCGCGACGGTGACGGCGTCGTAGACGGGCCCGGCCTTGGCGGTCGCGGGGCGCATGCCGGCGCCTTCGCGGTCCCACTCGGTGACGTCGCCGACGGCGACGACGATGGCGCGCAGGGGGGCGTCGGCGGGCAGCGCGGCGAGGGCCCCGCGCACGGCGTCGGCGGCCTCCTCGCGCGAGGCGGTGGTCTCGGCGAGCAGGGCTCCGTCCAGGGCGCAGCCGCGCACCCGCGTCACGGCGGGGCCGAGATCGACGGCGAGCACGGCGCCGGCGGCCGGTCCGAGGCCGTAGACGGCGGCGGAGCGGCCGGTGCCGCTGGAGGAGGTGCCGGAGTGGGCGGCGAGGCGGGCGCTCTCCAGTTCCGCGACGGCGGAGGACACCGTCGGCTTGGACAGGCCCGCCAGGGTCGCGAGCTGGGGCCGGGTCGCGCTGCCGGCCTCGGCCAGCACGGCGAACACAGCGCTCGCGCTCTCGGTCAGGCGGGGGGCTTCCGCCATGTCGTGTTCCACAGTTCCCCCACGGGTCAGGGGCCGCGTCCCGCGGGGACGGTTCCGCGGCAGGCGGCGATGGATGCCCGGGCGTCGCGGCCGGCCGCGCGGCCGCCCGGACGGTCGTCCCGGCGGCCGGCTGTGCGACGCCTCTTGACGCACTGTACTTCGTTAGTTAACTTCCTAACGAACTTCACGGTACTCGCCTGCCGTGACCGCACGAGGCCTGTCCCGGGGCTTCCCGACCGCTGCAACCGCTGTTCTTCCAGGCATGGTTCGCCCACCGTTGCATCTCCGCGCAACGACGAAAGAGGATCCGTGCAGGACACCCTGCCCCTGGTGGTCGGCATCGACGTGGGCGGCACGAAGACGCATCTGCGCGCCGTCGTGGGGAACACCCGCGTCGCCGACCACGTCCGCCCGAGCGGCGGCTGGCGGCCGCACGACCCGGTGGCCGCCGCCGGCTGGCTGGCCGCGCTGGTGGCCGAGGCACTGCCCGCCGGCGCACGTCCGTCCGCGCTGGCCGTGGGCGGACACGCCTGCGAGACCCCGCGCCAGTGCGCCCCGGTCCGCACCGCCCTGCAACTGCACTTCGGCACCCCCGCGCTGGTCGTGGGGGACGCCGAACTGCTCGTGCCCGCCGCGGGTCTGGACCGGGGGGTCGGACTGGTGGCCGGCACCGGCTCGGTCGCGGTGGGCCGGCTCGCCGACGGCAGCCCCGTCCAGGTGGGCGGCTGGGGCGCGGTGCTGGGCGACGAGGGCGGCTCGGCCGGACTCGTCCGCGAGGCGGCGCGGGCCGTATGGGCGGCGCACGACCGCGGGGAACCGCCCGACCCGCTGGCGCTCGGGCTCGTCGAGGCGTTCGGCGTCACCGAGGTGCCCGCGCTGGGCGCCGCGCTGGAGGCCGCGACGGACGTCTCGGCGGACTGGGGCCGGCACGCGCCGGTCGTGTTCGCGGCCGCCGACGCCGGTTCCGCGCTCGCCCGCGCCGTGATCGCCGAGGGCGGCCGCTGCCTGGCCGCGCTCGTCGCACGGCTCGCCGCGCGCGGCGTCGCGGTGGACGACGTGGTCGTCGCCGGCGGCACGGTCCTCGGCCAGCCCCCGCTCTACGACGCGTTCACCTCGGCGCTCGCCGCCTCCGTGCCCGGCGCACGGCCGCAGCCGCTGCGCGGGGCACCGGTCGAGGGCGCCGTCGCGCTGGCCCGTTCGATCCTGTGAACCGCACGGCGCGGGTTCACCCGCGGGCCATGTCGCCGTCGCCGCTCCCACGCCGGCCCGACAGCGCCCGGCCGTAGATCTTCGCTCGAGCACCACGAAACGCACCGGATCCATCGTGTCCGCACCCACGCGAACACGTCGCTCCCGCCCCCGATCCCCTTCCCGGCCGCACGGCCGCGGAACCGAAGAGAGGCACGCGCATGCCGTCCCCAGCCGGGCACCCCTCCCCCTCGCACCCGTCCTCCTCGCACCCGTCCCCCTCGCACCCGTCCCCCTCGCCTGCCGACCGGCTCGCCGTCGACCGGCGGAAGTTCCTCATGACCTCCCTCGGCGTGACAGCCGGAGCGTTCGCCGTGCCCGCCTTCGCCGCGTGGCCGGCCGCCGCGGCCGCCCCGGCCGGCACCCCGGCCGCCGCCGCGTTCGTCGACGCGTTCGTCGACGACTACAAGAGCAACGTCCTGGCGAACCTCACGCCCGAGACCAACGCGGTCGTGCGCGCCCTCGGTGGCTTCGCCGAGGTGTGGAAGACCGGCGGCGCGTGGAACACCGGCACGCCGCTGCGGCCGGAGGTGCTGCGCGCCAACATGCGCTACTGCGCGCAGCTCACCGCCGCGCGCACGGACGCGCAGGCGAAGGAGGCGTTCCTCTACGACCGCCAGCACCAGAGCTACGCGATGATCGCGGGCCTGGGTCCGCTCGCCGGGCTGTACAAGGAGGGCGCGAAGGCGGTCACGTCGATCACGAGCGCGCCCGACGGCACACCCGCGACCACCATCAGCGACGCGGTGCCCGCCGACGCCCCCGCCGGCTCCGCGCTCGGCGCCGGCGCGCACGACTCCGCGCTCGGCAAGGTGGCCGAGCTCGTCGACACGGTGCGCGGCCCGTTCGCGTCCGGCAACCCGGCCAAGTACGCCTTCCAGTACCCGCGTCCGTGGCGCATGAACGAGGACAGCGAGGTCGTCGACACCGGCGCGAAGGACGAGCTCGGCTACCCCGTGTACGACTCGCGGGTCGTCGTCGCCCCCCAGCTGCTGCGGCAGCGCAGCACCTCCCCGGCGGACGACGGCGGCTTCCCCAGCGGCCACACCAACGCCTTCCACCTGGCGGCCCTGGCGTTCGCGTACGCCGTGCCCGAGCGCTTCCAGGAACTGGTGACGCGCGCCTTCGAGCTCAGTCACACCCGGATCATGGCGGGCATGCACTCCACGGTCGACGTCCTCGGCGGGCGCGTCATGGCCACCGCGCTGGCCGCCGCCACACTGGCCGACCCGGCGAACGCCGAACTCAAGGCCGCAGCCCGCGCCCAGGCCCTGGCCTACTTCCGGGAGCGGACCGGCGCCACGGCCGACACCCTGTACGCCTGCGCCCACTCGGCCGCCCCCGGCGCCGACCCGTACGCGGACCGGGACGCCAACGCCCGCGCGGTGCGGCCCCGGCTGACCTACGTGCTGACCCGGCACGGCCGCAGCGAGCCGCTGACCGTGCCGAAGGGCGCGGAGGTGCTGCTGGAGACGCGGCTGCCCTACCTGGACGCCGGGCAGCGGCGCGAGGTGCTGCGCACGACCGCGCTGCCCTCCGGGTACGTCCTGCTGGACGGCTTCGAGCAGTGGGGGCGCCTGAACCTGTTCGCCGCGGCGGACGGGTACGGCTCCTTCGACTCCGACGTGACCGTCTCCCTGGACGCGGCGGCGGGCGGCTTCGCCGCGGCCGACAGCTGGCGCAACGACATCGGCGGCGCCGGCGGGCTGACCAAGCGGGGCAGCGGCACGCTGACCCTGACCGGCCGCAACGCCTACACCGGCGGCACCACCGTGACGGAGGGCGTGCTGGTGGCCGGCTCGTCGCACGCCCTGGGCCACGGCGACGTGCGGGTGCTCGGCGGCACGCTGCGGCTCCAGCGGCCGGCCGAGGTGCACGGCGGGTACCGGCAGGAGTCGGCGGCCCTGGAGGTGACGCTGCGCGCCGGGCAGGACGCGGCTCTGGAGGTGACCCGGCGGGCGCTGCTGGGCCCGGGCAGCGTGCTGTCGCTGCGCCTCGACGCCGAGCGGCCGCCGGCCGCGGGCAACACGGTGCCCGTCCTGGCCGCCGCCGTACTGCGCGGTCAGTTCGACCGCGTGGAACTGAACTCCCCCACGCTGCGGGCCGTACCCGTCTGCACGACGGAAGGTCTGTCGGTACGACTCCTGAAGCGGTGACGCCGCCGGTGGCGGGAGCCGGTGCGAGAGTGGGGCCATGAGACGGCCCTCGATCGCTCCCGCCACCTCGCGGCCGGCGTCACCGCGGGGCGGATGATGGCGTTGGAACAGCATTCGGTCCTGGACCCGCGGACGGGTGGCGGCCCGGAACGGCCGGCGCCGGACGCCGGCCCGCCGCGCCGGGCCGCGCGGCGCCTGCTGACACCGCTCCTCGTGGCCGTGCTGCTCGCGCAGATGGCCGCCGCCATGGTGACGACCGCCGTCCAGCAGACCCCCACGATCGACGAGCCGGTGTACGTCGGCACGGCGGCCGACTATCTGCACGAGCACCGCGTGCGCCTCAACCCCGAGCACCCGCCGCTCGGCAAGCTCCTCGTCGCCGTGGGGGTGGCGGCCGCCGGCCCGCACGTCGACACCTCCCTGCCCGGCGACCAGGGCCGGTTCGGTCGGCACCTGCTGTACGAGTCGGGCAACGACCCCTGGCGCGTGATGCTGTGGGCCCGCCTGCCGGTGATCGCGCTGACCCTGCTGTTCGGGCTCGTGGTGTTCGCCTTCGCGCGGGACCTCGCCGGTCCGGTGGGCGCGGTGGTCGCGCTCGCCCTGTACGCCTTCTCCCCCGACGTGATCGCCCACGGGTCGCTGGCCACCCTCGACGTGCCGGCCGCGGGGTTCGTGCTGACCTCGGCGTGGCTGCTGTGGCGGGCCCGCCGGCGGCCCCGGCGGTACCTGCCCCTGGCCGGTCTGGCCCTCGGCGCGGCGGTGGCCACGAAGATGAGCGCGCTGCCGGCGGTCCCGCTGCTGGCGGCGACGGCCGCCTGGGCGGTGTGGCACGCCGGAGCGCCGGACCGCCGCAGGGCGGCGGCGCGGGCCGTCGCGGGCGCGGCCGTCGTGGCGCTCGCCGCCGTGGCCGTCGTATGGGCGTCCTATCTGGCGGTCGATCCGCGGCTGCGCTGGTCGCCCGGGCAGCACATCCCCGCCGTGCACGGGCTGCGAGGGCTGCTCGTGCGGCTGCTGCCGTTCCCCGAGGCCTACCGGGACGGGATGCGCGTGCAGTTCGGCCTGGAGAACCGGCCCTGGCAGGGCTTCCTGTTCGGCCGCCTGTACACCGGGTCGCGCTGGTACTACCTGCCGGCCGCGCTGCTGGTGAAGACGCCGCTGGGGCTGCTGGCCCTGGGGGCCGCCGGCGGCGTCGCGGTGCTCGCGGTGCGGCGGCTGCGGCCCGCGGCGCCGTACGTGCTGCTGCCGGCGGCCGTGCTGCTGGCCGCGGCCATGCACGGGTCGCGCGACCTCGGCACCCGGTACGCCGTCTTCGTGCCGATGTTCCTCGCCATCGCGGCGGGCTGCGTGCCGACGCTGCGGTGGCGGTGGGCGCCGTGGACGACCGGGGCCCTGGTGCTGTTCGTCGCGGTGAGTTCGCTGCGGACGTATCCCTACTACCTGCCGTACGCGAACGAGGCGTTCGGCGGGCCGGCCAGGACCCATCTGCGGCTGCACGACTCGAACGTGGACTGGGGGCAGGACCTGGGCCGGCTCGCGGACCGGCTGCGCGAGCGCTACCGGGGCGAGCGGATCTGGCTGGTCTACAAGGGCAGTGGTGTGCCGTCCTCCTACGGCATCGACGCCGCCGACCCGCGCGAGGTCCCCGCGCGCGAGGTGCGCGGGCTGCTGGTCGTGTCGGACTCCGCGGCGGCCAAGGCGCGCGGAGAACTCGCCGGCCTGATCGCGAGCAGCCGCCCCGTCGACGAGGTCGGTCACTCGATCACGATCTACCGCCGGTGAGGCAACGCACTGCCGGACAGGCCCGGCAGCGGCGTCCGGCGGGCCGGGAGCGCCGGTGCAAGCCCTGGTCAAGGCGATGGGTGAGCTATGTTGAAGCACTGTGCGAGACAAAGGAGGCGCACCGGTGCCATCGCCACAGCAGGCACGCGCACAGGCATCCGCCATCACCTCGGGCAAGACCGCTCCGGAGGCCGAGGCGTCCCCGACCTCCCAGCTGCGGACGCTGTTCGACCGGCCCCGGCTCTCGCCCGGGCAGCGGCGCATCGCCCAGTACCTGATCGAGCACATCACCGAGGCCGCGTTCCTGTCGATCACCGACCTCGCCGAGCGGGTCGGCGTCAGCCAGCCGTCGGTGACGCGTTTCGCCGCCGCGGTGGGCTTCAGCGGCTACCCCGCGCTGCGCGAGAAGCTTCAGTCGGTCGCCCTCGGCACGCTGGCCAGCGGGCCCGGCGCGGCCGAGGAGAACGGCAGCAACGAGCTGCAGGCGGCGGTCGACGCCGAGATCGAGAACCTGGAGAACCTGCGGCGCGACTTCGCCGACCCCGACCAGGTGATCGACGTCGGCCGCAAGCTGTCCGCGTCGACCCCGCTGACCGTCCTGGGGCTGCGCATCTCGGCCTCGATCGCCGAGTACTTCGCCTACGCCGCCCGCCGCATCCACCCCGACGTGCGGCTGGTGACCCGGGGCGGCAGCATCGCCTACGACGCGCTGCTGCAGTCCCGCGAGGCCGGCGGCACCTGGGTGCTGGCCTTCTCGATGCCCCGGCACGCCCAGGAGACGCTCACCGCGGTGCGGGTCGCCCGGGACGCCGGGCTGAAGGTCGCTCTCGTGACCGACCTGGCGCTCGGGCCGGTGGCCGACGAGGCGGACGTCACCTTCACCACCGGCACCGGCTCGCGCCTGGTGTTCGACTCCTACGCGGCGCCGGGCGTGATGGCCGCCGCGCTGCTGCAGGCGATGACCGACGCCGACGCCGAGCGCACCCAGGCCCGGCTCGAGGCGTACGAGCAGATCTCCGACCAGCACCAGTTCTTCCTGCGGGACTGATGTGTCCGGCCGTCCCCGGCCGGCCCCCGCCGTTCCTCCCGTCACCCCACCCGATGCCAGAAGGGGACATTCACGGACAGAGCACGCATGAATGTTTTCATGCGTCTTGCAAAGCGGACGGCATATATAAATACTTCTCACGGATCGCGCCCCGGCTCACTCCGAGACACGTTTCCGCACCCCCGTCCCCTCCCCCGCACCGCCCGCAGAAAGCCACGGTCCGCCCATGCGTACGCCGCACCAGCCGCCGCACGGACGCCGTACGCCTTCCCGGGCTCCTGCGCGGACACCCGAAGCCGCCGTCTCCTACCCGCGTCGGCGCCCAGGGTGTTCGGTCGGGCCTCGCCTGTGCGAGCGCCCATGGCGGCCCCGGTCATCCCCTAGGCCGGGGCCGCCCGCCCCCGTCGGACCACCCCTCACGACGCCGCACCCCCGGAAGCGATGATCATGACCCTGACGACGACGCGCATCAGCCCGGACTGGCCGTGCCAGGTCAAGACGCCCGGTTCCTTCGACTGGGAGCGCTCGGCGGCCAAGTGGCTGCGCGAGCTGGTGCCGGCGCGCTACGCCAGCTACCCGGCCCTCATCCGCCACCCCGTGCTGCTCGCCCGGCACGCGCAGATCCAGGTCCACAACGAGATCCGGGTCGCCCGCACCGCCCTGCAGACGGCCCGCGCCGACCTGCCGAGGCTGGGCCTGCCGGAGTCGGTCATCGAGCACACCATCAAGCTGTACGCGGCGGAGGTACTGCAGCTGCAGCACATCGCGCGCAGCGTCCGCGCGGTCACCGAGGCCCTGGTCGGCTCGGCCCGCTGAGCGCGCACCGGCCCGCGGGCACGTGATCCGCGCCGGCTCGCCGCCCGGCCGGGGTCCGGCGAACCGGCCGACCGGCACGGACGCGCCGCGGGTGTCTTCCCGGTGGTGCCGCCGCCGGTGCTGACGTACCTGGTCATGGCGTGTCTCAGCGGTGTGCCGCGGTCGTGGCCGCATCCGCCGCCCGAGCGCCGAAGGACCCGCGTGGTGTCGTCACCCCGGCCGGGCACGGACCGGGGTCGCGCGTACCGCTTTCGAGTGGAGTCCGGCCAGGCATCCCCGCGATCGACCCGTGTCCTGTGTGCGATGCTCGACGCGTGACGAGCGAGCCCTCCATGCCGGCGGATTCCCGGGCGCCGGACAAGGCGGCGCTGGCCAAGGTCGTCGCCAGACAGCGCGCCGAGATGGAACGACTGCGGGACCTGGCGGCGACGTCGGCCGTCCTGGAACGCGCGAAGGGCGCCGTGATGGCGCTCACCGGCTGCTCCCCGGACGCGGCCGCCGGGGAACTGCGGCGACGCGCCGAGACCGGCCGGCGGACGCTGCTGGAGGAGTGCTGGATCACCCTCGGGAGCCTGGTGCCGCCGGACGGCCCGGCCGTCGAGCGGCAGCGCGGCCGGTCCTCCCACGCCGCCGTCCCCACCTCGCGGGGCCCGGCCGACGAGGGCACCGCGGCCCTCGGCCTGCTCGGCGGAGCGCCGGCCCGCGCCGCCACACCGCACGACCTCGCCGGCTGCCTGCTGGAGCGGCTCCCCGCGGAGGTCGGCGCCGACGCGGTCGTGATCTACGTCCGGCGGCCCGCCGGGGGACTCGAACTGATCGGGCACGCGGGCGTCGACGACACCCTGACCGCGCGCTGGCGCCAGGTTCCCCCGCTGAGCGGGACCGCCGCGCTCGACGCGCTGCGGTCGGGGGAGCCGCGCTGGCTGGAGGACGTGGAGAAGGACCGCCGGCGGTACCTGCTGATCGAGGATCCGCCCGGCCGCTGGCGCTCCCGCGCCTGGCTGCCCCTGCCGGCCGACGGCGACTCGCCCGACGCGTGCGTCGGCATCCTGCGCACCCGCACCGGGCCGTTCCCGGCACGGGTGCGGGAGCAGCTGCTGGCCGCCGCCCGGCTCTGCGCCGGCCCGCTGCGCGCCTTCGAGACGCGCCCGCGCCCCGTCGGGGTCAGCGCCGCGGCCGCCGTACAGAGCGTGTTCGACGCGCTGCCCGGCGCCGCCATGCTGCTGACCCCGCTGCCCGCGGGACCGGGAGAGGCCGAGGACTACCGGATCGACGCCGCGACCCGGCAGGCCGCCGGCCTGGCCGGCAGCAGCCATCCGGACCTGGTCGGCCGACGGCTCCGAGAACGCTGTGCGGCCCTGACGGACGAACCGCTGTTGCGGGGCTTCGCCCGCGCGCTCTCCGGCTCCGAGCCCTTCGAGAGCGAGCCGTTCGCGCACCAGGAGGTCGTGGACGGCGCCGCCGAGCTGTCCGTCCACTCGGTACGGGCGGCCCGGCTGGGCGAGGGACTCATCGTCACCTGGGTGCGCCACGGCTCCTCCGACCGGCAGCGGCAGCGTCTGGCGGACGTGCAGCGGCTGGGCAACCTGGGCTGGGCGAGCTGGAACCTGGTCACCGGGCAGGCGAGCTGGTCCTCCGAGGTGTTCGCGCTGTTCGGCCGGGACCCCGCGAGCGGCCCGGTCGGCCTGGGCGGGCTCGCGGCCCTGGCGCTGTCCGAGGACGTCCCCGCGCTGACCCACGCCCTCGACCGGCTGCTGGCGGAGGCGAGGCCGTTCGACGTCCCGTTCCGGGTGCGGACCTCGGACGGGCTGCGGCATCTGCGGCTCGTCGCCGAGGCGGTGCCCGACCACCACGGCACGCCCGCAGAGGTCCACGGCGTCGTCCAGGACCTGACCGTGCAGCGCAGTGCCGAACTCGCCCTGGTGGAGAGCGAGCGGGCCATACTCACCCAGCACGACGTCCTGCGCGCCGAGCGCACGCTGGCCGCGCGGCTGCAGCACGCGCTGCTGCCGCTGCCCACCAGCCCCGTGCGGCTCGCCGGACTGCGCGTCGAAGTCGCCTACCTGCCCGCCCAGTCCGGCATCCACGTCGGCGGCGACTGGTTCAGCACCCTCGAACTGCCCGAGGGGGACGCCCTGTTCGTGGTCGGCGACGTCGCCGGGCACGGCATCGACGCCGTCGCCACCATGGCCCAGCTGCGCTTCACGGCCAAGGGCATGGTCATCACCGGCTCGTCGTTGACCGGCGCCCTCGCCCGGCTCAACACGCTGCTGCTGCACTCCCGCGACACGCACGGCACCGCGACCATGGTCCTCGCCCGCTACTCCCCCGGCGAGCGCCGGCTGGTGTGGGCCCAGGCCGGTCACCCGCCGCCGCTGCTGCTGCGCGACGGCCGGGCGAGCTACCTCGGCCGGCCCCGCGGCATGCTGCTGGGGGCGACCGCCACGCCGGTGTTCGAGGAGGCGGAGTGCCTGCTGCGGCCCGGCGACCGCGTCGTGCTGTACACCGACGGCCTGGTCGAACGGCCCGGCGAGGGGCTCGACCGGGGGCTGGACCGGCTCGCGGAGGCCGTCGTCGCCCACCAGGCCGACCAGCCCGGTTCGCTGGCCCCGCTGCTCGACGCGGTGCTGGAGGGAGAGGACCGGGACGACGTCTGCGTCCTCGACATCCGGGTCCCGGCCGAGCCCGCGGATCCGGCAGCGCGGGGTTAGGCCCGGGTCAGGCCCTGGAGTCCGGACCGTCCCGGCGCCGTGTCCGCGCCGTGTCCGCGCCGTGTCCGCGCCGTGTCCATGCCGTGTCCGCGCCGTGTCCGCGCCGTGTGGCCCGTTCGAGTCAGCCGGTGCCCGACGCGGTCCGGGACTCCAGCGCGGTACGGGTGTCGTCGCCGTAGACGCCGGTCTCGTCGCCCCGGATGCCGTACCAGAGCTGGAAGCGGGCGACGGCCGCGGTGAGGGCGGCGTCGTAACGGCCGCTGGTGGACCCGTGGTCGTAGACGTTCGGGATGCGCAGCAGGCGCTGCTGCAGGTCCGTCACCCGCGGTCCGCTGTCGCCCTCGCGCAGGGTGCCCGCGCCGTCGGGATCGGCCTGGCCCGCGGCCGGCGCGGAGGCGGTGGGGGTCGGCTCGGCGGACGCGGTCGGCGCGGGCGCGCCGGCCGACGCGGCGTGGTGCCGGCCGGGCAGCAGGAGGGCGCCGCCGAAGCCGACGAGCGCGGCCGCGGCGACGGCGATGGCGAGGGCGGCGCGGCGCTGGCCGGGACCGGGAGCGGGAGCGGGAGCGGGACCGAAGCGGTCCGGGCGTGCGGGCCCGGTACGCATCGGCCCGGTACCCACGGACCCGGCGCCGGCACGACCTGCGCCGCGCGGCCCGGCGCCGACCCGGCCGACACCGCGCGAGCCCGTGCCGCGCGGGCCCGCGCGGTCGTCGTCGCGGACGGGTGGCATCTCCCGGGTGGCGTCCTCGGAGCCGGACGGCGGCCCGGGCACCGGGACGGCCTCGTAGCTGGCGTCCTGGGGCAGGTCGCGCAGCAGTTCGGCCAGGGCGTCGGTGCGGCGCATGCGCAGGACGCGGACCGGTTCCAGGGGCGGCCGGTCGCCCGGTGAGCCGGATGCGCGCGGTGTCGGCACAGTGCTCTCCTTCCGTCCCGTGGCAGGGGTCCCCGTCCCCCGGGAAGACATACGCGGCCGGAGCGCCGGGAGTTCAGCCGACGGTCAGACCGGCGCGGCGAGGAAGCGGTGCAGGGACTCCTTCAGGGCGGTGACGAACGCGTCCCTGCGGGCCTCGTCGAGGGCGTCCAGGGAGAGGTAGGGGTTGAGATCCTCGAGTTCCACGAGGAGCAGTCCGCCGTCTGGGGCACGGCAGGCGTCGACGCGCTGGATGCCGTGATCGATGGCGTTCCACGCGATGAAGCGCCGGGCGAACTCCAGGTCCGCGGCGGTGGGTTCGTACGGTTCGAGCTGCCAGCGCCGGTCGGGGCGCGGCGCGTACAGGGCGTACTGGAAGCGGTCGTCGACGAAGTAGAAGGAGACCTCGTAGGAGAAGTCGACGCGCGGCTGGACCAGCACGTCGCCGTCCGTCAGCTCGGGCAGGCGGCCGGCGGGGACGACGGACAGGCCCGCGGAGTCGGCGCCCCGCTTGGGCTTGACCACGTACGCGTCCGCGGCGGGCAGCAGCGGCAGGTCGGCCGCGCGGTCGACGGTGGGGATGACCGGGTACCCGGCGGCGGCCAGTTCGACGAGGTACTGCTTGCCGACCATGTCCGCCTTGCCGGTGAGCTGGTTGTAGACGCGGGTCCCGCGGGCCGCCGCCCGCGCGCGGAAGGCGTCGTAGGCGTCCTGGTGGCCGAGGACCGGTCCGCTGTTGCGGACGACGACGGCGTCGAAGGCGTCCATCAGCGCGGCCGCGTCGCGGGGGTGGGCCAGGGCCAGGTCGAAGTCCTCGCGCAGCCGGGAGGTGAGGTATATGTCCTCGTCGCAGTAGCGGCGTCCGCGTGCCGGGTACGACAGGTCGGTGACGTACAGCAGGCGGGCTCGGGCGGAGGACATGCGGGCTCCTCGGGCGTGCGGTTCCGGGCGGGGCGTGGGGTGCGGAAAGGTTACGCCAGGGGGTGCGGGGACCCGCCCCCGGAGCGGAGTGCACTCAGTTCCCCAGTTGTAGTGCACTGAGTGCCATTTGCGGCGCCAAGTGCTACGTTCCCGTCCATGAGCTCCGGCAACGCGGCGCACCGTCGCGACCTGAAGGGCGAGACGGCGCCCGCGAAGCCGCCCATCCGGGAGGCGCTGATCGCGGCGGCCTTCCGGCTGTTCCTGGAGCGGGGGTACGAGCAGACGACGGTGGACGACATCGTCGCGCTGGCGGGTGTCGGGCGGCGGTCGTTCTTCCGCTACTTCCCCTCCAAGGAGGACGTGGTCTTCCCCGAACACGAGCGGTGCCTGTCCGACATGACGGCGTTCCTCGCCCGCAGCGCCGACGACGACGAGCCGGTGCTCCGGGTCTGCGAGGCGGCCCGACTGGTGCTGCGGATGTACGCCGAGAACCCCGCCTTCTCCGTGCAGCGCTACCGCCTCACCAAGCGGGTGCCCGTGCTGCGCTCGCACGAACTGTCGGTGGTGTGGCGCTACGAGCGCACCTTCGCCGAGTACCTGCGCGCCCGCTTCGCCGGCCGCCGGGACGGCATCCTGCGGGCCGACGTCATCGCGGCGGCCGTGGTGGCGGCGCACAACAACGCCCTGCGCTCCTGGCTGCGTTCGAGCGGGCAGGGCGACGCGAGCGCCGCGCTGGACCACGCCCTGGGCTACGTCCAGTCGGCGTTCGGCTCCCCCGGCGGCCGCTCCGACGCCGACGAGCCCGAGGACGTGGTGGTCGTCGTCGCCCGCCGCGGGGCCCCGCTGTGGCGGGTGGTCCAGGAGATCGAAGCCGCTCAGGGCCGGAACTGAGTCGCAAAAAAAGGGAACCCAGTACCTTTACCTATGGCACTGAGTGCCATACTCTACCGCTGTGCACGGTGGCACGGTGACCGCGCACACCCGTGCCCGGGTGCTTCGCGCACGTGGGATTCCGGCCGAGTGCGAGGAGTTGGACCAGCGTGTACCACCACTCAGGAAACGTTGCCCATCAGGCAGGCGGCTCCGCGGCGGGCGTGCTCGATCCCGGCACGCGGGACTCGGACAGCATCCTCTTCCAGCGCTGCACGTGGTGCGGCACCGCGATGTACCACCGGCTGCTGTGCCCGGTGTGCCAGGGCAGCGACCTGCGCACGGAGCGCAGCGAGGGCGTGGGCACGGTCCGCCACTCCACGGTGGTGCACCGCAACACCCCCGCCGCGCGCAACGTCTCGCTGGTGGAGATGGCCGAGGGGTTCGTCGTGCGCGGCCGGGTCATGGGCCCGCCGATCGGCATACACAGCGGCGACCGGGTGCGGCTGTCCACCGCGAAGGACCCGGTCCGCGGCGAGCCGGTGTTCCAGCTCGTCGACGAGCCCTACCGGGCCTGGACCTGACGGCCGGTCAGTCCGGCGCAGGCGGTCCGGCCGCGGCCCCGAGCGTGCGGCTGCGGCCGCGGAACTCGGCGATCACCTGGCCGCCGCGCCGCACGGTCACGTCGTAGATCCCGCTGCGGCCCGAGCGGGTGCGTTCCTCGGCCACCGCCGTCAGCACGTCGCCCTCGTGGGCGGGGGCCACGAAGTCGATGCCGGCGCCGGCCGCGACCGTAACGGGGCCGTGACTGTTGCAGGCGCAGGCGAACGCGGCGTCGGCGAGCAGGAACAGGCATCCGCCGTGGGCGGTGCCGTGGCCGTTGAGCATCCGCGCGGTGACCGTCATCCGCAGCACGGCCCGGCCCGCGGCGTGCTCCAGCAACTCGATGCCCATGCGCTCGGCCGCCCGGTCCGCGTCGAACACACGCCGCGCGGGGTCCTCCGCCGCACCCTCGTCCTGCCTCACCGCTGCCCTGCTCCAGTCACCCGGCAGTCCTCCTGGTGGTACGTCGTCGTCGCGCGGCTCGGGGGCCGCGGGTGTCTAGGACCGGGGCGTCAGCCGGATGCCGACGGTTCCGTCCAGGCCCCGGCGCAGCCGGCTGCCGAGGAGGGTGAGGCGGCCGAGGACGCCGTACTTGCGGCGGATCAGCTCGCGGTAGCGGGCGAGGGTCGCCTCGTCGGCGATCTCCGCGGTGGCGGGGGTCTGGGGGCCGGTCGGGTTGCCGCGCACGTCGCAGGGGCCGACCAGGACCTCCGGGCGGGCCCTGATCCGTTTCACCTTCCAGGAGTCGGCGCTCGTCCACACGCCGAGCGTGTCGCCGTCGCGCACCACCCACACCGGGGTGGCCACCGGGGTGCCGTTCTTCCGGTAGCTGGTGACCAGCAGGTACTTGCCCTCACCGAGCCGCTTCAGCGGTGTGTCGTCCATTACAGGAGTCTAGGCAGTGCGGACGCCGGCGACTCGGCGCGCCCGTCGTCCGCCGCTGCGCGAAGCCGTGCGCGGCTGTGCGGGCCGTGCGCGGCTGTGCGGGGTGCGTGGCGTGCGGGGCGCACGTGGCCGCCTCAGCCGAGTGCCGCGGTCATCCGCCGTACGCCCTCGGTGAGCACCTCCGGGGAGGCCGCCAGGTTCAGCCGCGCGTGCCCCGCACCGCCAGCGCCGAAGGGGATGCCCGAGTTCAGGGCGACCCGGCCGCGCTCCAGGAAGACGTCCGCCGGGTCGTCGCCGAGGCCCAGCGCACGGCAGTCGAGCCAGGCGAGGTAGGTCGCCTCGCCCGGCCGGTGGGCGATCGCGGGCAGGTGCTCGGCCAGCAGGGCGGTGAGCAGCCGCCGGTTGTCGTCGAGGGCGGCGAGCAGCGCGTCGAGCCAGGCGGTGCCCCCGCGCAGGGCCGCGGTGTGGGCGATGACGCCGAGGTGGCTGGGCCCGTGGCCGACCTCCTCGGGCATCCGGGCGAGGTCGGCGGCGGCCGCGGGGCCCGCGATCGCGAGCGCGGCCTTGAGTCCCGCCAGGTTCCACGCCTTCGACGCGGACATCAGCGACAGGCCGTTCTCGGCGCCGGGCACGCTCAGGTACGGCACGAAGGGGACGCCCGGTGCGGTGAGCGGGGCGTGGATCTCGTCGGCGACCACGCGCACGCCGTACCGGTCGGCGAGAGCGGCGACGGCGGCCAGTTCGCCTGCGGTGTGCACGGTGCCGGTCGGGTTGTGCGGACTGCACAGCAGGAACGCGGCCCGGCGTCCGTGCGCGGCCGCCCGCGCGAAGGCGTCCCGCAGCACGTCGAGGTCGATGCGCCCGTCCGCGCCGAGCGGCGCCTCGGCCACCCGCCGGTCCATGTGCTCGAGGAAATGGAAGAACGGCGGATACACGGGCGGGTTCACGATCACCGGATCGCCGGGCCCGGTGACCAGCTTGATCATCTCGACGACGCCGAGCATGACGTCCGGCACGACGGCCGTGCGCTCCACCGCGACGCCGTCCCACCCCCACCGCTCGGCGGCGAACCCCGCTAGCGCCTCGGCGTACCCGGTGCCGGCCGGATAGCCGGTGTCCCCGAGGGCGAGCGCCTCAGTCACCGCGCGGACGACGGGCTCGGCGAGCGGGACGTCCATCTCGGCCACCCACATCGGCAGCACGTCGGCGGGGTGGGCGCGCCACTTCATGCTCGTACGGCGCCGCAGCCGGTCGAGGGAGAGCACCCGCAGGGGATTCGGTTCACCGGCCGGTTCGTGCGGGATCCTGGTCATGAGGCTCAAGATAGGGGGCTGCGGCGTGAGCGGGAACGACGCGTACGGACCGCCGGTCGCGCCTGCGCGGGACGCCGGTGTCCTGGAGGTCGCCTGCGACGAGTCGGGCTCCGACGGCGAGAACCTCACCGGCGGGAACACCGACGTGTTCGCCCACGCCAGTGTGCGGCTGACCGTGCCGGAGGCGGCCGGACACCTGCGGGAGATCCGGGACCGGATCCGCTCCCCCGCGGAGGAGTACAAGGCCGGCCATCTGCTGCGGGAGAAGCACCGGGCGGTGCTGGAGTGGCTGCTCGCGCCCGGCGGGCCGATCCACGGCGCCGCGCATGTGCACCTGACGGAGAAGGCGTTCTTCGTCGTGGAGCGGACCGCCGGTCTGCTGCTGGGCGACGGCGGGCCGGCCCTCCCCCTCTTCCGGGCCGGACCGCGGGTGTTCGGCGACGGGCTGTGGCGGGACTTCCTCGACGCGGCCAACCGCCTGCTGCGCGTGCGCGACGGCGGGGAGCCCGTCGACGTGTTCTTCCGGGCCGTCGGCCTGCTGCGCCGTGTGGCGGCCGGTGCGGAGGCGGCGGACGTCCTGGAGCGGTTCGCGGCGGCCCGCGGACGCGCGGACGCCCATCGGGCCGGGATCCTGGCCGGGCGGCCCCTGATCCCCGTCCTCAATCCCCTGCTGCCGTCCATCGTCAGGACGGCCGCGTACTGGAGCCGGGGCGGACGCCGGATCCGTCTGGTGCACGACCGGCAGAACCTGCTGACGCCGGACCGCATCGCGTGGATCGAGGAGACGGCCCATGGGTCCGGGATCACGCTCGACGGGCTGCGGCTCGTGGCCGCCCGGGAGGACCCGAGGGTGCAGCTCGCGGACTTCCTCGCCGGGATCGCCCGCAAGATCGGCTCCGACGAGCTGCACCGCCGGGCGGACCCCGCACTGACCTCGCTGCTACGGCCGTACGTGGACGCGGCGTCGGTGTGGGGCGACGAGCGCAGCCGGGAGACGCTCGTCGGGCGGTCCGCCGGTCCGGCGCCCTCGGCGGATCCCGACCGTGCCGTCCGGATGGCCGGCCGGCGCGGTGGCGCACCGCTTTCCGCTCCGGCGCCACAGCATCCGAGCCGGCCCGGAACCCCTGTCGCCGCGAAGCGTGGAGAGGACCGTCCGCGCGGTGAACGCGGGCGGGCCCGGCCTCGTATGGAGTGAGGGCGCTCGACGACCGGAGCGCTCCGCGGTGACACCGCGCTGTTCGGGGTTTCGGGAGCCAGGCATGAGGCACGCACGACGACGGATCGCCCGGCGAGTGGCACGGCTGGCGGCCGTCGGCGGACTTCTGCTGGGCGGGGGCATGGTGGCGCAGGCCGCCATGGCGGGGGAACCCGCCGGCACCTCCGCGGTTCCCCTCAGCGCGGCCCGGTCGTCGTCGGGCACGGGCGCCGCGCTCGTCGCCGAGCTGGGCGCCTCCCGCACGGCGGGCACCTGGATCGGCGCCGACGGCCGCCCGGTCGTCGCGGTGACCGACAAGGCGGCGGCCGCCCGGGTGGAACGCGCCGGAGCCACGGCGACGATGGTGCGGCACAGCATGAACGAGCTGAAGTCGGCGACGGCGACGCTGCGTTCGGCGCCGCGCGTGGCGGGCACCGCCTGGGTGCTGGACTACCGGTCGAATCAGGTTGTCGTGCGGGCGGACAGCACCGTCTCCGCCGGGGACTGGTCCCGGATGACCCAAGTGGCTTCCGGCATCGGCAGCTTCGTCCGCATGGAACGCAGCCCCGGCAGGTTCACGACCCGCCTCAACGGGGCGCAGCCGATCCTGTCGACCACCGGTCGCTGCTCGGCGGGCTTCAACGTGACGAACGGGCAGAGCGACTTCATTCTCACCGCCGGGCACTGCGGACCCGCCGGCTCCCTCTGGTTCGCCGACAACCAGGGCCGGCAGCAGCTCGGCAAGACCGTTCAACAGGACTTCCCCGGCAGCGACTTCTCGCTGGTGCAGTACGCGAGCGGTTCGGCCGGCCAGGGCGCGGACGTGGTGGCGATCGGCAACGGCAACGGGGTGCGGATCACGGGTGTGGGCGATCCGGCCGTCGGACAGCGGGTGTTCCGCAGCGGCAGCACCAGCGGTCTGCACGACGGCCAGGTGACGGGCCTCGACGCGACGGTCAACTACCCGGAGGGCACGGTCACCGGGCTGATCGAGACGAACGTGTGCGCCGAACCCGGCGACAGCGGCGGCCCGTTGTTCTCCGAGGGGATCGCGCTGGGCGTGACCTCGGGCGGGAGCGGTGACTGCACCACGGGCGGCACGACGTTCTTCCAGCCGGTGACGAAGGCGATGCAGGCGCTCGGCGTCCAGCTGATCGTGTCCAAGCAGGCGGCCTCCGGGCAGAGCGCCTCCCCGGCGCCCGCGCCGTCCGCCTCCGCGACGCGCAGCGCGATCGCACCGGGCGCCGCCTCGCCCGGCTCCTCCGCACCGGCGACGGGCACCGCGGCCGGTTCCACGCCGCTGGCCCGCCTGTCCGACCCCAGGAACATCGGGCCGGGTCTGCTGGTGGTCGCCGGCAGCCTGATCGCGCTGGTGGCCACCCGCTACCTCCGCGCCGAGCAGGACCGCAAGGCCTACCAGCGGTACTACTCGGCGACGTGGGGCTGAGGCATCCGGCCGCGCCGCCCCCGGGCGTCAGCGCACACCGCGACAGCAGGCCGCCCGGTGACGACGACGCCGTGGCGGACGGCCGAGGTCAGTGCGAGGAGGGCGCCCATCGGTTCAGGGGTGCCCCGGGACGGCGCGTTGACGCGTGAGCGCCTTCAGCGGGCGCTCAGGCCGCCTTCACCGGGTGCGGGGCCGCCACGGCGGCCCACTCCAGGACGAGCCGCTGGTATTCCTCGCGCTGCTCGACGCTCAGTGTCCCGCCCGACCGGCGCCAAAGGGCCCGGATCTCCTCGTTGACCTCGTCCGCCGAACGATCGGAAACGGGTTCAACAGTGGTGGACATGGTGTGAAGCATACGGGGGCTGCCGTGAAGGCTGCGTGAATAATAAGGGAAAAATCCGACATTAAGGACCGTGGCGCTGATCACGTCGTGTCAGAGGCCGTCGGCGCCAGCGGCACGACAGGCCCGAGGGCGGCCACCGGTTCCCCGGTGGCCGCCCTCGTTCCCCGGCTGCTGCCCGCGGCTGCCGCCGGGGCCTGCTGCCGTCAGGTGCCCGGCTTGCGGCCGTAGACGAACACGTCGTCGCCGGTCTTCAGCAGCGACCAGTACTTCTTCGCGGTCGTCGTGGTCATGTTGACGCAGCCGTGCGAGCCCGGCGGGTTCCACATGCTGAGGTTGACCGAGTGGAAGGCCTGGCCGCCGTCGAAGAACTGGCTGTACGGCATCGGCACGTTGTAGATGTTCGAGACGTGGTCGATGTCCCGCCAGTAGATCTTCTTCAGGCCGGTGCGGGTCTCGTACCCGTCACGGCCGGTACGGACCGGGACGGGCCCGTAGACGAGCTTGTTGCCGTCCTGGATCCAGCTGAGCTGGAGCGAGAGGTTCACGCAGGCGATGCGCCCCTTGTTCACCGGGCACTTGCCGTCCTTGTTGGGGTTGCTGCCGACGGCCTTCTGCTTGTTCATGAGATCCATCACACCCCAGGTGACGGGCCCCGCGTAGCCGATGTTCGGCGTGATGCCGTGCTTGTTCTGGAAGGCCTGGATGGCCTTGCAGTCGGTGGACGACTGCTTGCCGTCCACGGTCAGGCCGAGAAACTTCTCCACCTGCTTCTGGTACGGACCGGTCTTCGTGGTGCAGCTCGTGGCGGCCTGCGCCGGCGCGGTGCCCAGCGTGAGCGCGAGCGGCGCAACCAGCCCGGTGATCCCGAATGCGACGGCTGCCCGTCTGCCTATGCCCCCCATGGCGGCACATTCCCTTCCTGAGTGGTCCTTGTCACTTACCTGGACCATCCACCCAGGCAAGAGGTTGCGGACCACCGTAAGCTGCGACGAAACGGTGACCAAACCAGGCCTCGCGGCGGCGCCGGCGACCGATCAGCCGGGTGGACAACGCTGTGGGTCACTCCCCCTGGATCCCGTCGCGCTCTCCGGTGACCTGCTGAAAGCCCGTGTTGACGGCGGTGAGGCCGCCGTCGACCACCAGTGAGGTGCCGGTGATCCAGGCCGCGTCGCGGGAGGCGAGGAAGGCGACGGCCGCGGCGATGTCCTCCGGTTCGCCGACCCGCCCCAGCGGGTACAGCGGGCGCAGCGCCTCCAGGTGGTCGTCGCGTCCCTCCCACGCCGAGGTGCGCACGGTGCCCGGCACGACGAGGTTGACCCGCACTCCGCGGGCGGCCGCCTGCCCGGCCAGGGTTCGGGTGAGGGAGCCGAGTCCGGCCTTGGCCGCGCTGTAGGCGTGGCCGCCGAAGTCCTGCATGCCGTTGACGGAACCGATGCTGACGACCGCGCCACGACCGGAGGCGGCCAGGTGCGGGAGGGCGGCGCGGCAGCAGCGGTAGGCGCCGGTGAGGGTGACGTCGAGGTCGCGGGCCCACGCCTCGTCCGTACCGTCCTCGAACAGCGCCGTGTCCGGCGTGCAGTTGGCCGCGCTGTTGACCAGGACGTCCAGTGACCCGAAGGCGTCCACGGCGTGGGCGACGGCCGCCTCCACGGACCGCCGGTCGGCGACGTCGCACGCCAACGCCTCGACGGCGAGCCCCTGTTCGCGCAGCGCGCCCGCGGTCCTGGCCGCCTCCGCGCCGTCCGCGTCGGTCGCCAGCACCCGCGCGCCCTCCGCGGCGAACCGCCGGGCGACGGCGGCGCCGATGCCGCGGGCGGCGCCGGTGACGAGAATCCCGTACCCCTCGAAACGCTTGGTGTCAGCCATGGGCCGACGCTACTCCCCGGGCGATCAAGAGGGCAGGTAGCGTGCGCCGCATGTCCGCGTTCATACAGCAACTGCCCGCGCTCATCGGCGTGGTGATCGGTGCGCTCGGTTCGTACGTGGTGGTCGTGCGCGGGGATCGGGCCAGGTTCCGGCGGGAGCAGGCCGCCCGCTGGGAGGAGCGCCGGTACGCGGCGTACGCCGACTGGGCGCGGTCGTTGAAGCAGACCGTCACGCTGAACTACCGGCTGGCCGCGCACTTCGGGAACGATCCCCATCCGCACCCGCTGTCGCCCGAGGAGGCGAAGCCGCTGCTGGCCGAGGCGCAGACCGCCCGGGACCCGCACGGGGAGGCGCTGATCCTGCTGGGCAGCCCCCGCGTGGTGGAGAAGGGACGGGAGTGGGTGGTCACGGTACTGGAGATGGAGGCGTTCCTGCGAGAGGGCCGGCGGGACCCGGGGGGCTGGCAGGTGCTGCTGGACCGTCAGCGCGCCGGGCGCGAGGCCTACTACGCGGCCGTGCGGCAGGATCTGGCCCTGCCGCCGGGCCACTCGGCGCGCTGGCCGCTGCCTCCTGCCGCCCGCCCCTGACGGGCTCTCGGTCACCGGCCGCCGACCGGTCCAGCCCCTGACCGGTCCAGCTCCCGACCGGTCCAGCTCCCGACCGGTCCGGCCCCCGACCGGTCAGCGGTAGCCGGTCACGTCGGCCGGTCTGCCCGCGTCCTGCACCTCGACCAGGTACCGCCAGGCGTCCGGGCGGCTGCCGTCGAGGTCCGTGAAGCCGTAGACGCGGGCGAGCCCCCCGCTGGACAGGGACCGGCCGTTGAAGCGGGCCGCGTCGGGGTCGGCGGCGAGTGCGGCGACCGCGCGCCCCACGAAGCGCGGGGTCTCGGAGATCGCGAAGTGCGGGACGCGTTCGAGGGCGTCGCGCCAGTTGTCCTCGCCGACTCCGAAATGGTCGAGCATGATCTCCGAGCGGAGCCAGCCGGGCGTCAGGGCGACGGCGGTCGCGCCGCGCGGGCCGAGTTCGTGGCCGAGGGCGAAGGCCATGCGCAGCACGGACGCCTTGGCGAGGTCGTAGAAGAAGGAGACCCGGTAGGTGTCGCGGTTGTAGTCGGCGGTCCCGTCGGTCATCTCCACGACCAGGCCGCCCGGCCGGCGCAGCAGCAGGGGCAGGGCGTGGTGGCTGGTGATCGCGTGGGTCTCGACGGCGAGCCGCAGCAGCCGCAGTCCCTTGTCGAGGTCGTGCTCCCACACGGGCCTGTCCCACTCGAAGAGGTTCTCGCCGCCCCAGATGTCGTTGACGAGGACGTCGAGGCGGCCCTGTTCGTCGTCGACGCGGTCGACGAGGGCGCGGACCTGCGCGGGGTCGAGGTGGTCGGTGGGTACGGCGATGCCGTGGCCGCCGGCCTCGGTGACGAGGTCGGCGGTGTCCTCGATCGTCTCCGGGCGGTCGTACTCGGAGCGGTGCGCGCGGGTGCTGCGCCCGGTGACGTAGACGGTGGCGCCGGCCGCGCCGAGTTCCACCGCGATCCCGCGCCCCGCGCCGCGCGTCGCCCCGGCGACCAGCGCCACCCTGCCCTTCAGCGGTCCGGACATGCCCGGCCTCCCGTTACCTCGTGGCTGTCGTCCGCACTGCCGTGCGGGCTCGCGGTCGAGGGTGCCGGGAAAGCCGGACACCTTCTGTCGGCTTTCCGCAGGAGGTTTTCCGCAGGCGGCTTCTTGCAGGCGGTTTTCCGCAGGCGGCTTTTCGCGGAACGGGTGCGGTGCGCCGGGCCGGTCGGTCAGTGGCCGCGGTCGATCCACTCCTGCAGGTGCGGGGCCTCGGCGCCGATGGTGGTCTCCTCGCCGTGGCCGGTGAGGACCCTGGTCTCGGGCGGGAGGGTGAGCAGGCGATCGCGGATCGAGTCGATGATGGTCGGGAAGTGGGAGAAGGAGCGGCCGGTCGCGCCCGGTCCGCCCTGGAACAGGGTGTCGCCGGTGAACACCGTGGCCAGGCCCGGGTCATAGAGGCAGACGGCGCCCGGCGCGTGCCCGGGGGTGTGCAGGACGGTGAGGTCGGCGCCCGCCGCCTCGATGACCAGGCCGTCGCGCAGGTGGGCGTCGGGGTCCCGGTCGGGGTGGGTCTGCTTCCACAGCGGCAGGTCGTCGGGGTGCAGCCAGATGGCGGCGCCGGTGCGGTCGGCCAGGGCGGGGGCGGCGTCGATGTGGTCGTTGTGGGCGTGCGTGCACACGATGGCGGTCAGGCGCCGGTCGCCGACGGCCTCGGCGATGGCGTCGGCGTCGTGCGCTGCGTCGATGACGACGGCCTCGTGGTCGTCGCCGACGATCCACACATTGTTCTCGACGTCCCAGGTGCCGCCGTCGAGCGTGAACTGGCCGGAGGTGACGAGGCGTTCGATGCGCGCGGCCATCACAGCACCACCACCGAGCGCAGCACGTCGCCGTGGTGCATCCGCTCGAACGCCTTCTCCACGTCGGTGAGTTCGATGGTCTCGGTGACGAAAGCGCCCAGGTCCAGGCGTCCTTGCAGGTGCAGGTCGATGAGCATCGGGAAGTCCCGGGAGGGCAGGCAGTCGCCGTACCAGGAGGACTTCAGCGCGCCGCCGCGGCCGAAGACGTCCAGCAGCGGCAGCTCCAGCTTCATCTCCGGGGTCGGCACGCCGACCAGGACGACCGTGCCGGCCAGGTCGCGGGCGTAGAAGGCCTGCTGGTACGTCTCCGGGCGGCCGACCGCCTCGATGACCACGTCGGCGCCGAAGCCGCCGGTCAGTTCGCGGATCGCCTCGACCGGGTCGGTGGAACGGGAGTTGACCGTGTGGGTGGCGCCCATGGAGCGGGCGGTCTCGAGCTTGCGGTCGTCGATGTCCACGGCGATGATCTTCGCCGCGCCGGCCAGCCGGGACCCGGCGATCGCGGCGTCGCCGACGCCGCCGCAGCCGATGACCGCCACGCTGTCGCCGCGCCCCACGTTGCCGGTGTTGATGGCCGCGCCGATGCCCGCCATCACCCCGCAGCCCAGCAGGCCGGCCACCTGCGGCGCGACGGACGCGTCGACCTTGGTGCACTGCCCGGCCGCGACCAGCGTCTTCTCCGCGAACGCGCCGATGCCCAGGGCCGGGGACAGCTCGGTGCCGTCGGTCAGGGTCATCTTCTGCCCGGCGTTGTGCGTGTCGAAGCAGTACCAGGGCCGTCCGCGCAGACACGCCCGGCACTGGCCGCACACCGCCCGCCAGTTGAGGATCACGAAGTCGCCCGGTGCGACGTCGGTGACCCCCTCGCCGACCGACTCGACGACGCCCGCCGCCTCGTGCCCGAGCAGGAAGGGGAACTCGTCGTTGATCCCGCCCTGCTTGTAGTGCAGGTCGGTGTGGCACACCCCGCACGCCTGCACCTGGACGACCGCCTCGCCCGGTCCGGGGTCGGGCACGACGATCGTCTCCACCCGCACCGGCTCGTTCTTGCCGGGTGCGATCACGCCGCGTACTTCCTGTGCCATGTGCTGAACCCTTCCGTGGGCCGATGTCCGTGCTTCCCGACCCTACGCGTGACTGATCGGTAACGGCACGGCGTGGAGCGCCGGCGGAGATCCCGCACGACCCGGGCGAGCGCCGCCCACGTAGCCTGATGCCTTCCGCCCGCCCGCCGAAGGAGTGCCGTGAGCATCGCAGAGGCCCAGCCCGGTCCGCCCGCCTGGCGGCTGCTGTTCGGATACGTACGGCCGCACCGGTGGGCCCTGCTGGCGGGCGCCGTGCTGTCGCTCGTCACCGGGGCCACCGGCCTGCTGCTGCCGCTGGTGGCCAAGGGACTGATCGACGACCTCTCCCACGACCGGGCGATCACCGGCGCGCTGGTGACCATGTCGGTTCTCGTGGTCGCCAACGCGGCGGTGGGGGCGCTGGGTTCGTACGTGCTGCGGCGCACCGCGGAGTCCGTGGTGCTCGGGGCGCGGCGGGCCCTGTCGTCGTACCTGCTGCGGCTGCGGGTCCCGGCCGTCGACCGCAGCGAGCCGGGCGACCTGATGGCGCGCATCACCTCCGACACCACCCTGCTGCGCCAGGTCACCACCGAATCGCTCGTCGGCCTGGGCACGGGCGGGCTGACGCTGCTGGCGACCGTGGCGATGATGGCGCTGGTGGACCCGGTGCTGCTCGGGGTCACCCTGGCCGTGATCCTCCTGGCGGGCACGGTGCTCGGGGTGATCGTGCCGCGCATCAACCGGGCCAGCAGGCAGGCGCAGGACGCGGTGGGCGTGATGGGCGCCTCGCTGGAGCGGATCCTCGGCGCGCTGCGCACGGTGAAGGCGTCCGGCGCCGAGCAGCGGGAGGAACACACGCTGCACGCGGCGGCCGAGGAGTCGTGGCGGCAGAGCGTGCGGGCCGCGAAGTGGTCGGCGGCGGCCGGCAACACGGCGGGACTGGCGATGCAGATCGCGTTCATCACGGTGCTCGCGGTGGGCGGGGCGCGGGTGGCGACCGGCGCGATCGAGGTGGGCACGCTGGTGGCGTTCCTGCTGTACGTCTTCTACCTGATGTCGCCGATCCAGGCGGTGGTCGGGGCGGTCACCCAGTACCAGACGGGCGCCGCGGCCCTCGCCCGGATCCAGGAGGCGCTGCGGCTGCCCGCCGAGCCGGCGGCCGCCCCCGCGCCGCTGCCCACGGCGGACGACGAGCCGGCCGCGGTGGCCTTCGACGACGTCCGCTTCCGGTACGCCGACGACCTCCCGTACGTCCACCACGGGGTGACGTTCACCGTGCCCGCCCGGGGGATGACCGCGTTCGTGGGCCCGTCCGGCGCCGGCAAGACGACGGTGTTCTCCCTCATCGAGCGGTTCTACGACCCCGAGTCGGGGACCGTCACCCTCGACGGCCGCGACGTCGCCGACTGGGAGCTGCCGCGGCTGCGTTCGGCGATCGGCTACGTGGAGCAGGACGCTCCGGTCCTGTCGGGTTCGCTGCGGGACAACCTGCTGCTGGGCAATCCGGAGGCGGACGACGGGGATGTCGCTCGGGTGCTGAAGACGACCCGCCTCGACGGTCTGGTCGCCCGGCTGCCGGCCGGGCTCGACACGCTGGTGGGACACCGGGGCACCAAGCTGTCGGGCGGTGAGCGGCAGCGCGTCGCCATCGCCCGCGCGCTGCTGCGCCGTCCGCGGCTGCTGCTCCTGGACGAGGCGACCTCGCAGCTGGACGCCGTGAACGAGGCGGCGCTGCGCGACACCGTGGCCGACGTCGCGCGGACCACCACGGTGCTCGTCGTCGCGCACCGCCTCTCCACGGTGACGATGGCGGACCGGATCGTCGTCATGGACGCGGGCCGGGTGCGTGCGGTGGGCACGCACCGGGAACTGGTGGCCGCCGACCCGCTGTACGCGGAACTGGCGGCGACGCAGTTCCTGGCGACGGCCTGAGGCTCCCCACGGCCCCGGCCGGCCGCCCGGCCCGGGGGTGATCAGCGCATCCAGGCGCTGTGATCCATGACGTCGCCGGCCTCGACGCGGTACTCGGGCCGGTCGCGGGTGCAGGTGGTCTCCATGCCCAGGACGGCGCCGACGGCCGGGTCCGTGATCAGCATCCGGCTACGACGGCGTCCGCTGCCTTCAGGATGCGAAGTGGCCGTTGTCCGGCGCGAGTTCGGCCTCCTCGGCCGGTCGGATGATTTTGTCGTGCACACAGTCTTGTGGAGCGGGGGTCCCCTTCCTTACTTTCCAGTAAGTACAAATCTGAACGTGCCTCATGTTCAGTGTGCAGCCGAGCCGCACTTCGGCATGCTCCCGTCACCCCACTCCAGAGGAGAGAGCCGTCATGCCTGCTTTCAGAACCAGGCACCTTTGTTCCGTGGCCGCCGCCCTCGCGCTGACCGTCGCCGCTCCCGCCACCGCCGCCACGGCCGCCACGGACGCCTCCTCCGCCGGCCTGCGCGAGGTGATGTTCGTCGGCAACAACTGGGACGGAACCGCCGACGTCATCAAGTCCACCGGTGACTTCGCCAAGGTCGGCCGGATCAATGTCGTGCCCGACAAGGACCAGCGGATGGCGGAGATCAACGCCGATCCGATCAAGTGGATCTACTTCATGGCGATCCGCAACGGCGTCGGCGAGGGGCACGACCAGTTCGTCGACGACATGTACTCCACGCCGGACGGCACGTCGGTCGTGGTGTCCCGGCCGAGTTTCGCCGACGTCGTGTCGATCGACCTGTCCACCGGGAAGATCAACTGGCGTTTCGCCGTGTCCGGTTACCGCAGCGACCACATGGCCGTCTCCCCCGACGGCACCCGGGTGGCGGTGTCCGCGTCGACCGCGAACACCGTGCACGTGCTGGACATCGCCACCGGCAAGCAGCTGGGCAAGTTCGCGACCGGCGACAAGCCGCACGAGAACATCTTCACCAAGGACGGCAAGTACATCTGGAACATGTCGATCGGCGACGTGAACACCTCGCTCGACGACCCGTCCGCCGACTGGACGAAGGGCGACCGGCACATCACGGTCGTGGACGCGACGACGTACAAGCAGGTCAAGGTCATCGACATGCGCGACCGGCTGGACGCCATCGGCCTGAAGAACTTCTCGGACGCGGTCCGCCCGGCGGTGTTCACCCCCGACGAGTCCAAGCTGTACTTCCAGGTCTCCTTCTTCAACGGCTTCCTGGAGTACGACGTCGCCGCCGACAAGATCACCCGGGTGAAGACGCTGCCGAAGAACCCGGCGACCAGCGAGGACCGCACCACCTGGGTCAACGACTCGCGCCACCACGGCATCTCGATGAGCCCGGACGGCGCCAAGCTGTGCGTCGCGGGCACGATGGACGACTACGCGACGGTCGTCGACCGGGCCACCCTCCAGGAGGGCGACCTGGTGACCGCCTCCAAGCCGTACTGGGCCACCGTCAGCGGCGACGGCAAGGACTGCATCGTCTCCGAGAGCGGCGCCGACCAGGTCACCGCCATCGACTTCGCCACCGGCAAGAAGGTCCTGTCCGTCCCCGTCGGCGACCACCCGCAGCGGGTGCGTCTGGGCCACGTGCAGGCGGACTGGACGGGGCCGTCGGCGGGCTGACGAGCCGGCCGGCACGCGCGGGAGGTCCCGGGCCGGAGCCCGGGACCTTTTGTGCGTCAGAAGTGCGCCGCCGCCCACGCCGACAGTTCCGACCGCGCCGCGCCCAGCAGGGCCGCCGACGGCGCGGAGGCGCCGTCGGTCACCAGCGCGTAGTGCAGGACGCCCGCGTCGGAGTCGGTGAGCAGCAGCCGCCGGCTGCCCGTGCCGCCCGGTTCCGCGGCGACCGCGACGGGGGTCGACGCGGTGTACTCCGGCGGGGCGTACACCGTGCCCAGGTCCGAGACCACGGTGGTGGCGGACGTGGGGAACGACGCCGGCAGGTGCAGCTCGGTGGGCGCCGAGCCGCCGCCCGAGCGCCACACCAGCAGCCCGTACCGTCCGGACCCCACGAGCTGGGCCACGTTGGGCAGCGAGCTCGGCACCGGGTTCCAGGTCAGGGTCGTGGAGCCGTCGCGGGAGCGGTCCTCGTAGGTGAAGGCGGCCGTCGCGCCGGAGGTGGCGCTCGGGTAGAGCCGGTCCAGCAGCCGGGCGTCCTGACGCAGCGTCACGGTGCCGGCGTCGTCGAGGCGGACGGCGGACAGGTCCTCGTCGTTCCAGGCGTCACCCGAGGTGAGCACCTTGCCGGGATTGCCGTTCATCGGCTCGTGGTGGCGTCCGCTGTAGATGTCCCACTGCCACTGCGTGCCGGAGAGCACCGGGCCGGAACTCGCCGGTTTCGACCACCAGCTCGCGCCCGGCACCCGGGAGTCGAGCGCCTGGTACATCGCCTTGACGACGGTCGGCGCCTTGTCCGAGACCGTGCCGGCGAGCGGGTGCCCGAACTCGCTGACCACCGCGGCCGTCCCGGCGGCCGCGGCACGGTCCCTGACCGCGCCGAAGTCGCTCGTGTACTGCCCGTCGGCCGCCTTGCCCCACATCAGGATCCCGGAGATGGCCTTCTGGTCGTAGAAGTGGGTGTTGAAGACGTAGCGGGAGCCGAGCGTTCCGGCGTCGAGCAGCCCGCCCTCCTGCTTCTGGGAGTCGATGTTGGCGTTCCAGAAGAGGTTGGGCTCGACGAGGGCCGGCTTGTCCTGCCAGCCCGCCGCGTCCATCCGGGCCCGGAACCGCTGGTAGAAGGGCCACAGCAGGTCCCGCTCCCAGGCGCGGCTGGTCCGGCCCGAGTCGTAGCTCCCGGCATACGGCTCGTTGTAGGGGTCGAAGCCGGCGACACCGGCGAACTCCGCGTCGCTGACGTGCTGCTCGACGTACGCCATGGCCGTCTGCGCGGTGGCGAGGAAGGCGTCCTGCAGGCCGTGGGCGTTGTACCAGAAGTCGTACTGCGCCTGCTGCACGGCCTTGTTCTGGGTGATGTTCTGGCCCCAGAAGAAGCAGATGCCGCAGGATTCCTCGGGGTAGCCCCCGGCCGCCACGGCCCACTCCGGGGCGCCGTCGCCGGTGTACCAGCTGCCCTCGTCGAAGAGGTACCGGGAGTAGAGGTCCTGGTGGAAGTCGGGGTAGACGCGGATGCCGGCGTCGAGGAAGGCGCGCATCTGGTCGGTGACGGCGGCCAGGTACGCGGTGTCGACCTGGCCGCGTGCGGGTTCGGCGTGGGCCCACGACAGCAGGAAGCGCACCGCGTTGCCGCCTCCCAGGGCGCGCAGCGCGGTCGCGGACTTCCTCGCGTCGGCGACGGAGGCGAAGGGCAGCCCGCCGTTCTCCTCCAGCTTGGTCTCGCCGGAGACGTCGTAGCCGCGCAGCACGATCTCACGGCCGGTGCCGTCGACGAGACGGCCGTCGGCCACGGTCAGCGGCGTCCCGTCGAACCAGAGCGAGCCGGGCAGGCTCGCGGCGGCGGCGGGCGGCGCACCCGTCGCCGTGACGGCTGCGCACAGGACCACCAGAACGGCGAGCAGACGAGCGCACATGTTTGGCATGTCCACTACAGTCGAGCCATGTCCGGACACAGTCAACACTGCTGACTCCACGGTAAGTCCGGACGCGCCCGGCCTGTACGCCCCGTCGGCACGCCTACCCCGGGGGCAGCCGGTGCAGTTCCACGTCCGTGAGCCGGCCGTCGGCCACGGCGGCGGTCAGGTAGGTGCAGTGCGGCCGGCGCCGGCGGTCGGTCGGGGAACCGGGGTTGAGCAGGCGCAGTCCGGTCGGGGCGGTGGTGTCCCAGGGGATGTGGCTGTGCCCGAAGACCAGCACGTCGAGGTCCGGGAACCGGGCGGCACAGCGCGCCTCGCGCCCCCGCGCGGATCCCGTCTCGTGCACGACGCCGAAGCGCAGACCGCCGAGTTCGGCGTACGCCACCTCGGGCAGCCGTGCGCGGAGCTGCGGCCCGTCGTTGTTGCCGTACACCCCGACGAGCCGGCGGCTGAGGCCCTCCAGCAGGTCGAGGGTGGCCGTGTCCACCCAGTCCCCGGCGTGCAGGACGACGTCGGCGCGCGGGATCTCGGCGAGGAGCCGCGCGGGCAGCCGCTTCGCCCGCCCGGGGAGGTGGGTGTCGGACATCAGGAGCAGGCGCACAGGGGCAGCCTAGGCCTGTCGTCCGGATCATCCCCGGCGCCGCGGCGGCGCGCGGGGGGTCCCCCGGTCGGGCGAGCGGGACGCGACGTCCGGGATACTGGAGTCTCCGGCCAGGACACAGGGCCGACGCGGCCCCGGCAGGCGCTCTCACAGCCGGTCCGGAGTGGGACGGGGCGCTCGGCGGAGTTAGCATCTGGCCACCCGTATCCGATCATTCACGGCGAGTGAACCGAGGGGGCTCGGAAGCCCGATGCCGGTCAAGGTCAGCGTCATCATCCCCGTGTACAACCCGGGGACCTACATCGAGGACTGCATCGACTCGCTGTTGAGGCAGTCGCTGCCACCCGACGAATACGAAGTGATCTTCGTCGACGACGGCTCCACCGACGGCACCCCGGCCCGGCTCGACGCGCTCGCCGCCGAGGAGTCCCGGGTGAGCGTCATCCACCAGGAGAACTCCGGCTGGTCGGGCAAACCCCGCAACGTCGGCATCGCCGCCGCGCGGGGCGAGTACGTCATGTTCGTCGACAACGACGACCATCTGGGCCACGAGGCCCTGGAGCGGATGTACGACTACGGCGTGGCCAACGGCGCCGACGTCGTCGTCGGCAAGATGGCCGGCCGCGGCCGGGCGGTCCCGGTGGAACTGTTCCGCCGCAACCGGCCCCGCGCCTCCGTCGCCAACGCCCCGCTCATCGACAGCCTCACCCCGCACAAGATGTTCCGGCGGGAGTTCCTGGACCGCATCGGCCTGCGCTTCCCGGAGGGCCGGCGGCGGCTGGAGGACCACGTCTTCGTGGCCGAGGCGTTCCTGCGCGCGGACAACGTGAGCGTGCTCAGCGACTACGTCTGCTACTACCACGTGCGCCGGGACGACTCCTCCAACGCCGGCTTCCAGCGCTTCGACCCGGTCGGGTACTTCGAGAACCTCCGGGAGGCCCTGGACGTCGTCGAGCGGTACACCGAGCCGGGGCCGCTGCGCGACGGCCTCTACCGGCGCTGGCTGCGCGTGGAGATGGTGGAGCGGCTGCGCGGCCGCCGCTTCCTCGCCCAGCCCGACGACTTCCGGCGGGGGCTGTTCGAGGAGATCCACCACGTCGCCAAGGAACGCTTCGGCCCCGGCGTCGCCGCCGGACTGCAGCCCACCCAGCAGGTCGTCGCCGCGCTGATCGCCGCCGACCGCTACGACGACGTCGTCGCCTTCGCCGAGTGGGAGGCCGGCGTCGCCCTGTCGGCCGAACCCGCCCGCGTCGCATGGGCGGACGGCACACTGCGGATCGAGTTCGCCGCCGAGTTCACCGCGGGCGGCACGCCGCTGCTGTTCCCCGGCGGCGCCGCGCCCGCCCCGCTGGACGGCGCTCCGCTGGACGTCGCCGAGGCGATCGCCTGGGTGTGCGCGGACTCCTTCGCCCGGTTCGGCACGGCCACCGCGGACCTGCTGCTGCGCGAACGCTCCACCGCCGCCCAGTACTTCCAGCCCGTCGAACTCACCCGGGAGATCATGCCGGCCGGGGACGACGGCACGCGGACCCGGCTGGTGCTGCGCGCGTCGGCCACCGTCGACCCGGCCGCGGCGGCGGGCGGCGAGCCGCTGCGCGGCGGGCTGTGGGACGCCCACGCCCGGGTGAGGCTGGGCGGCTGGACCAAGGAGTGCCGTGTCGGGCCGGGTCCGCGCAAGGCCCGCGCGGCCGCGTCGGCGGGTGTCGTCGCGGACCGGGTCGTCCTGCCGTACTGGACCGACCGGCACGGCTACCTCTCCCTGGACGTCGACCGGGCGGGCAAGCGCCTGGGGCTCGACCGTCTCTCCCCCGACGACACCGTCGTCTCCGGCGGCAGGCTCAGCGCGCCGGTGCCGCTGCACGTCCCCGGCGAGACCGCGGTGCTGCTGAGGTTCACCTCGCCGGACGCCTCCGTGGACGCGCCCGGCACCCTGTCACCGGCCGGGGAGGGAGCCCTCCTGGAGGCCGCGCTGCCCGTCGCGGACCTCGGCGGCGCCACCTGGCGCACCACCCTGTGCCCGGCCCCCGACGCCGCCGAACCCCGCTTCCTGCCCCTGCCGCTGTCCCTGAGCGGCGACGGCCGGTCGGTCGGCGTGGTGCGGACCCCCCGGCCCGGCACGGTACGGCGGCTGGTCCGCGGGGCGCGGCGGATGCTCGCCGTCGCCCTGGGCAGGAAATCGGACCGGGGCCGAGCGGGAAAGGCGTGACGGCGTGCGATCACTGGAGATGACCGGCGCGTGGGTGCTGGAGCCCAAGGTCTTCCCGGACGAGCGGGGCACCTTCCACGAGTGGTACCGCGGCGAGGAGTTCCGCGAGGCCACCGGGTACGACCTGGCGCTCGCGCAGGCCAACTGCTCCGTCTCCCGGCGGGGCGTACTGCGCGGGGTGCACTTCGCCGACGTGCCGCCCGGACAGGCCAAGTACATCACCTGCGTGCGCGGCACCGTCCTCGACGTGGTCGTCGACCTGCGCACCGGCTCCCCCACCTTCGGGCGGTGGGAGGCGGTGCGCCTCGGTGACGGCACCCACCACGCGGTGTTCCTCGCGGAGGGCCTGGGGCACGCCTTCATGGCCCTCAGCGACGACGCGACCGTGGTGTACCTGTGCTCGACCGGTTACGCGCCCGAGCGGGAACACGGCGTGCACCCGCTCGACGCGGCCCTCGGCATCGACTGGCCCGAGGGCGTCACCCCGGTGCTGTCGCCGAAGGACGCCGAGGCCCCGTCGCTGGCCGAGGCCGAGCGGACGGGGCTGCTGCCGTCGTACAAGGCCTGCGTCGCCCGGTACAAGGAGCTGCGCGGCGGGGCGTTCAGCGACTGACGGCGCGCGGCTGACCGCGAACCGGTTCAGCGGCTGACGGCGAGCCGGTCCAGGGCCGAGCGCAGGGGCTCCCAGCCACGGGACCGCCGCAGGCCGCGGTTGCGGGCCCGCACCAGGGGGCGCCAGAAGTCCGCTTCCAGCAGCGCCTCGGGCTTGACCGCCTGCACCCGTTCCAGGACCGCCTCCGGCACCTTCTGCGGGTCGGGGACCTCGTACTCGGCGATGATCTCGTCGTACTTGTCGTGCAGCACCCTGTTGCGGGGATCGGCGCCGAAGACCACGAGCTGCCCGGTGGGCCGCGTGTCGACGAGGACGGTGACCAGGTCGGGCCGGTAGCGGCCCAGGATCTCGGTGACCTTGTAGACGTCGCCGGTCCAGGCGGTGGTGTGCCGGTCGCGGGCCGCCTCGTCGACGCTGCGCGGCAGCATGTCGTCGAAGACGATCACACTCGACCAGTCCGCGTGCTTCTCGACGTTCATGAAGTCGCGCAGGGCGTACTCGAACAGGTGCATGCCGTCGATGAACGACAGGTCCAGGGTGGTGCGCCGCCAGTAGCCGAACGGCGCGCGGCCGCGGCGCAGGTTGCGCAGCGGGTGGCGGCCACCGCGCAGGTGCGCGAGCGGGTTGTCGCGGGCGAAGAAGTCGTCGCTGGTGGCCTTGACCAGGTGGACGTCGCACCGGATCTCGGTGACCACCTTGAAGGCCGGGTCGACGGCGATGCTGGGCACGCGCGACAGCTTCAGGCTGCGGCCGTCGTTGACACCGATCTCCAGGTAGTTGCGGTTCGCGCTGACCTTGTGCAGTTCCCGCAGGAACTCATGGCGTTTCACGAAGGGACTCCTTGCGGATGTGAGGCAGAGCTTCGTGCAGGGCGGCGCGCCAGTCGCGCAGCGGCGGCAGGCCGAGTTCCCGCCACCGCCCGTGGGCGAGGGCGCTGTACGCGGGGCGGGGCGCGGGCCGGGGGTAGGCCGCGCTGCCGACCGGGCGGACGCGGTCCGGGTCGGCGCCGAGGACGTCGAACACCTCGCGGGCCAGGTCGTACCAGGTGGTCTCGCCGGAGCTGGTGGCGTGCAGGACACCGCTCACGCCGCGGCCCATGAGCGGGCCTAGGTCGGCCACGCGTGCGGCGACGTCCGCGCTCCACGTCGGCTGCCCACGCTGGTCGTCGACCACGTCGACGGTGGCGCGACGGGCTTCGAGATCCATCATGGTGCGCACGAAGCTACGGCCGTGGACGCCGTAGAGCCAAGCGGTGCGCACGATCACGCCGGTGTCCGGGAGTTCCTCCAGCACGGCGCGTTCGCCCGCGAGCTTGGTGCGGCCGTAGGCGGTGCGCGGGGCGGGCGGGTGGTCCTCGGGGTAGGGGGTGGTCGCGTCGCCGGGGAAGACGTAGTCGGTGGAGACGTGGACCAGGCGGGCGCCGGCCGCGGCGCAGGCGCGGGCCAGGTGACGCGGTCCGTCGCCGTTGACGCGCAGCGCGCGGTCCTCGTCCGTCTCGGCGTCGTCGACCGCCGTGTAGGCGGCGCAGTTGACGACCACGTCGGGCCGGTGCGCGGCGATCGCGTCGGCGACGGCGTCGTACCGGGTGATGTCGAGGGCGCCCCGGTCCAGTCCCGTCACCGGCTCGCCGCGCCGGTCGAGTACGTCGGTCATGTCCCGGCCCAGCATGCCGCCGGCCCCCGTGACCAGCCACCTCATGACGTCTCCCGCGGCGCCGCGCGCCGCTTGAGCGGCTCCCACCAGGCGCGGTTGTCCCGGTACCAGGCGACGGTCTCGGCGAGGCCGGCGGTGAAGTCGCGGCGCGGGCGGTAGCCGAGTTCGTCGCGGGCCTTGCTCCAGTCGACGGAGTAGCGCAGGTCGTGTCCCTTGCGGTCCGCCACGTGCTCGACCCGGTCCCAGCCGGCGCCGCACGCCTCGAGCAGCAGGCCGGTGAGTTCCCTGTTGGTCAGTTCGGTGCCGCCGCCGATGTTGTAGACCTCGCCGGGGCGGCCCTCGGCGCGGACCAGTTCCACGCCCGCGCAGTGGTCGTCGACGTGCAGCCAGTCGCGGACGTTGAGTCCCTCGCCGTAGAGGGGGACCTTCTCGCCGTCGAGGAGGTTGGTGACGAACAGCGGGACGACCTTCTCGGGGAACTGGTGCGGGCCGTAGTTGTTGGAGCAGCGGGTGACCCGCACGTCCAGGCCGTGGGTGCGGTGGTAGGCGAGCGCGAGCAGGTCGGAGGACGCCTTCGAGGCGGAGTAGGGGGAGTTGGGCCGCAGTTGGGCCTCCTCCGTGGTGGACCCCGTCTCGACGGATCCGTAGACCTCGTCGGTGGAGATGTGCACGAAGGTCTCCACCTCGTTCCGCAGGGCCGCGTCCAGCAGGGTCTGCGTGCCGACCACGTTGGTCAGCACGAAGTCCTGCGCCCCGGTGATCGAGCGGTCCACGTGGGACTCGGCGGCGAAGTGCACGACCTGGTCCGCGTCGGCCATGAGCTTTTCGACGAGCTCGGCGTCGCGGATGTCGCCCTGCACGAACCGCAGACGGGGGTGGTCGAGATCGAGGTTGTCGAGGGTGCCGGCGTACGTGAGCTTGTCCAGCACGGTGATCCGGGGCGCGCCCGGGCCGTCGTCGTCGAGCAGGGAACGCACGTAGCGGGAGCCGATGAAGCCGGCGGCGCCGGTGACGAGGAGATTCATGTGTGGATCTGCACCTTGCTGTGGTCGCCGAGGACGAGTCGGTGGGCGCTGGGCACGCTGGGGGCCGGCGTCACCTCGACGTGCCGGCCGATCAGCGAGTTCTCGATCCGGCCCACCCCGCTGATCGAGGAGTCGCGCAGCACGATGGAGAACTCCAGCTCGCTGTCGGTGATGCGGCAGTTCTCCGCGACCGAGGTGTAGGGGCCGACGTAGGAGTCCTCGACGACGGTTCCGGCGCCGATGACGACGGGGCCGACGAGGCGGGAGTTCACCACGTGCGCCCCCTCCTCGACCACCACGCGCCCCACCGTCTCCGACGCCTCGTCGACGTCGCCGTCGATGCGCCGCTCGACGCCTTCCAGGACCGTCCGGTTGACCTCGAGCATGTCGACGACGTTCCCGGTGTCCTTCCAGTAGCCCTCGATGACGGTGCTGCGCACGTCGGCGCGCTGGTCGATCAGGTGCTGGATGGCGTGGGTGATCTCCAGCTCCCCGCGCCAGGAGGGCCGGATGGCGCGCACCGCGTCGTGGATCGCCGGAGTGAACAGGTAGACGCCGACCAGCGCGAGGTCGCTCTTGGGATGTTCGGGTTTCTCCTCCAGGCGCACCACCTGACCGGCGGCGTCGAGTTCGGCGACGCCGAACGAGCGGGGGTCCGCCACTTTCGTGAGCAGGATCTGCGCGTCCGGCCGGTTCCGGCGGAACTCGTCGACGAGGGCGGTGATGCCGCCGACGATGAAGTTGTCGCCCAGGTACATCACGAAGTCGTCGTCGCCGAGCCAGTCCCGCGCGATGAGCACCGCGTGGGCCAGGCCCAGGGGCTTCTCCTGGGGGATGTAGGTGATCTCCAGACCGAACTTGGAGCCGTCGCCGACCGCTTCCTGGATCTCGGCGGCGGTGTCCCCGACGATGACGCCGACCTCGGTGATCCCGGCGTCCGCGATGGACTCCAGTCCGTAGAAGAGCACGGCCTTGTTGGCCACGGGCACGAGTTGTTTGGCCGACGTATGCGTGATCGGCCTGAGTCGTGTACCAGCACCGCCTGACAGCACGAGAGCCTTCATCTGCTTCACCATAGCCGCGATCCCGGCAAGGGGATCGGGACAGATGTGGCCGGTTCGTTACGGCGATGCCGCGCCGGGGCGTCCGACGGCGGCGGTGACGCCTGCCGTCCGGGGTGTGTTCAGTCCTCACCCCGCACTATGTTCCAGTCCGGGCCCAGTTGCGCCGTCCGGGTGGGGCTGTCGTCCACGACGGCCGGGACGCAGGTCCGCACGACCCTCTTCCCCCGCAGGCGGCGGGCTTCCCGCCAGCCGGTCTCGGGATCGCGGTCGACGGGCTTGTCACTGGTCTGCGACGTCACGGCACTTCATCTTCCTTCTGCTGCGCGTTCTGCCTCCCCGCCCGCACGGGGCCGGGGCCCACCGCTCGTCCGCGGTGTCCTCACGAGTCCCCGGCAGGGATTCGGCCAAACGCGGCACACGGACACCACAGGCCCCGTGAGGGGACCTTCCCACAGCCTCGGCGTTCGGGTCACGGGCCGCCGACCGCGAGCTCCGCCCACACCTGTTTGCCGCCGCTGACCGGCACGGTGCCCCAGGACAGCGACATCGCCTCGACGAGGAGGATGCCGCGCCCGCCGGTGGCCTCCCAGCCGATGCTGGTCGGCTTGACGGGGGTGCGGGGGGAGGAGTCGGCGACCGAGACGCGCAGCCGGCCACTGAGCAGGGTCAGGTCGAGGCGGACACGGCCGTCGGTGTGCACCAGGGCGTTGGTGACGAGTTCGGAGACCACCAGCAGGGCGGTGTCCAGGTCGTCCCGCGACAGGCCCCAGACGCGCAGGGTCCGCCGGGTGAAGCGGCGGGCGTGTCCGGCGGCCTCCGGCACGCGCCAGACCGTCCATGTCTCGCGCAGCGGGCGCAGGGCCATGCCGTCGTAGCGCAGCAGGAGCAGGGCGATGTCGTCGGCCCGGTGGGCGCCGCCGAGGAGGGTGTCGGCGACGGCGCCGAGATCGTCGGGGCCGCAGGCGGCGAGTTCGCGGGCGAGACGGGCGAGGCCCTCGTCGATGTCGGAGTCGGCGGACTCCACGAGGCCGTCCGTGGTCAGGGCGATCACCGTCCCGGGCTGCAGCCTGAGCGGGCTCATCGGGAACCGCGCCTGGGTGAGCACCCCGAGCGGCGGTCCTCCCTCGGCGTCCGGGACCTCGGCGTGCCCGTCCGGGTGCCGCAGCACCGGCGGCAGGTGTCCGGCCCGGACGTACCAGGCGGCGCCCTCCTCCATGTCGATGTCGACGTAGGCGCAGGTGGCGAAGAGGTCGGTCTCCAGGTCGGCCAGCAGGCGGTTGGCGTGCGAGACGACGACGTCCGGCGGGTGGCCCTCGACGGCGTAGGCACGCAGCGCGGTGCGCATCTGGCCCATGAGGGTCGCGGCGGCGGTGCTGTGGCCCTGGACGTCGCCGATGACGAGGGCGACGTGGTTGTCGGGCAGCGGGATCACGTCGTACCAGTCGCCGCCCACCTCCAGTCCGGCGGTGGCGGGCAGGTAGCGGGCGACGGCGACCGCGCCGGGCAGCGGGGGCAGGCGGCGGGGCAGCAGCTGGCGCTGGAGCATGCCGACGAGTTCGTGCTCGGCGTCGAAGGCGTGGGCGCGCATCAGGGCCTGCCCGGCGAGGCCCGCGGAGGCGGTGAGCAGAGCGCGTTCGTCGGCGGTGAAGTCGTGCGGGGCGTCCCAGCCGATCAGGCAGGCGCCGGCCATCCGGTTGCCGGCGGGCAGCGGCAGCACGGCGAGGCCGCCGGGTCCGATGCCGGCGAGGGCGGCTTCCAGGGCGGTGCCCGCGGGCCAGATCTGGGTGCGGCCCTCGCGCAGCGCGGCGGCCAGGGTCGGCATGGCGCGCACCGGGGCGTCGGGCCATTCCGAACGCCACTCCTGCCGCCACAGCTCCGGCCAGGACTCCGGTTCGGGCGGGTCGAGGACGGTGACCACGAGCCGGTCGCCCTCCAGCTCCGCCAGCGCGATCCGGTCGGCCCGCAGCGGTTTGCGCAGGGCGGCCACCACGGCCTGGCCGACGTCGCGGACGGTGCCGGCGGTGGCCAGGGCGGCGGCCAGCCGCTGGACCCGGGCGACGTCGGTGACGTCGGAGCGCAGCGTGGAGGCGTCGACGACCGTGCCGACGAACCGGACCGGACGGCCGTCCCCGCCGGGCAGCAGCCGCCCGCGCAGCCGCAGCCACTTCGGCGGGCCTTCGGGCTGCAGCACCCGGAACTCCAGCTCGCGCTCGCCGGCGGGCATGTGGTCGGCCTCCACCACGGACATCAGCGCGGGCAGGTCCTCCGGCACGGTCAGTCCGAGCAGCGTCTCGGCCTTGCCGTCGAACTCCTCCCGGGTGAGGCCGACCAGTTCCAGGATGCCGTCGCCGACCTCGATCCGTCCGGTGTCCGTGGCGAGGACGAACGACCCCGGCGGCAGCGCCTCGCCCTCCGCGGCCTGCTCGGGGGCAGGCAGGGCGACGGCCTCGGCGACCAGTTCCAGGGTGCGGCGGTCCTCGGCGCCGAAGCCCCCGGGCCGGACACTGACGGCGACGAGGCAGCCGCCCCCGTCGTCGGCGCGCGCCGGCAGGACCGCGACGTGGAACTCCGGGGACGGCGTGCGCCGGAAGTCGGCGCACTCGGCGACCTGCTCGGGCCCGAGGAACACCGGGCGGCCGGTGCGGTGGACGTCGGCCACCGGGGAGCGCCCGGAGCGGGGGTAGCCGTCGCGGAGCCCGAACAGGGTCCGGGGCACGCCCACCGACTCGGCCAGGCACAGCAGGTCGCCGTCCTCGGACGGGGCGTACACGGCGGCGAACGCCGCCCCGGCGAAGACGAGTGCCTGCTCCAGCACGCGGCGCACCCGTTCGGGCGCGTCCCGGCCGGTCATGAGCACCTTCAGGGCACCTTCGGCACGCAGGCTTCCGGTTCTGCGTTCCGCAGCGCCCTCACTGACCACGTTCGTCATTACAGCGCGTATCCGGCGCCCGCGCAGCCCCCGTGAAGGTTCCGCGGCCGTCCGGCACCCCCGGCACTCGAACAGACCGAACAGGTCTTGACCCGTGCGTATCGCACCGTGCACTCGTGACAGGCGTGACTGTCGGGCCCGCCGGCCGGCTGGAAGTCTCGAGACCGGCCCACCGAGGGGGGATCGATGGACAAGCGGTACGAGGTGTACGCGCTCGCCGACAGACACTTCTACGAGACGCCGGACCGGCTGTCCGCGGCCGGGCAGGACACGGCGCTGTACGAGACGGCCCGTCGCGAGGTGCCCGAGGGCTGGGACGCGGCGCGGAGCGGCGACTGGCTGACACTGACGCCGTCGGCCGCGGACGGGAGCCCGCTCGCGGGCCCGGCGCAGGGCTGGAAGATCCACGCCTCGGCGACCCGGGAGAACGCGGAGCGGATCGCCGGCATCGTGTGGGACTACTGCGTGCCGCGCCGGATCCCCTTCAAGTTCGTGCCGGGTCCGCACCTGCTGCACCTGCGCAACACCAAGTACGCGGGGCGCGACACGAGCGGCAAGTTCGTCACCGTCTACCCGGCCGACGAGGAGCAGCTGCACCTCGTGCTGCGCGAGCTGGGCAGGCTGCTGGAGGGCTTCGAGGGGCCGTACATCCTCACCGACCTGCGCTGGTACGACGGTCCGCTGTACGTCCGCTACGGCGCGTTCGCGCGCACCTACGTCGTGGACGAGCGGGGATCGCTGGTGCTGGCGGTGCGGGACGGCGAGGGGCGGGCGGTGCCGGACCGGCGGGCGCCGTCGTTCCAGGTGCCGGAGTGGGTGACGCTGCCGTCGTTCCTCCAGCCGCATCTTCAGGCCCGCAACACCACGACGGTGGGCGAGCTGCCGTACCGGATCGAGAAGGCGCTGCACTTCTCCAACGGCGGCGGGGTGTACGTGGGCACCGACACCCGGGACGGGCGGAAGGTCGTGCTGAAGGAAGGCCGGCCGCACGCGGGGCTGGCCGCCGACGGGGCCGACGCGATCGCCCGGCTGGAGCGGGAGAAGCAGGCGCTCGAACAGGTGGCGGGCACCGGCGTGGTCCCGGAGGTGCGGGACTGGTTCACGCTGGGCGACCACCGGTTCCTGGTGATGGACTTCCTCGAGGGGCGCCCGCTCAACTCCTACTTCGCCCTGCGTCATCCGCTGCTCTCGCCCGATCCGGACCCGGACGCGGTCGCCGCGTACACGCGGTGGGCGGTGCGCATCCACCGGGCGGTGGAGCGGGCTGTGGAGGCGGTGCACGCGCGCGGGATCGTCTTCAACGACCTGCACGTCTTCAACATCATGGTCGCCCCGGACGAGGAGTCGGTGCACCTGATCGACTTCGAGGCGGCCGCACCGGTGGCGGAGGGCGCCCGGCAGGTCGTCGCCCACCCCGGCTTCTTCGCCCCGCCCGACCGGACCGGCGCCGACGTCGACCGTTACGCGCTGGCGTGCCTGCGGCTCGCCCTGTTCCTGCCGGTCACGACGCTGTTCGTGGTGGACCGCGGGAAGGCGGCGCATCTCGCCGAGGTGATCGCGGAGCAGTTCCCCGACGTGCCCGCCGGCTTCCTGGAGGAGGCCGTCGCGGAGATCACCCGGGGCACGGCCGTGGGGTCGCCGGCGTTCGTGCGACCGGGCGACTGGCCGCACAGCCGGGACTCGATGGTCAAGGCGATCCTCGCCTCGGCCACCCCGGAGCGCGAGGACCGGCTCTTCCCGGGGGACATCGCCCAGTTCTCCGACGGCGGCGGGCTCGGGCTCGCCCACGGCGCGGCCGGTGTGCTGTACGCGCTGGCCCGGGGCGGCGGCGAGCGGTACGAGGAGGGCGAGCGCTGGCTCCTGGCCCGCACCGACCCCGCCCCGCCCGGCACGCCGCTCGGGCTGTACGACGGCCTCGCGGGCGTCGCCCACGTCCTGGACCTGCTCGGTCACCGGCAGCGGGCCCTGGACATCGTCGGGGGCGTCCTCGCCGAGCGGTGGCAGAACCTGTCCTCCGACCTGCACGGCGGCCTCGCCGGGCTGGGTCTGGTCCTCGGGGAACTCGCCCGCCGCACGGGCGAGCCGGAGCTGCGCGAACGGGCGGCCGAGGCCGCGCGGATCCTGGTGCGACGGCTCGGGGAGCCGGCCGCCGAACGGCGGCGGGCGGGACTGCTGCGCGGCGCGAGCGGCCAGGCGCTGTTCCTGCTGCGGCAGTACGAGCTGACCGGCGAGCGGGACCTGCTGGACGCGGCCGCCGTCGCCCTGCGCCGGGACCTGGATCTCTGCGTCGTCCAGAAGAACGGCAACGGCCTGGAGGTCGACGAGGGCTGGCGGACGCTGCCGTACCTCGGCGACGGCAGTGCCGGCGTCGGCATGGTCCTCGACGACTACCTCGCCCACGCCGCCGACGCCGAGTTCGACAAGGCCCGGGCCGGCATCCTGACCGCGGCCACGTCCCGCTTCTACGCGCAGTCCGGGCTCTTCCAGGGCCGCGCCGGGATGATCCTGCACCTCAGCCGCACCACGCACCCGGACGCCACCGACCGGCGCCGCGCCGAGCAGATCGACGCGCTCGGCTGGTACGCGATGGCGTACGAGGGCCAACTGGCCTTCCCCGGCAACCAGATGATGCGGCTGTCCATGGACCTCGCCACCGGAACGGCAGGGTGTCTGCTCGCGCTCGCGGCGGCCCTCGACGGCGAGGCCGAGGCGCACCTGCCGTTCCTGCCGCCCCTGCGGCGGCCCACCGAACGCGGCTCCGCGATCTGACGGAGTCGTGACACAACCCCGTCCCCATCAAGGGATTCAAGGGTCAACCCAGTGAAAGGAAACCCACATGGCACTGCTCGACCTGCAGACGATGGAGTCCGAGGAGCGCACCGACGGCGGCGCGAGCACGGTGAGCCTGCTCTCCTGCGTGAGCGCCGCGAGCGTTCTGGTCTGTCTCTGACGCGACCCAGCGCCTGAGGCTCCGGGCGGTCCGCTCCCGTGGGGAGGGGGCCGCCCGGGGTCCTGCGCGCATTCCTGCGATCCCGGATGCGAGGCCGCGGCCGTATGACCACTCGTGCCGAGGACGGGCACGCCCCCGACGTGATGCGCCCCGCCACCCGCCACAGCGCGGCCCGCTGCGTGGCCCTGTGCCTGGTGAGCGTGGCGGCCACCGGCGGCGGACTGCTGCTGCCGGCCGCGCTCGGCCGGACCCTGGACCTGCTGCTGGCGCACGCCCCGGCGACCGGCTGGGTGCTGGTCTGTGCCGGGCTGGTGCTGCTGCTGGCGCTGCTCGACGCCTGCCAGAGCGTGCTCGCCGGCACCGTCGACGCCCGTACCACGGCCTGGCTGCGCCGCCGGCTGACCGGCCATGTGCTGGCGGTGGGCCCGCGGGCCGCCGACCGTTTCGGCTCCGGCGACCTGGTGGCGCGGCTCGTCGGCAACGCGGCGCAGGCCGGGACGGCTCCGGCCGCCCGGGCGGCGCTGCTCGCCGCGCTCGCCGGCCCGCTCGGGGGGATGGCGGCGCTCGGCCTCATCGACCCGTGGCTGGCGGTGGTGTTCCTCGCCGGGGCGCCCGTGCTCACGCTGCTGCTGCGGGCGTTCACCCGGGACACCACCCGCTGCGTGGCCGACTACCAGCGGGTGCAGGGGCGGATCGCGTCCGCGCTCGCGGAGGCCGTCGCCGGCCACCGCACGGTCCGGGCGGCGGGCACGCAGGACAAGGAGGCGGCACGGGTGCTGCGGCCCCTGCCCGAACTGTCCGACGCCGGGCACCGCATGTGGCGGGTGCAGGGCCGGGCCGCCGCCCGGGCGGTCGCCGTGGCGCCGCTGCTGCAGCTCGGCGTCGTCGCCGTGGCCGGGGTGCTGCTCGTGCGGCACCGGCTGTCGGTCGGCGAGGTGCTGGCCGCCTCCCGGTACGCGGTGCTGGCGACCGGCGTCGGCGTACTGGTCGGGCAGTTCGCGAGCCTGGCCCGGGCCCGGGCGGCCGCCGACCGCCTGGGCGAGGTGCTCGCACAGCCCGCCCCCGTCCACGGCTCGCGCCGGCTGCCGGACGGGCCGGGCCGGCTGGAGCTGCGCGGCGTGACCGCCCGGCGCGGCGGGCGCACCGTGCTCGACGGGGTCGACCTGATCGTGCCGGGCGGGACGACTCTCGCGGTCGTCGGCCGCTCGGGGGCGGGCAAGTCGCTGCTCGCCGCCCTGGCCGGGCGCCTCGCCGATCCCGAGGCGGGCGAGGTCCTGCTGGACGGGGTGCCGCTGCGCGAGCTGACCCACGAGGAGCTGCGCCGGGCGGTCGGCTACGCCTTCGAGCGGCCCGCGCTGCTGGGCGCCACGGTCGCGGACGCGATCGGCCTCGGGCTTGTCTCCCCCTCCCCCGCGCGTATCCGCGAGGCCGCCCGCACGGCCTGCGCCGACGACTTCGTGCGCCGGCTGCCGGACGGGTACGCCACCGCCTGCGCCGACGCGCCCCGCTCCGGCGGGGAGTCCCAACGCCTGGGCCTGGCAAGGGCGTTCGCGCACGACGGGCGCCTGCTGATCCTCGACGACGCGCTCTCCAGCCTGGACACCGTCACCGAGGCCCGGATCACCCGGGCGCTGCTGGACCGCGGCTCGGGCCGCACCCGGCTCCTGGTCGCCCACCGCGCCGCGACCGCGGCCCGCGCGGACACGGTGGCCTGGCTGGACGCGGGCCGGATACGAGCGGTGGGCCCACACGCACGGCTGTGGCGACTGCCGGAGTACCGGGCGGTGTTCGCGGACGGAGCGACGGGATGACGGACGGCGAGGTGACGAACGGCCCGCACGACCAGGTGACGGACGGCCGGGTGACGAATGGCCGGGTGACGGACGGCCGGGCGACGAGCGCCGGGACGGCGACCGGCGAGGTGAGGGACGGCGGGACGGCGACCGGCCGTGTGACGAACGGGGAGACGGCGACCGGCCAAGCGACGAACGGCGGGGCGGCGGGCGGTGGGGTGTGGCCGCGTGGGCTGCGGTTCCTGCGTGCTCGGTGGCGGGTCGTGGCTCGGCTCGGCATGTGGTCGGCGCTGGAGACGGCGCAGACCTTCCTCACCGGCTACGCCCCGGCGCGCGCCCTCGACGCGGGGTTCCTGCGGGGGCGCGCGGACGTCGGGCTCGCCTGGCTCGGTGCGGCCGGACTCGGCGTCGTCCTCGGCGCGTACGGGACGGCGCGCGTCTACGCGGCCGTGGCGGCGCTCGTCGAGCCGTTGCGGGACCGGCTGGTGCGGCGGGTCGTCGAGCGCGGGGTGCGCCGGGCGGACGGCGCGGCGCTGTCGGGGCTCACCCAGCAGGTGGAGATCGCGCGGGACACCTTCGCCGGGCTGGTGATGGTGTCGCGGGCGTTCGTGTTCACGGCCGCGGGCGCGCTCGTCGGCCTGTTCTCGCTCGCCCCCGTGCTGCTGCTGGTCGTCGGGCCTCCGCTGGCGGCCGGTGTGGCCCTGTTCGCGGCGACGCTGCGCCCGCTGGCTCGGCGGCAGGAGGCGTTCCTGGCCGCCGACGAGGCCCTCGCCGCCCGGCTGGGCGAGGTCTGCCCCGGGCTGCGGGACATCACGGCGACGGGAGCACAGGCGCGGATCGCCGCCGACACCGGCACGCGGGTGGAGGCCGAGCTGCGGGCCGCCCGCTCCCTCGCCCGCTTCGGCGTGCTGCGGGTGGCGTCCCTCGCGGTCGGCGGCCAGCTGCCGATCGTGCTGCTGCTCGCCGCGGCGCCCTGGCTGCTGGCGCACGGCGTGACCACGGGCGCCCTGGTCGGCGCGCTCGCCTACGTCACCCAGTCCCTGCTGCCCGCCCTGCGCAACCTGGTCCACGGTCTGGGCACCAGCGGCTCCCGTCTGACGGTGGTCCTGCGCCGGCTGACGACACCCGACGTCCGCGACGCGCCCGATGACGGCCGTGTCACCCGCGGTGACGGCCACGGCGCCCCCGACGGCCCTGCCGCCCCCGGCGCACACGCGGGCTCCGGCCGCGCCGGCAGCACCGTGCCCGTCCCCGCCCCCGCACCTGCCCCCGCCCTCACCCTCTCCTCCGTCGCCTTCGCCTACGGCCCCCGCGCCGCGCCGGTGATCGACGGCCTCGACCTCGAGCTGCCCGCCGGCTCCCACCTGGCCGTCGTCGGGCCCAGCGGAATCGGCAAGTCCACGCTCACCGCCCTGGTCGCGGGGGTGCTGGCGCCGAGCCGCGGCACGATCCGCGTGCTCGGGCATCCGGTGCCCTCGGCGGCGGCCGCGGCCCGGCGGGTGCTCATCCCGCAGGAGGCGTACGTGTTCACCGGCACCCTGGCCGACAACCTCGGGCACCTGCGCCCGCGGCCGGTGCCCGAGCGCGAACTGCTCGCGGCGGCCGACGCGGTCGGGCTCACGCCGCTCGTCGAGGCGCTCGGCGGCCCCGGCGCCGAGGTGGACCCGGCCGCGCTGTCCGCCGGCGAACGCCAGCTGATCGCGCTGGCCCGCGCCTACCTGTCGCCCGCCCCGCTCGCCCTGCTCGACGAGGCCACCTGCCATCTGGATCCGCCGGCCGAGGAACGCGCGGAACGCGCCTTCGCGGGCCGGCCGGGCGGAACGCTGGTCGTGGTCGCCCACCGCATCAGCTCGGCCCGCCGCGCGGACCGCGTGCTCGTGATGGACGGCCGGGAGACGGCGTACGGGACCCATGACGAGCTGCTGCGCTCCTCGGACCTGTACCGCGAGCTGGTCGGCAGCTGGGGGCCGGCGCCGGACGGCCGGTCACAGCCAGCCCTCTCCCCGGGATATGCGGATGGCGTCGATGCGGTTGCGGGCGCCGGTCTTGCGCGTGATGGCCGCCATGTAGTTGCGCACGGTCCCGTGCGACAGGTGGAGGCTTCCGGCGATCTCCGCGATGGAGGCCCCCGCGGCGGCGAGTGACAGCACGCTCAGCTCCCGCCGGGTCAGCGGCATCTCGGCGGCCTTGAGGAAGCCGAAGCCGAGCGAGTCGTCGACGAAACGTTCCCCTCGGGCGACCCGCCGTATGCCGTGCACCAGGCGGTGCGGCGAGCCGCCCTTGTCGACGTAGCCGAGCGCGCCCGCCTCGGCCGCCCGCTTCAGCAGACCGGGCCGGTGCGCGCTGGCGAGCACGAGCAGGTTCGGGGCCGGCCGGCCCGGCAGCCCCGGGCGCAGGTCCGCGAGCGGCGGCGGGGCGGCGGAGTCCGAGGCTTCCAGGTCCGCCGCGCACACCTCGGGCCGCAGGGCCCGCACCCGCCCCGGGGCGCTGTGCCACGGCGCTTCCTCCACCGCCAGGTCGGGTTCCCTTCGTAACCACTCCGCCAGGATCGATCGCACCAGACACGCGTCGTGCACCAGAAGTACCCGGATCACTGCCGTCCCTTCAGCCTGCCGTCGCCGGTTTAGCGGTGTTGAGTGCGTGCCCCATTGTTGGCGTTCATGACAGTCTTCAGGAACGCAGAACCGGCCATCGGGGTGCGCGGGGGCGCGAACGTGGCGCGCGCGCATCTCGGCACGCATCGACTGAGGGGGCATGGGTCGGGGCCTTCGGGGTACGGCGGCGGATTCACTGCGTGGCGGGCACCCGTGTGCCGGTAACCTGCCGGTCACCTGCCGACCGGATCGCTCGCACCGTGCGCGTCCGGACGTCGCGAGGGAGATTCGAGGCTGGACCCCGTCGCCCGGCCGTGTGCGAGGAGGTGGTCGGTGTGTCCGACGGGCGGGCGCCCGCGCCGGCGTCGACGAGGACACGGGTGGGCCGCCCGCTGCTCTCCCTGGCGCTGGCGTCGATGATGGACGAGGTCCACGCGCACTCCGGCGCGGTGTACCTGCTGGCGGCCGACGCGCCGGTGCTGGAGATGGCGGTGATGGCGGGGCTGCCCCGGGCGTTCGCCGCGCCGTGGGAGCGGGTGGGACTGAACGCGCCGATCCCGATGGCCGAGGCCCTGCGCGAGCGCCGGCTGGTCTGGGTGGGCAGTGAGGAGGAGATGGCGCGCCGCTATCCCCGCATCTCCGTGGTGCTGCCCTATCCCTTCGCGCTCGCCGCGGTGCCGGTGGCCACCGCGGCCAGGCCCTACGGCGCGCTGTTCCTGATCTGGCCCGGCTCGCGCACGCCGGAGCTGACCGAGCGGGACCGCAACCACCTGACCGCGTCCTGCGACCGGCTGGCGACGCGGCTGGAGCGGGCCCTGAAGGAGAGCCGCCCGCTGCCCGCGGAGCCCGACCTGCTGGCCGCCCCGACGAGCGCGGTCGCCGAGACGCTGGGCACGGTGGAGGCGGCGCGGATGGCGGCGCGGCTGCCGTACGGGCTGTGCTCCCTGGACCTGCACGGGCGGGTCCGCTACGCCAACGCGGCGGCGGCCGAGCTGATCGGCGTCCCGGTCGGCGCCCTGCTCGGCGCGCAGTTATGGGCGGCGGTGCCCTGGCTCGACGACCCGGTGTACGAGGACCGGTACCGGGCCGCGCTGTTCAGCCGGCACAGCACGTCGTTCCTGGCGCTGCGCCCGCCCGGCGACTGGCTCTCGTTCCGGCTCTACCCCGGCAGGACGGGGCTCAGCCTGCGCATCACCCGGGCGCGGGCCGTGGCGGAGACGAACCGGCCCGGTCCGCGGACCGGGCACGCCCCGCCCCGGCTGGTCACCATCTCGCAGGTGCTCTCGCTGGCCGGCGCGCTCACCGAGGCGGCGGGCGTGCGGGACGTGGTGCGGGTCGTGGCGGAGGAGATCGCGCCCGCCGTGGGCAGCCAGGCCCTGGCCGTGCTCGGCTCCCGGGCGGGCCGGCTGCACGTGCTGGGGCAGCACGGCCACCGGAAGGCGGATCTCGCGGAGCGGTTCGAGGCAGTGCCGCTGAGCGAGCGGGCGCCGGGCGCGCAGGCGCTGAACACCGGCGTGCCCGCGTTCTTCGAGTCCCGGGAGGACCTGGAGCGTCTGTACCCGGCGCGGTACGCGGCACCGGAAGGTTTCGGGGCGTGGGCGTACCTGCCGCTGATCGCCTCCGGGCGTCCGGTGGGCGTCTGCGTGCTCTCCTACGCCGGGCCGCACCCTTTCCCCCCGGACGAGCGGGCGGTCCTCACCAGCCTGGGCGGGCTGATCGCGCATGCCCTGGAGCGCGCCCTGCTGTACGACGCCAAGCACCGGCTGGCGCACGGTCTGCAGCAGGCGCTGCTGCCGCGCTCGTTGCCGCCGCTGCCCGGCGTCGAGGCCGCCGCGCGCTACCTGCCCGCCACCAAGGACATGGACATCGGCGGCGACTTCTACGACCTGATGCCGACCCCGGGCGGGGCGGCGGCGGTGATCGGGGACGTACAGGGGCACAACGTCACCGCGGCCGGGCTGATGGGGCAGATCCGTACCGCCGTACGGGCGTACACGGCCGTCGGCCAGGCGCCCGGGGATGTCGTGCGCAGCACCGACCGGCTGCTGATCGACCTGGGCGCCGACCTGTTCGCCAGCTGTCTGTACCTCCGGCTCGATCCGGCGGACGGGCGCGCCGTGATGGCCCGCGCGGGCCATCCGCCGCCCCTGCTGCGGGAGCCGGACGGCCGGGTGCGGGTTCTCGACCTGGCCGGCGGTCCGCTGCTGGGCGTCGACGGCTCGGCCGGCTACCCGGCGACGGAGGTGGACCTCGCCCCCGGTTCGGTGCTGGTCCTGTACACCGACGGTCTGGTCGAGTCGCCCGGTGTCGACATCGACACCGCCCTCACCACCCTGGGGCGGGAGCTGGCACGGGCGGGCGACCGGCCTCTGGAGGAGCTGGCCGACCATCTGCTCCAGCACAGCGCGGCGGCGCGGGAACGACTGGACGACGTGGCGCTGCTGCTGCTCCGGACGAAGGGGCGGCCGACGCCGCCGGGCGGTGCGTGACACGGCGTGGTCCGGCCCTCCCGCCGAAGGGCCGGACCGTCCACTGTCGGCCGGAACCGCGGGTGAGGCCGATCAGTGGGTCTCGGTGAGCTGCGAGCCGTCCCCGGCCGCGGCGCCGGACTGGTCACCGGCACCGGACTGGTCACCGGCACCGGACTGACCGGCGGCGCCGGACGGGTCGGCGGCCGTCGCGGACGGGTCGGCCATCCCGCCGCCGACCGCGTCGCCGCCGCCCGCCTGGTCACCGGCGCCCGCGCCGGCTCCCGCACCGGCGTCGCCGAGGGTCGCGCCGGTCGCCTGGAGTGCGGTGGTGACGGGCTGGAAGAAGGTCTCGCCGCCGGTCGTGCAGTCGCCGCTGCCGCCGGAGGTGAGACCGATCGCGCTGCCGTCCTGCGTGAAGAGGGAGCCGCCGCTGTCGCCGGGCTCGGCGCAGACGTCGGTCTGGATCAGGCCGGTGACGGTGTCCACGCCGTTCGGGTCGGTCTCGCTCTGGAAGTTGACGGTGGCGTCGAGGCCGGTGACCGTGCCGTCGTGCAGGCCGGTGGTGCTGCCCATCCGGAAGACCTGTGCGCCGACGGTGGCCTCGGCGGCCTTGGCGATCTGGACCGTCTGCCCGCCGCCGACGTTGACCTCGCTGGCGGCCTGGGTGTTCGGGTCGTCGTACTTCACCAGGGAGAAGTCGCCCTCGCCGGGGAAGGTGGCCTGGTCCACGGTGGCGATGGGCTGACCGGTCTGGGAGTCGGACCACTGTGCCGCCGCCACTCCGCAGTGACCGGCGGTCAGGAAGGCGGGGCTGCCGTCGCTCGCGGTGACGTTGAAGCCGAGGGAGCAGCGGACGGTGCCGCCGCCGGCCTGGGCGAAGATGGCGTCGCCACCCGACACGAAGGTCTTGAACGTCCCGGCGGACTTCTTCAGCGTCGCCATGCCCGAACCGAGGCTCTGCACGGTGGACTCGACCTTGTCCCACTTGGCACCGGTGACCGTGCTGTCGGCGGTGACCACGATCTTGTTCGTCTTCGGGTCGACGGCCCAGGCGGTGCCGGGGATGGTCGCGTCGGCCTTCAACGTCTGTGCTCCGGCCTGGAGTTCGGCGAGGCTGTTGTCGACCTCGCGGACCGTGGCGCCCGCCTTCTTCGCCTGGACGACCGCGTTGTTGCCGTCGCCGGATATGACGTTGACGACGAGCTGCTTGCTGCCGGCGTCGTAGTAGGAGCCCGCGAAGGCGTCGCCGAGCATGCTCTGCAGCCGCGAGGCGAGATCCGAGGCGTCCGCCGCCTTCAGGGTCTTGGGGGCGGCGGCGCCGTTCGAGGCGCCGTCCTGGGACGCGTTGGCGTTCGGCAGCAGGATGGCGGCCGCACCGAGCGCCACGACACTGCCCGCCGCGATCGCGGCCTTGCGCTTCGGAATTCGCTTGTGACTCAAACTTCTCGACCTCCTGAGGGACCGGAGTCCGTGCCGCCGTTCGGCAGCTGTTCGGGGCGCCTGGATGGCTGTTGGTACGCACGGGTCGAGCGGGGCGTTCAATTCCGTTTGCCGGCGCGGGGCGCACCATGCCGAATCGGCCACCGGCCTCATCCCGCCGGGCCGCGTCGGGAACAATCCCCCATATGACGATGAGCACGGCCGAGGCCGACAAGATCCTCACTGACAATTTCGCCCCATGGGTCCTCGAACTCGCACTGAGCGTGGAGGCGTTGGGCGACGACCGGGCGATCCTGCGGCTGCCCTGGTCGCAGCGGCTGGCGAGGGAGGGCGGCGGCCTGTCGGGGCAGGCGCTGATGGCGGCGGCGGACACGGCGACCGTGATCGCGGTGTCGGCCGCGCGGGGGGCCTTCGTGCCGATGACGACGGTCCAGCAGTCGACGTCGTTCCAGCGGGCGGTGACGGGCTCGGATGTCCTGATCGAGGCGGTCCTCACCAAGCTGGGCCGGCGCATGGCGTTCGCCGACATCACCATGACCGACGAGGCGTCCGGCGAACTCGCGGCGCGCGCGAGCACGGTCTACGCCCTCCTCGGCTGACACGATCCGCACCCGGCACGTCACTCTCCGTCCGTCATCGGCGGCGGAATCGTGGCTTCAGCGAATCTGCACAGCGAATGCCCGAGCGGGGCACGGCGTGCGGAGGATCTGCACACCCCGGCAGTCCTCCGCACGCCGTTGGTGCGGGAGTGCCGGATTCGGCTCCGCGGCCGCAAGTCCTGGCGCGCGACGATGGCGTGACGGCTGTGAAGAAGTCGCCACCGAGCCGTGCGCGCGCCCTCACGGAATGCGCCGCCTGTGCGGCAAGTGCCCTGGTGGGACGGGTGGTTGATTGGAGGCCCGGCGCCGCCGCGTGCTTTGATCCATCGCACCGCGGGGGCCGCGAACGGCTCCCGGAAACGGGCGTCCGGCGCCCGCGGTCGCGGCCGTTCATCTGTCCCCAGAGGGGCCGCTCCCCCTTGTGAAACATCCATAGGAAGGGAAGTTCCGCCATGAACTCCACCCCCCAGGTCGACACCGTCGAGATTTCCGACGCCGAGCTCGACAACGTCTCCGGCGGCCTGTCCGTGCACGCCGTCAACACCGTCACCGGTGCGGTCAACGGCATCGCCCCGGTCTCCGGCCTGGTCGACACGGCCATCGGCACCGTCGAGGGGGTCACCGGCCTGAACACCGCCCCGGTGACGAACCTGGTCGCCGGTCTCTGACCGCACCCTTCGTGCCGCTGGGTCCCGGAGCCACTCCCCGGCTCCGGGGCTCCCGGACGCCCTGAACCGTTCACGGCTGACACCGTTCGCAGTTGGCACCGTTCACGGCTGACCCCGTCCACAGCTGACACCGCTTACGGCCGACACCGTTCACCGCTGACCAGGTGAGGGAAAGGACCCGTGCAGTTCCGCCGACAGGCCCTCGCCAGACTCCAGTCGCCCGAGGAGCTCGACCTCCCGGTGCGCCTCGCCCGCCCGCAGGGCTGGCTCGTGCTGTCCGTGACGGTGGCCGCGATGGCCGCCGCCGCCGTGTGGGCGGTGACCGGCTCGGTCGCCTCCACGGTCGGCGCGCCCGGCGTCCTCACCCACGGCGAGGGCAGTTACGTCCTGCAGAGCCCCGTCGCCGGCCAGGTCACCGCCGTCCTCGCCGAACAGGGCGAACGGCTGCCGGCCGGCTCCCCCGTGCTGAAGGTCCGCACCGGCCGGGGCGACGCCGTCGTCCGCACGGTCGCCGCCGGCCGGATCACCGCGCTCGCCGTCACCATCGGCCAGATCGTCCGGACCGGGGCGGACGTCGCCGCCGTGGAGAAGGTCGCCCGCGCGGGCGACCCGCTGTACGCCACGGTGTACGTCCCGGCCGAGAACGCGGCCTCCGTCCCGGCGAACGCCCCCGTCGACCTCACCGTGCAGTCCGTGCCGGCCCAGCGGTACGGCGTACTGCGCGGCCACGTGGCATCGGTCGGCCGTTCCGCGCAGTCGGCGCGGCAGATCGCCGCGTTCCTCGGCGACAGCCAGCTGGGCGAGCAGTTCACCAGGAAGGGAAGGCCGGTGGCCGTGCTGGTCCGGCTGGACAGGTCGTCCGGCACGAAGAGCGGTTACCGGTGGTCGTCCGCGGACGGGCCGCCGTACCGCCTCGACTCGATGACCCTGGCCTCCGGTTCGATCCGGCTGGCCGGGCAGCGTCCCGTCGACTGGCTGCTGCCGTGAGCACCGCACACCGGGCCCGGACCCGGAGCAGACGCCGGGCCGCCCCGCCCGGGCCCCCGGCGCCCAAGGGCGGGCCGAGGACCGTCCGCACGCCGACCGTGCTGCAGATGGAGGCGGTCGAGTGCGGCGCGGCCTCCCTCGCCATGGTGCTCGGCCACTACGGCAGGTTCGTGCCGCTGGAGGAACTGCGCATCGCCTGCGGCGTCTCCCGCGACGGCTCGCGCGCCAGCAACCTGCTGAAGGCGGCGCGCGGTTACGGTCTGACGGCCAAGGGCATGCAGATGGACACCGCCGCCCTCGCCGAGGTGCGCACGCCGGCCGTCCTGTTCTGGGAGTTCAACCACTACGTCGTCTTCGAGGGGCTGGGCCGCCGCTTCGGCCGCCGCGGGGCGTATGTCAACGACCCCGCCAAGGGCCGCCGTTTCGTGCCCATGGAGGACTTCGACGGCAGCTTCACCGGCGTCGTGCTGGTGATGGAGCCGGGCGCGGACTTCACCAGGGGCGGCCGCAGGCCCGGCGTCCTCGGCGCGATGCCGGCCCGGCTGCGCGGCACGGCGGGCACGATGCCGGCCGCGGTGCTGGCCAGCCTGCTGCTGGTCGTGGTCGGCGCTGCGGTGCCCGCGCTGAGCCGCACCTACATCGACACGTTCCTGATCGGCGGTCAGACCTCGCTGCTGGGCGTGCTGTTCGCGTCGATGGGCGGGTGCGTGCTGCTCACTATCGTGCTCACGTGGCTGCAGCAGGCGAACCTGCTGCGTGGCCGGATCATCTCCTCCACCCTCTCCAGCGCCCGTTTCCTGCGCCATCTGCTGCGGCTGCCGGTGACGTTCTTCGCCCAGCGCAGCCCGGCCGACCTGGTGCAGCGCCTGCAGTCCAACGACCAGGTGGCCGAGACCCTGGCCCGCGACCTCGCGGCGGCGGGCGTGGACGCCGTGGTCGTCGTGCTCTACGCGGTGCTGCTCTACACCTACGATCCGCAGCTGACGTATGTCGGCGTCGGCGTCGCGCTGCTGAACGTGGTCGCCATGCGGGTGGTCGTACGGCTGCGCGCCACCCGCACGGCGAAGCTGCGCGCCGACACCGCCCGGCTGACCAACACCGCTTACACAGGACTGCAGTTGATCGAGACGATGAAGGCGACCGGCGGTGAGGACGGTTACTTCCGCAGGTGGGCGGGGCAGCACGCGACCACGCTGGAGGAGCAGCAGCGGCTCGGTGTGCCGAGTGCCTGGCTGGGTGTGGTCGCGCCGACCCTGGCGTCGCTGAACAGCGCGCTGATCCTGTGGATCGGCGGTCTGCGGGCCGTCGAGGGCGGCATCTCGATCGGTCTGCTGGTCGCCTTCCAGGCGCTGGTGACCCGCTTCACCGCGCCGATCACCCGGCTGAACGGCGTCGCGGGCCGTATCCAGGACTTCGCCGCCGACGTGGCCCGGCTGAAGGACGTGGAGAACTTCCGGGCCGACCCGCTGTACGGCCGTCCCGGCGCGGGCGGTTCGACGCGCCGCCTGGACGGTCACGTCGAGCTGGAGAACGTCACCTTCGGCTACAGCCCGCTCGACAAGCCGCTGCTCTCCGGTTTCGACCTGACGGTCGGCCCGGGGCGGCAGGTGGCGCTGGTCGGCGGCTCGGGCAGCGGCAAGTCGACGGTGTCCCGGCTGATCGCGGGCCTGTACGCGCCCTGGGAGGGTGTCATCCGCATCGACGGGCAGCGGCTGGAGGACATTCCGCGCGGCGCGCTCGCGGCCTCGGTGTCCTTCGTCGACCAGGACGTGTTCCTGTTCGAGGGCTCGGTCCGCGACAACGTGGCGCTGTGGGACCCGTCGATCCCCGACGAGGCGGTGGTGGAGGCGCTGCGGGACGCGGCGCTGTACGACGTGGTCATGCGGCGCCCCGGCGGCATCCACGGCCGGGTCGAGCAGGACGGCCGCAACTTCTCCGGCGGGCAGCGCCAGCGCCTGGAGATCGCGCGGGCCCTGGTGCGCGGGCCGAGCATCCTGGTGCTGGACGAGGTGACGAGCGCGCTGGACGCGGAGACCGAGCTGGTGGTGATGGACAACCTGCGCAGGCGCGGCTGTGCCTGCGTGGTGATCGCGCACCGGCTGAGCACCGTGCGCGACAGCGACGAGATCGTCGTGCTCCAGCACGGCACGGTCGTGGAGCGCGGCCGGCACGAGGAGCTGGTGGCGCGGGGCGGCGCGTACGCGGCGCTGGTGAGGGAGCGGTGAGATGACGGCCGTGGGCGAAGGCGACCTGGTTCTCGGCGCGCTCGGCAGCACGGGCACGCGGATCGACTGCCCGGGGCCGGGCGGGCTCGACCTCGAGGGCCCGCAGGTGCTGTGGCTGGTGGCGGCGGGCGCCCTGGACCTGTTCGCGGTGGACGCGGACCGGCAGGGCCACTGGCACCACCTGGGCCGTCTGGAGGCGGGCTCGCTGCTGCTGGGACCGGTGGCCGGTCCGCGGCACACGCTGGTGGCACGGCCGTTGCGCGACTGCGTGGTGCACCGGATCGGGCTGCGTGAGCTGTACCGGCCCGCGCACACGCAGACTTGGTCGTACGACGAGTACGGCAATCCCCAGTACGTGCCGCCGCGGTCGAGCCCGCTGGAGCACGCCCTCGCCCTGGGCGTCGGCCGCAGCCTGTCGATCCTGTTCCAGGCGCCGACGGCGGCGGAGCCGGCCGCACCGGCGAACGACGACGACGTGTTCTGGATGCAGGTGCCGCCGGGCAGCGTGCAGTACGGGTCGCTGTACGGCGCCGAGGCCGCCGCCGACCTGCTGATGGACCCGGCGGTGTGGCAGAGCATGGTGGACCAGCAGTACCGGCTGCTGACCACGCTGGACCGGTGGATCGAGGAACTGGGGCGCACCCACGAGAGCCGCACGGCCGCCGGCATCAGGGCCGGTGAGGCCGTGCGCGCGCAGGCCGACCGGACCCTGCTCGCCGCCATCGGCAGGCGCCCGGCCACGCGCGCCACGCCCGCCGACGCGGACGCCACCTACGCGGCGTGCGCGCTGGTCGCCCGGGCGGCCGGGATCACGCTCGCCGACCCGCCGCCGGCCGGCACGGGCGGCGACCGGCTCGACCCGGTCGAGCGGATCGCGCTGGCCTCCCGCGTCCGCACCCGGGCCGTACGGCTGGACGGCCGCTGGTGGCGGGACGACGTCGGCCCGCTGGTGGGCCACCGGGCGCTGTCCGGGGCGCCGGTCGCGCTGCTGTGGCGGCGCGGCGGCTATGTGGCGGTGCATCCGGCGACCGGCCGGGAGACGCCGGTCGAGAAGGCCAACGCGGCGGAGTTCGAACCGCGTGCGGTGATGTTCTACCGGCCGCTGCCCGACCGGGCGCCGAGCCCGCTGCGGCTGCTGTGGTTCGGCCTGCGCGGCACCGGCCGTGATCTGGCCGGCCTGCTGGCCGCCGGGCTGGTGACGGTGGCGATCGGCGCGCTGGTGCCCATCGCGACGGGCAAGGTGCTCGGCGAGTTCGTGCCGAAGGCGCAGACGCGTCTGATCGGGCAGGTGTGCCTGGCGGTGATGGTGGCCGGCGTGGTGGCGGCGGCCTTCATGCTGCTGGAGAACCTCACCCTGCTGCGCCTGGAGGGCCGGATCGAGGCCACCCTGCAACCGGCCGTCTGGGACCGGCTGCTCAGGCTTCCGACGACGTTCTTCACCGAGCGCTCGACCGGTGAACTGGCGAGCGCGGCGATGGGCGTCAGCGCGATGCGCAGGCTGCTGGCGGGCGTCGGTCCGGTCGTCGCCCAGTCGGTGACGGTCGGCGCGATGAACCTGGCGCTGCTGCTGTGCTACAGCGTCCCGATGGCGCTGGCGGCGATCGGCATGCTCGTCGTCATCGCCGCTGTGTTCCTGGGGCTGGGGCTGTGGCAGGTGCGCTGGCAGCGGCGGCTGGTGGTGCTCACCAACAAGCTGAACAACCAGGCGTTCCAGACGCTGCGCGGTCTGCCGAAGCTGCGGGTGGCGGCGGCCGAGAACTACGCCTACGCCGCCTGGGCCGAGCGGTTCGCGCGCAGCCGGGAGCTGCAGCAGCGGGTGGGCCGCATCAAGAACCTGACGACCGTGCTGGGCGCGGTGTACCTGCCGCTGTGCAGCCTGCTGATGTTCATGCTGCTGGCGGGCCCGGCGCGCGGGACGATGTCGGCGGCCGCGTTCCTCGCCTTCAACACCTCGGTGACCATGCTGCTGACCTCGGTCACGCAGCTGACCGGCGCGTTCGTGTCGGCGGTGGGCGCGCTGCCGTTGTTCGAGGAGATCCGGCCGGTGCTGGAGGCGACGCCGGAGGTGCGCTCGGGATCCACCCGCCCGGGCCCGCTGTCGGGGGCGATCGAGGCCCGGCGGCTGTCGTTCCGGTACGCGGACGACGGGCCGCTGGTCCTCGACGACGTGTCGTTCGAGGTGCGCCCGGGCGAGTTCGTGGCCATCGTCGGCCCCAGCGGCTGCGGCAAGTCGACGCTGCTGAGGCTGCTGATCGGCTTCGACAGGCCGGTGTCCGGCAGCGTGCTGTACGACGGCCAGGACCTGGCGGCGCTCGACCGGTCGGCGGTGCGCCGGCAGTGCGGTGTGGTGCTCCAGCACGCGCAGCCGTTCACCGGTTCCGTCCTGGACGTCATCTGCGGCACCGAGCCGTACACGCCGGAGGAGGCGATGGCGGCGGCCGCGCTGGCGGGGCTCGCGGAGGACATCGAGCGGATGCCGATGGGCCTGCACACGATCGTCTCGGGCAGCGGCGCCGTCTCCGGCGGCCAGCGTCAACGCCTCATGATCGCGCAGGCGTTGATCCGCCGGCCGCGCATCCTGTTCTTCGACGAGGCGACCAGCGCCCTGGACAACGAGACGCAGCGCACGGTGATCGAGTCCACCAAGGCCCTCAATGCCACCCGGATCGTCATCGCGCACCGCCTGTCGACGGTGCTGGACGCCGACCGGGTCATCGTGATGGAGGACGGCAAGGTCGCCCAGCAGGGTCCGCCCGCGCGACTGCTCGCGGACACCGGCGGGCGGCTGCACGAACTGGTGCGCCGCCAGATGGCGTGAGGACGCCCGGATAGCGAAACGTTGCCGTTTCGAGGAGCGTGTTCTAAGCTCGCGGTGTACGAAACCGTTTCGTTTATGTCCCTTCGCCCTGGAGTGGTTCTCCCATGTCCCAGAAGACACTCGCCGAAGACACCCCAACGGGTGCCGCGCAGGCACGGCAAGCGGCGTCGGCGAGGCGCTGGTGGATCCTCGCCGTCGTCGCCGTGGCCCAGCTGATGGTGGTGCTGGACGCGACGATCGTGAACATCGCCCTGCCCTCGGCCCAGGCCGACCTCGGCTTCTCCGACGGCAACCGGCAGTGGATCGTCACCGCGTACGCGCTGGCCTTCGCCTCGCTGCTGCTGCTCGGCGGCCGTATCGCCGACCTGTTCGGCCGCAAGACGGCCTTCCTGGCGGGTGTGGTCGGCTTCGCCGCCGCCTCCGCGCTGGGCGGTGCGGCAGGCGGCTTCGGGATGCTGGTGGCCGCGCGCGCCCTGCAGGGGGCCTTCGGCGCGCTGCTCGCGCCCGCCGCGCTGTCGCTGCTGAACACCACGTTCACCGACGCGCGCGAGCGCGCCCGCGCGTTCAGCGTGTACGGCGCCATCGCCGGCGCCGGCGGCGCGATGGGCCTGCTGCTCGGCGGGCTGCTCACCGACGCGCTCGACTGGCGCTGGACGCTGTACGTGAACGTCGTCATCGCCGTCGTCGCCTTCGCGGGCGGCTGGCTGCTGCTGTCCAACCACCGGGACGCCGCCGGATCGAAGCTGGACGTGCCCGGCACGGTGCTGGTCGCAGGCGGTCTGTTCAGCGTCGTCTACGGCTTCTCCAACGCCGAGACGCACGACTGGGGCTCGCCGCTGACCTGGGGGTTCCTGATCACGGGCGGGCTGCTGCTGGCCGCCTTCGCCGGGTGGCAGACGCGCGCCGCGCACCCGCTGCTGCCGCTGCGCATCCTGCTCGACCGCAACCGCGCCGCCTCGTTCCTGGCCGTGCTGATCTCCGGCGCCGGCATGTTCGGGGTGTTCCTCTTCCTCACCTACTACCTGCAGCTCAACCTCGGCTTCAGCCCCACCGAGACCGGTCTGGCGTTCCTGCCGATGGTCGGCGCGCTGATGGTGACCGCCCAGCTGGGCACCATCGTGCTGGTGCCGCGGATCGGGCCGAAGGCCGTCGTCCCGCTGGGCTTCGCCGTCGCCGCCGCGGGCATGGCCTGGCTGACCGGGATCGGCATCGGCTCCAGCTACGTGAGCGCCGTGCTGCCGCAGCTCGTCGTCACCGGCGTCGGCCTCGGTCTGGTGATGCCGCCGGCCATGCAGCTGGCGACCGGCGGCGTGGCGCCCGAGGACGCGGGCGTGGCGTCCGCGACGGTCAACGCCATGCAGCAGGTGGGCGGCTCGATCGGCACGGCGCTGCTGAACACGCTCGCCGCGAGCGCCGCGACCGACTACCTCGCCGGCAAGGACGCGGCCGGCAAGCTGGTCCGGGCCCAGGCGACGATCGAGAGCTACACCACCGCCTTCTGGTGGTCGGCGGGCCTGTTCGCCGCCGGCGCCGTGATCACCCTCCTGCTCTTCCGCCGCGGTGTGCCGCGGCAGGACGCGGACGCGGCCCCCGTCGTCCACATGTGACCGATCGGGAGGTGAGCCGCCCGGGTCCGAGGGGCCGCCGTCCGCTGGGCACTTTCGCAGGGCACTTTCCGGCGGACGGCGGCCCCTCGCCGCTGCCGGGAAGCGTCTCGGCCTCTTTTCACCGGCCCCGGCGCGGTCGTTCTCCTTCGGCGGCGGCCGCCGCCCGGGAGTACCGGGGCGGGCGTTCGCCCAGGGTGGGCGGCGTCCGCGGCGGCCCGCCGTCCGGGTGGCGGGGCCCGCGCCGCCCGCGTGCGGGGCCCGGCCGGTTTCCTGCGGCCGGGGCCCCGGCGCGGCGCCCGGCCCGCGTGGGACCGGCGGGAAGTGGGTACACGCGGGCCCATGCGAATCAGCGTGGTGGATGTGGGGTCGAACACGGTCCGGCTGGTTGTGGCGGACGCGGAGGCCGGAGTACCGCTGCCGGTCCACACCGCCAAATGGCGACTGCGGCTGGCCGAGCAGGTGAAGCCGGGCGCCGCCATTCCCGGGGAGGCCGTCGAGCGCCTGGCCGAGGCCGTCGCCGACGCGAGCCGGACCGCTGCCCGCTGGGGTGCGGCGGGCCCCCTGGCGTTCGCGACCGCGGTCGTGCGCAACGCGCCCAACCGCGAGGAGGTGCTGCGCACCGTCCGCGGCCGGACCGGCGTCGCGCTGTGCACCCTGCCGGGGGAGGTCGAGGCCGAGCTGACGTTCCTGGGCGCCCGGCGCTGGATGGGCTGGCGTTCGGGGCCGCTCGCGCTGCTGGACATCGGCGGCGGTTCGCTGGAGGTGGCCTTCGGACGCGGCCGGCTTCCCGACTTCGTGGCCTCGCTGCCGCTCGGCGCGGCCCGGCTGACCCATGAGTTCTTCGCGGACCAGGACCCGCCGTCGCCCGAGATGGTACGGGCGCTGCGGCGCCGGGTCCGGCACCAACTGCGGGACGTGGCGGCGCGGATCCGCTGGGAGGGCCCGCGCACCGCGGTGGTCACCTCGCGCACGTTCCAGCAGCTGGGGCGGTTGTGCGGGGCCGCGCCCGGGCGGCACGGCCCGTTCGAGGAGCGGCGCATGGACCGCGCGGCGCTGCGGGAGGCGGTCGGCAGGCTGGCGGCCCTGCCCGCCGCCGAACGCGCCCGGCTCCCCGGCATCTCCGCGCCGCGCGCGGCGCAGAGCCTGGCCGGCGCGGTGGTCGGGCACACGGCGATGAAGCTGACCGGGATCAGGGCGGTCACCGTCTGCCCGTGGGCGATACGTGAGGGTGTGCTGCTGCGGCACATCGAGGACGGGGCGTCGTGGTGGGCGGAGATCACCCGTCTCAACGAGTCGCCGGCTCCCCCGGAGCCCGTTCCGCTGCGCATCGCGACCGCCAGGAACTGACCGAAGGAGAAGGAGGCACCACCCCATGTCCGACGCCGAGAAGCACCCGGAGACGGCGCTCGGGGAAGTCCTGCGCGAGATCGAGGACGCCGAGACCCGCACCCCCCGCGGCCGGGCCGCCGCCGACCGGCGCCACAGCGGCGAGGCCGGCGACGCGATCACCCCCAACACGCACGCCCAGGAAGAATCCGAGGACGACTGAGACGCCACGCCTGCCGGCGAGTCGGTCGGGTCAGACCGGCCGGCCGGGCCCGACCCACCGGACCCACCGGGCCCGACAGCTGAGCCCGACCCACCGGACCCGCCGACCCGACGGCTGAAGCCGCCCCGCCGGGCCGGCCCGCCCCACCGGACCGGCCCGACCCGCCGGACGGCCCCGCAGCCGATGCCGTATCCGGGTCCGAGGCCGGAACCGGACTCGGACGCGGAACCGGGGCCTAGGTGTGCTCTCCCGGGGCAGGCCACCAGCAAGCCGCGTCACCAACCTGTCCGGTCAGCACAACTGGGCCACCACGGGGTCAGAAGCCGAACCCAGAGCCGGATCCGGAGCCGAGGCCAGAGCCGGAACCGGAGCCGGAACCGGACCCAGAGCCAGGGCCGGAGCAGGACCCATGCCCGGAGGCCGGACGAGGCTCAGCCGGGCGGGTTCCCGGGACCGCCCGGTCGGAGCGCGCGCCACCCCGCGCGGGCCGGGCGGCCTTGGGCACCCGGCCCGTCAACTGCGACCGCGCGGGACCGCCCGCACCGTCGTACCCCTTGCGCAGGACACGCGCGGACGCGCCGGACGCCGCGTCGGCGGTGACCCGCCGCGAGCGGGTGACCGAGCCGCAGGCGGGTCACCGGGCCACTGGCGGGTGACCGGCCTGCGAGCGGGTGACCGGCCTGCGGGCGGGTACCCGCCGCGCATGACGCACGACCACCCAGGGCCCCCGCTGCCGTCCCCCCGCGGGCCGCTCTCGACAGCCGTCGGGGAGTACCTGCGGGGCGCCGGGCCGCTGCCGCGCCCCGAGGACGCCGCCGACGCCGAGGCATACGGCGACGACCTGCACCTCGCCCTCTACCTCTGCTACGAACTGCACTACCGCGGCTTCGCGGGCGTCTCCCCGGACCGCGAGTGGGACCCCGGCCTGCTGCGCGTCCGCGCGGCGCTGGAGCGGCGGTTCCTCGCGTCCCTGCGGGCGGACGTCCCGGTCCACGCCTGCGTCGACGACGCGCTCGCGGAACTGCTGGTGGAACCCGTCGACGGCACGGGACTGTCGCACTACCTGCGTGACGAGGGCGAGTTGTGGCACCTGCGCGAGTACGCCGCGCAGCGCTCCCTCTACCACCTGAAGGAGGCGGACCCGCACGCCTGGGTGCTGCCGCGGCTGACGGGCCGGGCCAAGTCGGCCATGGCGGCGGTGGAGTTCGACGAATACGGCGGCGGCCGGGCCGACCGTCTGCACGCGCGTCTGTTCGCCGACCTGATGGCGGACCTCGGCCTGGACAGCACGTACGGCCGCTACCTGGACGCGGCCTGCGCGCAGACGCTGGTCACCGTCAACCTGATGTCCCTCTTCGGACTGCACCGGTCACTGCGGGGCGCGCTCGTGGGCCACTTCGCCGCGGTGGAGGTCACCTCCTCCCCCGGCTCCCGCCGCCTGGCGGAGGCGATGCGCCGCACCGGCGCCGGAGCCGCCGCCGAGCACTTCTACGACGAACACGTCGAGGCCGACGCCGTGCACGAGCAGGTCGTCCGCCACGAGGTCATCGGCGGTCTGCTGGAGGCGGAGCCGCGTCTGGCGGCCGACGTCGTCTTCGGGATCGACGCCACCGGTCATGTCGAGGACCTGCTCGCCGACCGACTGCTGCGGGACTGGCGGGCCGGAAGGTCGTCGCTGCGCACCCCGGAGCTTTCCGGAACCTCCCATATTTCCTGAATGTCAGGGAACACGGGTTCGGTGAATCCTCTGATCCTGCCCGGCGTCTACCCGCCGGACGAAGACACCGCCCTGCTGGCCGGGGCGCTGGCCGACGAGCCGCTTCCGCCGGGCGCGGAGGTGCTGGACGTGGGCACCGGGAGCGGGGCCCTCGCGCTCGCGGCGGCGCGGCTGGGCAACCGGGTCACCGCGGTGGACGTGTCCTGGCGGGCGGTGTGCACGGCGCGGGCGAACGCGCTGCTGGCCGGGGTGCCGGTGCGGGTCCGGCGCGGCAACCTCTTCGCGCCGGTGCGGGACCGGTCCTTCGACGTGATCCTCTCCAACCCGCCCTACGTGCCGTCGCCGGACCACCACGAGCCGCCGTCCGGGGCGGCCCGGGCCTGGGACGCGGGCCGGGACGGCCGACTCGTGCTGGACCGCATCTGCCGGGAGGCGCCGGACCTGCTGCGGCCCGGCGGCGTGCTGCTCCTGGTGCACTCGGCCCTCAGCGGAACCGAGCTGACGCTCGGTCACCTGCGTACGGCGGGCCTCAAGGCGAGCGTGACACGACGCTGCCGGATCGCCTTCGGCCCGGTGCTGCGGGGCCGGGAGTCCTGGCTGCGCGGTCAGGGACTGCTGTCCGCCGACGACGACGGGGAGGAGCTGGTGGTCGTCCGTGCCGAACAACCCGTCTGACGCCCCGCGCCGGATCAAGGTCCAGCGCCCGGGACCGCTGCTGGTCGAGGGCCCGGTCGAGGTGGAGCTGGAGGACGGCACCGTCGTCCGCTCCGACCGCTTCCGCGTCGCCCTGTGCACGTGCCGGCGCAGCCGCCGCTTCCCCTGGTGCGACACCAGCCATCGCAAGCGCGCCTGACCCGGAACCGGCCCCCGGCACACCAGAGACGTCCACGGGATGCCAGGGGCCGGCCGGCGGCCCCACTCCGCCCGGCCGGCCCCTGGTGCGAGATCACGGCGTCCCCGCGACAGGTGCCCGCACTCCCCAGCTACGGGCCTCCTCGGTGTGCGCGGACCGCACGCGACCCCGGTCTCTCAGAACGCGAAGACGCTCGCCCCGTAGGCGTTCTTCACGCACTCGTTGGCGAAGGTGCGCTCGTAGGAGACGCGCCTGCCCTGCCAGACGCCGTCGACGGTGACGACGACCGGGTCGTACTGCCGGGTGCACGGCAGCACGTCGTCGCCGACCCCGAGGGCGTCGGGGTCTCCGGCCGCGCCGCGCAGTTCGGCGCAGGCCCGGGCGGGGGCCGGATGGGTGCCGGAGGGCGTCGGAGCGCAGCTGAGGGTGACCGCCCGCTGCGGCGTCGCGAGGGCGGCGTCGGTGCCGTGGCCCACGGTGAGCACCAGGGCCGAGGGGGCGTAGAGCGAGGCGGGGGCGGCCGCCGGGGCGGCGAGTGCGGCTCCGGTGAGGGGCCCGCAGACGGCGGTGGCCGTGAGGGCGAGGGTCGCTGCCCGGCGCGCGGTGTTCCGCATCGTGTGCATCCTTCCGCTGGAACGAGGGTGACGCCGGCCCGAGTCGGTGTGGTGCCGGACCGGCGAGCGCGAGTCTGCCGAGTCCGCGGCGGAAACTCACCTCGACCCCACGGGTTTCAGTAACCTTACGTATTGAATCAGTGGCGAGAAGTTACGGAAACGGATCGTCGAAGACCCACAACTGAGCGCTTGCTGATCGACCGAAGCGGCCATTTGGCTTGATTCCCTCGCCTGGCCAATCGGCCTGAAACACTCCGGCCGAGCCCTCACGACAAGCGCTTGCCCTGGTCACGCGGGTCGCTGTCGCCCGCGCACCGGGGACGGCGGGGGCATTTCACCGTCGCCGGCGAGGAGATCACCGCCGCCGGCCGCGGCCCGGCGGCCGCGACTCGGCACGGCCTCGGGCGCCGAGCGGGCGGCGGCGGGCGGAGCACGTTCCCGCCTGCGGCTACTCGCCAGTATCGTCGGGGGGCAGCGCGTTCTCAGCGACGAGAGGCGGGACCTCGGCATGGCCAAGCACTGGGCGGACTTCCAGTACGAGATCTATCTCAACGGGATGTCGGGGGCCGTCCCGCGGCTGCCCACCGACCTGACCCGGCTGGAGGAACTCACCGAGCGGCGGCTCGGTCCGGGACCCGTGGGATACGTGGCGGGCAGCGCGGGCGACGGCAGCACGGCGCGGGCCAACCGGGCAGCCCTCCAGCGGCGGCGGATCGTGCCGCGCATGCTGCGGGACGTGCACGAGCGCGATCTGTCCGTCGAGGTGCTCGGCCGCGCGCTGCCCGCCCCGCTGGCCCTGGCGCCGGTCGGCGTGCTGTCGATCATGCATCCGGACGCCGAGTCCGCCGCCGCCCGGGCCGCCGCGGCCCAGGGCGTGCCCTTCGTGCTGTCCTCGGCGTCCAGCACGCCCATGGAGCAGGTGGCCGAGGCCATGGGGGACGCCGAGCGCTGGTTCCAGCTGTACTGGCCGAAGGACGTCGAGGTGGCCCGCAGCTTCCTGAACCGGGCGAAGGCGGCCGGGTACACGGCACTGGTCGTCACGCTGGACACCCCGCTGCTGGCGTGGCGACCGCGCGACCTCGACCAGGCGTACCTGCCGTTCCTGCACGGGGTGGGCACCGCCAACTACTTCTCCGACCCGGCCTTCCGGGCAGGCCTGGCCAAGCCGGTGCACGAGGACCCGAACGCGGCCGTCCTGCACTTCGTCGGCATGTTCGCCGACCCCGCGAAGACGTGGCCGGACCTGGCGTTCCTCCGGGCGAACTGGGACGGCCCGATCGTGCTCAAGGGCGTCCTGCACCCCGACGACGCCCGGCTCGCCGCGGACGCCGGGATGGACGGCGTGGTCGTCTCCAACCACGGCGGGCGCCAGGTGGCCGGTTCGGTCGCGGCCGCGGACGCGCTGCCCCGGGTCGCCGAGGCGGTCGGCGACCGGCTGACCGTGCTGTTCGACAGCGGCGTCCGCACCGGCGACGACGTGTTCAAGGCGCTCGCCCTGGGCGCGCGGGCGGTGCTCCTCGGACGGCCGTACGTCTACGGGCTCGGCCTCGACGGGCAGGCGGGCGTGGAGCACGTCGTGCGCTGCCTGCTCGCCGAGTTCGACCTCACCCTCGCCCTGTCCGGACACGCCTCCCCCGCCACCGTCGGCCCGGCCGACCTCGTCGAGGCCCCCGTGTGACCGCGAGCGTCGCAGGGCCGGTCCGGCGGATCTGCCGGAGACGCGCGGTCCGGCACGCCCGTCTGCGGCGTTGTCGTCGGCCCCCGACTGCGCGTCGACTCCCTGCTCCGCCTTGCACCTGGACGCACCAGACCCCGCTCACCCGGGCCTGAAGGTGCCGCCGGATTGCTCCGACTTGATCCGCCGGACAGGCTCCAAGACGTCGTCTCATGTGGAGTGCCGGGCGATCCGCACCGTGTGGTGATGGTCGAGGGCACGGTGCCGGACGAGTTGTGGGAGCTGTTCCAGCGGGTGGTTCCACCTGCTCCGGCACGGCCGCGGGGCGGCGGGCGGCGCCGGTACGGGGATCGCGAGGTCGTGGCCGCGAGCCGTCTCGTGGCCACGACGGGCTGTGCCCGGAGGCAGCTGCCGCCGGTCTTCGGCCCGTGGGAGCCGACCGCGCACCGGCGCTTCACCGCATGGACCGCCGCCCGGTCCGGGCGAAGCCGCACCGCCTCATTCCCGACGAGCGGGGTTCGCGCGGAGAGTTGGACCGGTCGCGCCGCGCGAGACCCGGTGAGCACGCGGGCCCTGAAGGGGGGACCTGACGGATCCGGATCCTGTTGACCGGGCAAGAAGGGCTCGAAGATCCAGTTGTCACCTGGCGGACCGGTCCCTTGTCGCCGCCGTCACCGCTCCACCGGCCGGCCACCCGTCCGCCTACCGGCTGGGGAGGAGCCGCGCGGCCGTCCCGACGATGACGGCTGCCGCCAGTGGCCCGACCAGGTAGGGCCAGAGCGGGCCGGGTGAGCCGGCCATGAACCAGGGACCGAATTGGCGGGCAGGATTGAGACTGCTTCCGGTCAGTGGCGCTGTGAGAATAATCAGCACAGTGAGCGTCGCCCCGACGGCGGCGGAGGCGACATCCTCCAGTTCAGGCCTGCGGGCGACGTGGAGTACGACGACCAGGAGCACAGCCGTGGCCATCGCCTCACCGACACCGATCAGGACGGATGACCGGGAGACGGGCGGGCTCAGCAGGGCGTAGCGCACGTGCGTGTCGGCAAGGGGGCTGCCCAGCAGAGCACGCCCCAGGGCCGTGCCCAGCAAGGAACCGGCCAGCTGCGCCGACACGTAGACCGGCACCCTGCCGCCGGGGACCTTGCCCGCCAGCCACAGCATCACGGTGACAGCGGGATTCATGTGAGCACCGCTGATCCGGCCGAGAGGCGAGCTGATCAACGCGGCCACGACCAGGCCACAGACCACCGCGCCGGTCATGAGCCGGGTCGAAGGCGAGGTCACGTGCTGAGCCAGCCACGCCTCGGGATGCTGCAACAGGCGGAAGAGCACCGTCATCGACAAGAGCATCAGCAGCGTGGTGATGCTTTCCGCGGCCCAGATCGGGCCGGTGCGGAGCGGTTGGCCGGGCGCGGAGTCGTGAGAAGAGGCGCTGGGGGCAGAAGCGGGCACGGTGTCGTCTCCCGGGACGGTTGCCAGGAGCGGTGCCCTTGGCGGTGTGGATACGGATGAGAAGAGGTCCGCGGCACGCAAATCACGGGCCGGGAAGGGCGGAAAGCGGTCGACCGTGCCTCAAAGGGGCGGGTGTCCCGTCCGGTAGAGCAGTGGGCGAGTTGCTCACCGGCTCTGTGCGATGACGGCCGGCTCCCGGTCGGCTGAGCTCACCGGGGCGTGATTCTCCTCCCTCGGCTGGAGGCAGTTCGCCAGGCACTGCGTACGGGACAGTGCCGTGATCCCGTAGGCGAGCAGGGCGAATCCAGTGAGGGCGGGCACGGTCCAGATGCCGGTACGGAGCTCCTCGCCATAGAGCGTGATCCCCAGGACGACCCCACTCACCGCGTCAGTCAGGGTCAGCGCGGGCTGTGAGGCGATGATCGGACCGGCTTGCATCGCGGCGCCCAGCAACCACAAGGAAGCGCCGCCGATCACTGCGAACCCATAGGTCTGCCACGTCCGCAGGAAGGCGTCGATTCCCCGGTCGTCCAGGACGGCCATCGACGACTTCATGAGCGCAGCGGCGAGAGTGTTGCCCAGGGCTGCGCCCGCAGCCAGGAGGGCAGCCCGCCCCACTCCCAGAGGCCTTCGAACACCGGCGATCACCAGCGCCGTGGCGGTTCCGCCGACCACCAGGAGCGCGGGCATCCACCACAGTCCGGGAACCTCGTCGCGTCCACCGGAAGGAGCGAGCGAGAAAAGGAGGGTGGCCAGCCCCCCGGCGATGCAGGCCACCGCCCACCACGCCTTGCGGGAGCGGTGCACACGAAAGACGGCTCCGCCGATCAGGAGGGCGAGCGGCAGCTCGAGGACGAAGACCGGCTGCACCACAGCGAGGGACCCGGTGACGAGCGCCATTGCCTGGAGGGTTGCGGATACGGTGACAGCGGCAATGCCCACAAGCCATGCCGGCCTGCGCAGCAGATCCATGATCAGGCCGACCCTCAGGGAGGTCGACGGTGGCACCGTCAGTGCCGCCCGCCGCTGTAGAACGGTCCCCAGCGCGTTACTGGATGCTGCAAGCACCGCGAGGACGATGGGCAGAACCATGACCGGCACTCCTAGAGATCGAAGCAGCTTCCGCGGGCCAGGGGTGCTGGGGTCCAGCTGGGTTCCCGCGCTTCTGGCACCTGCACGGCAGAGTGCACACAGCCGCTGTCCCATGCCTTTCGAGGGGCTGTCCGTGTGGACGGCGGCTCATGAGGCCCGCGCATCATCACGTTGACGTGGACAGCGCGACGGGGAGTGCCGGACGGTGCGGAACGGATCACCGCCTCGGTGGCGCTTTCAATGGCCCGGTGTGCAGTTCACCAAGGACCGGCCGGCGAGTTGGGTCAGGTACTGGCCACCGCGCGGGCATCGCCGGGATCTCCGCCGGCGGCCGCGGACACCGCGCGGCCGCCACGGGGCTCATTCACCGGGCAGGCTGTTCCCGGGGTACGGGCCCCGGGCCGGGTGTCAGCCGGCCGCGGCCTCCACCGCGGCGACGGCGACGCCCCGCGACGCCTCGGCGTAGATCCGGCGGTACGCATCGCCGCCCACCAGGGACTGGGCGCGGCGGACGGTCCGCTCGATGTCCGCGGACTCGGACGGCGAGGGCGGCGTGTGATGGACGGAACGATGACGTGCTGCCTCACCGAGGAGACGTGCTGCGGCCGTTCCGTCCCCGAGGGCGGCCCGGACGCTCGCGAGCCCCTCGGTCGCGGCGGCCAGTGCGGCGGATCCGGGCGCCTTCGCGGCCGCGGTCCGCGCCGACCGGTGATGGGCTTCTGCCGCTTCGAGATCGCCTGACAGTTCGGCGATGTGGCCGAGACACGTCAGCGCGGCGGCGAGCCAGTCGGGCTTGTCCTGCCCGTCGAGGAACGTCAGTGCCATCCGCGCGTGGCGGGCGGCGGTGGGGATGTCGCGTTCCCCTCGGGCCAGGTATGCCTGTCCGAGTGCCGCCAAGGGGTTGCCCTTCGCGCCGAGGGCCCGTGCCGTCTGGTGGGACTCCTCGAAGTGCAACCGCGCGGCGCGCACCTGGCCCAGGGACACCTCGATGTGCCCCATGCCGGCCAGCGCGTACTGGATGGTGTTCGCCAGCCCGATCTTCCTGCCGTCGGCGCAGGCACCCTGATAGGCGGCCAGCGCGGGGTGGAGCCGCCCGGCGCTGTGCAGTGCCATACCGAGGTGGTACTGGACGGCGGAGCTGCCCCAGTGGTCGCCGGCACGGCGGAAGCCGCTCAGCGCACGCTCACCGCACTCGACAGCGGTGTCGAAGGCGTGGCCGACGAAGCGCAGTTCCATCTCGACGAACGCCGCCAGCGCGGTGCCCCACACGTCGTCGTGTTCCTCGAGCGCGGCCGCAGCCTGCGCGACCAGGGCCAGACTCCGCTCGGTGCCGGCACCGCGGATGCCCTCCACGGCCACGAAAAGCCGGGAGTAGGCGGCGTCGTGGTCGGCACCCACTCGGGAGAGCAGGGCGAGGGACTCCTCGGCCACCCGCCCGCACACGGGGTCGGGATGCACCACGCACGCGGTGGGCCGACCGACCAGGGCCTGCGTCTGAAGCGCCAGACCGCGCGCCCCGGCACCGCCCGAGTGTGCTTCCCTCAGCACCGAGGCGATCTCCTCGCTACCGTCCCGGCGGCTGGCGAAGTACCAGAGCCAGCCGATTCCGGCCACCAGACGGAGAGCCCGGTCCGGGTCGACCGCCGCCGTGGCGCGCGCCCGGTCCGTCGCGAGCCGCAGGTTGTCCCCCTCCTCGGAGAACCAGGTCAGCCAGGCGCGCTGGCCCGCACCACGGATCTCACGGCTCGCCCGCTCGGCCGCGGACAGGTAGTAGAGGGTGTGGGCTTCGAGCGTCTGCTCCTCCTCGTCCGCCCGGCGCAGGCGGTCCGCGGCGTACTGACGCAGCGTCTCGAGAAGACGGAAGCGGGGACACGGACCGCTGCCCGGCACCACCAGCGAGTGGTCGACCAGGCGGCGCAGCAGGCCGAGCACGTCCTCGCGTCGCACCAGGCCGCCCTGACAGATCTCCTCGGCGGCGCGCAGCTCGAAGCCGCCGCGGAAGACGGACAGCCTTCGCAGCAGCGTCTGCTCCGGTGGGGTGAGCAGTTGATGGCTCCAGTCGACAGCAGCGCGCAGGGTGCGCTGGCGTGCCTCCGCCGTTCGCGGACCGCTGACCAGGAAGCCGAACCGGTTGTCGAGGCGGGCCTCTATCTCACCTGCGGGAAGGCTTCTGGTCCACGCGGCGGCGAGTTCCAGTGCGAGGGGGATGCCGTCCAGAGCACGGCAGATCCTGATGACCGCCGCCACGTCGCACCCGGCGAGCGCGAAGCTCGGATCTATGGTGCGGGCACGCTCGACGAAGAGGCGAACGGAGTCGTACTCCTGGGCGCGCGCCAGTTCGGTGCCCTGCGGCGGCACCTGCATGGGCTGCACGGGATACAGCGCCTCCCCGGGCAGTCCCAGCGGTTCCCTGCTGGTGGCCAGAATGCGTACGCCCTGGCAGGAAGCCAGGAGTCTGTCGACGAACGCGGCACAGGCGTCCACCAGATGCTCACAGTTGTCGAGCACCAGCAGCGCCGAGCGCGTCCGGAGCATTCCGATGAGATTGTCCTCCGCGTCGTCACGCCCGTGGGGAACACCGAGAGCGTCCGCAACGGCCGTCGCGACGTGAGCGGCGTCCGTGACATCGGCCAGCTTCACCATCCACGCCCCATCGGGACTCACCGAGCACGCGTGGGCCACCTCGCGGGCCAGTGTCGTCTTGCCGACTCCCCCCAGTCCGGTAAGCGTCACCAGGCGGTGGTCGCTGAGCAGCTTGCCGGCGCATTCGAGTTCGTCGGTCCTGCCGATGAAGGACGTGAGACGAGCGGGGAGGTTGCCGGCCTCGAAGGGGCCGGACTGCCGGGCCGTGTGCAAGGTCGGGTCCTGCCGGAGAACAGCCTGTTCCAAAGCCCTCAGGTCAACGGACGGTTCGAGGCCCAGCTCGGCGTTGAGCGCCGCGCGCGTGCGCCGGTACACCTCGAGAGCCTCGGCCTGCCGGCCCGCTCCGTACAGAGCGCGCATGAGTTGGCCCTGCATGCGTTCCCGCAGCGGGTGCCGCGCCGTCGAGGACTCCAGCTCGCCGACCAGGTCGGTGTGGCGCCCCAGGGTCAGAAGCAGGTCCACGCGTTCCTCCTGCGCGGTGAGCCGCAGCTCTTCCAGCCGCGCGGCCTCGGACTTCGCCCAGGGCTCGTCGATGAAGTCGGCCAGCGCGGGTCCGCGCCACAGGGCCAGAGCCTCCTCATAACGTCTGACGGCCTCAGCGGGAGACTGGATCGCGAGATGACGCGCGTCGGCGACGACACGGGCGAACCGGTGGATGTCGACATCGTCGGCGTCCATCTGCGCCAGGTAACCGGGGGGCCGGGTGACGATCAGGTCCGGCGGGGCGCCCACCGCGGCCAGGGCTCGCCGTAGCTTGGACACCCGTGTCTGCAGCGCGTTGCCGGGGTCGGCCGGCAGCCGTTCGGCCCACAGTGCGTCGATGAGGGTCTCAGCCGTGACGAGCCTTCCGACGCTCACGGCGAGCCGGGCGAGGACGGAGGACTCGGCCGGCGCGGGCAGGTCGCAGGACTGTCCGTCGACCAACAGCGCCAAGGGGCCGAGGAGGCGTATCTCCACCTGATCTCTCTCCTCGAATCGTGCCGGAGCGAGAAAGCCGCTTCAACTAGGCCCTATGGTGCCATTCTGCCCAGACAGTGTCACTCTGCCGGATCATCAGGCGGGGGGCGCCTCCGGCCTCTGCCCGTCCCGGGCCTTCAGCCGGGGAACGGCGGTCCGCCGGCGCACACGACGATCCTCTCGATGAGGCTGCCGCGCAGGTGGACGACGTCCATGCCGGTCAGGGTCGGATCCGAGCCCGGCGCGGCGAAGGCCCATGCGTAGCGGGCCCGCTCGTCCGGCAGGTCCGGCTCGGAACCGCGCCTCATCTTGCCGGCACCGGCCGGGTGGCGGCGCCTCGGGTTCCGGGCAGTCGACGCTCATGCACGGCCTGGGCGGACTCGACACCGTGAGCAGTGGCCGTGACCGGCCGGGTGAGACGGAGATCACCTCGTCGTTCACCGGAACGGCGCGTTTCCCCTCGCCTGCCTCAACGGACTCAGCCGTCACCCGGGAACGGTGTCCGCTGTCCAGGTGACGGCTGTGCGCGAAGCGTGCGAGCCCAGCCGGCCGGGGCGGCGCCCGGCCCGGGCGCCGCGTCGACGCGGGGCGGCTTACCGGCCGGACTTGAGCGCCGACGCTATCCGGATCGCACGCTCGGTCTGGTGGTAGGCGGAGTTGCGCGTCGTCTCGTCGATCGCGTTGGTTCCCTGAGCGTCCACGTGGGAGGTGCCGTAGGGGTTGCCGTCGACGAACTTGACCGGGTCCGTGTAGCCGGGCACGACGAGGAGGCCGCCGAAGTGGTGGATCGAGTTGTAGAGCGCGAGCAGGGTCGACTCCTGGCCGCCGTGAGCCGTGGCGGTGGTGACGAAACCGCTGTACACCTTGTCCGCGAGCTTCCCGGCCGCCCACAGGCCGCCCAGGGTGTCGATGAACTGCTTCAGCTGGGAGGAGACGTTGCCGAATCGGGTCGGGGTGCCGAAGATGACGACGTCCGCCCACTCGACGTCGGAGGGCTGGGCAACCGGGATGTCGGCGCTCGCCGCTGCGTGGGCGGCCCACGCCTCGTTGGAGGCGATGGCGGCCTCGGGCGCCAGCTCCGCCACCTTCCGCAGCCTTACCTCCGCCCCGGCCTTGTCTGCCGCCGCGGCGATCTCCTTGGCGATCTCGGCGCTGAAACCGGTGGAGGAGTAGTAGATGACGGCGAGCTTCACGTTCGTGGTCACAGGGGTTTCCTTTCGGTAGGGGTGAGTTGTTGTGGGGGGTGAGGGGTGGTGCGACCTGGGTCAGGACGCCCGCGCGCTTTGCGGGTCCGCCTGGTCCAGCAGGGTCGGCACGTCATTGACCGGCGGATAGATCCACTCAGTGTTGATCTTGACCTTGATGTCCTTGGCCGCTTCGCCGGTGTGCAGGACTGTCCGCTCGAAGCCCGTGGTGAAGACGGCGCCCTGCGCACCCAGGTCGAGGCACGTGACGTAGGGCGCGGCACGGAACGCCAGCTGGGGCACACCGAGCAGACTCGCCACCGCGTTGTGCCCGGCGTACTTGCCCTGCGGAATCGCGTGCTGGCAGCTCTGGGTTACCGGGTGGCCCGGGGCCGCCTCGGGGGTCGCCGTGTCGCCGGCCGCGTAGACGCCCGGTGCGTCCGGCACCGCCAGGTACTCGTCGACGTGCAGACGGCCGAGCCGGTCGAGGGGAGCGGCCAGCTCTCCGGTCAGCGGATGGGCACGCATCCCGGCAGTCCACACGACCGTGCGGGCCTCCAGGAGGCTGCCGTCCGAGAGCCTCACGTGGTCACCGTCGACCGAGTCGATGGTGACACCCGTGCGGCGTTCGACCGCCAGCCGGTCGAGCGCCTCCTCGATGACCGGCCTCGGGCCGTCTCCCAGTTCCGGCCCGACGACATCGGCCTTGTCGACCAGCACCACGCGGACGTCGTCCGCTGCGGAGACCGCGGAGGCCGGCTCGCGCAGCCGCCCGACCAGCTCGGTGGCCACCTCCAGACCGGTGAAACCGGCTCCGACGACGACCGCCGTGAAGCGAGCGCGCGTCGGGGGGGTGTCGGCCAGAGAGTCCAGGTGCTTCTGGAACGCCTCCGCAGCCTCGATCGAGTCCACGTCATGGACCGTGTCGGCTCCCGGGAACGCCGGGCGGACGACGCGGCTGCCGACGGCCAGGACGAGCCGGTCATAGGGGACGGGCTCATGACCGCCGTCGAGCGTCACCGTCGACGCCTGGACGTCGATGCCGGTCGCGGCCGCGGTGACGATGTCCACGCCCAGCGGGCCCAGCACCTTCCGCAACGGCACCTTGACGTCGTGCAGAACCTGTTCGTACAGGCGCGGCCGGATGACCAGATCCGGGCCAGGGCTGATCAGGGTGACCGACAGGTCGTGCTGCGGCACGTTCCGCTCGTCGCGCAGCCGAATGGCGGCCGCTGCGCTCCACACGCCGGCGAAGCCACCACCCAGGATCACGATCTTCTTCATACGACTTCCTTGAGGCAATCGGCGGAACGACCAGCCGGCAACGAGCAGCGCCGTGGGACTGTTCTCCAGCCGTCTCGGGGACGCTCACCACGGTGGACGGGCGGCCTTTCGGCCGGCTGTCCGCTCACTGCCCGGTGCGAAAGGACGCGGACAGAGGGGGATCCGTCACGAGCGGAGCGGAGGCGCGGGGAACCGGATCAGGACCTGCTGGACGGGCGGTTCGTGGCCGGAACGATGAGGCAGCCGCCGGTCGCGCGCACGAGCGGCCGATCGGAGGAGGCGTAGAGCGCCGCCTGGGCCATGGCGGAGCGCCGGCCGCCGTGCACGACGGTGCCGACGGCTCGGACCTTTCCGGTCTCCACCGTCATGGCGCGCAGGAACTTCACGGTGAGGTCCATGGAGGTGTACCCGCCCCCTGCCGGCAGGGTCGAGTGCACCGCGCGGCCGGCCGCCGAGTCGAGCAGCGCGGCGTAGACGCCACCGTGAATCGTGCCGATGGGTGTTGTACTGCTCCTCCGCCGGGAGCCGGGTGAACACCGCCCGGCCGGGTTCGACCAATCAGAGGGCCGTTCACGAGATCGGTGGTGACACCGGTGCCGCCGCGAGCGGCGGCGGGTTCCGGCGGTGCGGGAGAGCGGTGCCCGGCCACCATCTGTCCGACGATCGTTCTGCCAAACGCCACGACCATTCCGGCGATCTGACGCGGCGTCAGTGCCTGTCCCGGTGCGACCCAGCCGATGAGTGTCGCGGACAGCGGGCTCAGCAGCCCAGGAACGAGACGGAGGTCGCCGGCAACCGTCCGATGCCGCGCAGCCAGAGCCAGTAGGCCAGGGCCGTGTTCACCAGCGCGAGACAGAGGTACCCGGTGATCGCCCTGCCGTCCAGAGCGGGAGGGGCGCCCGGCGGCCGGCCCCACCTCTTCGTCATCACGTTGCCGGCCGACATGGAAGCGGTACCGGCAGCACCGGCCAGCACGCCCAGCAGGTCCGGCTGGGCGTCGCCGCGCAGCACCACCAGCGCCACACCGAGGACGCCGGCGAAACCGGCCAGCAGGGTCCGGGGCGAGACGCGCTCCGCCGGCAGCACCAGGGCGAACACCGCAGCGAACAGGGGGCACCCGCGTTGAGCACGGCAGCGACTCCGCCCGGCAGGCGGTAGGCGGCGAAGAAAAGCAGCGGGAAGAAAGCCGTCGTGGCCACGAGACGGCTCGCGGCCACGACCTCGCGATCCCCGTGCCGGCGCCGCCCGCCGCCCCGCGGCCGTGCCGGAGCAGGTGGAACCACCCGCTGGAACAGCTCCCACAACTCGTCCGGCACCGTGCCCTCGACCATCACCACACGGTGCGGATCGCCCGGCACTCCACATGAGACGACGTCTGAGCCGTGCGCCCCGGCAGGCCGGCGGGCCGGGCCGACGGGCCGTTGGTCCCGGTGATCGACAGCGACCCCGGACCGGCCGACGCCCTCGGGTCGGTCAGCCAGCGCTGCGCCGTGGAGCGGTCGCGCGCCTTCACGACGATGTCGGCGCCCGGCTCCCCGGTGACCGGGGCCAGCGCGAGCCGTTCGTCCCAGCGGGGCAGCAACTCGCCCCGCACGGTGAGGTCGTAGCGCACGTCGTCGGCGCGTTCGCCCCGCCGGCCGGCGCACCTTCCGAGGACGACCACGCCGGCGTCCAGCCGCGAGTCGAGGCACAGACCGGGGGCGGCGGCGCTGCGCAGCGACCCGTCGTCCTCGTACGACCACTGCTGGGCGAGCTTGGAGGAGCACGCCGCCAGCTCGGTCCCGGCGCCGGTCCGCGGCTCGCCCTCGACGGCGAGGCACAGGCCGGCGGCGGCGTTGCGCAGCGTGAACCTGCCTGCCGTGGCCGGCAGTCGGGCGGTACCGGGCGCCGACTGCCCGCCCACGCCCGGGGTCGTGCCGCCGGGCGCGCCGGTGGAGGCGGCCGGGTCGGCCGTCCGGTCGGACGACCACAGGCCCGCCGTGAACATGGCCACCAGCAGACCGGCCGAGGCGACGCCCACGCCGGTCAGCAGCGGCCTGGCCAGGCGCGGCGCTCCGGGCGGGCGCCGGCCGGGCAGGGGAAGGCGGGGCACGCCCCGGTGGCGTCCGCCGCCGTGCCGTCCCGCCACCCGCTCGGGCGGCGCCTGGCCCGTGTGTCCCGGGCGCGACTCGAGATAGCCGCGGGCGCCCCAGCCGAGCACCGCCTCCGCGAGGAGCGCCCCCAGCCCGCCGCCCTCGAAATGACTCAGTTGTTCGGCGGCGAAACGGCAGTAGCGGCACTCCGCGAGATGCTGCCGGACATCCGGCAGCAGTGCGCCGCCCCGGCGTATGGGAACGTCGAGGAGGCGGTTGTAGAAGCGGCAATCCTTGGTCGGCGCGAGTTCCCGATGTGCCTGCACACATCCCTCACGGAATTTTTCACGCGCGTGTTCGAGTGCGGCCGACGCGTCGGCGGTATCCATGCCCGACAGACCGGCCGGTACGGATATCGGCTCCGCCTCGACCTCGGTGTGCCAGAGCAGGCAGCGGGAAAGTCCGGGAAGGGCGTGGAACGCCCGTTCGGCCAGCTTGCGGTTTTCGGGCGTCATGGACTTCGCGGTACGCATGCCGCGTCCGCCGGAGGGTTTCCGCAACTCCGGCAGCACGTCGGACACCTCGTCCTCGGCGGCCCAGGTGCAGGCGGTCTCCCGCACCGCAAGCAGCAGCCGGGGACGCAGCGCGACGGCGGACTCGCCCAGCGCCAGCCGGTCGAGGACCTGGTGGAAGGCGGCCGCCGTCACCATGGACGCGAGGCCGGAGGAGGCGGAGGCGAGGCATACGGCGGCGTACTCGCGGGCCGGACTCCAGTGCCGCGCCATGAGCAGCGCGACACTGCGGGCCGTTTCGCCGTCGACCCGGTCCCGGAGCCGGGCGGCGAGGTGCTCGTCGGACGCGCCGGGAAGCGCGCCGGGCGGCGGGTAAGGGGGACGAGGGGGGTGGGGGGGGTGGGCACTGAGCGGATTCCTTCCCACGCGCATGGGACGAATGACAGTGGTCGCCGCCGGAATTGGCCCCCTGTTCGGTGCATACCTTCCGGCGGCGGGCGCGAGAGGCGTGAATTCCGGTAGGTCAAGCCGGCCCGGTCACCCATAAGGCGAAGGCGACCACCCGGTCATGCCCCCCGCACGGAAGTTTCACCCTCGCACAGTCACTCACGGCCAACAAGGCACTTGGGCAACATCCACATCATCGAAACGTGCTCGGATACGGCGGCAACTCCCCTCACCGGCACCGCCTTTCCGGATTCTGTGCGCCCCGTGTGAATCACGCGCACGCGCCGGAGCACCGCGCACGCTCCCGGAGCGCACCACCGCGTAGTGGACTGACACCGGCCCTTCTCGGAGGCCCTGCGCAGGACGGCGGCTCTCCTGCGCTCATCGGGCCGCCGGCCTTGTTCCTCCCGCCCTCGGCCGGCGGCCCCGGGGGGCCCGGCGCGCGCGGCGCGCGGCCGGGAGGGCTCAGATCTGCCAGGAGCGCAGCCGGTCCGCCGCGCCGTAGACGTCGGTCTTGCCGTCGATCAGGTCGCGGGTGAGGTCGACGAGCGCGCCGTAGGGCGGGTCGATGCCGACGCCGCTGACGAACATGTACGCCACGGCGGTCGCGCTGGCGAAGCGGGCGTTCGCCGAGGGCAGCGGCCGGAGCAGCGCGAGGGTGTGCAGCAGCGCGGCGGCCCGCCAGGCCGGGTCGGAGTCCACACCGAGGCGGGGCGGGTCGACCCGGTGGCGGGCCACGGCGGCCACGAGGGCGGAGAAGTCGTTGATCGTGGGCTGGTCCGGCAGGACCTCTTCGTGGCGCTGCAGCAGCCAGGGGACGTCGATGTGGATGACGGATGCCATCGGTCAGGCGGCCCGTCCCTCGCCGCCGGCGGGTGGTTCGTCGTCCGGGAAGGCGGCGGCGAACTCGTCGGCGTGGGAGGCGAAGAACCTGCGGAACGCCTCCGCGCCCTCCTGCAGCGCGCGGTGCCGGGCTATGTCGGCCGCGGCGGCCTCCCGTACGAGGGCCTTCATGGACGTGCCGCGTTCCTTGGCGATCTGCCGCAGGTCCTCGAGTTCACGATCACTGAACTCCACATTCAGAGCTGGCATGCCTTCACGGTACCGCTGGGGTACTGAATCGTAAATATTCGCTGCTCACAGCGGGCACCGGACGGTACCGGCCGGGGTGCGGGCGGCGGGCGACGCCCGGTCGTCCGCACCCCGGGCGGCCTCAGCCCTGGTCGGCCACGAAGGACGCCATGCGGGCGAGGGCGGCGTTCCAGTTGATCGCGGTCTCGTTCGTCGACCAGGACTGGATGTCGTCGATGTAGCAGAACTGGCCGACGCAGCCGGTGAGCTTGCTCTGCGCGTACGGGTCCTGGATGCCCGAGTTCGCGCCTCCGGCGAGCGTCCCCTTCGGCGGGTTCGGCAGGCCGGGGTCGAGCTCGTGGGCGTACCAGCGGCTGTGCTGGTTGTGGGAGCTGACCTCGCCGTAGCCGGTGACGTAGGAGATGTTCAGCGCGTTGCGGCCGAGGATGTAGTCCATGCTCTGCACGGCGCCGTCGCGGTACTTGGCGGCTCCGGTGATGTCGTAGGCGGTGGCGAGGACGACCGCGTTGTTGAGCACCTGGTGGCTGGAGCCCCAGTCGTAGCGGTTGCCGTCCGGCGCGTACGGCATGCCGTACGGCTGTGCCTTCAGTGTGGCCAGGTAGCGGTCGGCGCCCTGGACGACGGAGCGGCGGACCTTGTCCCGGCCGGGCAGGGCGCTGGGCACGGTGGCCAGGTCCAGGCGGCCCGCCGCGGCGGTCCTGGCCCAGTCGAAGCCGAGGCTGCCGAAGATGTCGGCCATGTGCACCGGGGAGTTCAGCACGTGGTCGGCGAACTGCTTCTCCCCCGTGGTGAGGTACAGCTCGGCGGCCGCCCAGTAGAACTCGTCGGTGGCGTCGGAGTCGGCGTAGGTGCCGCCGCCGGTGCCGTCGCTGTCGGAGGCGTACAGGTCCGGGTGGGCGAGGGCCGCCGCCCACGCTGTGCGGGCGGCCGTGAGGGCCCGCGCCGCGAACGCCTTGTCGTAGGGCCGGTACAGGCGGGCCGCCTGCGCCGCCGTGGCCGCCAGGTTCAGGGTCGCCTGCGTGGACGGCGGGTGCAGCTCCCGCTTCTGCGGGTCCTCGCTCGGCAGCAGCGGCAGGCCCGTCCACTGCTCGTCATGGATCTTGTGGTGGGCCATGCCGGCCAGCGGCTGCCCGTCGGGCACCTGCATCTTCAGCAGGAACTCCAGCTCCCAGCGGGCCTCGTCGAGGATGTCCGGCACCTTGTTGCCGCTCTCCGGGACGGCGAGGGTGCCGTCGCGCAGCCGCTCCGGCTCGCCGGTGCGGGCGAGCAGTTCGCGTTCGTAGGTGCTCAGCAGCTCCCAGGTGGCGATGCCGCCGTTGACGACGTACTTGCCGTGGTCGCCGGCGTCGTACCAGCCGCCGGAGACGTCGAGGCGGTAGTCGCACACGCCCGGCTGGCACGGCACGTCGGTGTCGCCCTGGTTGGGTGCCACGCCGACGTGGCCCGCGGCCCGGCCGTAGCCCGGCCGCAGGTCGTCGCGGATCGCGATGCCGCTGCGCTGCGTGTAGTAGTACTTCACCGAGTCCAGGCGCAGTTGCTCGTAGGCGCCGGTGCCGATGTCGAACGGGCGGCTGGTCTGCCCGTCGGCGACCAGCGTGTAGCCCTGGCCGGCCTTGCGCCAGGCGCCGAAGTCGATCGAGTGGACGTTCTGTCCGGAGGAGGCGTCGACGCCGCGCGGCACGGTCCAGCCGTGTGCAACGGTGGCGCCGGAACCGTCCTTGAGCTGCCAGGGCAGCTTCGACGTGGCGTCGGTGACCAGGGTCGCGTTCTTCGGCCCGGCTGGCAGGTAGGCGACCTGGTTGACGCGGACGCGCGGTCCGGTGTCCGGCTGGTAGACCTCGGGCGGGACGCCGCCGAGCAGCGAGACGTCGTCCATGCACAGGCGCCAGCCGTCCGCGCTGCCGCCGGCCTGGAAGGCGACCTGGCCCTGGGTGGTGTCGACGGGCGAGGTGAACGTGTAGGAGTAGGTGTCGCCGGAGACGCTCAGCTGCGGGCTCACCTCGAACCAGGTGTCGTACGGCGCCGCCGCCAGGCCGACGAGTGCGCGGACGGCGTGCCCCTCCGGCGATCCGTCCGCGGTGAAGCTGAAGCGGTACGTCTCCCCCTTGACCAGGGTGATGTCGTTCTGTCCGACCGCGGCGTCCCAGCGGTTCGCGGTGCCGCCCGGCACGTCCGCGCACAGCCGGCCGTCGGACAGGCCGGCGGTGACGTTGGGGGTGGTCCACCAGGGGTCGGTGGTGGAGTCGAAGGTGCCGTTCCTGATCTGCTCGACCTCGTCGGCGGCGGCCGGGCCGGCCGGCAGCCCGGCCAGGGCCGTTCCCAGCAGGGCCGTGAGGGTCAGCAGGGCGGTTCTGCGTCTTGCCACGTCTGGGCTCCTCGGGGGGGTGCGGGTGACGCCCGCGGCGGATGGGAGCGCTCCCATCGGCGGGTCAGGCCATGCTTGTTGGTGACGTGACGCCTCGTCAACGGTCAGTGCCCGACCGGTTGTTGCGTCCGAACCGCGACGCGCGCTCAGCCGGCCGGCACCTCCAGCCGGCTGATCCGGAACGCGCCGGCCGGCTCGCCGGGACGGCTGCTGGTCAGGGTGAGCCGCAGCCGCGAGCCGCGCACCGGGTCGAAGGTGATCAGGGTCGGCGTGTCCGAGGCGGTGGCCCAGTCCACGGCCGCCCCGGTGACCGGCACGTACCGCCGGCCGTCCCACACCGCGGCCTCGACCGACGCGGGCAGGCTGTGCGTGCCGTCCACGGTGCACGAGACCTCCACCCGGTCCATGCCGCGCACGCGCCCGAAGTCGACGGACACCCAGTCCCGCGGCCGGGCCCCGCGGAAGGCGGGCAGCAGGGCCGTGGCCGCCTTGACGAAGCCGTTGGACCAGCCGGTGACCGCGTCGCCGTCCAGCATCGCGGCGGGCGGGGTGTCCGGGCGGCCGGAGTGACTGGCGTCCGCGTACGGGTAGTCGGCGGGTGCCGGGCGATCGGGCCGGAGGACGGCGGGCGGGGTGGTCGCGGCCGTCCTCGCCGCGGTGGTGCGCACGGTAGCGGTGCCCGCCCGAAGCCCCTCGGCGCGCGCGGTCACCCGCAGGGCGCCGGGCCGGGTGCCGGAGCGCACGATCGCGAGCGCCTTGCCGTGGAAGGCGGTCCGGGTGCTCGCCCGGTAGCTCTCGGCGCTCTCCTGACGGCCGTTGTCGAGCCCGGCGAGGGAGCCGCCCGCGACGTCGAAGGAGATCAGGTGCTCGGCGTCGGGCACCACCACCCCGCGCGCGTCGACGATCTCGGCGGTCACGAACACCAGTGAACGCCCGTCGGCCGCCGTCGACTCACGGTCCGCGCTCAGGCGCACGGCGCACGGCCGGCCGGCCGTGCGCAGCACGTCGGTGGCGACCGCCCTGCCGTCCCTGCGCGCCACCGCCTTCAACTCGCCCGGACGGTAGGGCACTTTCCAGGTGAGGTGCAGCTTGCCCACGCTGCCGGTGGGACTGGTGCAACTGCCCGGCCAGGGACCTGCGGTGACGGTCTTGTCGTCTCCGGTCGCCTCGGTGGTCTCCAGGTAGGCGCGCCCGTCGGTGGTCCGCTTGGTGTCGAAGGTGCGGACGCCCAGGGACTCGCCGTCGAGGAGGAGTTCGACGGTGGGGACGTTGGAGTACCCCCAGACCTCGACCGTGTCGCCCTCCTGGTGGTTCCAGGTCATGGGCAGCAGGTGGACCATCGGCTCGCTCGTCCACTGGCTGCGGAAGAGGTGGTACATGTCCTTGGGGAAGCCGGCCGTGTCGACCGCGCCGAAGAAGGACGCCTTGACCGGGAAGACGTCGTAGGGGGTCGGCTCCCCGAGGTAGTCGATGCCCGACCACAGGAACTGCCCGGCGAACCACCTGCGGTCGCGGTCCTTCTTGTGGCCGTACTCGCCGCTCATGGTCCACGAGGCGAGGTTGTTGTCGTAGGAGGAGGTCGCCCGCCTGCCCGGGGTGTGGTTCTCGCCGGTGTTCAGGTGCTCCGGCTCCTGGTACGTGCCGCGGGTGGAGGTCTGCGAGGACGGCTCGGACTCGAAGAGGAACAGGTGCGGGTAGGCCGCGTGCAGGGCGTCCACCGACTTGGCGGTGTTGTAGTCCAGACCGAGTCCGTCGAGCTTGGCGAGCATCAGGTCGGCCGCGGACCCCTTCGCCGGCAGTGAGCGGTACTTGTCGGAGCCGATGACGAGGGGCCGGGTGTCGTCGGCCGCCTTGACGGCGGCGATGAGGCGGTCGGCCATGGCGAGGCCGGCGACGGAGGTGGAGTCGGGGATCTCGTTGCCGATGGACCACAGCACCACGGCGGGCGAGTTGCGCGCCGCGAGCACCATCTCGGTGATGTCCTTCTCGCACCACTCGTCGAAGAACCGGCCGTAGTCGTACGTCGTCTTGCCGGTCCGCCAGCAGTCGAAGGCCTCCACCGTCATCACGATGCCCAGTTACTCGCAGACCTCGACCAGCTGCGGCGAGGGCGGGTTGTGCGAGGTGCGCAGGGCGTTGACGCCCATCGACTTCATGATGTCCATCTGCCGACGCACGGCGTCGACGCCGACCGCCGCGCCGAGCGCGCCCAGGTCGTGGTGCAGGTCGACCCCCTTGATCTTGGCGTAGGCGCCGTTGAGGGAGAAGCCCTCGTCGGGGTCGAAGCGGAAGACGCGGATGCCGAAGACGGTCCGGAAGGTGTCGACGGTCTCGCCGGCCACCCGCAGTTCGGTTCGGAGGGTGTAGCGGTGCGGGGCCGGGAAGTCCCACAACTTCGGTTTCGGGACGACGAGTTCGTGCGTCTCTGTGGTCTTGTCCGTTACCTCGACGGTGGTCGTGGCGCGGGCGACGGTGCGGCCGCCGGGGTCCTCGACCGCGGACCTGATCTCGACCTCGCGCGCGGTGCGCGACACGTTCGCCACCGAGGTCCGCACCCGCACGGCGGCGCGCTCGGCGCTGACGTCCGGGGTGGTGACGTACGTGCCCCAGCGCTCGACGTGGACGGGCTCGGTGACGACGAGGCGGGCTTCGCGGTAGATGCCGCTGCCGGAGTACCAGCGGCTGCTGGGGAGCCGGTTGCGCACCTCGACCGCGATCACGTTCCCGGTACGGCCGTCGGTGTGCAGCAGGTCGGTGAGGTCGAGGGCGAAGCCGGTGTAGCCGTAGGGGTGGCGGCCGGCCTCCGTGCCGTTGCAGTACACGGAGGAGTCCATGTAGACGCCGTCGAACTCCACCGAGATCCGCTTCCCGGCCCAGGCGGGCGGCAGCGTGAAGGCGAGGCGGTACCAGCCGAGGCCGCCGGGGAGGAAGCCGGTGCCGCTGCTGGTGCCGTGGTCGGTGGTGGGCGTCTGCTCGATGCTCCAGTCGTGCGGCACCGCGACCTCGCGCCACGCCGAGTCGTCGTAGCCGGGGTCGGCCGCCCCCGCGTACGCGCCGGTGGGGTCGGTGATCCCGCCCGGGCGACCAGCGCGAAGCGCCAGCCGTCACGCAGGGCGACGGTGTGGCGGCCGGGCCGGCCCGCTGCGGCTTCGGCGGCCCGCGCCGCTCCGGCACCCGGTAAGGCCCCGGCCGCGGGCGCGGCCGTGGAGGCGATCAGAACCGATCTGCGCGTGACCGTCATGGCCGCTCCCCCTCATCAGGGATCAGAAGCACTCACAACTGATCGTAACCAAACAGATTCTGACGGTCTGTCATGCGCGGCAGTCAAGGGTGCGGCACCGCTCTCCTGCCTCATGCGCCACAACGGCCGAAAATCCCCCTTGACCGTGCCGGGCGGCTCACTCCCGGGGGCCACCGTTCACGCGAGGCCCGGACGCACTAGGCTGGAACACAAGTGACGCGCCTGTTCACTGAGAGTGCGCAATGGAGTGGCGACGATGAGCCCGGTCTACCCGTTCGACGACGCGGCGACGGCCCGGGCTGCCATCGACGACTCCGGCACCCTGCTCGAGTGGAACGCCGGCGCGGAGCGGCTGCTCGGCTGGTCCGCCGCCGAGGTGGTGGGACGTCCCGCCGGGTGCCTGCTGGTCCGCGACACCCCGGACACCGTGCTCCCGCCCGTCGGACCGCGCTGGCACGGCATCGTCACCCTGCGTCACCGCGACGGCCGCGCGGTCCGCGTGTGGCTACTCGCGCACCGGCGTGGGTCCCCGCACGGCGGCGGCCCGGGCCGCTGGCTCGTGTACACCCCGTTGGAGGGCGACCGGCCCGTCTCCCCCGACGACCCGCTGTCCAGGGCGGCCCTGGCCCAGGCTCCCTGCGCCGTCGCCGTCTACGACGACCGGCTGCGCCTGTACCGCATCAATGACGCCATGGCCGACGTGATCGGGCTGCCCGAGGAACGCATCCGGGGACTGCGCATGCCCGAGATCGGCGGCAAAGTTCAGAACGAGGAGCTCGAGCGCCACATGGTCGGGGTGCTCACCACCGGACGGCCGCAAGAGGTGCGGACGTACCTGCGGGCCGGCGGCGAGGACCGCGCGCACGCGTGGCTGATCCGAATGGCACCGGTCATGGACCCGGACGGGCGGGTCCGGGGCGTGTGCGCGGCCGCCCACGACTTCACCGAGAACTACCGTTCCCGGCAGCGGCTGCAACTGGTCAACGAGGCCAGTGTGCGCATCGGCACCACCCTCGACGTCGCCCGTACGGCGCAGGAGCTCGCGGACATGTGCGTGCCCGCGCTCACCGACTTCGCCACCGTCGACCTGATCGACCCGCAGGACTACGGCGGTGAGCCCCCGGCCCGCATCACCGCGCCGGTCAGCCTGCGGCGGGCCGCGCACCAGTCGGTGCTCGAGGGCATCCCCGAGGTGGTGACCCAGGTCGGCCACGTCGAGCTCTACCCGGCCTCCTCCCCGCAGGCCGACTCGCTCACCGCGGGCAGGACCATCGTGGGCGCTCTCGGCTCCGGCGAACTGGACCACTGGCTGGCCTGGAACCTGCCACGGCGCGAACGCGTGCGGGAACTCGGCATGCACTCCGTGATGTCCGTGCCGATCCGGGCCCGCGGTCTGACCCTCGGCGTGGCGGTGCTCACCCGGCACCGGAACCCGGAACCCTTCACCGCCGACGACGTCCTGCTCGCGGAGGAGATCACGGCCCGGGCCGCCGTCTGCATCGACAACGCCCGCCGCTTCTCCCGCGAGCGCGAGACCGCCCTCGCCCTGCAGCGCAGCCTGCTGCCCCGCTCGCTGCCGCGGACGCCCGCGGTGGACGCCGCCTCCCGCTATCTGCCGGCCGCGCGGGCCGGCGTGGGCGGCGACTGGTTCGACGTGATCCCGCTGTCCGGGATGCGGGTCGCCATGGTCGTCGGCGACGTCATCGGCCACGGCGTCCAGGCCTCGGCCACCATGGGCCGGCTGCGCACCGCCGTGCGCACCCTCGCCGACATCGACCTGGCCCCCGAGGAACTGCTGACCCACCTCGACGACCTCGTCGTACGGCTGTCCGCGGACACCGGCGGCGAGGGCCGTCCCGGCGAGGTCGGCGCGACCTGCCTGTACGCGGTGTACGACCCGGTCTCCCGGCACTGCACGATGGCCCGTGCCGGGCACCCGTCGCCGTTGGTGGTGCCGCCCGGGGGCGAGCCCCGGCAGATCCACCTGCCGGCCGGGCCGCCGCTGGGCCTGGGCGGGCTGCCGTTCGAGTCCGCCGACCTCGACCTGAGCGAGGGCAGCGTGCTGTCGTTCTACACGGACGGGCTGATCGAGTCCCGCGACTGGGACGGGGACGCCGGCCACCGGCTGCTGCGCGAGGCCCTGGCGACGTACACCGACTCGCTGGACGAGACCTGCGACCGGATCCTGCACGCTCTGCTGCCCGCGGGCGGCGCCGCCGACGACGTGGCGCTGCTGCTGGCCCGCACCCGTGGGCTGCCCCCCTCCCAGGTCTCGACGTGGGACATCCCCGCCGACCCCGCGCTGGTCGCCCCCGTCCGCAAACAGGTGGTCGAGCAGCTCGACACCTGGGGGCTTCAGGATGCGGCGTTCACCGCCGAGCTCGTGGTCAGCGAACTCGTCACCAACGCCATCCGCTACGGCGCCCGCCCCATCCGGCTCCGGCTGATCCACGACGCGACCACGCTGATCTGCGAGGTCTCCGACACCAGCCACACGGCCCCGCACCTGCGCCGCGCCAAGACCTGGGACGAGGGCGGCCGCGGGCTGCTCCTGGTCGCCCAGCTCACCCAGCGCTGGGGCAGCCGGCACACGGCGGACGGCAAGACGATCTGGGCGGAGATAGGGCTGCTCGAGGAGGAGTGAGACGACGGCCGGGCCGGCCGGCGCGTCCGGCCCGGCCGGTGCGGGGTACCCGTCCCCGGCGCAGGCCCCGGCGGACGGCCGCGTCCTCGGCTCCGGCTCGGCTCCGGCTCGGCTCCGGAAGTGCCGGAAAGTGAGACGGAATCGGGACCGGACCGCGAACTCTTCCGGTGGGGCCTGCCTCCACACTCGTGACGGCGCGCAAAGCGCCCAGTACGCACATGCCGGGCGTGTGCGAGGAATCTCCTGGAGTGCTGAGGAACATGACTGATACGTCCCGCTCCACCCACCGGGCAGCCCTGCTCGCGAGCGCGGTCGCCGTGCTGGGACTGCTGACAGCCTGCGGCGCCGGCGGCGACGGCACGGCGAGCAGCACGCGGACGCAGCCCGGCACGGCCACGCCGGTCACCGGCGGCCGCACCGCCGGCTCCGCGACCGGCTCGGCGGCCGGTTCCACGGCCGGCCCGGCGACGACCGCCCCGGACGCGAGCGCCACCGCCACGGCCGTCACGGCCGGCGCCACCGCGTCCCGGACCGCCACCGCGTCCGGGGGCCGCTGTCACACCTCCGAGCTGCGGGCGACCGTCGGCCCCAACGACCCCGGCGCCGGGCAGGAGCACTTCCCGGTCGTCCTGACCAACACCTCCTCCCGCACCTGCACCGTGCGCGGCTACCCGGGCGCCGCGTTCGTCGACGCGTCGGGGCACCAGCTCGGCCCGGACCCGAAGCGCTCGCCGGGCACGCCGACGACCGTGACGCTCGCCCCGGGCGGGAGCGCGTGGGCGGGGCTGTCCTTCTCCAACCCCGACGTCAGCGGCGCCGACCCGGCCACTCCCGCGTCCGTGCTGGTCACCCCGCCGGACGAGCTGGACTCCCTCACCGTGACGTGGACGGGCGGCCAGGTCCCGGTGTCCGGCAACTCCTCCACGGTGTACCTGACGGTGCTCCGCCCCGGCAGCGGCATCTGAGCGGCGGGGCTCGGCCGGGTCCGACGGAGTCCGGCGGGGTCCTGAGGGGCTAGCCGGTCCGGGGAGCCATGTGGTCCGGGGAGTCCCTGGCGGTCGAGGGGGCCCGGGGGAAACCGCTCACCGTGGCCTGTTTTGATGGATGTCCCCGCACCGCCCGCCCGAAGGACCCGCCCTGAACACCCCGCTCGCCGAGACCCTGTCCGTCGCCCTGCTCGTCGCCGTGCTGGCCTTCGCCGTACTGCGTCCCAAGGGGCTGCCCGAGGCCGCGGCGGCCGTCCCGGCCGCCGGGGTGGCCGTCGTCACGGGAGCGATCTCGCTGGGGCACGCCCAGGCCGAGGCCGAGCGGCTGGGGCCTGTCGTCGGATTCCTGGCGGCGGTGCTGGTGCTGGCCCACTTCTGCGACGTGGAGGGCCTGTTCCGGGCGTGCGGGGCGTGGACGGCGCGCCACGCCGCCGGGTCGCCCCGGCGGCTGCTGGTGGCGGTGTTCGCGCTGGCCTCGGCGATCACGGCCGTGCTCAGCCTGGACGCCACGGTGGTGCTGCTGACGCCGGTGGTGTTCGCCACCGCGGCCCGGGCCGGCGTGCGCGCCAAACCGCACCTCTACGCGTGCGCACACCTGTCGAACACCGCCTCGCTGCTGCTGCCCGTGTCGAACCTGACCAACCTGCTGGCCTTCGCGGCGAGCGGCCTGAGCTTCACCCGCTTCGCGGCGCTGATGGCGCTGCCGTGGCTGGTGGCGATCGGCGCGGAGTACCTGGTCCTGCGTCGCTTCTTCGCCGCCGACCTGATCGCGCCCGCCCGCTCGCCCGAGCCCGGTGAGACGCCCCGGCTGCCGCTGTTCGCGCTGGTCACCGTGGGCTGCACGCTGGCCGGGTTCGTCGTGGCCTCGGCAGCCGGCGTCGAACCGGCGTGGGTCGCGCTGGCGGGAGCGCTGGTGCTGGCCGGCCGCGCGGTCGTACGGCGGCGGGCCACGCCGCTGTCGGTGGTGCGGGCGGCGGCCCCGGCGTTCCTGGCGTTCGTCCTCGCGCTCGGGATCGTGGTGCGCGCGGTGGTCGACAACGGGCTCGCCGGGGCGCTCGGCGGTCTGCTGCCCCACGGTTCGGGGCTGCCCGCGCTGCTCGGCATCGCCGCGCTGGCCGCCGTACTGGCGAACCTGATCAACAACCTGCCGGCGGTGCTGGTCCTGCTGCCGCTGACCGCCCCGGCCGGGCCGGGTGCGGTCCTCGCGGTGCTGCTCGGGGTGAACATCGGGCCGAACCTGACGTACGCGGGATCGCTCGCGACACTGCTGTGGCGGCGCGTCGCGCGCCGGCACGGCCATGAGGCGGAGCTGGGCGAGTTCACCCGGCTCGGCCTGCTCACCGTGCCGGCCGCGCTCGTCCCGGCGGTGGCGGCGCTGTGGCTGTCGCTGCGGGTCGCCGGGGCCTGACCGGGCCGGTCAGTGACGGCCCCAGCCGCCTCCGTATCCCCCGCCGGAGCCCCAGCCGCCCCGCCCGTCCCGGACGGGGGCGGACGGCGACGCCGAGGGCGACGGCTGCGCGGTCGTCGGCGAGGCGGACGGCGTGGTGGACGGCGTCGGCGTGGTGGAGGGCGCCGTGGAGGCGCGGGGGGTGGGCGTGCGCACCGGCCCGGGGCTGCCGTCGGCGTCCCAGTTGACGGCCTCCATCTGCAGGTCGGTCTTGGAGGTGTCGAACGCCCAGCGCTGCACGTCGCTGTCGTCCCGGGTCTTGACGACCAGGGCACCCGACCCGTCGGTGGCGGCGGGGGTCAGGGCCAGGTCCCGGTCCCAGCGCGGCACCAGTGTCCCGCGCAGGGTGAAGTCGTAGCGGATGCTCCTGCCGCTCTCCGCGGATTCGCCCGTGCACGGCGTCAGTTGCACCGAGTAGCCGAGGCGGGAGTCGAGGCACAGGCCGGGGTCGGCGCCGCTGCGCAGCAGTCCGTCGGTCGCGTACGACCACTGCTGGCCGGGCGCCGAGGAGCACTTGGCCAGTTCCGTCTCGGCGCCCGCGACGGTCTTCGCGCCGACGACGGCGACGCACAGCCCCGAGCCGACGTTGTGCAGGCGGCCGCGCACGGTGCCGTCGGCGGACGAGCCCGCGCCCGCCCAGGACGGGGCTCCGGTCGCGCTCTTGCCCCCGGTGCCGGGGCTCCGGGAGGGCCGGACGCCGCCGGACGGGGCGGTGCCGTCCCAGGAGCCGAGGACGGACCACAGGACCAGCGGGAGGACGACCAGCCCGCTGACCGTCACGACGGCGGCGGCGAGGTTGCGGCGGCGGGCGGCCGCGCGCCGGGCGGCCCGGCGCGTCGCCCGGCGGGCGGCCGCCCGCCTGCCGGTGCGGGGGCCGGTCGGCGGACCGGGCCGCGCGGGCGGCGCGGACGGGGCCGGCGGCGCCGCCGGCGGTGCGGGCACTGCGGGCTCCGCCGAGGTGAAGGACTCGCCCGGGAACACCGGGGGCCGGGCTTCCTCGGCGGCGGCGTCGCGCTCGTCGCGTTCGGCCCAGAACTCGACGTAGCCCCGTGCTCCCCAGCCGAGCACCGCCTCGGCCAGCGCCAGGCCGAGGCCCTCCTCGAACCGGCTCAGCTGGTCGGCGGTGTCACGGCAGTGTGTGCAGCGGCTCAGGTGGCCGGCGAGGTCGAGGTCGATGTGGACCCCGCCGCGCCGGTAGGTCACGTCGAGCATCCGCAGATAGCTCCGGCACTCCTGCTCCGGCGCGAGTTCGCGGTGGACCTGGAGGCACTCCTCGCGCAGCCGCTCACGCGCCCGGGCCAGTTCGACGTCGGCCCTCTCGACGTCCAGGCCGAGCAGCCGGGCGGGCACGTCGAGGGGCTCGGACTCGACCTCCGTGTGCCACACCAGGCAGCGCGCCGGCTGGGGCAGCCGCTGGAACGCCTCGGTCAGCAGCCGCCGGTGGGGCGGCGGCAGCAGGCGGGCCGCCAGGCGTTGGTCCTCGCCCTCCGCGGAGCGCAGGTCCGGATGGAGCATCTCGCGTCTGCCGTCGCCGTCCCACTCGGCGGCGATCCGGCCCACGGTGAGCAGAAGCGCGGGCCGCCAGGCGGAGGTCGGCCCGTTCTGCCGCAGGGATTCGCCGAAAAGTCTGGTGAACGCGGCGGACGTGAGCATTCCCGCATTGCGGGCGCCGTCGGTGCACAACCGGGCATAGGCGAACGCCGCTTCCCAGTGCCGGTCGAGGAGTTCACCCACAGGCTGAAGCGCGGGTGTCGTACCCGTCCACTTCTTGAGTTCGGTGCTCAGTTGTTCGTCCGTCGCTTCGAACTCGCGCACGGCTGCGGGGGAATTCGACAGACCGACGTCTTTCACGGCTGCATTCCTCTCGAGGGCGTGCGGTATCGAGTGCATACCACACGGCACGGGAGCCGCCGACACCGCGGCTGCTCCGCACATACGGGATTCGGCTTCTCGAACGCACGCCTGCAAAAGCTCTCTTGAAGCGGAAGGCGAACGCGGGAGCGGCCTCGCGCGCACAGGGGAACGGCTGCCGTCCGTGCGCCGACAGAACACACCTTTGCACAGCTCAGCAATATGTAACAAGAGAGCGCATGCTTTTGCGCTCCGGGCATCCCCGCCGGCATTCAACAGTGTGTCGACAAGCGGGCCCGCGTCAGTGTCCGGTGACCGGATACGGGGTGTACGGCCAGGAAAGTTTCGCCAACTTCGCGCGGCTCATTCCGTGTTCGGCCGGCGTCACGGCGTCTCGGGGCTGGTTCGCGCCCGCGCCCGGCCCTTCTTGACCCGCCGCCGGCATCCGCGCTTTGATCGTCCGCGTGCCGTGGTTCGGCACGCAGAGGTACGCCCAGCCGGTAGCGGACGAGCTCCAAGTCCGGCCCGAGTCGCCAGGATTGCCGCCCCGCGCGGGTCCGAGGCGGGGTCGTGCCCGCGATCGTGGGAGCGGACATGCCCACCGTGGGTGTCTTGCGCGCCGGAGGGGCCGGGACGGCCGTCGGCGCTTGTTTCCTTCTTCTCGCCGGTCTGACGGCGTGCGGCTCCGGCGGGGAGGCCGAGGACCCGGCGGTCCGCCTCCCGCCGCGCCACGCCGGCTTCGACTACCAGATCGGCGGCGCCTATCCCCCGCCGTCCGGCGTGCGGATCGTCACCCGGGACCGTACGGCGTCCCCTGCGCCCGGCCTCTACAACATCTGTTACGTCAACGCCTTCCAGGCCCAGCCCGGGGAGCGCGGGGCCTGGCCCGCCGGCCTGCTGCTGCGGGACGGCCGCGGCAGGGTGGTCGTCGACCGGGACTGGGACGAGGCGCTGCTGGACATCCGCACGGCGGCCAAGAGGCGGCGGGTGGCCGCGCGGATCAACCGGTTCGTCGACGGCTGCGCCGACAAGGGCTTCGACGCGGTGGAGCCGGACAACTACGACAGCTACACCCGCTCCCGCCACCTGCTGACCGCGAACGACGCCACCGCCTTCATCGCCCTGCTGTCGCGGCACGCGCACGCCAGGGGTCTGGCGATCGCGCAGAAGAACACGGTGGAGCTGGCCGGGGTGCGCAAGAAGGCCGGGCTGGACTTCGCGGTGGCGGAGGAGTGCGGCGCCCAGGACGAGTGCGGCGCCTACGCACGCGCCTTCGACGACCGGGTGGTGGTCGTCGAGTACACCGACAGCGGGCTGCGCAAGGCGCTCGCGGGCTTCGGCGGCCGGCTGAGCATCGTGCGCCGGGACGTGGAGGTGTCCACGCCGGGCAGCGCCGACTACGTCCGCGAGGTGCGGTGAGAACGGGTCCCGGGCGCCGCCGTCACCCCCGCTCGACCAGGTCCAGGGCCCGCTCCCAGCCGAACTCCGGCCGCACGCCGTCCCCATCCGGCTCGCCGGAGTACGGTTCGCCGAACCGGACGCCCATGGCGCGCAGCCGGATCAGGCTGTCCTGATAGGCGGGGTGGGCGGCCAACGCGTCGGACACGCACGGCAGTACGGCGACGGGGACGCCCAGGCCGCAGGTCTCGCAGAGGGTGGCGACGGCGAGGGTGTCGGCGAGGCCCGCCGCCCACTTGTTGACGGTGTTGAAGGTGGCGGGTGCGACCACGACCGCGTCCGGCGGCGGGAAGGGGCGCGGATCGCCGGGGGTGCGCCAGGCGGAGCGGACGGGGCGGCCCGTGAGGGTCTCGACGGCCGCCGTGTCGAAGAAGCCGTTCATCGCGACCGGCGTCGCGATCACCCCGACCTCCCAGCCCCGCCGCTGCGCGGCGGCGATCAGCCCGCCGACGCCGGCGGCGATCCCGGCGGCGCAGACGACGACGTAGAGGAAGGGCTTCTCGTCCGGCTTCGCGTCCTGTTCGATCACTCCGGAACCCTACTGAAGCGGGAAGGACGTCCCGCGCTCGGCCTCGGGCCGCGGGCCGCGGATGCGGCGCTGCTGCTCCGCGATGGGCACGTCGTCGATGCTCGCCTCGCGCCGGGTCATCAGGCCGTGCTCGTCGAACTCCCACAGTTCGTTGCCGTAGGAGCGCCACCAGCGGCCGTCGGCGTCCCGGGACTCGTACTGGAAGCGGACGGCGATGCGGTGGCCGTCGAACGCCCACAGGTCCTTGCGCAGCGCGTAGTCCCGTTCGCGCTCCCACTTGCGGGTCAGGAACTCGATGATCCGGGCACGGCCGGTGAGGAAGGTGTCGCGGTTGCGCCACACCGAGTCCTCCGAGTAGGCGAGCGCGACCCGGTGCGGGTCACGGGTGTTCCAGGCGTCCTCGGCGGCCTGGACCTTCTGTGCGGCGGTCTCGCGGGTGAACGGGGGCAGGGGCGGCCGGTCGGCCATGGGGCTCTCCTCCTCGGCGGGCGACGGAGCGGAGAACGCTCGTTCTCACGCCTGGCTGCTACCGTAGGAGAACGCTCGTTCTCACGTCAAGGAGAGGTCGTACGGACATGGCCGTCATGGACAGCGCAGCCGCCCGGGAGCAGGCGCTGGACGCCGCGGAGAGGCTCTTCTACGGGCGGGGCGTGCAGTGCGTCGGCATGGACGAGATACGCGGCGCCTGCGGCCTGTCGCTGAAGCGGCTCTACCAGCTCTTCCCGGCGAAGGAGCAACTGGTCGAGGCGTACCTGGAGCGGCGCGACGAGCGCTGGCGCGGGCGGCTGGCCGCGTACGTCGAGCGCCACGAGGACCCCGAGGAGCGGATCCTGGCGGTCTTCGACTGGCTCCACGAGTGGTTCGGCGAGGACGGCTTCCGCGGCTGCGCGTGGATCAACTCCTACGGCGAACTGGGCGCCACCTCACCCCGGGTGGCCGCCCAGGTCCGCGCGCACAAGCGGGCGTTCCGCGCCTACCTGGCCGGGCTGGTGGCGGACGCCGGGCTGCCCGGCACGCTCGCCGGGCAGTTGTTCCTGCTGGCCGAGGGCGCCATGGTGACCGCCGGCATCACGGGCAGCGCGCGGCCCGCGCGGGAGGCGCGCGAGACGGCACGCCTGCTGCTGCGGGCCCGCTGAACTCAGTCTCCGGACACGGTGACGGCGCCCACCGGGCAGGCCCGCACCGCCTCCCGCACCATCGGGTCGCCGCCGCCGTCCTCGCGCCCCGGCCGCAGGGCGCTGAGCCCGTCGTCGTCCTGGGTGAACACCTCCGGGGCGGCCAGGGCGCACTGGCCCGCGCCGATGCAGAGGTCCTTGTCGATGTCGATGCGCATGGCCTCAGCCCCTCACCAGGTCACGGGGAGTTCCAGCATCCCCTGAATGGTGTCGCCGGGCTTGAAGGGGATCTCCTCCGGCGGGGCGGCGAGGCGCAGGCCGGGCAGCCGGGCCAGCAGGGCGCCGAAGGCGATCTCCATCTCCGCGCGGGCCAGGTTCTGGCCGAGGCACTGGTGGATGCCGAAGCCGAACGCGACGTGGTGGCGGGCCGGGCGGTGGAAGTCGATGGCGTCGGGATCGCCGTAGACGTCCTCGTCCCGGTTGACGATCGTGGTCGAGAAGAGCACCGCGTCACCCGCCCGGATCGTCGTCCCGGCCACCTCGATGTCCCGCGTCGCCAGGCGCGCCAGCGTGTCGGCGATCGACAGCAGGCGCAGCAGCTCCTCCACCGCGGCGGGCAGCAGCCCGGGGTCCGCGCGCAGCTCGGCCAGCCGCCGCGGGTGCCGCAGCAGCGTGAACGTGCCGAGGGAGATCATGTTCGCGGTCGTCTCATGACCGGCGACCAGCAGGACGGTCGCCAGGGAGGCGACCTCCTCGCGGTCCATCTCCCCCTCGCGCAGCCGCTGGTGGACGAGTTCGTCGAGCACGCCGTCGCCAGGTTCAGCCTGTTGCAGCTTGTGGTCGATCAACTCCTCGAAGTAGGAGTCCAGTTGGTCACGCGCGTCCGCTATGTCGGCGGACGTCGGGCCGCGCAGCAGCCGCCGTGACTGCCCCTCGAAGAACTCGTGGTCGGCGTAGGGCACTCCGAGCAGCGCGCAGATCGTCATGGACGGGACCGGGATCGCGAAGGCGTTCACCAGTTCGGCGGGCGGCCCCTGGGCGATCAGGGCGTCGATCCGTTCGTCGACGATCCGCTGGATGTGCGGGCGCAGCGCGGCGGCCCGCCGGAGAGTGAAGTCCGGGATCATCCTGCGCCGCTGGGTGCGGTGTTCGGGGTCGTCGACGCCGAGCAGCGCGATCCTCCGCTTCCTGGCGGCCGCGAAGCGCTCGGTGGGGGACGGGAAGTCGGGGTGGGTGCGTTCCGCCGACAGCCGCTGGTCGGACAGGAGTTCACGGGCGAGCGCGTGTCCCGTCACCAGCCAGGCCGGCCGGCCGTCGTAGAGTGTCACCCGGGCCAGCGGGCGGGCGGCGCGCAGGGGCTCGTAGGCGGCGGGCGGGTGGTAGGGACAGGTCCGGTCCTGGGGGAAGACGACGGGTTCCGTTTCCGTCATGGAAGACCTCGCAGACGATGGGCGCGTCGTGCAGGGCCCTCATTAGATGCCCCGGGCATCCAAGGGGCCACGAGAAGTTCGGCCAGATCACCGGCGCGCGCATTCTGGCCGGGTATCGCCGGTCGCCCCGCCGCGTCCACGCGCCCGTCGGCGGTGCGCCGGGGAGAATCAACAAGGGCGAAAAGTGATGAATGGATTAAGCGGGACAAACAGCAGTAAACCAGGATAAACACCGCACGCATCGGTGTCGAGACCCGGTGCGAGTCAGCCGTACGACCGGACGATGGGACGGATGCCATGCCTCTTGAGGGCGAGTACGAACCCAGCCCGACACAGTGGGTGCGCGAGCAGGTGGAGCTGTACGAGAGCTCCGGCGGCACCGAGGGGACGACCCTGCTCGACACCGGACTGCCCGTGATCGTGCTCACCACCCGTGGCGCCAGGAGCGGCAAGATCCGCAAGACGCCGCTGATGCGCGTGGAGCACCAGGGGCGCTACGCGGCGGTCGCCTCGATGGGCGGCGCGCCCACGCACCCGGTCTGGTATCACAACGTCAGGAAGGACCCGCACGTGGAGCTCCAGGACGGGCCGGTGAAGCGCGACATGGTCGCCCGTGAGGTCCGCGGCGCGGAGAAGTCCGAGTGGTGGGAGCGGGCCGTGGCGGCCTTCCCGCCGTACGCCGACTACCAGCGGAAGACCGAACGCGAGATCCCGGTGTTCGTGCTGGAACCGGCCGACGGGTGACGTGCGCGGTTCCCGCGGAGGAATCTTCCGCGGGGACCGCATGAATCCCGCACCACCGGGCACGTGGCTGTCAGGCCCCGCCGCGTTCCCCCGTCGCGGCGGGGCTTTCGCGTGCCTCCTGTGCCGTCCGGTCGGTGATGTCGAGGAAGATCTGGTCGGCCTCCGCCACGGCCCGCGCGAGGGAGCGCTTGATCCGCACGGCGACCTCCTCCACCCGCTCGCTGTCCAGACCGGGCATCAGGTCGACGCGGGCGGCCACCAAGGCCGTGTCGAGGCCCGTCTTCATCGTGAACAGCGCCTCCACGCTGTCGATTTCGGGCTCCGCCTCCAGCAGGGCCCGGATACGGTCCGCCGCCTCGGGGTCGGCGGCCTCCCCGATCAGCTGGTCGCGTGCCTCCCGGCCCAGGTGGTAGGCGACGAAGACGAGCAGCGCACCGATGGCGAACGAGGCGGACGCCTCCCACACGACCTGCCCGGTCACCATGTGCAGCGCCATGCCCACGGCGGCCAGCGTCACGCCGATCACCGCCGTGCCGTCCTCGGCGACCACGGTGCGCAGCGCCGGGTCGCGCAGACCGCTCTCGCCGCCCTGCCGCCGCACCTGGTGCAGGGCCCGCAGCAGGGAGGCGCCCTCGGCGACGAAGGCGACCCCCAGCACGATCAGGCCGGCCACGTATCCGCTCAGCTTCTCCTCGGCGCCGTTGTGCAGCGCCTCGAAGCCCTGGAAGACGGAGAAGCAGCCGCCCATCACGAAGATCCCGACGGCCGCGAGGAGCGACCAGAAGAACCGCTCCTTGCCGTAGCCGAAGGGATGGCGCTCGTCGGCCGGGCGGCGGCTGCGCCGCAGCGCGGCCAGCAGGAAGACCTCGTTCAGGCTGTCGGCCACCGAGTGCGCCGCCTCCGACAGCAGGGCCGGTGATCCGGCCAGCAGTCCCCCCACCGCTTTGGCGACGGCGATCACCAGGTTCGCCATCAGCGCCACCAGTACGGTGACGCGTGTCCGACGGTCTGCCTTCTTGTCCGATGTTGTCCCGCTCACCTTCGCCGACTGCCCCGCTCCGCGCCGCGCATACCGGCCGGGAGGCACGATTCGGGAAACGACGGGGAACTTCGGAGAAGTTCGGGGAACCTCAGGGAACTACGGGGAACTACGGGAAACACGATCGTCAGGAGCACGGGCGCCACGAGGAGGCATCCATGGCAGGCGACGGCAACAGCGCCTACGGCGGCAAGCCGTTCAAACGGTCCCGGAGCCACTTCGCCGACCGGATCACCGCCGACGGCCGGGACGGCCGGCCGGTGCGGGCGGGACGCTACCGGCTGGTGGTGAGCCGGGCCTGCCCGTGGGCGAGCCGGGCGCTGATCTCGCGGCGCCTGCTCGGCCTGGAGAAGGCGCTCTCGCTCGCCGTCGCGGACCCGATCCAGGACGACCACAGCCGGCGCGTCACCCTGGACCCGGACGGGCGCGACCCGGTCCTCGGCATCCGCTTCCTGAGCGAGGCCTACGACCGGCGGGAGACCGGCTACCCGGGCGGCGTGAGCGTGCCCGCGATCGTGGACGTGACCGACGGGACGCTGGTGACCAACGACTACCGGCAGCTCACCCTCGACTTCGCCACCGAGTGGACGGCCCTGCACCGCGAGGGAGCGCCCGACCTGTACCCGCGGGCCCGGCGCGACGAGATCGACGCGGTCATGGCGGACGTCTACGAGGACGTCAACAACGGCGTGTACCGAGCGGGCTGCGGGCTTCGCGACCGGCCAGGACGAGTACGAGGCGGCGTGCGCCGGCGTCTTCAGGCGGCTGGAGGCGCTGGCGGACCGGCTGGCCCGGCAGCGCTACCTCGTCGGCGACACGATCACCGAGGCGGACATCCGGCTGTTCACCACGCTGGTCCGTTTCGACGCCGTCTACCGCGGTCACTTCAAGTGCAACCGCTGGAAGCTGTCGGAGAACCCGGTGCTGTGGGCGTACGCCCGCGACCTCTACCAGACCCCCGGTTTCGGCGCACCGTCGACTTCGACCACATCAAGCGGCACTACCACCAGGTGCACACCGGCATCAACCCGACCGGGATCGTGCCCCTGGGACCGGATCTGTCCGGCCGGCTCGCCCCGCATCACCGGGAGGAACTCGGCGGCCGCCCGTTCGGCGACGGCACCCCGCCGGGCCCCGTGCCGGCCGACGAGGAGGTTCCGGCACGGGGACGGCCCTGACCCACGACAGGGATCTCGACCCACGACAGGGGCCTGCCCCACGGCAGGGGCCTGACCCACGACAAGGCCTTGAACCAAGACAAGGTCCTGACCACGACAAGGAGAGACACGTGGCCAAGAAGAAGAAGCTCAAACTGCCCCTCGCCTACAAGCCGCTCGGCTTCGCCCTGGGCTGGGCGAGCGGCGCCCTCGCGGGGGTCGCCTTCCGCAAGGTGTGGATGGCGGTCCGGCACGAGGAGGACGCGCCCGACGCGCTGGACCGCGACCGGGGCTGGGGAGAGGTGCTGCTCGCCGCCGCGGTCCAGGGCGCCCTCTTCGCCGTGGTGCGCAGCGCCGCCGACCGCGCGGGCGCCAAGGCCGTCGAACGCTCGACCGGCGTCTGGCCGGCCACCGACAAGGGCGGCCGGGACTGAACGGCCGGAAGTGAGCGGAGCCTCCCCCGGCGCCGCGGGCCGTACGTGCCCGCGGCTCGGGGCCCGTCGCGCAAGTGGCGCCTGCCGCGACGACGACGCCTCCGCGACAGGCCTCAGCCCTGCTTCGGCGCGGTCGACGGGACGCGCCGCAGGGTGAAGGTGTGGCCGGCCGGGTCGGCGTAGCCGCGCTCCTCGAACGGGCCGGACGCGTCCCGTGTCTCCAGCGGCCGGCCGCCGAGCTCGACGACCTTGCGCTCGACCGTGTCCAGATCCTCCACCACGAAGTCGAGATGGGCCTGGAGGGAGTTCTCCGGGCGCGGCCAGCTCGGCGGTGTCGCGTTGACGTCGCGGCGGAACGCGATCCGGAAGCCGTCGGCGCTCCTGATCTCGACGCGGTTGGCGGTCGCGTCCGTCTGCTCGCCCGCCAGAAGCTCCTGGTAGAACACGGCGAGCCGCTCGGGTTCGGCGCAGTCGAGCACCACGACGCCCGCTTTCACCAGTGCCATGTCTCCTCCGCAAGGTTCGGGGCGCGGGCGTTCGCTGTCCCGCCGCCGGTACCTTGCGGATATCCCGCCGCGGTTGATTCAGTCGGCGGTCAACCACCGTCCGCCGCACGGCGGTTCGCGCCCCTCCGGTTCGCCGGCCTCGCGCACCCGCTCTTCCCACCTGCGGAAAGGGCGGGAGTCTACGCAACTCACAAGGCTCGAGCAGTAACGAACATCACCGTCAGGTAACGTGTTGATCATTTACGGGTTGGGCAGCCTGGTACCGCTTGTCGGTTCAACTTTCTTATCGCGAACCCCAGTTCGAGCGTGCGGGCGGTCACGTGACCCTCCGCGCGCACGGCCGGGGGCACTTCCCGGACACGACCGGCCAACCGACCGCGCGGTCGGTCGATTCCGCTGCCAGAAACACATTTCGAAGGGAAACCGGTGTGAAACCTCGAGTCGTTGGTGCTGTTCCGAAGGCGTCCGCCGACAGCTTGCTCCCGGCGCAGTCAAGCGCCCAGCTCCAGCCCGCGGAGGCGGGGAACGCCCTGGCCCGACTCTTGGTGAACCACGTCAACGGGAGCACGGAGCAGTTCCAGAGGTGCCAGAACGCCGCTCAGCAGCGGCTGGACGCATTCGGAGTCCCCCGGTACGGCACCACGCTGCATGTGGAGGGAGCCCTCCGTCTGGCGCCGGGCACGTTCCTGCCGCCCGACGAGGAGGGCCACGCCAGGCTGGGACACCTCGACGCGGGCCTGCGCATGATCGAAGCGGCCTTCCCCGAAGTCAGCACCGATGTCGAGCTCTGCCGACTGACCTCCATGATGCTGGAGGGGGCCTGGAGGAGCCGGGCACTCACCCCGCCACGCGGGCAGGAGCAGACAGCCGGCTGCGCCTGCCCGCTGTGCAGTTGGCTGCCCACGCCCCCCGCCCGCACGCTGGACGACTACGGCTGGCGGCAGAGCGCCGGCCGTCCCCTCACCGTCAAGACCTGGCCGTACCGCCGGGAACTCGACAGCGTCCTGACCGGTGGATGGTCCTGGACCCGGCAGATGAACGACCTCGAACGAGACCTCGGCCACCGCCACCGCTTCGAGGACGACATCCTCGTCTTCCACGAATACAAGCGCGTGATCGACACCATCGACACCACGCGCCTCACCCAGCTCGTCGAAGGCCGCCTGGCCGAGAATTTCAGCACCAACAGCGCACGGGCCCTGGTCTGCGGGCTCTTCGCAGCCCACAAGCGATCCGTCGACGAGTACTGGCTCCAGCAGCACGACACGGGCAGCGTCACCCTTCCGCAGAGCAACCCGCTCGGCCAGAGCACCTACTCACTGCTGCAGATGCTGGACTGCCTGTTCTGGCACGTCTCGCCCGACACGGAACTCTGGCAGGAAGAACACCTCGCCTCCCTGCTGCTGTGCCGCGTCATCGACGACATGGCCGACGTACGAGCCGACGCCCTCACCGGCGAGATAAGCAACTTCTGGCTCGCCGACATGCCGACCCACACCAAGGCCCTCTACGCCGCCTGCGCCATAGCCCTGGTCAAGTACGGCTGCATGCCCGAGGCGCATCCCCCGATGTGGAACACCTGGCTGATGACCACCACCATCGTCTGGATGGGGCTCACGGGCCGCCACGCCCTGTGGTTCGACGGCATCACCCAGGGCCTCCCCCCGGCCGACGGGTGCCCGCTGTGCGACCTGCAGCCCAACTCGTGCGCCGGCATCCTCACCCACGGCACCACCCTCACCATCGCGCCGCGGCCCACCGCACCGGCGCTGAGCCCCCGGACCGCCGAGCTGTCCGCACGCTGCCGAGCCCAGCACCCCCAGGCATGGCCCCTCTTCGACACCGAGCTGCACGCCTTCGAAGCAGTGCACGGCCCCTGGTACGGCAACATCGACAGCACCTGGGAGATCCTGCGCCGCACCTACATCGCCGGCGTGGAGGCATCCATGGCCGCTCCGTCCCCGGCCCGCGCTCGTCATGTCCAGGAGGACGCCGGCGCGGTCGGGGCCGAAAGGTTCCACGCCCTGCACGACCCGCAGACCGGGAGGGAAGACACCACCCTGCTCGCTTACATGTTCGGCTGCGCCCACCCGCACTTCCTCTGGAACGCCACGGGATACCACCCCTCGGGCGTCGCGGGCGACTGGCTCGACGGCTGACGCCTCGGTCCTGCTCCGGCCTGCTGAGCAGGTGAGCCACCGTCTGCGCCCCGCAACGACGCTGCCCGGCCGGTCACCGGCCGGGCAGCGGTCCCACGATGTGGCCTAGACGGCGAACTCGACCGGCAGGCTGTCCAGTCGGGACTCCCACGTGGAGGCGGTCGAGCTGAGCTCCTCCGGCGGCACGGCCAGTCGCAGCCCCGTCAGCCGGTGCAGCAGGACGTCCACCGCGATCTCGATGATGGACTGGCCGATGCTCTGCCCCGGGCACTCGTGCGGACCGGAACTGAAGGCCAGGTGCGACTGGTTGCCCTGGAGCGCGACGCCGTCGGCGGGCCGGATCTCCGGATCGACGTTGCCGGGGGCGAGGCCGAGCAGGAGCAGGTCGCCCTCCTCGATGTGGTGCCCGCCGAGCTCCAGGTCGCTGGCGGCGAACCGCCCCGGCAGGACGGCCAGCGGCGGGGTGTCCCACATGACCTCCTCCACCACGGCCGACACGGTCAGCTGACCGCCGATCAGCTTGGACAGCCGCGCGGTGTCGGTCAGGACCAGCTCCAGCACCCGGGCCAGCAGGTTGCTGGTCGTGGTGTGCGCGGCGATCAGCACCAGGCGCAGATGGCTGACGACCTCGTCCTCGTCCAGGCCCGCCGGGTGCTCCAGCAGGGCGGTGGTGAAGTCCGAACCCGGCTCCGACCGCTTGCGCTGGGCGAGTTCGCCCAGGATCTGCATGATGCGGTCGTTGTGCACGAGGGCGTCCTCGCCGCCCTTGAAAACCTGGGCGCAGGACTCGACCAGGCGCCGGCCGTCCGCCGCCGGAAGGCCCAGGATCCGGGTGAGCACGAGCATCGGCAGGTGGTCGGCGTAGTCCGCCACCAGGTCGGCGCGTCCCGCGTCGGCGAACGCGTCGATCTGCTTGTTCGCGAAGTACGTGGCGTGCCGCCGGACACCGCGGCTCGAGGCGGCCAGGAGTCCGTCGGTGACCGCCCCGCGCAGCCTGCGGTGCGGCTCCCCGTCCTGGGAGACGCAGTCGGGCCGCCAGCCCACCATCGGCACCAGCGGCGAGGTCTCCGGGATACGGCCCTCCCGCCAGTCCCGCCAGATGCGGGCGTCCCGGCTGAACTGGCGGGGGTTGTCCAGCACCCGCCGGTTGTCTCGGTAGCCGAGCACCAGCCAGGCCGGCACGTCGCCCTCCAGCAGCACCGGCGCGACGGAACCGTGCTCCTTGCGCAGCCGCTCGTAGATGGCCTGCGGGTCGGTGGCCGCTTCCGGGCCGTACAGCCGGATGAGGTCGGCCCCGCCGTGGGCGAAGGGGCAGCCGCGGGGGGTGTCGGGACCGTTTAAGGTCTGGTCGTTCATCGGGGCTCCAGTGCTACGGCGGAGCGGTCCTTCAGGTGACGGATCAGCGCGACGAGCACGTCACGGCTGGAGGCCCGGTCACGGGCGTCGCAGGACACGACCGGGGTGTGCGGGGGTATGTCCAGGGCGTCCCGTATCTCGTCGACCGGGTAGTCCTTGGAGTCCGGGAAGACGTTCAGGGCCACCACGAAGGGGACGTTCTGGCGCTCCATCTCCTCGATCGCCCGGAAGCTGGAGGCCAGGCGCCGGGTGTCGACCAGGACGACCGCGCCGAGCGCGCCCTTGAACAGGCCGTTCCACAGGAACCAGAAACGCTCCTGCCCGGGGGTGCCGAACAGGTACAGCATCAGGCTGTCGTTGAGGCTGATCTTGCCGAAGTCCAGGCTGACGGTGGTCTGCGTCTTGTCGGCGACACCGATGAGGTGGTCGACGTCGGCGCTCGCCTGGGTGAGGGTCTCCTCGGTGGTCAGCGGCTTGATGTCGCTGACCGAGCGGACCATCGTGGTCTTCCCGGTGCCGAAGCCGCCGGCGATCATCACCTTCACCGAGCGGGTGCCCCCGGCGTCCGGTCGGCCGGGGTGGTCAAAGCCTTTGAAGTCCACTGAGTACCTCCTCAAGGAGCGCGAGGTCGGGCCCGCGGCCGACGGCGTGCGCCGGGATGGGGTCACGGGCTTCGACGCGGCCTGCCTCGAGCAGATCGGCCAGCAGCACCGCGAGAATGTTGAAGGGCAAACCGAGGTGGGCGCCGAGTTCGGCGACCGACAGCGGATCGCGGCAGCGCCGGAGTATCTCCTCGTGCTCGTGCTGCATGCCCGGTACGGGGGCGGTGCGGGAGACGATGAGGGTCGCCACGTCGAGGCTCGACGCCGAACCGCCCGGTCCGCTACGTCCTCGGGTGAGGACGTAGTAGCGCTCGAGACCGGACGGGTCCGTGGGCCGGCGGGGAGCACTCATCCAGAGTGCTCCTCCAGGCGCGGAGTGGTGCCGAGGAGCTCACCCATCCTGCGGGCCAGATCCCTCATCTGGTGTCCGAGGAGGCCCTGGTCGAGGCCCTCCCTGGCGAGGACGCCCAGATACGTCTCCACACCGGCGCGTACGACGAAGAGGTGCCCGCCGTCGACCTCGATCATGGCCAGCCGCAGTTGCCCCGCGTACTTGGGGAACTGCTCGGCGACCGGCTGGGCCAGTGCCTGCAGGCCGGCCACGACGGCGGCGAAGCGGTCGACGTCGTCGGGGTCGTCGGCGCCAAAAGAGGTGATGGCCTTGCCGTCGCTGGAGGCCACGAGGGCGAAGCGGATCTCCGGGATGGACTCCACGAGATCACGGAGCGCCCAGCTCACGTCGGTTCCCTGTTTCGTCATGTGGACTAGTCGCTCTCTTCAGTGCGGTGCTCGGTGGACTCGCGTCCGACGGTCGGCTCTTCCCCTGCCTCGGCGGACTCGCGTCCTGCGGTGGCGAAGGCGGCGAGGCCGGCGAAGGACGCGTCCGGCGGAACGGCGGCGACAGTCATGTCGTCGGTCCGTTCGGCGCGCTGGGCCGACTGCGCCTGTGCGTCGTTCCGCCTGCTGCGGCGACGGGGCAGTCCGCCGGGCGTGGTCTCCACGGCCTCGGCGGTCGCCGCCGCGGCCGTGACGCCGGCCGCCGCCGCGGCCGTGACGCCGACCGCCTCCGGGGACGGCGCGGCCGTGGCGGACTGCGCGGGCTGGACGGCCGGAGCGGGGGTGGCCGTGACGGCCGCCGACAGCGGGCTGAAGTACTTGTGCGGGACCACGACCACTACCGACGTGCCGAGCCAGGGCGAGTCCGCGAAGGTGACGCGGACGCCGTAGCGGCGGGCGAGGGCGCCGACGACACGCAGACCGATGGTGGCGTCCTCGGAGATGCCGCCGAGTCCCGGCCCCTCCCCGGTGCCGGCGAGGGCCTGTTCGGCCTCGTGCCGCTTCTCCTCGCTCAGACCCTTGCCCGAGTCCTGGATCTCGATGCCGACACCGTTCGGCACCTCCTTGCCGGACACGACGACCGGCTCGGTGGGCGGCGAGTAGCGGGCCGCGTTGTCCAGGAGATGGGCGAAGATCAGGGTGAGGTGGTCGACCAGGCCGCCGTCGACGCCGAGTTCGGGCAGATGACGCACCTCGACCCGGTGGAAGTCCTTGATCCGGCCGATGCCGCCGCGCACCACGCTCAGCAGCCGCTGCGGCTCCTGCCACTGCCTGCCCGGCCGGTCGGATCCGCCCAGCACGCCGATGCTGGCGGCGAGACAGTCGGCGGGGCCGATCTCCTGGTCGAGCTCCATCAGACCACGGGCCACCGAGGGCAGCCGGCCGTGCTCGCCCTGCATCTCGTGCAGCCGGCCGCGCAGCTTGCTGGTCAGCACATGGATGCGGTTGCCGATGCTGATGACGGCCTGCTCGGCGGCGGTGGAGCGGTTGAACTCCTCCTCCACGCCGATGAGCGCGGTGCGCAGCACCTTGCGCAGGTCGGCCTGGAGATCGGCGCCGATCTTGGCGTGCTGGTCGCGGGCCGGCAGCAGGTCCTCGACGGCGTCGCCGGCGCGCAGCCGCTGGAGCGCCTCGGGCAGCTGCTCGACGGCGAGCCGGGAGACCGCGGCCCGCTGATCGGCCAGCCGCTCCTTCCAGACCTCGGCCTGCTCGGCGAGCTGCGCCTCGTAGGACTGGGCCTGTTCGGCGAGGCGTGCCTGGTATTCCTGGGCCTGCTCGTCGAGCTGCGCCTGGTAGGCGCCGGCGCGGTCGGCGGCCTGCGCCTCCTGGGCGGCGCGCTCGGCGGCGAACTTCCGCTCCAGGCCGGCCACGTGCTGCTGCCACTGCTGCGAGTGCTCGGCCTGCGCGGTGCGGAAGGAACCCTCCGCACGGCCGAGCTGGCTCCGGGTGCGCAGCAGCAGCCGTACGCACACGGCGCTGGCGGTGGTCGCCGCCGCTCCGGCGACGGCCGCACCGATCTGCTCGGAGCTCATGAACGTGGCGGCAACCGTCCCGCCGCCTAAAGCCAGCGGCATGAGCCACCAGCTGTACCAGGCGACAGGGGCCCGCGCCGCCGGCGGCGGAGTGGCGAGTTCCATCTGCATCCTTCGAAGCAACACGATCGAACAGGGGGGCGTGCAAGGCGTGGGGGACCGCACTCATGCGTAGGCACCACGAGATGGGCGGCAGGAGGCCGCACCAACTCGTCGTGACCCAGGGGAGCTTATCGGGTAAGAACCCGAAAGGATCAAACTGGCGGTCGGACGGAAGTGAGGGTTCCGTCACTCTCGGACAAGTTCCAACGGTCGACAAATACCTATGCGGACCTGCACCGTTGCCGGAGAGTAACCATCAGCGCGCCCACCTCCGACCGTCGTTGCCGGGTCTGGACCACTGCCGCCGGGGCGGTCGCGCATGGCGGTTGGCGGGGGCATATGCGCCGGTCAGCGCGCTCTGCGGGCGTGCGCGGCGCCGATCCGCCCCCTCACGCTTTCCTGGACATCTGCCCAGCTAGGATGGACACCTGCCCAGAAAAGGAGTCCGGTGTGGAGACGCTCGCGCATGTGCTGGTCGGTCTGGTGGCCGCGCTGCACGCATACTTCCTGGTGATGGAGATGTTCCTGTGGCAGCGCAAGCCCGGCCGGGCGCTGCACGGGTTCGACCCCGAGATGGCGCGGGCGACCGCTCCGCTCGCCGCCAACCAGGGGCTTTACAACGGCTTCCTCGCCGCCGGGCTGGTCTGGGGACTGATCGCCGCGGATCCGACCGGATTCCGCGCCCAGGTCTTCTTCCTGTGCTGTGTCGTGGTCGCCGGCGTCTTCGGCGCCGCCACGGCCAACCGCCGCATCCTGGTCGCCCAGGCCCTGCCCGGAGCCCTGGCCCTGGCCGCCGTGCTCGTCGCGGGATGACCCGCCCCACGCCTGAGGACCCGCGCGCGGCGCGTACCCGGGCGCGGCTGCGGGCGGCTCTGCTCGCGGAATGCGCCGAGCGGCCGCTGGCCGACGTGGGCGTGGCCGCGCTGGTGCGCCGGGCGGGCGTCGGACGGGCCACGTTCTACCTGCACTACGCCGACCTGGAGGCGCTGGCCGTGGACGCCTGCGCGGACGTCGTACGGGAGGCGGTGGAGGCGCTGCACTCCTGGCGGGGCAGGCCCGACCCGGTGCACGCGCCGCCCGCGCTGGGCGAGTTCTTCGCCTCGCTCGCCCCGCTCGCCGGCCTGTACCGGGCGCTGCTCAGCCCGGGCGGCGGCGGCCCGCTCGGCCACGTGCTGCACCGGGACCTGCGGGCCTACAGTCTGCGCGAACGGGAGTTGGCGGGCGCGGCGGACGCCCCGCTGGTCGCCTCCGCGGTGGCCGCCACCTTCGCCGGGGTGCTGGCCGACTGGCTGCACGGGCTGCTGGCGGCCGACGCCGGAGAGATCGCCGACCAGGTGTGGCAGTTGCTCGTCGCGCTGCACTCCAGTCGCTGACGGCTCATTTGCAGCCCATGCCCGGCTTGACGCGGGGCCAGGCCTCGACGCCCCGGGAGGTGCGCACGTACACCCGGGACGGATCGTCCGTCAGCCACAACTGCCGCTCGCGCAGGCGGTATCCGGTGTCGTGGGCGCCGGCGGGCAGGGGTACGTCACCGTCGTACGGGGAGGTGAGCATCCCCCGCGGCAGCACCCGGTCCGGGTCCCGGGCGTACGTCCTGCCGTCCTCACCCTGTCCCAGCGACAGGAAGTGGGCCTTCTGCCAGTCGCAGTGGGCGGCGCCGGCGGAGCTGCTGAGCCGGGCGACCGGCACCCGCTCGCCGTCCCCGTCGGTCCAGACCTCGTACTCCTGGGTGTCGGTGAAGCTCGCCGGCAGTTCGGCCGGATCGCAGGAGGCGCTGGTCTCCGGTCCCCAGCCCGGCCTGCCGGGCCGGTCCTCGGCGACGACCACGGCGACCTTGGTCCTGCCGTCCACGTCGAACGAGTACAGCACGCGGCCCTTCTCCCGGCGCTCCACGCGGTAGCCGTGGCGGGGAACGCCGGGCTGGTCCATGTCGAAGTAGGCCCGCAGGCCCTCCTCCGGCGTCGTTCCTCCGTCGCCCCGTCCCCACGACTCCGCGGCGCCGCCCGAGTAGATCTCCCCGTCGCACTCCAGCGCCCGGCCGGCGGCGCCCGCCCGGCCGGGCAGGCCGCGCACGCCCTCCTCGTCGTGCCGCTCGGCGGGCAGGTGCAGCGGTCCGCCGTACGGCGTCGCCGGCGGGGTGCCGTCGACCACGAGGTCCGGCCGGTCGTCACCGCACGCCACGGCCGCCGACGCGACCAGTACCACCACCATCACGAGCCCCGCGCGCATCCCCACCCCGGTGTCCTTTCGCCGCTGCCTGCTCCTACGACGCGGCGGCCGGACGGAACGTTCGCGGCGGGCCGGAACGTCCACGGCGGCGCGGAGCGGGGCGCGAGGTGACGCGGCGCAAGGCGGGGCGACGCGGCGCGGGGCGGGGCGGGGCGGCTATCGCGGGGTCGCCTGGAAGGTCCGCCGGTAGGCCTGTGGGGAGACCCCGATCGCGGCGTGCAGGTGCTGGCGCAGGGAGGCGCCGGTGGCGAAGCCGACGCGGCCAGCGATCTGGTCGACGGACAGGTCGCTGGACTCCAGCAGGTGGCGGGCGCGGGCGACGCGCTGCTGGATGAGCCAGCGGCCGGGGCTGAGGCCGACCTCGTCGTGGAAGCGGCGGGCGAAGGTGCGCAGGCTCATCCGGGCGTGGCCGGCCAGATCGGTCAGGGTGAGCGGCCGGTCGAGGTTCTCCAGCGCCCACGCCCGGGTGGCGGCCGTGCCGCTGGCGTCGCCGGCGGGCACCGGCTGCTCGATGTACTGGGCCTGGCCGCCGTCCCGGAACGGCGGCACCACGCAGCTGCGGGCCACCGCGTTGGCCAGCTCGCTGCCGTGGTCGCTGCGCACCACGTGCAGGCACACGTCGACGCCGGAGGCGGCTCCGGCGGAGGTGAGGATGCGGCCGTCGTGGACGAAGAGGACGTCCGGGTCCAGGTCGATGTGCGGGTACCGGCGCCGGAACAGGCCGGCCAACTGCCAGTGCGTGGTGGCCTTCCGGCCGTCGAGGAGCCCTGCCGCGGCGAGCAGGAAGGCGGCCGTGCAGATCGAGACGATCCGGGCGTCGGGGCGGATCCGCGCGAGCGCGGCGGCGACCGCGGCGGGCAGGTCGGCCGGGATCTGGGAGGACACGACGGAGGCGATCACCACCGTGTCCGCCGTGGCCAGGGCCTCCGGGCCGTGCTCGACGGTGATGGTGAAGTCGGAGGCGGTACGCACCGGACGGCCGTCCACGGAACAGGTCAGCACCTCGTACCGGCCGTCGGCGGCGCCGAAGATGCGGCTGGGGATGCCGAGTTCGAAGGGGTACACACCGTCGAGGGCCAGGACCACGACCCGCTCCACACGTCGCATGGCACGATCCTATCGGACATTGACCATCGTGCCATTTTCCTGACGGGCGGACCCCGGCAGGCTGGTCCACCATGAGCACTGTGAGCACTGAGAACACGATGCGAGCCATCAGCCAGGACGTCCTCGGCGGTCCCGAGGTCCTGAAGGAGGTGCGGCTGCCCCGGCCCGAGCCGCGCGCGAACGAGGTGCTGGTCCGGGTCCGCGCCGCCGGCGTCAACCCGACCGACTGGAAGCACCGGGCGACGGCCGGCTTCATCGGCGAGCCGCCCTTCGTGCTGGGCTGGGACGTGTCCGGCGTGGTCGAGGCGGTCGGCGTCGGCGTGGCCCGCTTCCGGCCCGGCGACGAGGTCTTCGGCATGCTGTCCTACCCCTACGGGCACGGAGCGCACGCCGAGTACGTCACCGCTCCCGCCCGCGTCTTCGCGCACAAGCCGGCCTCCGTCGACCACGTCCAGGCGGGCGCCCTGCCGCTGGTCTCCCTGACCGCCTGGCAGGCCCTGGTCGAGACGGCGGACCTGCAGCCGGGGCAGCGGGTGCTGATCCACGCGGCGGCCGGCGGGGTGGGGCACGTGGCCACGCAGATCGCCAAGGCGCGGGGCGCGTACGTGATCGGCACGGCGAGCGCGGGCAAGCACGACTTCCTGCGCGGGATCGGCGTGGACGAGGCGATCGACTACCGGGCGACGGACTTCGCCGAGGCCGTGAAGGACGTCGACGTCGTCCTGGACACGATCGGCGAGGACACCTCCATGCGCTCGCTGCGGGTGCTGCGTCCGGGCGGGCTCGTGGTCTCGATCCGGCCGGTGGGTTCGAACGATTTCTACGAGGAGGCCGAGCGGCTCGGCGTCCGGGCGCTCAGGATGCTCGTCGACTCCTCCCAGAGCGGCATGCGGGCGATCGCGGAACTGGTGGAGTCCGGCAGGCTGCGCGCCACCGTCGCCGAGACCTTCCCGCTGGCCGACGCCGCGCGGGCGCACGCCCTCGGCGAAACCGGACGGACCACCGGCAAGCTGGTCCTGCTCATGGACTGACCCGGAACCCGAGCGCCGCCCGGCCCCCGGTGGCCGGGCGGCGCCGTGCCGTGTCGCGCCTCGCCGCAGCTCGCCGCGCCCCGCCGCTGTCGACGCTCTTCCCCGCAAGACCTCCACCGCAAATCGGAGACATATGTCAATCGAACATGCTCAAATTCAGTTCGTTGAGGGTAACTTGCAGGGCGGGGAACGCTTTTGCCGTCGGCCGGTCCCCGGGACTCGGCTGCGCTCGAACGCTCGGTGCCGCCGCAGGCGCAGCAGGTGGGAGGCGATGTCGTCGTGCAGCAGGACCCCGCGCCGCTCACCCGGCACCTGCGGATCCGCCACGACCGGGGACACACGGTGCTGGAGTTCCACGGCGAGATCGACATCGCCGCGGCCGCGGAGATCGCTCCCCACCTCGACCGGCTGACGACACGCAGTGGCGTCCGCCTGGTGATCGACCTCCGGCACATCGAGTTCTTCGACTGCTCGGGGCTGCGCCTGCTGTACCGGGCCCGCAGCCAGGTCCTCGACCGGGGCGGGGAGCTGAGACTGGTGTGCGCCCACGCCCTGACCCTGCGCGTCCTCAGGGTCACCGGCCTGTCCCGGCTGCTGCCCCCGCATCCGACGCTGGACGCGGCCCTGGGCCAGCCCGAGGCCACGTCCGGTTCGTGGTGAACCGCGCCGGTTGAGGAGCGTCGTCACGCGGTCCGCGGCGACCGCGCCCCGGCCCGCCGCGCCCGTGCGCCCCCCCCACTGCCCCCGTCCACGGCGGCGATCGGCCAACGCAGCGGTCTGCCAGAGGAATTGGCGGGCATGCGAAGGGGGAGGAAGGAGGGCCGTCGCCATGACCACTCCCATCAGACGCATGTCCAGGCGCACGCCGGGCTGGGCGAAGGCGGTGAGCGCCGTCGTGCTGGTGCTCGTGGTGTTCTTCGCCGGCATCCGGCTGAGCGTGCTCCCAGGTCTGAAGGACCTGTTCGGAACGGAGACGCACGACCGCTCCGGACCCGCGCTGCTGCAGTCCATCCAGGACATGAGCCGCTACGACGCCGCCTCCGGCAACTTCCAGGTCGTCGTGGACCTGGAGAAGGACACCAAGTTCCTGCCGGACGCGATCCGCGGCTCCCGCACCCTGTACGTCGGCGCGGGCACCGTCGACGCCTACGTCGACCTGGGCAAGGTCGGCAAGGACGACGTGACGGTCGACGAGGACCGCACGTCCGCCACGCTCCGTCTGCCGCACGCGGCACTGGGCAGGCCGGCGCTCGACCCGGACCGCTCCTACGCCGTCTCCAAGCAGCGCGGTCTGCTCAACCGGCTCGGCGATCTGTTCTCCGACAACCCCAACAGCGAACAGGCCGTGCAGAAACTCGCGGTCCGGCACATCGGCGAGGCGGCCCGGCAGAGCGGGCTGACCGCACGGGCCGAGTCCAACACCACCGACATGCTCGAGGGCCTGCTGCACTCCCTCGGCTTCAAGGTGGTCCACGTCACCTACGGCACCTGACCGAGCGCGAACGGCACGGTGCCCGCCGGCTTCCCGGCCATGGCGGGCATCGTCGGCCGGTCGCAGGGTAACCGCCTTGCACCGCAGGGAAGTTGAAGACCGGAGGATCGAATGGCCCGAGCAGCCTCACGCTCTCGCATCGCGCTCCGCCCGCGCGCCGGCAAACCGGGGCGCGAGCCGGCACCGGCGCGCGCCGAGCGGCACGTCGTACCGCTGCCGTTCCGTCTGCTGGCCATGCTGTGCGCGTTCGCCTTCATGGTGGCGTTCGCCGTGGTGCTGGCCCGGCTCACCCTGGAGCCCTCCCCCGCGTCGGTGGCGCTGACCCACACCAATCTGCATCCGGGCCGGTCGCTGCGGGCCTACCTGGACCAGCCGGCGCTGCGCGACGCGGTCAAGCAGATCGGCGGGAACCTGCTGCTGGGGATCCCCTTCGGCGTCCTCGTCCCGATCGTCGCCCCGCGCACCCGCGGCGTGCTGCGCGTGCTGCTGCTGACCGCCGTGGTCATGCTGCTGGTGGAGTTCGCCCAGGGCGCGCTGGTCACCGGCCGCGCCTTCGACATCGACGACGTCATCCTCAACACCTCGGGCGCGCTGCTCGGCTACCTGCTGCTGGGGCGGCGGCTGAGCCGGGCGGTGCACGCCCGGAAGCGCCGGCCGGTGCCGGACGAGCAGTGAGCGAGGTACGCCTCGGCGGCCCCGGGTCCTCGAACGGCCCGGGGCCCTCTCGATTCCAGGTCCGCACCAACCTCTTGACGCCCACTTATCTCACTCCTTAAATCAAGAGGCAGTACTGTCAGCGCCTTTCACCCCCCACCCCGGCCGGCCGGCCCCGCCGCCGTGCCGCCGTACGGAAGGAAGTGCCGTGGCCTCCCCCCTTCTGCCGCGCAGATGCCTGCTCGCCGCCCTGTCCGCCGCCGCGCTGATCGCCACCCTCGCCGGCGGCCCGGCACAGGCGCGGCCCGAGGCCGCCGCGACCACCGCGGCCACCGCGGCCGCCGTGGCGTTCTCCGACACCTTCGACGGGCCCGCCGGGGCCGCGGTCGACTCCGCCAAGTGGCAGGTGGAGACCGGCGACAACGTCAACAACCACGAGCGGCAGTACTACACGTCCGGCAACAACAACGCCGCGCTGGACGGCCAGGGCCACCTGGTCATCACGGCCCGCCGCGAGAACCCGGCCGGCTACCAGTGCTGGTACGGCACCTGCCAGTACACCTCGGCCAGGATCAACACCTCCGGGAAATTCACCGCGCAGTACGGCCATGTCGAGGCCCGGATGAAGATCCCGCGGGGACAGGGCATGTGGCCGGCGTTCTGGATGCTCGGCACCCCCGTCAACTGGCCGGACTCCGGCGAGATCGACGTCATGGAGAACGTCGGCTTCGAGCCCTCCACCGTGCACGGCACCATCCACGGCCCCGGCTACTCCGGCTCCGGGGGCATCGGCGCCGCCTACACCCTGCCATGGGGGTCCCCCCGCTCGAGCGAAGCCGAGAGTGGGGGAGGACAGGCCTTCGCCGACGCCTTCCACACCTTCGCCGTCGACTGGGCGCCGGGCTCGATCACCTGGTCCGTGGACGGCAACGTCTACCAGCGGCGCACCCCCGCCGACCTGGGCGGCCGGACCTGGGTCTTCGACAAGCCGTTCTTCCTGATCCTCAACCTCGCCGTGGGCGGTTACTGGCCCGGCGACCCCGACGCCTCGACGGCCTTCCCGCAACAGCTGGTCGTCGACTCGGTGTCGGTCACCACCGGCGACACCGCCACCGGGGCCGCGATCAAGGGCCTGGCCGGCAAGTGCGTCGACGTCGCCGGGGCGAACCCGACCAACGGCACGCCCGTCCAGCTCTACGACTGCAACGGCACCGCGGCCCAGCAGTGGACCGTCGGCTCCGACGGCACCCTGCGCGCGCTCGGCAAGTGCCTGGACGTCACCGACAACGGCACCGCCGACGGCTCCACCGTCCAGCTGTGGGACTGCACCGGCGGCCCCAACCAGAAGTGGACCGTCACCGCCGCGCACGACATCGTCAACCCGCAGGCCGACAAGTGCCTGGACGTGACCGGCAACAACTCGGCCAACGGCACCCGGCTGCAGATCTGGACCTGCACGGGCGGCGCCAACCAGAAGTGGACGGTCGGCTGACCGGTTCCGCGCGGTCCCGGCGGACTCTCAGTGCAGTTTCCAGGTGAACTTGTCCCCGCCCACCCAGCACACGACGTCCGGATCGTCGAGGTCGTGCACGTGGATCCCGAACGCTGCGGCGGCCTCCAGTACGTCGATGAGGGTCGTCGCCTCGGCGACCATCTGGCCGTCGATCTCCACGATCCGGAACGGCGGCGTGCCCGGCTGTACTCCGAGCACCACGATCCGCGGACGGGCAATGTGCGGGCTCGCGATTTCGGTCATGCCATAGAGCGTAGGCCGGATCCGGCCATCTCGGCTCGGCCATGCCGGTCCGGCTGTGGCACCCGCGGCACGCCGGGGCGGGACTGGGCGTGCCCATAGGTGTCCTCCTGGCCGGTCATCGGCGTGGCGGTCTCGCCGGGCGCCACGGCTCGCGCACGGATGACGTCGACGATCCGGCCGCCGTCACCCTGCCGGATGGAACGGCGTCATGGTGCCCGTACCGGCGTTGTCGGCCAGGACGGTCTTGCCGCGGACGGGGGCGGGCATCACGGCATCCTCGGGATCGCGGCAGCGGCGAGGCATCGCAGCATCCGGGCGGGCGGCAGGCGAACCGTGCGTGCCCGGCGCCGCTGGGGAACCCTGGAGGAGGACCGCGAGGAAGAAGGTGACGATGGACCCCGTCGAGGCACTGGAGCGGATCGCCTTCCTGCTGGAGCGCTCGCTGGCGCCGACGTACCGGGTGCGCGCCTTCCGCACCGCGGCCCGCGTGCTGACATCGCTGCCCGGCGACGAGGTGCGCGAACGGGCCGCGAGCGGGTCGCTGGAGTCGCTCAGGGGCGTCGGCCCGAAGACCGCGCAGGTGGTGCGGGAGGCGCTGGCCGGGCAGGTGCCCGGCTATCTGCGGAAGCTGGAGGACGAGGCCGAGGCGCCCCGCGGCGGGGGTGGCGCGCGGCTGCGGGCGCTGCTGCGCGGGGACTGCCATCTGCACTCGGACTGGTCGGACGGCGGCAGCCCGATCGAGGAGATGGGCCGGACCGCGGCGGCGCTCGGGCACGAATGGGCGGCCCTCACCGACCACTCGCCGCGGCTGACCGTGGCGCGCGGGCTGTCGGCCGAGCGGCTGCGCGAGCAGCTGGACGTGGTCGCGCGGCTGAACGCGACGTGGGCGCCGTTCCGGCTGCTCACCGGGATCGAGTGCGACATCCTCGAGGACGGCTCGCTGGACCAGGAGCCGGAACTGCTGGAGCGGCTCGACGTCGTGGTGGTGTCGGCGCACTCCAAGCTGCGCATGGACGCCCCCGCCATGACCCGCCGCCTGGTGCGGGCCGTGCGCGACGAGCACGCCGACGTCCTCGGCCACTGCACCGGAAGGCTGGTCACCGGACGGGGTCGGCCGGAGTCGCAGTTCGACGCCGAGGAGGTGTTCGCCGCGTGCGCGGACAGCGGCACGGCCGTGGAGATCAACAGCCGGCCCGAACGGCTGGATCCGCCCCGGCGGCTGCTGCGCCGGGCCGTGGACGCGGGCGTGCTGTTCTCCGTCGACACCGACGCCCACGCGCCCGGCCAGCTGGACTGGCAGATCCTCGGCTGCGAGCGGGCCGAGGAGTGCGGGGTGCCGGCGGAGCGGGTGGTCACCACCTGGACCGCGAAGGAGCTGCTGGCCTGGACGCGGGAGGGGCGCACGCCCTCGGGAGTGCCGGGCCCCTGACGTGGTACTCGTGCGCCCACCGAGGAAGGGAGCGGCATGGAACGGGCAGCCGTGTTCGACATCGACGGGACGCTCGTCGACACCAACCATCTGCACGTGGTGACCTGGTGGGAGGCGTTCCGCCAGGCGGGGCACCGGGTGTCCATGCACGCCGTCCACCGGTCTGTGGGGCTGAGCTCGGCGGATCTCGTCGCCCGACTGCTCGGCGACGAACGCGACGAACGCGACGAACGCGACGAGGAGCAGGAAGCGCGGCTCAGTGCCGCGCACAAGGCGCTGTACGGGCAGTACTACGACCGGCTGCCGCCGCTGCGGGACGCCGGCCGGCTGCTGCGGCACCTGCACCACCACGGCTGGAAGGTGGTCCTGGCGACCTCGGCGAGCGGTCCGGAACTCTCCGCGCTGCGCCGCGCGATCGACGCCGACGACGCGATCACCGCCATGGCCGGCGCCGACGACGTCGAGCAGGGCAAACCGGCGCCCGAGCCCGTCGAACACGCCCTGGAGCTGGCCGGGGTGCCCGCCGAACGGGCCGTCTTCGTCGGCGACACCGTGTGGGACATGCAGGCCGGCCGCCGCGCGGGCGTGCGCTGCCTGGGCGTCCTGTCCGGCGGCATCCCGCACCGCGCCCTGCGGGAGGCGGGAGCGGAGGCCGTCTACGACGACGTAGCCGACCTGCTGGCCCGGCTGAAGGACAGCCCGCTCGCCTGACCCGGCAGACGGGCACAAGTGACGCAGATCACCGCAAGCAGGGACAAGCCGGGGAACACCCGGCGGGGCTCCCCCGTTGAACGGATCGTGGGTGCGGACGGGACAGTGTCCCCGGGCCTCACCATCCGCCCACAGGGACGATCGTTCGGCTGAAGCCCTGTGGAGCCTTCGCCGAGAGGCGACCGCCGTGCGTGCCCACCCTCTGTCGGCCCCGACCGTGATCCCCCCGTCCGGTCGGGGCCCTTTCCGTCCGCCCGGGCGGGCGGGACAGGGCCGCCTGGCCGCCCGCGTGCGTCCCTCCCGGCCGGGTACTCGGCACTCCCCCCGTCACCGCAGGGCCGGGGGAACAGCCGAAGGGAGCCGAAGGTGAGCAGCGCAGCGGGCAGCAGGATCGTCGTGACGGGCGCCACGGGCAACGTCGGCACCAGCGTGGTGCGTCTCCTCTCCGAGGACCCGGGGACGGAGTCCGTGCGGGGACTGGCCCGGCGGATCCCCGACTGGTCGCCGCCGAGGACGGAATGGTCGGCCGTCGACCTGGCCTCGGAACGGGCGGACCTGGTCGAGGAGTTCGCGGGAGCCGACGCGGTGGTGCACCTGGCGTGGGCGTTCCAGCCGACGCACGATCCGGCGACGACCTGGCGCACGAACGTCCTCGGCTCCCTCCGTGTGTTCGACGCGGTGGCGGAGGCCGGCGTGCCGACGCTGGTGCACGCGTCCTCGGTCGGCGCGTACTCGCCGGGGCCCAAGGACCACGCGGTGGACGAGTCGTGGCCGACGCACGGCTGGCCGGACGCCGCGTACTGCCGGGAGAAGGCGTACCTGGAGCGCGCCCTGGACACGTTCGAGCGGGACCGTCCCGAGGTGCGGGTGGTCCGGATGCGGCCCGCCTTCCTCTTCAAGCGGGAGTCGGCGAGCGAGCAGCGCCGCATCTTCGGCGGCAAGTTCCTGCCGGGCCCGCTGACGCGTCCCGAGCTGCTGCCCTTCCTGCCCGACGTGCCCGGGCTGCGGGTACAGGCGCTGCACACCGACGACGCGGCCAAGGCGTACGTGCTGGCGCTGCGCTCCGACGCTCGGGGCGCCTTCAACCTGGCCGCCGAGCCCCCGGTCGACGCGGAGCTGCTGGCCGAGATGCTCGGCTCGCGCCCGGTCCGGCTGCCGCGCGCCGCGGCCCGCTCGGCGATCGCCGCCGCGTGGGGCCTGCATCTGCTGCCGGCCTCGCCCCACCTGTTCGACGCTGTGCTGCGGCTGCCGCTGATGGACTGCACGCGTGCGCGTGCCGAGCTGGGGTGGCATCCGGAGCACACGGCGAGCGAGGTGCTGGAGGAACTTCTGCAGGGCCTGCAACGCGGCGAGGGCGCCGCTACGGAGCCGCTCCGGGGCCGCAAGGCGAGCTGAGGCGCCGGTCAGGCGGTGGGCTCGTCCGGAGTGGGGTGCTCCTCGTGGACGGTCGCCGAGCGCGGGCCGTCCTGGCGGCCCGTGCCCGCCTCGTCGGTGTCCGGGAGGTCGGCGGTGGACTTCTCCTCGTCGGAGGCGCCGGGTGCCACCTCCCACGGGTCCTCGCCCTCCCGTGCCAGTTGGTCCGGCATGTCCCGCGGAACGGGTCCGCCGTCCTGCCCTGTGCTTCGCCGGTCGGCCACGGCATACCCCTTTCGTGTCGTCGGGCGCCCGGCGAGTACCTCCGCCGGTGACCGGTGAAACATCTCCGAGTCGTGTGCCTCGTGAAATGCGCAGGTCGGGCGGGCTGGTGTGCGCGCGGTCCGGGGTGCTCGGGCTGGCCAGGGGTGGGCCGGCACCGTGACCGGCCCACCCGTTGCACGACCGGAGGCTCACTGCCAGCAGGTGGCCTCGTCGCCGCCACCGCCGTCCGCCGTGCTGCCGGCCGACACCGCGTAGGCGATCCCCTTGCCCACCCCGGGTGCGGGCGACCAGCCACCGGTGTGGGCCGGCGGCGGGGGCGCCCTCGTCGGGACCTCCCGCGGTTGCTCGGCCAGCGCCTTGCTGTTCACGGTGCACACAGCTCACTGCGGCGCGCGCTCCCGCAGTGCCGTGTGCCAGGCGGGGGCCGGGCCCTCGGGGGCGGGCTCGGGGCGGCGGCCGCCGCGCGCGAAGAAGTCCGCGAGGGGCAGGATCGCGGCGCCCACGGTCACCGCGTCCGGCCCGAGCCGGCCGAGGTCGATGGTGACCTTCTCGGCCGGGTGGCGCAGCGCGTAGGAGGCCGCGTACCGGCGCACGGCGGGCAGGAAACGGGAGCCGAGCTGGAGGCCGGCCCAGCCGCCGATGAGGATGCGCTCGGGCTGGAAGAGGTTGATCAGGTCGGACAGGCCTGCTCCCAGGTACTCGGCGGTCTCCTCCAGGACCGCGAGGGCGACCGGGTCGGCCTCGGTGCCCTCGGACGGATAGGCGGCCGTCAGCATCGCGGTCAGCGCGGTCTCCTCGTCGGCGTCCCGCGGCGGACGTCCGCCCTCCTCGCGCCACCGGTCCAGCAGCGACTCGGCGCCCGCGTAGGCCTCCAGGCAGCCGAGCGCGCCGCAGCGGCAGCGGCGCCCCCTGACCCGTACGGTCAGATGCCCCCACTCCACCGCGCGGCCCTGTTCCACCTCGGGCGTGACCAGGCAGGCGCCGACGCCGGAGCCGAACAGCACGACGACGGCGTTGCGCGCGCCACGTCCGCCGCCGAACCACATCTCGGCCTGGCCGAGCGTCTGGGCGCCGTTGTCGATGAAGTACCGCACGCTGTCCGGGAGCGGGGAGCCGGCGCGCAGCAGGCTCTCCAGCGGGACGGCGTCCCAGCCGATGGTCTGCCCGTGCACGACGGCGCCGCGGTCGGCGGTGTGCTCGACGATGCCGGGGACGCCGATGCCGACGCCGAGGAGCCGCTCCGGGGCGATGCCGGCGGCGCCGAGCACCTCGGCGATGCCGTCGCGGATGTGGCCGACGATGACATCGACCTCGTAGCGCCGCTGGGTGAGGGGGCGCTCGGCCCGGGCGAGCTCGGTGAGGGTGAGGTCGAACAGCTCGATGCGCACGCGTGTCTCGCCGACGTCGACGCCGATCATGTGGCCGCTGCCCGGCGCGACGCGCAGCAGGGTGCGCGGGCGGCCGCCGTCGGAGTCGACGCTGCCGGCCTCCTCGACCAGGCCGTCGGCGACGAGGTCCGCGACCACGTTGCTGACCGAGCCGGAGCTGAGGCCGGTGGCCGGGCCCAGCTCGAAGCGGCTGAGGGGGCCGTCGAAGTAGAGCCGTTGCAGCACGGCTGTCCGGTTGGCCCGCCTGAGATCGCGCACCGTGCGCCCGTTCCGCCCCGCCATGTGGCTCCTTTCGAACCTTGCCCGAACCGCAACATACCCTTGGCCCGAGCCTGGCGCGATTTTCGTCCACCCCTTAGTTCACGCTGTGAATGAAGAGGCGTGCGGCACCCCGGAAATCCGGTGGCCTCCGCCTCCTCAGCCTGCCTACCCTTGGCGGGAACCTAGGACCCCTAGGTTTGCGTCGAGGCGCATCGAGACCAGGAGGCTTCCCCGTGCGATCACTCACCGAGCAGGAGATCCGCACCTCGTTCGTCAACTGCTCCAAGGGCGAGGCCAAGCGCGTGGCGGTCCCCCGCGACCTGGACCGACGCCCCTGGGACGACCTGGACTTCCTGGGCTGGCGGGATCCGGGCGCACCCGATCGCAGTTGTCTGGTCACCGAGCGCGAGGGCCGGCTCGTCGGCCTCACACTGCGTTACCCGCCCTCGCAGCGGGGTTTTCTGCACCGCAGCATGTGTTCGCTGTGCCTGACCACCCACCCGGGCGGCGGCGTCTCGCTGATGACGGCCCGGAAGACGGGCGCGGCGGGGCGCGAGGGCAACTCCGTCGGCGTGTACATGTGTACGGACCTCGCCTGCTCCCTCTACGTGCGGGGCAAGAAGGTCCCGGACAGCGGCGCCCGCTTCGAGGAGAGCCTCACCCTGGAGGAGCAGATCGCCCGCACCCGGGACAACCTGTCCGCCTTCCTCGACAAGCTCTACGCCTGACGGCCGTGCGGGGCGGGCCGCCCGCCACCGGTCCCGCAGCCGGGCCGCTGCGGCAGGTGCGCGTGACGAGGCGCGTGGAGGACTGATTCAAGCCATCCGTGGACGGGGAAGAGGCCAAGGATGGGTGAGGTACGTGAGCTGACGGCGGCCCTGGTGCGCTTCGCGAAGCGGCGCCGGGACCCCGCCGTCGTCCAGGCGCTGCGGTCGGCGGCCGCGGCGTCGATCGCATACGTCGTCGCGCTCCGTCTGAGCCCCGAGTCAGCCCCGCTGACCGCGCCGCTGACCGCGCTGCTGGTCGTCCAGGTCACGCTGTACGCCACGCTCACCAACGGCATCCGCCGGGTCAACGCGGTGGTCGCCGGGGTGCTCGTCGCCATCGCCTTCAGCCTGCTGGTGGGCCTGACCTGGTGGAGCCTCGCCCTGCTGATCGTGGCCTCGCTGGCCGTGGGGCACCTGGTGCGGGTCGACGAGTACGTACCCGAGGTGGCGATCAGCGCGATGCTGGTGCTCGGGGTGACGACCGTCGGTGACACGGCCTGGGCCAGGGTGGTGGAGACCCTGATCGGCGCGGTCGTCGGGCTCGGCTGCAATCTGCTGCTCGCACCGCCGGTGTGGGTGGACGAGGCGGGTGAGTCGATCGAGGGCCTGGCCCGGCGGGTGCGGCGGCTGATGCTCCGGATGGGCGAGGAGGCCGCGGGCCGCACACCCGTCGAACGGGCGACCGAGCGGCTGTACGAGGCACGCCGGCTGGACCACGACATCGCCGACGTGGACGCCGCCCTGCGGCAGGCCGAGGACAGTCTGCGGCTCAATCCGCGGGTGCGCGAGGGCGTGCTGCACCGGGTGGTGCTGCGGACCGGTCTGGACACGCTGGAGATCTGCACGGTGGTGCTGCGGGTGCTGGCGCGCACCTTCACCGACCTCGCCAAGGAGCGCGATCCCGATCCGCTGTTCTCACCCCGCACGGGAGCCGCGGTGCAGGAACTGCTGTCGGAGATCGCCGACGCGGTGGTCAGCTTCGCGGTGCTCGTCACCACCCACGTCAGCGCGAGCGCCGAGTCCGCGGAGGAACGGCTCACCGCCGAGCTGCGCCAAGCGGCGGCCACCCGCGACAAACTGGCCCAGCTGCTGCTGGAGGAGGTCCAGCGGGACGCAAGCCAGTGGCAACTGCACGGTGCCGTGCTGACCGAGGTCAACCGCATCCTGGACGAGATGGACACCGAGCACCGTTCGCGCAGGCTGCTGGAGGAGCTGGACCGTGCGGCCCGCGAGCAGCGCGCGCGCCTGCCGCGGCTCACCCGGGTGCGGGAAAGCCTGCGGATCGAGGAGCGGCTACGGTTCGGGAAGCGGCTACGGATCGGGGAACGGCTGCGGTTCAGGGAGCGGCTGCGCAGGAACCGCTCTGCCGCCGCGCGCCGTCCCAGGTGACGAGGTCATCGGAGACGAGGGGCGGCGCATGACGGACAGCGCGGTGCGGATCGACGGGAACACCCTGCGGCTGCCGGGCGGTGTGGCGGTGCGCTTCGTGCGCACGCTGCGCCTGCCGGAGACGGGCACCCATCCGCTGCCGCCCGGGCTGGGCGAGTTCCCGGTCCGGCGGGTGGCGGACTACGCGGACACGGTGCCCGAGCAGTGGCGTGCTCGGGGCGGTGTGATGCTCCCGGTGTATCTGCGCGAGGCGATGTGGCTGAGCTTCTCGGGCACGACGGAGCCGGCCGCGCTGCAGGTCGGCGTGGGCAAGGTGTGCGCGGTGTCGGGCAGGCCCTGGAGCGACCGGCTGGTGCGGGAGCCGCAGAACTATCTGGTGCTGCCCCGCCAACCGTGGCTGGACGGCATCAACTCCGGCAAGGGGACGGTCCGCCAGTTCGTGGCGGTGCCGCTGGGCATGGGCGCGACCGTCGAGGGCCAGGTGACCGGCGAGGAGGTGTGGGGCGGCGTGCAACTGCAGTCCTTCCCGCTGAAGGAGGGGAAGCTGGCCGAGTGGCGGGCGGAGCAGCGGCGGCGGGCCGAGCAGGCGCGGGCCATGATGCCGCCGTCGGCGTCGGGCGGCTTCGGCGCGGCGATGCCGATGGCCGCCCCGCCCGCCCCGGGCGCGATACCGGCGCCCGCGATGGCGGGTGCCCCGCGCGCCGCGGCGGCGATGGGGCTGGGCGTCGGCGGTTCGATGCGCCAGGAGGTCTACCGGGACGACCGGCCGCTGCGGGACTGGGCCGAGGAGCCCGCCGGGCGGGTGTTCGTGCATCTGGTCACGCCGCCGGAGTGGCGCCGCATCACCGGAGAGGCCCCGCCGCCGTCGCCGGTGGACCGCGCGGCGTACACCCGGGCGGGCCTGCCCTGGTTCGACTACTACGACCAGGACGCGGCGGACCTCGCCCCGACGGACACGCTGCAGGCGGTCAAGCCGGTGGGCGACTGGATCGGGGACGACCACGAGCCCTGGCAGGCCCCCTCCCCGCACCAGGTGCAGCCCCTCGGCGACGCGCCGGGCAAGCCGGTACAGGATGGCAACTGGTAACCCCCTGACGGACCTCGGGCCGAGCCACGCCGAGCGGCCACACGCCCCCACCTCGCAGCGAAGCCCACGGCCCGGCGTCGCCGGTCGGCCGCCCGCGCCGACGGCCGCGAACAGCCCCGCGCACGGCGCCCGCAGCCGCGAAACGGCGAGCTCGCAGCGGCACGCAGAGGACCGTTGCCTGCCCGCCGACACCTCACGCCGGAGCCCACGAACCGGCCCCGCGACAGGCCGCCCGAGCCAACCGCCGCAAGCAAGCCCGCGCACGGCGCCCGCAGCCGCGAAACGGCGAGCTCGCAGCGGCACGCAGAGGACCGTTGCCTGCCCGCCGACACCTCACGCCGGAGCCCACGAACCGGCCCCGCGACAGGCCGCCCGAGCCAACCGCCGCAAGCAAGCCCGGGCACGGCGCCCGCGGAGGCGACGCCGCGTGACCGTGGCGGCGTGCGGAGGGGTGTTGTTTGCGTGGGCCGGGTGGTTCGGGCGAAGGTGGCTGTCACGACCGGGGCGACCGATCACCTGAGGTGCACGATGGGCAGTGGGACACGAGCGGCGGGCGGCGGCTGGAGCAGGCGCCGTCTCGTCGGCGTTCTCGCCGGAGCGGCCGCGGCGACGGCACTGCCCGCACCCGCACCCGCACCCGCCGGGACCACCCCGTCCGCTTCGGGCGCGGCCGGGCCGCCGCCCGCCGACCGGCCCGCCGAGCGGCCCTCCGCGCGGCGGCCGTCGCGCGAGCCCTCCGGCCCCCGCCCGCTCTACCTCGGCACCTACACCTCCGTCGACGGCGGCGGCAAGGGCGTCGGCCTGGCGGTCTACGATCCCGCGACCGGCGCGATCACCGGTACCGGGACCCTCACCGGCGTCCCGGACCCGTCGTACCTCGCCGTGCACCCGGACGGCCGGACGCTGTACGCGGTCGACGAGCGTGCGGACGGCGCGGTGACCGCCGTACGCCTCGCCGACCGCAGGATCCTGGGCAGCCGGAGCACCGGCGGGGCCGGGCCCTGCCACCTCTGCGTGCATCCGAGCGGCCGCTGGCTGCTGAGCGCGAACTACGCCTCCGGCAGCGTCGCCGTGCATCCGGTCGGCGCCTCCGGCGCGCTCGGCGAGCGCACCGACCTGGTGACGCACTCCAGCCCGGCGCCCGGCCCCGGTCAGCGGGGGCCGCACGCCCACCAGGTGGTCACGAGCCCGGACGGCGGCCATGTGCTCGCCGTCGACCTGGGCACCGACACCGTCTACAGCTACCGTCTGGACCCGCGCACCGGCCGGCTCACGGAGGCCGCGCGGGCGCGGACCCGGCCCGGCGCCGGGCCGCGCCATCTGACCTTCCACCCCGGCGGCCGGTACGCCTACCTGGCCAACGAGGTCGACGACACGGTCACGGTCTGCGCCTACGACCGGGCAGGCGGCCGGCTGACGATCGGCGAGCCGCAGTCCACGGGGTCGGGCGCGGGCACCAACTACCCGGCGCAGATCCTGGTGACGTCCGACGGCGCGTACGCCTACCTCGCCAACCGCGGACACGACAGCATCGCGCGCTACGCGGTGGAGGCCGACGGCGCGCGGCTGCGCCTGCTGGGCACGGTGCCGGTGGCCGGCGAGTTCCCCCGGCAGATCGCCTTCTCGCCGGACGGGACGCTGCTGTTCGCGGCGAACCAGCGGTCCGGCACGGTCAGCGTCTTCCACATGGACGCCGGCACCGGCGAACTGCGCCTGGCCGGGCGGCCGTTCGCGTCACCCGTCGCCGTCTGCGCACTGCCCCTGTAGGCGCTCTCCGTTCAGGGCGCGATGACGCCCAGCAGCGCCCGCGCGCACAGGTCGCGGACCTGTTGCCGGGTCAGGTCCGAGCCGCGCAGCCACTCCAGGCAGACGGCCGTGGTGAACGCCAGCCAGCCCCGGACGGCGAGCGGCAGGTCGGGGCGGGCCTGCGCGATGGGCCCCAGCTCGGGGTCCTCCGCCAGCGCGGCGAGGATCTGCCGTTCCTGCGCGGCCAGTGACCGCTGGTAGACCCTGCGCACGGCCTGGTCCCCGGCCGCGTCCGCGCGGTGGAAGGCGCGGAACCCGTGGGCGTGCGCCTCGACGTACTCGAGGAAGGTGTCCAGGCCCGCCGCGAGCTGGTCACGTGCCGGAACCCCGGGGACGGCCGCGGTCATGCGCAGCATCCGCTCGCTCTCCCGCTCCACGACCGCCGCGAAGAAGTCCCGTTTGGTTGGGAAGTAGTGGTAGAGCAGCCCCCGCGAGACGCCGGCGATCTCGGCGACCTGCTCGATCCACACGTCGTCGTACGGGCTCTCCGAGAACAGCCGCGCCCCCACCGCCAGCAGCTGTTCCCGGCGTTCCTCGGTGGTGAGCCGGCGACGCGCGCGCTCGCCCTGGTTCGCGGCCATGTCCGCACCTTACTTGACGCCGGTTCAACAGCCGGACCAGACTGGGACACGCTATTGAACCCACGTACAACACGCTCGGCATGCCGCTGCAGCAAGGGAGATCGCGTCATGGCGGAGACGACGGCCGGGGCCGCGACAGGGACCGGGGCCGACCTCCCCCGGGGCTTTCGCAGCGCGGAGCAGGGCTGGCCCGAGCTGCACCGGATCCCGCGTCCGCCGTACCGGCTGCCGCTGCTGGGCGACGTGCTCGGCGCCAGCAAGAGCACGCCCCTGCAGAACGCCGTGCGGCGCGGTCGGCAGCTGGGGCCGGTCTTCCGGCTGGCGGCCTTCGGCCGGGAGTTCGTGTTCGTGTGGGGTGCCGGTCCCGTGGCCGACATGGCGGACGAGTCGCGGTTCGCCAAGCACGTCGGCCTGGGCGTCGCCAATCTGCGGCCGGTCGCCGGGGACGGGCTGTTCACGGCGTACAACCACGAGCCGAACTGGCAGCTGGCCCACGACGTCCTCGCGCCGGGCTTCAGCCGGGAGGCCATGGCGGCCTACCACCCGATGATGCTGGACGTGGCCGGCCGGCTCACCGACCACTGGGACCGCGAACTGGCGGCGGGCCGGGCGGTGGACGTGCCCGGCGACATGACCAAGCTGACGCTGGAGACCATCGCGCGCACCGGCTTCGGGCACGACTTCGGCTCCTTCGAGCGCTCCCGGCCGCATCCCTTCGTGACCGCGATGGTGGGCACGCTCAGCTACGCCCAGCGCCTGAACACCGTGCCCTCCCCGCGCCTGCTGCGGCGCGCGGCCCGGCGCAACGAGGCCGACATCGCCCTCCTCAACGACACCGTCGACGAACTCGTCCGGGCCCGCCGCGCGTCGAGCGGGGACGGGGACCTGCTGGACCGGATGCTGGAGACGGCCCATCCCGAGACCGGGGAGCGGCTGTCGGACCGGAACGTGCGCCGCCAGGTCATCACGTTCCTGGTGGCCGGCCACGAGACGACGTCGGGCGCGCTGTCCTTCGCCCTGCACTACCTCTCCCGCCATCCCGAGGTCGCGGCCCGCGCCCGCGCCGAGGTGGACGCCGTCTGGGGTGACACGGCGGTGCCCGGCTACGAGCAGGTGGCCAAGCTGCGGTACGTGCGCCGGGTGCTCGACGAGACGCTGCGGCTGTGGCCGACGGCGCCGGCGTTCGCCCGGGAGGCGCGGTGCGACACGGTGCTGGACGGCGTCCATCCGATGCGCCGTGGAGCGTGGGCGCTGATCCTCACGCCGATGCTGCACCGGGACCCGGCGGCCTGGGGCCCGGACGCCGAACGGTTCGACCCGGACCGCTTCGACCCGAAGGCCGTACGGTCCCGGCCCCCACATGTCTTCAAGCCGTTCGGCACGGGCGCGCGGGCGTGCATCGGCCGGCAGTTCGCGCTGCACGAGGCCACGCTGGTGCTTGGTCTGCTGCTGCGGCGCTACCTGCTCGTCCCCGACCCGGCCTACCGGCTGCGGGTGACCGAGCGGCTCACGCTGATGCCGGACGGGCTGCGGCTGCACCTGGAGCGGCGCGCGGCAGGCGCCCCGGTCCCGCAGGAGCAGCCGCAGGTGCCGCAGGAGCAGCCGCAGGAGCCGCAGGAGCCGGACGCGCAGGACCTGCCGTCAGCGCCGCGCTGTCCAGTGCGCGGGGCGGGCGACTGACTCCGGCAGCCGGGTGCCGGCGCCGCCGCGGGCCGCGTCGAGCTGCGGCTGGGTGAGGAAGAAGGCGCCGGTCAGGTCGGCGTCCGTGAGGTCGGTGTCGCGCAGGTCGGCGCCGATCAGGTCCGCGCCGCGCAGGTCGGCTCCGGTCAGGTCGGCGGCTATCAGGTAGGCGCCGCGCAGGTTCGCCCCACGCAGGTCGGCGCCCTTGAGGCGGGCGCCGATGAGGTCCGCGCCGCGGCGGTCCTTGCGACGGCCGCGGGTGCCGGCCCGCACCAGTTCGCTGGTCCTGAGCAGCAGCACGTCGACCTCCCGCCGGTGCGCGGCGACGTCCAGCTCCGCCAGCTCCTCCGGACCGCGGCGAGTGAGCCGCTCGGTGCCGTCGAGCATCCGGCGCAGCTCGTCGTGGACCGGGCGGGCGGCGGGCAGGGTGAGCGCCTCGGTGAGGTACCACAGCAGTTCGTGCAGCTGCCGGACGACCGGGAAGACCTCGAACATGCGCCGGGCGTGCTCGCGCGGCCCCGTGCGCCAGTCCTGCCCGGCGAAGGTGACCTGCGAGACCTTCTGCCCGGCGCCGAAGCAGTCGTAGACCGTGCAGCCGGTGAAGCCCTCCTGCCGCAGCCGGACGTGGATGCCGCAGCGGTGGTCCTCGCGCAGGTGCGAACAGGGGCGCCCGGCCTCCTTGTCGACCGCGAAGTCCGCGGAGGCGGCGAACGGCAGGGCGACGCAGCACAACCCGAAACAGCGCCCGCAGTCACCGCGCAGGCCGGACGGTTCCGGTGTTCGATCTCGCATGCCGCCCACCCTATCCAGCGGCGCGCCCGCCTCCGGCCACGGGGAACAGCGACCTCACCGACGGATCCGCGCCGTTCGGAGGGCCTCCTCATACGGCGGAAAACAAGCTTGGGTATCACAGGTACGAGCCCCCTTCCGGCGGGAGCCCGACGCATCGAGGAGACAGAGCATGTGCAGCCACCTGCCGACGTGCCCGACCGCGGACAGTCCCGGCCGCCACACCGCCGCGGTCGTCTCCGCCCACCCCGAACAGGGCTGGAGCCTGCTGTGCGACGGCACCGTGGTCTTCGACGACACCGGGGAGCTCCTCCCGGACGGACGGGTGGTGCAGCCACACCGGCCGGGCGGGCCGCACCGGCCGCCGGCCGCCGTGGCCGCCTGACCCGGGCCGGCCTGCCGACGACGGGCCGGTCCTGCCCTGCGGGCGCCGCGGCCGCTAGCGCGCGAACAGTTCGAACGCCACGGCCGGCCTGCCGCCGAACCTCTCCCCCGCCGCCGCGGCGTGCCCGGTCAGGAAGTCGCGGGCGTACGTCTCCGGGTCCTCGTCGGTCAGCGCCTCGATGTAGGTGCGGTGTTCGAGCAGCGACGCCACCGCCCGCTCCAGGCCGGGCGACGCCTCCACGGCGTGCGTGGGCGAGGTGGAAGCGGCGACGGCGACCCAGCGGACGCCGTTCCACGGCCGCAGGCCCTGCCGGGTGAGCTCGGGGAAGATCCACCGGTTGCCGGCGTCCGCGGCCGCGTCCAGGGTGGCGCGTCCGACGGCGACGTGGTCCGGGGTGTTCCAGGCGACGCCTCCCCAGGTGTCGCGGTGGTTGAGCGTGATCACCAGCTCGGGCCGGTGCCGGCGGATCGCGGCGGCGATGTCGCGGCGCAGCGCGAGCCCGTACTCGATCACACCGTCCCGGTGGCCGAGGAACTCCACCGACGACGCGCCGACCACCGCGGCGCTCGCGCGCTGTTCCCGCTCGCGCAGCGGGCCGCACGTCTCCGGGTCCAGCGAGTCGATGCCTGCCTCGCCGCGGGTCGCCAGCACGTAGGCGACCTCGCGGCCCTCGTCGGTCCAGGCGGCGATCGCGGCGGCACACCCGTACTCGAGGTCGTCGGGGTGGGCCACCACGGCGAGCGCGCGCCGCCAGTCGGTCGGCATGGGCTGCAGAGGCGTGTTCTCCGGCTCCGTCATGCCCGCAGAGTAGTCCTCGGCGCCGGTCGGCTCACACCTCGTCACGGGCGAGCGCGAGCAGGCGGTCCAGCACCCGCGGGCCCCCGGCCCGCACGCCGTCGTGCTCGAACTCGTCCGTCACCCAGGTGCGCAGGCCCCGGACGGCACGGGCGGTGCGCAGCGAGTGGGCCGTGTCGACGTACATGTCGTCGTGGTAGACGGCCGCCGCGACCGGGACGTCGTTGACGGCGAGGCGGGCGGGGTCGTACAGGGGGCGCCAGTCGGTGCGGGCGGCGAGGAGGTCGGCGGTCTCGCGCAGCGGGCGCAGCGCCGGGTCGCAGTCGAACGTCCAGGGGTGGACCGACTCACCGGTGAACAGCAGCGGATCGTCGCCGGAGAGGGCCTTGGCCGCGTCGAACTGCGGGAACTCCGCCCGCACCCGCTCGGCGGACCAGGCGGTGGGGCGGTCGTCCTGGCCGTAGATCGCCTCGTGGACGAGGGCGTACAGCGGGTGGCCCGCGTACGACAGCAGGCCCTGGGCCTCTTCCTGGAAGGCGTCGGACAGCGCGGTGCCGCTCGGGGTGCGGACGAAGGCGTCCTCCAGGAGGTAGTGCAGGCGGTGGCTGCCCTCGCCGCCGCCGAGAAGGATGCCGAGGGACTGGAACGCCTCGACGGTGAGCCGGTAGCCGTTCGGCAGGGTCACCTCGTGGGTGAGGAGGTGGTCGGCGATGCGGCGGGCGCGTTCGACGTCCTGCGGATAGCGGGCGTAGTGGGCGGTGACCTTGCGTTCGATGCGGGGGTAGGCGGCGCGGTAGACGTCGTCGGCGTGCGCGTCGAGGGACGGCAGGCCGCCCGTGATCAGGGCGGCGGTCAGGCCCTCGGGCGCGTGGGAGAGGTAGCTGACCGTGCAGAATCCGCCGAAGCTCTGGCCGAGGACGGTCCAGGGGGCCCCGCCGGTGACCTCGGCGCGGATCGCCTCGCAGTCGCGGACGATCGCGTCGGCGCGGAAGCGGGCGAGGTAGTCGGCCTGCGCGGCGGGCCCGCCGCGCAGCGGGAGCGTCTGGCGGTTGGCGGGCGTGGAGTGGCCGGTGCCGCGCTGGTCGAGCAGCAGCACCCGGTACTCCTTCAGCGCGCGCCCGAGCCAGGCCTGCTTCCCGACGAAACGATTCGCCCCGAAGCCCGGACCGCCTTGCAGGTAGACCAGCCAGGGCAGTTCCCGGTGCGCCTGGTCGCTCGCGACGACCTCGCGGGCGTAGAGCTCGATCGTCTCTCCCGCCGGGTCGTCGTGGTCGAGGGGCACGGTGAAGCGGCGGTCGGTCAGGACGACGCCGGGCTGGCGGTAGGTGACGGTCAACGGGTCTCCCGGGACGGACGGATGGCGGGCCGTGTCCCAGTCCAGCACACGCCCGTCCGGCCACCGCCACCCGGGATCATGACATCGTGGCGAGCACCCGTTCAGCGGGCGGACAGGCTGGAGCGCCTGACGACCAGCTCCGGCTGGAGCACGACGCGCCGGTGCTCGTGCCGTTTGCCGTCCGCCTCGGTCTCCTCCAGCAGCAGTTCCGCGGCCATGGCGCCCATGGTCACGGCGGGCTGCCGCACGGAGGTGAGCGGGACGGCCGCGGCGGCGGCGAACTCGATGTCGTCGTAGCCGACGATGGCGAGGTCGTCGGGGACGGTCACGCCGGCCGCGTACATGGCCTGCAGGACGCCGAGGGCGAGCAGGTCGTTGGCGCAGAACACGGCGGTCGGGCGGTCGGCGAGGCCGAGCAGGCGGGCGCCGGCGTCGCGGCCGGCGGCGACGTCGAGGCGTTCGGTGGGCAGTTCGCGCAGGCACTCGGGGCCGAGGCCGGCCTCGGCCAGGGCGCCCAGGGCGCCGGTGCGGCGGTCGCGCACCTGGTTGAGGCCGGGCGGGCCGCTGACGTACGCGATGGAGCGGTGCCCGGCATCGATGAGATGGCGTACGGCCAGCGCGCCGCCGGCCACGTCGTCGACGCTGACCGAGCACTCGGTGGCGCCCTCGGCGACCCGGTCGACGAGCACGAAGGGGATGTTGTGCCGCCGGAAGGTCTCGATGTTCCGGCCGGTGGCGTCGGCGGGCGTCAGCAGCACGCCGCGCACCCGCTGTTCGGCGAAGAGGGAGAGGTACTCCGCCTCCTCGCTGGGGCTCTGGGCGCTGTTGCAGACCATGACGCCGAGCCCGGCCTCGCGGGCGGCGCGCTCGGCTCCGCGCGCCACGTCGACGAAGAACGGGTTGCCCATGTCCAGGACGAGCAGTCCCATGATCCGGCTGCGGCCCGCGCGCAGCTGCCGTGCGGACTCGCTGCGGACGTAGCCGAGCCGGTCTATCGCGGACAGGACGCGCGCCCGGGTCTCGGCGGCGACCGTGTCCGGACGGTTGATGACGTTCGAGACCGTGCCGACGGAGACTCCGGCGGCGCGGGCGACGTCCTTGATACCCACCGACTGGGCCATCAGGCAGGGACCTCCTCAGAAGCGTGGGAGGGCGGGAAGGCCCTCACACTACCGTCAACGCCGCGCACGTCGGCCCCGGTCACGCGGGCAGGGCGAAGTCGACGACGTGGAGCGCCGAGGGCGTGCTGCCGCTCGACTTCTCCTGGTACATGAACGACAGGACGTCGTCCTGCCTCACCCGCGTCTCGTCGACGACGACCTCGCCGAAGGCGTTCAGCCCGGCGCCGTCGTACAGCAGCGCCCAGTCGGTGTACCCGGAGGACTTCGACGCGCCCGCGATCCGGCCGTGGGGGAGGACCGCGTAGGCGTTGTCGTACCTGTCCAGGACCAGCTTGGTGCGCTGGCTGGAGTTCAGCGGGACCGGGATCTCGGTCTTCTGCCAGCCGCCGGCGGCGTTCTTGCGGAGGTGGAACGCGCGGCCGTGGGCGGTGCGGTCGGCGACGTAGTAGGTGGTGCACTGGCCGAAGCGGCCGGGGACGTAGCTGATGATCGCGTGCGGGAGCCCGGCGGAGTCGGTCGTCTGGCTCTCCTGGTTCATCAGGGAGTGGTCGGGGTTGAGGGCGTCGACGACCAGTCCGCCGTCGGTGACGGAGACGGTGTCGGAGGTGCCGGTGGTGGCGACGAGCGCCCCGGCGTCGTTGCGCCAGGTGCGGCCGCGGTCGGTGGAGTACACGTAGCCGGTGTCGTGGTTGGTGATGCCGCCGCCGCTGCACATCACGGCGGCGTTCTGCTCGCGCCAGGTGAAGAAGGCGTGCAGGCGGCCGGCCGTGTCGTAGTCGATGCCGTGCAGGTACATGTTGCGGGCGGTGCTGGAGCCGTGCGCGCTGGTGTAGGTGCCGGTGGAGGCGCTCCACTCCCCCAGCGCGGTCCAGCGTGAACCGTCGTACTCGGCGAGGGCGTTGCGGCCGTTGCCGGAGACGCCCGCGCGGTAGCTGAGCTGCAGCCGGCCCTCGGGCGTGGCGATGAACTGCGGGTAGGTGAACTGGGAGGTGAGCGCCAGACCGTCCAGCGTGGTCTGCACGGCGCCGAAGGCGGACACGGTCCAGGCGGTGGTCGCGGGACTGTCGAGCAGGCCGGCCGCCGACTTCACGTAGAAGAAGCCGTCGCTGTGCGAGTCCATGTTCAGGTGCAGCCGGCCGTCGGCCCGGGAGACGCCCATGGAGATGACGTTGTGGGAGTCGTCGCTCTTGAGCCGGTGCGGCAGCGTGACGGTCGACCAGGTCGTGCCGCCCACCGCGCGGCGCGCGACGACGGCGTCGCGGCCGGCGGTGTACCAGGCGGCGTACTGGTGGCCCTGGTAGGTCAACAGGCCGTTCTTCTGGAACGAGTTGTTGTTGACCAGCCCGTCGTAGGAGACGAAGTAGACGGCCGTGGCGTCGAGCAGGGTGGTGCCCTTCTTGGTCACCGAGGGGCCCGGGGATGCGGCCCGTGCGATGCCCGGTGCGGTCATCGCGGCCAGGACGGCGGACGCGAGCACGGTACGTCTTCTCATGACTGCGGCTCCTGAGAGGGGGGTCAGGACTTCGGAGCAGGACTTTCGAGCGGGATTTCCGAGCGGGATTTCCGAGCGGGACTTTCGACTTGGGAACGGGAGTTACGAGGAGAACTTTCGAGCGGGACTTTCGGATCAGGCGAGGTGGAAGACCTCGGTGAGGGGTTTCATCGCCTCGTCGGGCCTGGCGCCGTCCAGCGATTCGAAGAACGGCGCCATCTCCGCCTGCCAGCGGGCGTTGACGTCGGTGGCCTCCATGCCGGCCTGGGCGGCGGCGAAGTCCTCGGTCTCCAGGTAGCCGACGAGCAGGCCGTCCTCACGCAGGAAGAGCGAGTAGTTGTGCCAGCCGGTCCGGCTGAGAGCGTCGAGCATCTCCGGCCACACGGCGGCGTGCCGCTCGCGGTACTCGTCGAGGCGGTCCGCCCGGACCTTCAGCAGGAAGCACACGCGCTGCATCAACACCCCTTGTAATGTCAGAAGTCGAACTGGTCGATGTTCTTGGCGTCGAACACGGTCGGCTTGCCGAGGTTGATCACGCCGTCCTTGCCGATGGTGTACTCGGTGGAGCCGGCCTTGAACGTCTCACCCTCCTTGCCGGTGATCTGGCCGGAGACCAGCGCGACCGCGGTGCGGGCGGCGAGGTCGCCGAGCTTCGCCGGGTCCCACAGCTCGAAGGCGTCGACGGTGCCGTTCTTGACGTACTTGCGCATGTCGTTGGGGGTGCCGAGGCCGGTCAGCTTGACCTTGCCCTTGTACTTGGAGCCGGACAGGTACTGGGCGGCGGCCTTGATGCCGACGGTGGTCGGGGAGATGATCCCCTTCAGGTTCGGGTACTGCTGGAGCAGGCCCTGGGTCTGCTGGAAGGACTGCTGGGCGTCGTCGTTGCCGTAGGCGATCTTGACGAGCTTGATGTTCTTGTACTTGGGGTCCTTCAGCTCGTCCTTCATGTAGCCGATCCAGGTGTTCTGGTTCGTCGCCGTCTGCGCGGCGGAGAGGATCGCTATCTCGCCCTTGTAGCCGATCTGCTCGGCGAGCAGCTGCACCTCGGTACGGCCCAGGTCCTCGGCGGACGCCTGCGACACGAAGGCGTTGCGGCAGTCGGGCTTGGTGTCGGAGTCGTAGGTGACGACCTTGATGCCGTTGCTCATGGCCTGCTTCAGGGCGGTGCACAGGGCGCCCGGGTCCTGCGCGGAGACGGCCATCGCGTTCACCTGCTGCTGGGTGAGCGTGTTGACGTAGCTGACCTGGCCGCTGGTGTCGGTGGCGCTGGCCGGGCCGACCTCCTTGTACTTCTCGCCCAGTTCCGTCAGTGCCTTCTCGCCGCCCTTGTCGGCGGAGGTGAAGTACGGGTTGTTGACCTGCTTGGGCAGGAAGCCGACGGTCAGGCCCTTCTTGAGGGCGGCGTTCGGGTTCGCCTTGCCGGCGCTGGCGGCGGAACCGGTGTCGTCCTTGACGTCGTTCTTGGTGGTGCCGCCGCAGGCGGTGGCGGCCAGGGCGAGGGAGGTGACGGCGGCGAGGGCCGCACAGGTACGGCGGATCGACGACTTGCGCATGGATGAGGTTCCTTTACGAGGGTGAGCGGGGGTTACGACGTCGTGGTCGAGGCGGCGGCTCTGCGGCCCGCCCTCGCGACGGAGATCTGGCGCGCGACCCGGGGACCGAGCACCGAGACGACGAGCAGCACGCCGGTGACGACGGTCTGCGACTGGGCGGAGACGTTGGACAGGCTCATCACGTTCTGCAGTGAGCCGAGCAGGAAGACTCCCGCGATGGCGCCGCCGAGCGTTCCCTTGCCGCCGTCGAAGTCGATCCCGCCGAGCAGGACGGCGGCGACGACGGACAGTTCGAGCCCGGTGGCGTTGTCGTAGCGGGCGCTGGCGTAGTGCAGCGCCCAGAAGATGCCGGTGAGGGAGGCCATCAGGCCGGTCACCGTGAACAGGATCAGCTTCTGCCGCCGGACGCGGATGCCGGCGAAGCGCGCGGCCTCCTCGCTGGCGCCGATGGCGAACAGCGACCGGCCGAACGGCGTGGCGTGCAGGGCGATCACGGCGATCACCAGCAGCACCAGGAAGGGCAGGAGCGCCTGCGGGACGAAGGTGTCGCCGATGCGTCCGGCCGCGAAGTCGAGGTACTGGGTGGGGAAGTCGGTCACCGCGTTCGAGCCGAGGATGATCTGCGCGATGCCCCGGTAGGCGGCGAGCGTGCCGATGGTGACGGCGAGCGAGGGCAGGCCCAGGCGGGTCACCAGCAGGCCGTTGACCAGACCGCACACCACGCCGAGCAGCAGGCACAGCGGGATGATCGTCTCGATGGACATGCCCTCGTTCCACAGCTTGCCCATCACCGCGCCCGACAGGCCGGCCGTGGAGGCGACGGACAGGTCGATCTCGCCGGCGACGACGAGCAGCGTCATCGGCAGCGCGATCAGCGCGATCGGCAGGGTGTTGCCGATCAGGAAGGACAGGTTGAGGGCGTTGCCGAAGCCGTCGACGAAGCCGAAGGACAGCAGCAGCAGGACGATCAGGAGCGCGCCGACGACCGTGTCCCAGCGGACCGCGCGCGTCAGGGAGTCAGGCATGGCGGGCGTTCCTCTTCTTCAGGGCGGTGGCCACGCGCAGCGCGACGATCCGGTCGACCGCGATGGCGAGGATGAGCAGGATGCCGTTGATGGCGAGCACCCAGACGGAGCTGACGCCGAGGGCGGGCAGCACGCTGTTGATCGAGGTCAGCAGCAGGGCGCCGAGCGCCGCGCCGTAGACGCTGCCGGAGCCGCCGGTGAAGACGACGCCGCCGACCACCACCGCGCTGACGACGGTGAGTTCGTAGCCGCTGCCGGTCCCGGAGTCGACGTTGCCGAAGCGGGCCAGGTACATGGCGCCGGCGAGGCCGGCGAGGCCGCCGCAGAAGGTGTAGGCGGCCAGGATCCGCTTGCGGACGGGGATGCCGGCCAGGCGGGCGGCCTCCGGGTTGGAGCCGAGCGCGTACAGCTCGCGGCCGCTGCCGAAGTGCTTGAGGTAGTACGCCGTGGCCACCAGCACCGCCAGCGCGATCATGGCCAGCCAGGGCACCGCGGAGATGCCGCCGGAGCCGAAGTCCACGAAGGAGCCGGGCAGGTCGGCCGCGGTGATCTGGCGGGAGCCGACCCAGATGGAGTCGACGCCGCGGATGATGTAGAGCGTGCCGAGGGTGACGACGAGCGCGGGCACCTGGCCGAGGCTGACGAGCAGGCCGTTGAGCAGTCCGCAGGCGACGCCGAGCAGCGCGGCCAGCACGACCGCCACCACGGGGTTGCCGCCGCCGTGCAGGTAGTCGCCGGCGGCGAAGGCGGTGACGCCGAGGGTGGAGCCGACCGACAGGTCGACGTTGCGGGTGATGACGACCAGGGACTGGCCGGTGGCGACGAGGACCAGGATGGTCGCGTTCAGCAGGAGGTCCTTGATGCCCTGCTCGGACAGGAACTCGCTGTTGCCCGTCTGGGTGACGGCGATCATCGCCAGGAAGACGACCAGGATGGCCAGTTCGCGCATCTTGAACACGCGGTCGACCAGCCGGGTGCCGCTGGACCTGGGCACGTCGGCGACGGGGGCTTCGTTGGGAGTGACGACCGTCACGCGGCTGCCCTCCCGGTGGCTGCGGCCATCACGGTTTCCTCGGTGGCTTCGGCGCGCGGGATCTCTGCGGTCAGCCGGCCCTCGTGCATCACCAGCACGCGGTCGGCCATGCCGAGGATCTCGGGCAGGTCGGAGGAGATCATCAGTACGGCGACACCGTCGGCGGCCAGCTGCGACAGCAGCCGGTGCACCTCTGCCTTGGTGCCGACGTCGATGCCGCGGGTCGGCTCGTCGACGATCAGCACCTTGGGGCCGGTGGCGAGCCACTTGGCGAGGACGACCTTCTGCTGGTTGCCGCCCGACAGGGTGGAGACGGCGTCGGCGATCCGGGCGTACTTGACCTGGAGCCTGACAGCCCAGTCCAGGGAGCGGCTGCGCTCGGCGCGGCGGTCCACCAGGCCCGCCCGGACGGTGGTGCGCAGTCCAGTGAGGCCGATGTTGCGCTCGATGGACATGTCCATCACCAGGCCCTGCGCGCGCCGGTCCTCGGGCACCAGGGCGAGCCCGGCCGCCATCGCGGTGGACGGGGCGCCGTTGGTCAGCGCCCTGCCGTCCACCTCGACATCGCCGGCGTCCCAGCGGTCGACTCCGAAGACGGCTCGTGCCACCTCGGTGCGGCCGGCGCCGACGAGTCCCGCGAGACCGACGATCTCACCGCGCCGCACCTCGAAGGAGACGTCGGTGAACACGCCCTCGCGGGTCAGCCGGCGGACGCTCAGGGCGACCGCGCCGGGCTCGATGTCCTGCTTGGGGTAGAGCTCGTCGAGGTCCCGGCCCACCATGCGGCGGACGAGGTCGTCCTCGGTCATGCCGGCCACGGGCTCGCTGGCGATCCAGGCGCCGTCGCGCAGGGTGGTCACCCGCTGGCAGATCTCGAAGATCTCCTCCAGCCGGTGCGAGATGAACAGGACGGCGGCGCCCTGCTCGCGCAGGGTGCGCACGACGCCGAACAGGCGGGCCACCTCGCTGCCGGTGAGGGCGGCGGTCGGCTCGTCCATGATCAGGACGCGGGCGTCGAAGGAGAGGGCCTTGGCGATCTCGACGATCTGCTGGTCGGCGATCGACAGGCCGCGGGCGGGGCGGTCGGGGTCGAGTTCGACGCCGAGACGCTGCATCAGGGCCAGGGTCGCGTTGTGCGTGGCCTTGTGGTCGATGCGGCCGAGCGCGCGCCGGGGCTGGCGGCCCATGAAGATGTTCTCGGCGATCGACAGGTCGGGGAAGAGCGTGGGCTCCTGGTAGATCACGGCGATGCCGGCGTCGCGGGCGTCGCCGGGACCGTTGAAGACGACGGGCTCACCGTCGAGCAGCACCCGGCCGGCGTCCGGCCGGTGCACCCCGGCGAGCGTCTTGATGAGGGTCGACTTGCCCGCGCCGTTCTCGCCCGCGAGGGCGTGCACTTCACCGGGGAACAGCTCCAGGGAGACGTCCCGCAGGGCACGTACCGCGCCGAAGGACTTCGAGACGTCCTCGAGCGCCAGCACAGGGGCCGGACCCGTGTCGGACGGGTGGGTCATGAGGGGCTCCTCGACGACGCCGACGAGAGCTTCACGGCGTCGTGAAAGGTTTCAACTGGGTTGCCGGGACGTTAGGCATGCGGGCCATGTCACGTCAATGGGTCCGCCGCGAAAAGTTTTCGAGATGCCTTCGAGAGCCAGAGGTCACGGTCAGGCTACGGACGAGAGCCTTTGCCGGAACGCTTGACACACCCACGGGCGACTCCTAGCTTCGGCTACTGAATCGATTCATACGGAAGCCGTTTCGGCCAGACGTCACAGGAGCCCTGAAGTGACCGAGCTCGCCGCGGTGAAGGCCGCGCTCAAAACCCAGGCAGTCGAGACGCCGTCGTGGGCGTACGGGAACTCGGGGACCCGGTTCAAGGTGTTCGCGCAGCAGGGCGTTCCCCGCACTCCGCAGGAGAAGCTGGACGACGCCGCCCAGGTGCACGCCGTCACGGGCGTCGCGCCGACCGTCGCGCTGCACATCCCGTGGGACAAGGTCGACGACTACGCCGCGCTGGCCAAGCACGCCGAGGAGCGCGGCCTGAAGCTCGGCGCGATCAACTCCAACACCTTCCAGGACGACGACTACAAGCTCGGCAGCATCTGCCACGCCGACCCCGCGATCCGCCGCAAGGCACTCGACCACCTCCTGGAATGCGTCGACATCATGGACGCCACCGGCTCCCGCGACCTCAAACTCTGGTTCGCCGACGGCACCAACTACCCCGGCCAGGACGACATCCGCACCCGCCAGGACCGCCTCGCCGAAGGACTCGCCCAGGTCTACGACCGCCTCGGCGAGGACCAGCGCATGCTGCTGGAGTACAAATTCTTCGAGCCCGCCTTCTACACCACCGACGTCCCCGACTGGGGCACCGCCTACGCCCACTGCCTCAAACTCGGCGACAAGGCCCAGGTCGTCGTCGACACCGGCCACCACGCCCCCGGCACCAACATCGAATTCATCGTCGCCACCCTGCTCAGGGAAGGAAAACTCGGCGGATTCGACTTCAACTCCCGCTTCTACGCCGACGACGACCTCATGGCCGGCGCCGCCGACCCCTTCCAACTGTTCCGCATCATGTACGAGGTCGTCCGCGGCGGCGGCTACACCCCCGACATCGCCTTCATGCTCGACCAGTGCCACAACATCGAGGCCAAGATCCCCGCGATCATCCGGTCCGTGATGAACGTCCAGGAAGCCACCGCCAAGGCCCTGCTCGTCGACCGGGAGGCGCTGGCCGCCGCGCAGCGCGAAGGCGACGTCCTCGGCGCCAACGCCGTCCTCATGGACGCCTACAACACCGACGTACGCCCACTGCTCGCCGAACTCCGCGAAGAGATGGGCCTGGACGCCGATCCGATGGCCGCGTACCGCCGGTCCGGCTGGGCCGAGAAGATCGTCGAGGAGCGGGTCGGCGGGGCGCAGGCGGGGTGGGGCGCGTAGCCGCTCCGCTGCGGGAGAGCGGGGGCCGACGGCCGGAGGTGGTGGGCCGACGGCCGGAGACGGTGGGCCGGCGGCCGTCCGCCGGAATCTCAGGTGAACAGGGCCCGGAGGGGTCGGCAGGCGTGGTCCCCATCACTTCCGACCTGGCCGGATCCGGGACAAGTACATCGACGCCCCGTTCCAGATCGTGTTCCGGCCCGAGGAGTGACTGATCGCGCCCGCGCCGTGGCACAACGGCCGGATGGTGCTGATCGGTGAGGCCGTCCACCCCGCGCTTGGGCCGGGGTGCGGCACAGGCGTTCCTGGCCGAGCGCCTGGCCGCGCACGACGATCGCCGCGAGGCGTTCCGCCGGAACGCGCCACGCCGCTCCCCCGGCGCGGTGGGCCCGGCGATCCCGCTCCCCAGGCCGCGCTTCCCGGGCGGCGGTCCACCATGAGTCACCCCGTACGTCTCCGCGGAGCCCGGGCCGCGGCGGCCATCGGCGTTCTCGCGCTGCCGAAAGGCCGCGGCGCCGCGTTCGGCCTCGCCTGCAGCAGGCCGTCGCGAAGGAGGCGAAAGTCCGCGGACTCTCGCCGAAGACCGCCACCTCCCGGATGGACCCCGGCAAGGAACTGTCGACACCGAGGACAGGCTCTCCCGCGGCGTCGCGCTCCAGGAAGGGGCGTTGCGGCAAGCCTTTGCACTGTTCCCTGGGCGTCGGTGTGTGCCCTCAGGAGCTGCCGTCGGCTTCCGGTTTCGATGCTGCGGGCCGGTCGACGGCGACTGTCCGGGCGGGCGTCCGGGGTGCCTGCGGCGGGGGCGGGAGCGCTCCTCCGCGGCGCAGGACGGCGTAGCCGATGCCGATTCCGGCGGCGACGGGCCATTCCAGGGCGCCTGCCAGGGCGAGGGCGCCGAGCCCGGCGTAGAGGGGAAGTCCGCCCTTGGCGGGCAGGACGCGCTGTGCGGTGGTGACGGGAAGGGTGATGACCTTCCGTGCGGCGTCCGCGACATCGTCGAGCGGGATGGTGACGGTATGCCCGTCGTGGCCGCGCTCCGGGTGCTGGTCGGTGATGTCCGTGGCGTCGGGGCTCGTTGTGGTGGTCTGGGCTTTCTTCTTGGCCATGTGATCACTCCATTGCTCTTGCCGATTTCCCTACGTTATGTCCGGTTCGTATAGATTTCAGAATCTGTTCGCCTGCGGATGTGCGGTCGGTGGCTGAGCACCGCGGACGCCATGGGCCTTGAGTGAGGGAGTCACGCCGGTGCTGCCAGGTGGTGTGGTGATGTCGCAGGGCCACCGGCTTGCGGCGCAGGCGCCGTCTGCGGTGGCCGCGTCCGCCGGGGTGATTGCCTCACGTGCGGTGAGGACGCCGGTTGAGGCGCTGCGGGCGCTGGAGCGTGGGCGGCAGAGGGCTGCGCGGGTGGGCGATGCCGTCTCACGCGAGGTGGTCAGGGCTGCCGAGGTGGTGCGGGATGCCGGTCCGGCCAGGCGCCGCAGGCGCGTGTGGTCGCGGTTCGGCAGGGCGCACATCGAGGTGCGGTGCCTCGCCGGAGCGGGAAGGCGGCAGGAGCGGCTGGCCGCAGGGCTGGAGTCCGCGCTGGCCGGGCTGGCGGGGGTGCGCTGGGCGCGGGTGAACGCGGCGCTGGGCCATGTGGTGGTCGACGCGGCGGAGGATGGCTGCGATCTCGAGGCAGTGCTGGAAGTGGTGGCCGCGGCGGAGCGGGCGCATGATGTCGCGGAGCAGCCGTTCGGGCACGGTCAGCCGGGTGCGGCGTTCGACGATGTCCCGGAGGTGCTCGCCGGCGTCGCCCTGGTCTCCGACTGCGTGGGGCTGGTCGGCGCGGTGGCCGGCTGGACGGCCTCGGTCACCCGGTTACCGCGCGCGGTCCGGGTGCCGTTGGTCGTGGCCGACACTCAGCCGCGGGTACGCCGGTGGCTGGAGCGGCAGGTCGGCCGTGCCCATGCGGACGCGTTCTTGACCATGGCCGGAGCGCTGGTGTATTCGGCCACCGGGGGGATGACGCCGCTGCTGCTGGACGCCGTCCAGCAGTGGTTGAGGCTCGGTGAGGCGCGCAGTCGGCGGGCGGTGTGGGAGCGCCGGGAGGGCGAGCTGGTGGCTGACGGCGCCGGTCTACCCCGGCAGGCCACGACGCCGCCGCCGCGACCGGTCGCGGTGCCGGCGGGTCCGGTGGAGAAGTGCGCGGAGCGGACGTCGCTCACCTCCCTGCTGGGAGCTGCCGGGGTGGCCGCCTGGACCAGGGATGCGGAACAGGCGGGTCAAGCGATGCTGGCGACGGTGCCCAAGGCCGCCGGGTCGGGGCGTGAGGCGTTCTGCACGGTGCTGGGCCGTGACCTGGCGCGGGCGGGCGTGGTGGTGATGAATCCGGCGGCACTGCGCCTGCTCGACCGGGTGTCCGCCGTCGTCATCGATTCCCCGGCCCTGTGCGTTCCGCGGGTGCAGCTGATGTCGGCGGCACCGAGCGGGGGGCAGGACGAGGCAGCGTTGTGGCAGGCCGCGCAGAAGGTCCTGTCCGGACGGACGCCGAAGGACATGGCCGGTCCGGGTCCGTGGGCGGCGGGTCGCTGGCGGCTGCGGCGCCGGCCGGACGGCGTGGGCCGGCGGCCTGACACCGGTCCCGGTCTCCACCTGGAGGTGCACGACACCGGTGGCCGGCTGCTGGGACGGGTCGTGGTGGGATGCGATCTCGACCCCTTGGCCGATGCGGTGGTCGCCGCGGCTCGCTGCGGCGGCCGCCGTCTGGAGATGACCCAGCACGCCGGCGTCGCCGAGCTGCTGCGGTGGGCCGATCACGCTGTGCCGCCGACCTCGACGCCGGCCGAGCGGGTACGCACCCTGCAGCGAGAAGGCCACGTGGTCGCACTGATCACCTGCTGCGACGGCGAAGCACTCGCGGCCGCGGACGTGGGAGTGGCCCTCCCCCTGCCGGACGGGTTCGGGAGACCGGCTCCCGCAGCGCCGTGGTCGGCGGACCTCGTGTGCGGGCCAGGGCTGGAACACGTCTGGCGCGTACTGTCGGCCCTGGACGACGCACACCAGGTCAGTGCGGCCTCGGCCCGCCTGTCGATCGGCGGGTCCGCGCTCGGAGCGTTGATCGCGGCTGCCGGTACCCGGCACCGCATGTGGGGCCTGACCACCACTCCCGTCCACGGCGCCGCGTTCCTGGCCCAGATCGGCGGCGTCCGCGCGGCACGAGGCCTTGCCCGCCGGCCCCTGCCCGTCGGCCATGTCCGCGGCGCCTGGCACGCCATGGACGCGGACGACGTCCTTCGTGCCCTGCGCCCGGTGCGCCGCTACGCCACAACGGAGCAGCCCACGCCCGATGCGGCTGCCCGGGCACCATTCGACCGGACGGTGCACCGGCTGGCCGGGGCCGTCACCACAGCCGTCACTTCCCTGGGCCTCGCCACGCAGGTCCAGCATGCCGGTGAGCTGCTGAGCTCGGTGCGCGAGGAACTGCGTGACCCGCTGACCCCGGTGCTGGCTCTTGGTGCCGCGGCGTCCGCAGCGGTCGGTTCCAGCGTCGACTCACTGTTGGTGGGCGGGGTGATGGCCGGCAACGCCGTCATCAGCGGCGCCCAGCGCATGCGGGCCGAGCAGGCTTTGCGGACTCTGCTGGCGAAGGAGAGCATCACCGCCCGCCGCCTGCGCCACCTGCCGGACGACTCAGGCCCGGGTTTCATCGGGTCGCTGGAGAAGAAAGACTTCGACACCGTCGACGCGAGCGACCTTCAGGTGGGCGACGTGATCGTCCTACGGTCGTCGGAGGTGGTGCCGGCCGATGCCCGGCTGCTGTCAGGCGACCGACTCGAGATCGACGAGGCGGCGCTGACCGGTGAACCCACCCCGGTGGCGAAGTATCCGGCGGCCACTCCCGGGGCGGACCTGGCCGAGCGGTCCTGCATGCTCTACCAGGGCTGCACCGTGCTGGCGGGCACCGGCGTGGCCGTGGTCGTCGCGACCGGCGGGCAGACCGAGGCAGGCCGCGCCGCAGAGCTGGCCGGGCAGGCCACCACCGCGCCCGGCATCGAAGGACACCTCGCGGCGCTGACCCGGACGGCGCTGCCCGTGGTCGGCATCGGCGGGGCAGCGGTCACCGCCCTGGGGCTGCTGCGCGGCCTGCCGCTGCGCCAGGCACTGGCCTCCGGCGTCGCGGTCGCGGTGGCCGCCGTCCCCGAAGGCCTGCCGCTGGTAGCGACCGTCGCCCAGTCGGCGGCCGCACATCGGCTGTCCCGCCACGGCATCCTGCCCCGCTCCGCCCGCGCGCTGGAAGCCCTCGGACGCGTCGATGTCATCTGCTTCGACAAAACCGGCACCCTCACCGAAGGCCGTCTGGCCCTGACCCGTCTGGCCTCCACCGAGAAGATCCTTCCCCCCGAGTCGGAAGAGGCACGTCTTCTGCTGCGCACCGCCGCCCGCGCCTGCCCCGCCCCCGGCGCACCCACGGCCCACGCCACCGACCGCGCCGTACTCGAAGCCGTCCACAGATACGACATCGACGACCCGGGCTGGGCACGGCAGGCGGAACTGCCTTTCGAGGCCAGCCGCGGCTACTCGGCCTCCGCGGGTACCGACCACGGCCATCCCCTGCTCGCGGTCAAAGGAGCGCCCGAGATCATCCTCGAGCGCTGCACCACCACCCTCGTTCCGGCCGGCCCCGCTGACCATCGCAACGGCCAGGTCGGGAGTGACAGCGGCCTGGCCCCGCTCGACGATCAGCGGCTGGAAGCCGCCCACCGCATGCTGCGGCAGCTCGCCGACCAGGGCCTGCGCGTCCTGGCCGTCGCCCAGGCCGCTCCACCCGCGGACGCGCCGGGCATCGACGACCGGGAACAATCGGCGGAACGGGCGACCGGTACCGCCGTGCCGGCCGACACGGTGACCGACCTGGTCCACGATCTGACGCTGCTGGGTTTCCTGGCCATCGCCGACGCTCCCCGCCCCACAGCCTCCGACGCCGTCAAACGCCTCACCGACGCGGGTGTACGGATCGTCATGATCACCGGCGACCATCCGGCCACCGCCGCCGCCATCGCGCGCGACCTCGGCATCCCGCACACGGAGACCGTCGTCACCGGCTCCGTGATCGATTCCCTGTCGGCCACCGACCGCATCCCGGCCATCGACCGGGCCAGTCTCTTCGCCCGCGTATCACCTGAGCACAAGGTCCGGATCGTTCAGGCCCTGCGTGAGGCAGGGCACGTCGTCGCCATGGTCGGCGACGGCGTCAACGACGCAGCCGCCATCCGTCTCGCCGACATCGGTATCGGCGTCGGGGTCCACGGATCCACCGCCGCACGCGCCGCCGCCGACCTCGTCCTGAGCGACCCCGACCTCACCCGCATCCTGGACGCCCTGCACGAGGGACGTGCCCTGTGGGCCAGCGTCCGCGACGCCGTCGCCATCCTCGTCGGCGGCAACGCCGGCGAGGTCGCCTTCACCATCCTCGGCACCGCACTCGCCGGCCGGGCCCCCCTCCGCACCCGCCAGCTCCTTCTGGTCAACCTCCTCACCGACATGCTCCCCGCCCTGGCCGTCGCCCTCGCCCACCGCACCACGGCCGCCGGCACCACCGCGATGGACCAGCCCGCTCCCACCCTCATGGGGCCCGCCCTGGCGCGACTGCTGGCCATCCGCGGCACCGCCACCACCCTGGCCGCGATTCTCGCGTGGCAGACCGGCCGCCTCACCGGCCGTGCCCGCCGCGCCGACACCATGGGACTGGCAGCCCTGGTCACCGCCCAGCTCGGCCAGACCCTCATCACCGACTGGCGCAGCCCCCTCGTCCTGGCCACCGCCGCCCTCTCCGCAGCGGCCCTCCTCACCGTCGTGCAGACCCCGGGTCTGAGTCACTTCTTCGGCTGCACGCCCCTCGGCCCCGTTGCCTGGACCACCATCGCCGCCAGCGCCACCACAGCCACCGTCACCGCCGCTACCGCCCCCCGTCTGCTCACCCCGACCACGCCCCCACGCGCCGCCACCGCGTACTCGCACGCGGCACCGGCCTCTCCGCCGTCAGCCAGCAGGCCGAGCGGCTGAGGAATGGGTGATTCCCGTCCGAGCGGACCACACTTCCGTTCACCCTCTGTTGGCGTGGATGAAGGTGCCAAGCCATTCACGCGCCTCGGAAGCGGACTGTCCTGAGGAAAACCGGCAAAACAAGCCACCTCCGCGGCTTGATCGGCCAAAGGACACTGCCGTGCCCCTGACCATCGTCATCAGACTGCCCCGGATCTCGCTGGTCCCGCAGGTGCAGTCGCTTGCCCGCACCCTGACCCCGCTCGCCGGGCCTCTCCTCGGTATGGCCGTCGACGCGAGCGGGCTGGGACTGCCCGCGCGTCTCCTGCTGCACGCCGCGCTGCACACCGCCCTGCAACAACGACCCGCACACAGCGAGACCGGTGAGGGCACACCACCTGCGGTCCCGGTGGCTCCTCTCACCAGCTCAGGCATGCCCACCTGAAGTACCAGGTCGAGATCGGCCCCGGCGGCCTGTCTCCGCCACCATGGCCGACCCCGAGGCTGATCGGGGAGACGGCCGTCCGCAAGGCCGTCGCCCCGCTCGACGGCGGGAAGGCGGACAAGACCGCCCGGAGCCCGCTCGCCCTCATCACCGAGGACGACATCGAGGAGGCTCCTCAGTACTGCGGCGATTGCCGCGGCGGCCCAGGTCATGTCCGAGGTGCTGGGGCGGCCGGTCCGCTACCGGCAGGCCACGCTGGGCGACTACCGGGAGGCGATGATCCGGCACGGCGCGTCCGAGGCGTCGGCCCAGGGCCTCGTGGACATGGCGGTGGCCCAGAACAACGGGGCCTACGACGAGGAGCACCGCACAGCACCGCCCGCTCCCACCTCGTTCCGCCGGTGGTGCGAGGAAGTGCTCAGGTCAGCCGTCCTGTCCTGAGCGTCCGTGGTCCCACAAGCCGTCGGCCGCCCGCGACGGGCCGGTGACACGTGTAGCCATCCGAGCCACGCTGATGAAACGTTTCACGACATCCTCACGCCCGCCGCTCCCGCCGTCAAGAGCCGGCAAGGCGGAAATGCATCTCCCCCCGCACCGGGCAGCACGAGGGCCCGAACATCTTGACGGCGTCCGCACCCTGCGGCTAGTTTCCCTGAAACGATTCAAACAGTTCAGGCTGTTCAGTCCGGCACCGGCGCCCCACCTCCACGGCAGCGTCGTGGCCTGCGATATTCAGAGGTGGTCATGCCAGACCTGTCCACGGTGAAGGCGGCCCTCGCGGCCCAGCGGATCGAGACGCCGTCGTGGGCCTACGGCAACTCCGGCACGCGTTTCAAGGTGTTCGCCCAGCCGGGCGTCCCCCGCGACCCCTGGGAGAAGCTGCAGGACGCGGCGAAGGTGCACGAGTTCACCGGCGTGGCTCCCACCGTCTCCCTGCACATCCCGTGGGACAAGGTCGACGACTACGCCAAGCTCGCCGCGTTCGCCCGTGACCACGGAGTCGTGCTCGGCGCGATCAACTCCAACACCTTCCAGGACGACGACTACAAGCTCGGCAGCATCTGCCACGCCGACCCCGCGATCCGCCGCAAGGCACTCGACCACCTCCTGGAATGCGTCGACATCATGGACGCCACCGGCTCCCGCGACCTCAAACTCTGGTTCGCCGACGGCACCAACTACCCCGGCCAGGACGACATCCGCACCCGCCAGGACCGCCTCGCCGAAGGACTCGCCCAGGTCTACGACCGCCTCGGCGAGGACCAGCGCATGCTGCTGGAGTACAAATTCTTCGAGCCCGCCTTCTACACCACCGACGTCCCCGACTGGGGCACCGCCTACGCCCACTGCCTCAAACTCGGCGACAAGGCCCAGGTCGTCGTCGACACCGGCCACCACGCCCCCGGCACCAACATCGAATTCATCGTCGCCACCCTGCTCAGGGAAGGAAAACTCGGCGGATTCGACTTCAACTCCCGCTTCTACGCCGACGACGACCTCATGGCCGGCGCCGCCGACCCCTTCCAACTGTTCCGCATCATGTACGAGGTCGTCCGCGGCGGCGGCTACACCCCCGACATCGCCTTCATGCTCGACCAGTGCCACAACATCGAGGCCAAGATCCCCGCGATCATCCGGTCCGTGATGAACGTCCAGGAAGCCACCGCCAAGGCCCTGCTCGTCGACCGGGAGGCGCTGGCCGCCGCGCAGCACGAGGGCGACGTCCTCGGCGCCAACGCCGTCCTCATGGACGCCTACAACACCGACGTACGCCCACTGCTCGCCGAACTCCGCGAAGAGGCGGGCCTCGACGCCGACCCGATCGCCGCCTACCGCCGGTCCGGCCGGCAGGAGCGCATCGCCGCCGAGCGGGTCGGCGGCTCCCAGGCCGGCTGGGGCGCCTGACCCCCGGCCCCCGGCCCCCGCCTCCCGCACACCCGCACCGCCCCGACGACGCAAGGAAGAGACCGACCATGGCACCCCACCCCGAAGCCGCCGCCCTGCTGGCGCGTTCCCACCGGCTCGGCGCGGATCCGCGCAACACCAACTACGCCGGGGGCAACGCCTCCGCGAAGGGCACCGAGACCGACCCCGTCACCGGCGGCGACGTCGAACTGATGTGGGTCAAGGGCTCGGGCGGTGACCTCGGCACGCTGACCGAGGCCGGCCTGGCCGTGCTGCGCCTGGACCGGCTGCGGGCGCTGCAGGACGTCTACCCGGGCGTCGAGCGCGAGGACGAGATGGTCGCCGCCTTCGACTACTGCCTGCACGGCAAGGGCGGCGCGGCCCCCTCCATCGACACCGCGATGCACGGTCTGGTGGACGCGGCGCACGTCGACCACCTGCACCCCGACTCCGGGATCGCGCTCGCCTGCGCCGCCGACGGCGAGAAGCTGACCGCCGAGTGTTTCGGCGACACGGTGGTGTGGGTGCCGTGGCGGCGGCCCGGTTTCCAGCTCGGTCTCGACATCGCGGCGGTGAAGGCGGCCAACCCGCAGGCGATCGGCTGCGTGCTGGGCGGTCACGGCATCACCGCCTGGGGCGACACCTCCGAGGAGTGCGAGCGCAACTCGCTGCACATCATCCGCACGGCGGAGGCGTTCCTCGCCGAGCGCGGGAAGCCGGAGCCGTTCGGCCTGGTGATCGAGGGCTACGGGGCGCTGCCCGAGGCCGAGCGCCGGGAGCGGGCGGCGGCCCTGGCGCCGTACGTGCGGGCCGTCGCCTCCCAGGACCGCCCGCAGGTCGGGCACTTCACCGACTCCGACGTCGTCCTCGACTTCGTCTCCCGCGCCGAGCACCCGCGGCTGGCCGCGCTGGGCACCTCCTGCCCGGACCACTTCCTGCGCACCAAGGTCAGGCCGCTCGTCCTCGACCTGCCGCCCACCGCTCCGCTCGACGAGGCGATCGCCCGTCTGAAGGAGCTGCACACGGAGTACCGCGAGGAGTACGCCGCCTACTACCGGCGGCACGCCCTGCCCGACTCCCCCGCGATGCGCGGCGCCGACCCGGCGATCGTGCTGGTGCCGGGCGTCGGCATGTTCTCCTTCGGCAAGGACAAGCAGACCGCGCGGGTGGCCGGCGAGTTCTACGTCAACGCGATCAACGTGATGCGCGGGGCGGAGGCGGTGTCGACGTACGCCCCGATCGAGGAGTCGGAGAAGTTCCGCATCGAGTACTGGGCCCTTGAGGAGGCCAAGCTCCAGCGGATGCCGAAGCCCAAGCCGCTGGCGACCCGGGTGGCGCTGGTGACGGGCGCGGGCAGCGGCATCGGCAAGGCGATCGCGGAGCGGCTGGCGGCCGAGGGCGCGTGCGTCGTCGTCGCCGACCTCAACGGGGACAACGCGGCCGAGGTGGCCGAGGGCCTGGGCGGCCCGGACAAGGCGGTCGCCGTGACCGTCGACGTGACGGACGAGGAGCAGATCGCCGCGGCGTTCAAGGCGGCGGTGCTGGCCTTCGGCGGTGTCGACCTGGTGGTCAACAACGCGGGCATCTCCATCTCCAAGCCGCTGCTGGAGACGTCGGCGAAGGACTGGGACCTGCAGCACGACATCATGGCCCGCGGGTCCTTCCTGGTCTCCCGCGAGGCGGCCCGGGTGATGATCCAGCAGGGTCTGGGCGGCGACATCGTCTACATCGCCTCCAAGAACGCCGTCTTCGCCGGCCCCAACAACATCGCCTATTCCGCCACCAAGGCCGACCAGGCCCACCAGGTGCGGCTGCTGGCGGCCGAGCTGGGCGAGCACGGCATCCGTGTCAACGGCGTCAACCCGGACGGGGTCGTGCGCGGCTCCGGCATCTTCGCGGGCGGCTGGGGCGCGCAGCGGGCGGCGGTGTACGGCGTACCGGAGGAGAAGCTCGGCGAGTTCTACGCCCAGCGCACCCTGCTGAAGCGGGAGGTGCTGCCCGAGCACGTCGCGAACGCCGTCTTCGCGCTGACCGGCGGCGACCTGACCCACACCACGGGACTGCACGTCCCGGTCGACGCCGGCGTCGCGGCCGCCTTCCTGCGGTGAGCGCGTCCGTGAAGTCGTACGCCGCGGTCGACCTCGGCGCGTCCAGCGGACGCGTCATGGTCGGCCGCGTCGGCCCCGAGAGTCTGGAACTGGCCGAGGCGCACCGCTTCCCCAACCGGCCCGTCCGCGTGCCCGAGGGGCTGCGCTGGGACGTCCTCGGCCTGTACGCGGGCGTGCTGCACGGGCTGCGTCTGGCGGGCCCGGTGGACTCCGTCGGCATCGACAGCTGGGCGGTGGACTACGGGCTGCTGGACGCGGACGGGGCGCTGCTCGGCAATCCCGTGCACTACCGGGACAGCCGCACGGAGGGCGTCGCGGAGAAGGTGTGGGCGACCCTGCCGGCCAACCGCCTGTACGCGGCGACCGGGCTGCAGTACGCGCCGTTCAACACCCTGTACCAGTTGGTCGCGGCCCGTGAGACGCACCAACTGGCGCAGGCTGAGCGGCTGTTGCTCATCCCGGACCTGCTGGCCTACTGGCTCACCGGCGAGCAGGGCACCGAGCTGACCAACGCCTCCACCACCCAGCTCATCGACCCGCGCACCCGCGACTGGTCGCACGACGTCGCCGGCCGGCTCGGCATCGACCTCGGTCTGTTCGCTCCGCTGCGGCAGCCGGGCGACCCGGCCGGCAGCTTGCGTCCCGAGGTGCTGGAGGAGACCGGGCTGACCGGCCCGGTGCGGGTGACGACGGTCGGTTCGCACGACACGGCCTCCGCCGTGGCGGCCGTTCCGGCCACCGGGGGCGAGCGGTTCGCCTACATCTGCACCGGCACCTGGTCGCTGGCCGGGCTGGAACTGGCCGCGCCCGTGCTCACCGAGGAGAGCCGGGCCGCCAACTTCACCAATGAGCTGGGGCTGGACGGCACGGTCCGCTACCTGCGCAACATCATGGGGCTGTGGCTGCTGCAGGAGTGCGTGCGGGCCTGGGGCGACCCGGACCTGGGCGAGCTGCTGCGGCAGGCGGCCGAGGTGCCGGCGCTGCGGTCGGTGGTGGACGCGGGCGACGCGGCGTTCCTCGCGCCGGGCCGGATGCCGGAGCGGATCGCCGGGGCGTGCCGTGCCTCGGGGCAGCCGGTGCCCGAGTCGCCCGCCGAGATCACGCGCTGCATCCTCGACTCCCTCGCGCTGGCCCACCGGCGGGCCGTCGAGGACGCGCAGCGCCTGGCCGGCCACCCGGTCGACGTGGTGCACGTCGTCGGCGGCGGCACCCGCAACTCCCTGCTGTGCCAGCTGACCGCCGACGCCTGCGGACTGCCGGTGGTGGCGGGCCCGACGGAGGCGGCCGCGCTCGGCAACGTGCTCGTCCAGGCCCGCGCCCACGGTCTGGTCGGCGATCTCGCCGGGATGCGGCACCTGCTCACCCGGACGCAGCCGCTCACCCGCTACGAACCCCGCGGCGACACCCGGCGGTGGCGGGAGGCGCAGGCCCGGCTGGCCGAGAAGTGACCCGGTGTCGCCGGGAGCGCTTTGCGCAGCTACCCTGCCCTCATCCGATGTTCGATCACGAGGAGCCGCGATGCGTGTCGCTCTGTTCCTGACCTGTGTCAACGACACGCTGTATCCGGACACCGGCCGCGCGGTGGTGAAACTGCTGACCAGGCTGGGTGTCGACGTCGATTTCCCGATGGCCCAGACCTGCTGCGGGCAGGCCCACTACAACACCGGCTACCGGCACGAGGCGGAGCCGATGGCCCGGCATTTCTCCGATGTCTTCGGGGAGTACGAGGCGATCGTCACACCGTCGGGCTCGTGCGGGGCGATGGTTCGGGAGCTGTATCCGCGCATGGGTGAGCGGGCGCGGGCCGAGGGGCGCGGGGACGGTCTCGCGGCCACGCTGGCGCCCGTGGTGCCCAAGACGTACGAGCTGACGGAGTTCCTGGTGGACGTGCTGGGGGTGACGGACGTCGGGGCGTACTACCCGCACAAGGTGACGTACCACCCGACCTGTCACGGGCTGCGCGGGCTGGGGCTCGGCGACCGGCCGCGCCGGCTGCTGGAGGCGGTCAGGGGCCTGGAGCTGGTGGAGCTGCCGGGCGCCGAGGAGTGCTGCGGCTTCGGCGGCACCTTCGCGCTGAAGAACTCGGACGTGTCGGCCGCGATGGGCCTGGACAAGGTCCGCAACGCCGAGTCGACCGGCGCGGAGGTGCTGTGCGCCGCCGACAACTCGTGCCTGATGCACATCGGCGGCACCATGGCACGGCTGAGCACCGGCATGCGGCCGGTGCACATCGCGGAGATCCTGGCCAGCACGGAAGAGGAGCCGGCGGCATGAGCGGAACGTTCGTGGGGATGCCGGCGTTTCCCCGGGCGGCCCACGAGGCCGTGCACAACCAGACCCTGCGCGGCAATCTGCGGCACGCCACGCACACCATCCGCGCCAAGCGGGCGAACGCCGTCGCCGAGGTGTCGGACTGGGCCGCGCTGCGGGAGGCCGGCAAGCGGATCAAGGACCACACGCTGCGTCACCTGGACCGCTACCTGGTGCAGTTGGAGGAGGCCGTCACGGCGGCGGGCGGCATCGTCCACTGGGCCGCGGACGCCGACGAGGCCAACCGCATCGTCGCCGGCCTGGTCAAGGAGACCGGGGAGACGGAGGTCGTCAAGGTCAAGTCGATGGCGACACAGGAGATCGGGCTCAACGAGGCCCTGGAGGCCGAGGGCATCCGCGCCTACGAGACCGATCTCGCCGAGCTGATCGTGCAGTTGGGCAAGGACCGGCCCTCGCACATCCTGGTGCCCGCCATCCACCGCAACCGCGGCGAGATCCGGGACATCTTCCGCTCGGAGATGAGCGAGTGGGGCCGCCCGGCGCCGGAGGGCCTGACCGACTCGCCCGCCGAACTCGCCGAGGCCGCCCGGCTGCACCTGCGGGAGAAGTTCCTGCGCGCCAAGGTCGGCATCTCCGGCGCCAACTTCATGGTGGCGGAGACCGGCACGCTGGTGGTCGTGGAGTCCGAGGGCAACGGGCGCATGTGCCTGACCCTGCCCGAGACGCTGATCTCGGTCGTGGGCATCGAGAAGATCGTGCCGACCTGGCGCGACCTGGAGGTGTTCCTGCAGACCCTGCCCCGGTCCTCCACCGCGGAGCGGATGAACCCGTACACGTCGACCTGGACGGGCACCACGGACTCCGAGACGGCCGACGGCCCGCGGGTGTTCCATCTGGTGCTGCTCGACAACGGCCGCACCGACACCCTCGCCGACGAGGTCGGCCGCCAGGCCCTGCGCTGCATCCGCTGCTCGGCCTGCCTGAACGTCTGCCCGGTCTACGAGCGGGCCGGCGGGCACGCGTACGGCTCGGTCTACCCGGGCCCGATCGGCGCCATCCTCAGCCCGCAACTGCGGGGCACCGCCAGCGAGATCGACGCCTCGCTGCCGTACGCGTCGTCGCTGTGCGGCGCCTGCTACGAGGTGTGCCCGGTCGCGATCGACATCCCGGAGGTGCTGGTGCACCTGCGGGAGCGGGTCGTGGAGGGCGGGCCGGTGACGCGTGAGGGCAACAAGGTGGTGCTGCGGCCGGCGAAGGGGCACGCGGCCGAGCGTGCGGCCATGCGCGCGGCCCGCTGGGCGTTCACGCGCCCCGGCGCGCTGCGCACCGGCCAGCGGCTGGCCTCGCGCACCCGCCGCCTGCATCCGCGGACGCTGCCCGGTCCGGGCCGGGCGTGGAGCGGCACCCGGGATCTGCCGCCGGTGCCGGCGGAACCGTTCCGCGACTGGTGGCAGCGTACGCACGGCGGAAAGGACGCGAAGTGAGCAGCAGGGAACGGGTCCTGGGGCGGGTGCGGCGCGCGCTCACCGCCGCGGGGCAGGACGAGACGCCGTACGAGCAGGCCGTCCCCCGGGACTACCTGCGCGAGCACGGCGACCGGAGCGTCGGGCAGACGGTGGAGCTGCTGGCCGAGAACCTGGCGGACTACCGGGCGGTCGTGCACCGCTGCGCGGCGGACGAACTGGCGGCGACGATCGGCCGGCTGCTCTCCGCGCACGGTTCCCGGACGGTGCTGGTGCCGCCGGGCCTGGATCCGCGGTGGCTCGCGGCGACGGAGGCCGAGCGGGTGCCGGACCGGGCGGAGAGCACCGCGCACGAGCTGGACCGCGTCGACAGCGTGGTCACGGGCTGCGCGGTGGCCGTCGCCGAGACCGGGACGATCGTGCTGGACGGCGGCCCGGAGCAGGGCCGCCGCCGGATCACGCTCGTCCCCGACCACCATGTCTGCGTCGTCCGCGTCCCCGACCAGGTCGTCGGCTCGGTGCCCCAGGCGCTCGACCGCCTCGACCCGGCGCGGCCGCTCACCTGGATCTCCGGCCCGTCGGCGACCAGCGACATCGAACTGGACCGCGTCGAGGGAGTGCACGGCCCACGCACCCTGGAAGTGGTGCTGGTCACCGGCCCGACGGACTGAGCACGGCCGCCGGAACAACCCCGGAGGGGCGGCCGCTCAGGCGGCTGCCCCGCTGCCCCGCCTCCGCCCCCACCCCGGCCACGACCGCCCGCCAAGTCGGGCCCCCGCGCCTCGGCCCGGGCCGCCACCGGCCCCACGTCGGCCACGACCCGCAGCACCGCCGTCACCGGCCCCCGGTGCGGCCTGCCGCGTCTCGGCCCGGCCCCACGCCCTGCCCCACGCCCGGCCCCGCATCGGCCACGACCGGCAGCACCGTCGCCGTCACCGGCCGCCGAGGCGACCCCGCCGTACCGTCACCGCGACCAGCAGCGCCACCGCCGTGACCGACCCCCTGGAGCGGCCTGCCGCGCCTCGCCACCAGGCCCGCGCCCGGCCCCGCATCGGCCGCCACCGGCAGCGCCGTCGCCGCGACCCGACATGACCCACCCGCCGCTGCGGTGGCCCGCTGTGTCTCGGCGCGGGCCCGTGACCGGCGCTCGCCCCGTCGGGGACGGCGCGGTGGCCTCGACCGCCGCGTCGGCAGGGCAGACGGCGCGTACCGTCGCGCCCGGGCACCGGCCCGCCGCAGGCGTTCCATCCGGCATTCCCTGGTGACACGCGCTATGAACAAGCGCTTAGATAGTCCCCGCGACACCAGCACCGACCGGGAGGCCCCGTTGTTCACATCCGTCGACGACGTCTCCGCACGTCTTGCCGAGACCGGCTACCTCGCCTCGCCCGCGGTCGCCACGACCGTCTTCCTGGCCGACCGGCTCGGCAAGCCGCTGCTCGTCGAAGGCCCCGCCGGGGTCGGCAAGACGGCACTCGCCAAGGCCGTCGCCCAGGTCGCCGGGGCACGCCTGGTCCGCCTGCAGTGCTACGAGGGCGTCGACGAGTCCCGGGCCCTGTACGAGTGGAACCACGCCAAGCAGCTGCTGCGCATCAGCGCCGGCCGCGACGAGACGTGGGACGAGGCGCGCACGGACATCTTCAGCGAGGAGTTCCTGCTCACCCGCCCCCTGCTGACCGCCATCCGCGGTGACGACCCCAAGGTGCTGCTGATCGACGAGACGGACAAGGCGGACGTCGAGATCGAGGGGCTGCTCCTGGAGGTCCTCAGCGACTTCCAGGTCACCGTCCCCGAGCTGGGCACGATCACCGCGGCCCGCCGCCCCTTCGTCGTCCTCACCTCCAACGCGAGCCGCGAACTGTCCGAGGCGCTGCGCCGCCGCTGCCTCTTCCTGCACATCGGGTTCCCCGACCCGGAGCTGGAGCGCCGGATCGTACGGCTGAAGGTGCCGGAGCTGGACGAGGCGCTGGCCGCGTCCGTCGTCCGGGTGGTCGGGGCGCTGCGCGCCATGGACCTGCGCAAGGTCCCGTCGGTCGCGGAGACCGTGGACTGGGCGCGCACCCTGCTCGCGCTCGGCGCCGGCACGCTCGACGAGAGCGTCGTACAGGCCACCCTGGGCGTGCTGCTCAAGCACCAGGACGACGTGCTCAAGGCGGCCGCCAAGCTCGACCTGGACGCCGGGTGACCGCCCCAGGCGTCGCCGAGCGGCTGACCTCCCTGGTCGACGCGCTGCGCGCGCACGGCATGCGCGTCGGCACCGGCGAGACGGTGGACGCGGCCCGGGCGGTCGCGGCGCTGGGGCTGGACGACCGTGAGCTGCTGCGGGAGGGGCTGGCGGCGACGCTGCTGCACGACCCGGCCGGCCGGAAGGTGTTCGACCCGGTCTTCGACCTGTATTTCCCGCGCGGTGTCGGCGGACCGCTGGACGAGCCGGCCGACCGGGACGACCTGCGCGACCGGCTGGCGGCCGCGCTCGCCGCGGACGACCGGGCGCTGATGGAGCGGCTGGCGGCGGAGGCGGTGGAGGGTTTCGGCGCATACGGCTCCTCGTCGGCGTCGGACGGCTGGTCGGCGCACCAGACGCTGGACCGGCTGCGCCCGCAGACGCTGCTGGCGCGCGTCCGGGACGGGGTCCGCGCGCAGGGCTCCGGGTCCGGCTTCACCGACCGGTTGCTGGAGGACGAGATCCGGTGGCGCATCGAGACGTTCCGCGCCATGGTGGCGGCGGAGGCGCGGCGCCGGGTCGCGGAGCGGCGGGACCGGGACGAGATCGCCCGGCGCGCGGTGGCGACGACCCCCGACCGGGTCGACTTCCTCTACGCGGGCCGGCTCCAGCTGGCCGAGCTGCGCAGGACGGTGCAGCCGCTGGCCCGCAAGCTCGCCACCCGGCTGGCGGCCCGCCGGCGCCGGGCCTCCCGGGGCAGCATCGACCTGCGGCGCACCCTGCGCGGATCGCTGTCGACCGGCGGGGTGCCGATGAAGCCGGTGCTGCGCAGGCGCCGTCCCGCGCGGCCCGAACTGGTGCTGCTGTGCGACGTCTCGGGGTCGGTGTCCGGCTTCTCGGACTTCACGATGCTGCTGGTGCAGGCGCTGCACGAGCAGTTCAGCAAGGTGCGGGTGTTCGCCTTCGTCAACCGGATCGACGAGGTGACCGGGCTGCTGGTGCGCGGCACGGCCGATCCGGAGGGGCTCGGTGCCCGCATCTGCTCGGAGGCGACGCTCACCGGCTGGCACGGCAGCAGCGACTACGGCGTCGCACTGGGCGAGTTCGCGCAGCGGTACGGCGACGCGGTCGGCCCGCGCACTACGGTGTTCGTGCTCGGCGACGCCCGGACGAACATGAGCGACCCGAACCTGGCGGCCGTCCGGCAGATCGCCGGACGGGCCCGCCGCCTCTACTGGCTGAACCCCGAGCCGCGCGCCCAGTGGGGCACGGGCGACTCCGCCGCGCCCGAATACGCGGGGCTGGTGGAGATGCACGAGTGCCGCAACGCCCGGCAACTCGGCACGATCGTCGCCCGCCTGCTGCCGGTCTGATCCGCTGCTGCCGGTCTGGCCCGGCGCGCCGGACGCCGGCCTTCGTGCCGCCGCGCGGCTTGGAGCAAGGACTCACGGAGCCGTGCCGCCGGGCGGCTTGGAGCCCGGACGCACTGAGCCGCGCTGCGGCGGGTCTCAGTCCCGCGCCTGCGCCTTCGCGTATTCCTTCGCCATGGTGCCGGCGAAGTCGTACAGGACGACCGGTTCGTCGCCGACCACCCAGGCGTCGTGGCCGGGCGGGAGGACGAACACGTCGCCCGGTCCGACCTCGCCCTCGGCGCCGTCGTCCATGCGCAGGCGCATCCGCCCCTGGACGACGTACCCGTTGTGGTGGACCGTGCAGCTCTCCGTCCCGGCGATGGGCGCCACGGACTCGGACCAGCGCCAGCCCGGTTCGAACGTGCCCACGGCGAAGTCGAGTCCGGTGAGATGGACCGCTTCGAGGTGTCCACGTGGGAAATCGCGCCGCTCGTCCGGGTTGTCGACAGTCTTGATCTCGAACATGACGGCTCCCTCCGTTGCGAGCCTGGAACCACACCATCGTCGACCGCGCAACCCGGCACCGCCATTCGGGGGACCCGCGCGGTGCCGTGACACACGGTGCCATGGAGGGGAGCCGTCCGGTCTCAGGCGCTGCCGCCGCCGCACAGCTGGGCGAAGCGGTCCGCGGCGATGTTGCCGCCGGAGAGGATCAGCCCGACCCGGCGCGGCAGGGGGTTGGTGCGACCGGTCAGCAGGGCGGCCAGCGGGGTGGCGCCGCTGGGTTCGAGGACGATCTTCAGTCGTTCGAACGCGAACCGCATCGCGTCCCGGATCTCGTCGTCGGACACCAGGACGACGGCGTCGACGAGGCGCCGGTTCACCGAGAACGTCAGCTCGCCGGGGGTGTCGAGGGCCTGCCCGTCGGCGATCGTGCGGGGCACCGGGATACGGACGCGCCGGCCCGCCTCCAGGGACCGCCTGGTGTCGTCCCCGGCCTCCGGTTCGACGCCGACGACACGGATGCCGGGATATCTGCCCTTGGCCGCCGTGGCACTCCCGGCGATCAGTCCCCCGCCGCCCACGGGCACGATCAGCTCGTCCAACTCCCCTGATTCGTCGAGGAGTTCCAGCGCCGCCGTGCCCTGTCCCGCCATCACGTGCGGGTGGTCGTAGGGCGGGACGAGGGCGAGGCCCCGCTCGGCGGCCAGCGCCTCGGCGACGGCGGCGCGGTCCTCGGTGTACCGGTCGTAGGTCACGATCTCCGCGCCGTAGCCCTCGGTGGCGTCCCGCTTCGAGCGCGGCGCGTCCTCGGGCATGACGATGACGGCGGTGGTGCCGAGTTCGCGGGCGGCCAGGGCGACGGCCTGGGCGTGGTTGCCCGAGGAGTACGCGGCGATGCCCCGGGCCAGTTGCTCGGGGGTGAGCCGGGAGGCGGCGTTGTAGGCACCGCGGAACTTGAAGGCGCCCACCCGCTGGAAGTTCTCGCACTTGAGGTGGACCTCGGCGCCGACGAGCGCGTCTAGGGTGCGCGAGCGCAGCACGGGGGTGCGGTGGGCGACGCCGCTGAGCCGGGCGGCGGCTTCGCGGACGTCGTCGAAGGTGACCGGCGGGGTGGTGGTCGTCACGCGTGTCCTCCATCGGTGGTCGGGGCGTGGGCGGCGCGCGCCTGGGAGAGGTAGCTGTAGGCGGACGCGCGGGAGATGCCGAGGCGGGTGGCGACCTGTTCGACCGAGTGGCGCACGGCGAAGACGCCGTGCTCGTCGAGGCTGTGGAAGAGGTCGAGGCGCCCGGCGCGGTCGAGGCCCGCCCAGGCGCCGCCGCCGACGGGGCGGTGGGCGTCGAGGACGGCGTCCACGACGGAGTCGATGTCGCCCGCGAAGGTGGTGACCGGTGTGTCCGGCGCGCCGCCGCCCGCACCGGCCAGCGCGCCGAGCAGTGCGTGGGCCTGCCGCACGGCGGTGATGTCGACGTTGAGGCACAGGGCGCCGAAGACGGCCCGGGTGGAGTCGCGCAGCAGGATCGTGGACGACTTGACCAGTGCTCCGGTCCGGGTGCGGGTGACGTAGTTCAGTTCGTCCCGCGCGTCGTCGCCGCGTGCGATCATGCGCAGCCCGATCTCGCTCATCGCGCCGCCCACCCGGCGTCCGGTCACCTCGCCGGCCAGCGCGACGACCGACCGCTCCGGCCGCCGGTAGTCGTGCAGGACCGCCTCGCACACCGGCCCGAACGTCGCCGCCAGCCCGGCGACGACCGGGCGCAGCGCGGCGAGGATCGCGTCACGCTCCGCTTCGAGTGCCTCGCCGGCCGCCATGAGCGCTCCCCCGTCCGTCGATGCTCCGGCCGGTTCCTCCACCGCCCTGACGCATCTTCAGACTACACGTCCAGCGATTGGACCAAAAGTCCAAGTTCCGCCTCGCCCATCCCCGCCCGTAGTGATCACGGGCGTCGCGGGTACGCCATGCCGGTCACGCCCCGCTTCCCCGACGACCCCGGGGACGACGCGCTCGATCTGCACTTCATCGGCAACGCGACCGTCCTGATGCGGTACGGCGGGCTCACCCTGCTCACCGACCCCGACTTCCTGCACCGCGGGCAGTGCGCCTACCTCGGTCACGGCCTGGTCAGCCACCGTCCGACGGAACCGGCCGTCGACGTCGGCGACCTGCCCCGCCTCGACGGGATCGTCCTGTCGCATCTGCACGGCGACCGCTGGGACCGCCGCGGGCGCAGGCACCTGGACCGCTCCGTGCCGGTGCCGACCACCCCGCACGCGGCACGCCGTCTCAGGGTCGTGCACCGTTTTCCCCGCACCGCGGGGCTGCGCACCTGGCAGGGGTTCACGCTCCGGCACGGCGACGTACAGGTCCGGGTGACGGCGCTGCCGGGCCGGCACGCCGGGCACCCCCTGCCGCGCGGGCCGCTGCCGCCGGTGATGGGCAGCATGCTGGAGTCCGGTCCGGTGCGGGGCCCGGCCAGGACCCGGCTGTACGTCTCGGGCGACACCCTGGTGTACGACGGTCTCGACGAGATCGCCCGGCGCTTTCCCGCCGCGGACCCGGCCGTGCTGCACCTCGGGGGTACCCGCCTGCCCGGCGGCTTCGTGGTGACCATGGACGGCGCGCGGGGAGCGGAACTGGCCCGGCGCCTGGCCCCCCGGGCGATCCTGCCGGTCCACTACGGCGCCCACCCGGTGATGCGCTCCCCGCTGGAGGCGTTCCTCGCCGAGATCGACGCCGCCGGTCTGAGCGACCGCCTGGTCCGCTGCCGGCACGGACAGCGTGCGCGGATCACCGCGAGCGCCGGGACGGCACCGTCGGTCCCCTGAGCCCACCCGGGCCCGCCCGGCGGGGCCGGGGCCGCCGCGGACGCGCCCGGCCGGGGACCTCCGGGTACCCGGCAGGGGCCCATGGACCCTGTGTGACGAGCGGCCCCAGGGGAAATTGAGATCCTTGAGGGGAGGGCCCGCCCGCGACCCGGCGAGACGGTGGTGAGCGTCGTGACAGCAAGCGACGGAACCCTGCACGAATCCGCCGCCCCGTGCGTCGATCCACTGGGAGATCCGTTTCTGCGGACACGGTTCGCCCTGCCCGCGCGGCCCGCGACGTTCCTGCGACGGGAGCGGCTGGTCAGGCACCTCGGGCAAGCACTGCTGACACCGCTGACGATGGTCAACGGTTCCGCCGGAGCCGGCAAGACGCTGTCGGTCGCGGACTGGGCCTCGGGCCTCGGGCAGCCGGTCGCCTGGCTGACCCTCGACCCGGCCGTCCAGAGCCCCGGGATGTTCTGGGCGCATCTGCTCCAGGCGCTGCGCACGGCCGGTGTGCCGGTGCCCGGTGAGATCGGCTTTCCCGCCGACGCGGGTCAGGTGAACCACACGCTGCTGACCCGGCTGGCCGCGGAACTCGGCGCCCGGGACCGGCCGGTGACCGTGGTGCTCGACGAGTTCGACCGGGTGACCGCGCCGGAGATCTCGCAGCAGCTGGAGTTCGTCCTGCGCCATGCCGGGCCGGGGCTGCGTCTGGTCCTCGTCACCCGGACCGAGCCGCTGCTGCCGCTGCACCGCTACCGGGCGGCCGGTGAGATGACCGAGATCCGGGACGCCGAGCTGGCCTTCACGCCCGAGGAGGCGGCCGCGTTGCTGGAGCTGCACGGTCTGCGTCTGTCCGTGCGGGCGGCACGCGATCTGGTGGAGCGCACGCGGGGGTGGGCGGCCGGTGTGCGGCTGTGTGCCCTGGCCGCGCAGCGGAGCCCGGACCCGGAGGCCTATCTCAAGGAGTTCGAGGCCGGCCACAGCACGGTCGCCGACTTCCTGCTGGCCGAGGTGCTCAAGCGGCAGCCGGCCCAGACCCAGGACCTCCTGCTGCGCGTCAGTGTCCTGGACCGCTTCCGCGCCGATCTGGCGAACGCCCTGACCGGGCGGGACGACGCCGAGCCGATTCTCGCCGGACTGCACCGCGAGAACGCGTTCGTCGAGGACCTCGGGCACGGGTGGTACCGGCTGCATCCGCTGTTTCGGGAGATCCTCGGGGCCCATCTCCGGGAGCGCTCGCCGGGACTGGAGCCGGAGCTGCACCGGCGGGCCGCGCACTGGCTGCGGCGGTCCGGTTCGCTTCCGGAGATGCTGTCCCACGGCGCCGCCGCCGGGGACTGGGAGTTCACCTCCCGTGCCCTGGTCGACGATCTGGCGATCGGGCAGTTGTTCACCGGCCTGCGCTCCGAGGACCTGGCCGCGCTGTTCGCCGGGCTGGAGCCCGGGACGACGAGCCTCGCGACGGACCTGGTCCGCGCGGCCCGTGACCTGTCCCGGTGCGACCTCGACCGGGGTCTGGTCCACCTCCGGCATGCCGAGCGGCAGCTGCCCGCCGGGGCGTCCGAGCCCGCGCCGGCCCGGCTGAGCTGCGCCCTGCTGGAGGCGCTGGCGGCGCGGCTGGCCGGTGCTCCGGACCGGGCCGAGCAGGCCGCCGACGCGGCCCGGGAGCTGCAGCGGGAGGTCCCCGCCGATCTGCTGGACAGACACCCGGAACTTCCCGCTCTGCTGCTGACCCACCTGGGCTCCACGCGGCTGTGGGCCGGACGTTTCGCCGAGGCACGGGCCGCCCTCACCACCGCGGCCCGCAGTCCGGGCGGCGCCGCCACGGCACTCGCGCGCAAGGAGTCGCTGGAGCACCTCGCGCTCATGGACTACCTCGACGGGTGGCCTAGCAGGGCGGAACGCAAGGTCTTCACGGCGATGACCGAGACGGAGCGGTTCGGCCTGCCCCAGCCGTCCGGCTGCGGCCTCGGACAGCTCGTGCTGGCCGCGGTGGCCGTCGACCGGAACGATCTGGGCCAGGCCGAGGCCCTCCTCGGGCAGGCGTCCGACGCGGCGACGCCGGACCCCGTCACGGCCGCGGGCCGGTCCATCGCGACGGCCCGCCTGCTGCTCGCCCGGGGCCGGGCGCGCGCCGCGCTGGCCGCCACGGACGCGGCCGTGCCCGCCGACGTGGACTCGCCCTGGGCGAGGAGCCAGGCCGCGCTGATCGCCTCGTCCGTCCAACTGGCCGAAGGACGACCGCAGGCGGCCGCCGAGACACTGGAACAGGTGGCCGCCGAGCAGCCGACGTGCGCCGTGGGCGCGGCGCGGGCCCGCCTCGCCGCGGGCGACCGGCGCGCGGCCCTCCGCCTTCTCGACGACGTCACCGCCCGCGGGAGCAGCGGACCGGCGGTGCTCGTCCGCGCCACGCTGGTGCGGGCTCAGGCCGCGAACGCGGCGGGCGACGTCGCCACCGCCCGCCGGCTTGTGGCCCGGGCGCTCACGGAAGCCCGGCGTGAGAAGCTGCGGCGTCCCTTCGTGGAGGCCGGAGCCTGGGCCAGGCCGTTCCTCGCCGGTCCTCCGCTGCAGTCCCTGGCCGCGGGCTGGCTCCTGCCGGCAGCCGCCGGGAGCGACCGGTCGCTCCCGGCGGAGACCGGAGCCGCTCCGGTGCTGGTGGAGCAGCTGAGCGCACGTGAGCGCGATGTCCTCCAGCGGCTCGCTCAGACGATGTCGGCCGAGGAGATCGCCGCCGACCTGTACGTCTCGGTGAACACGGTCAAGACGCACCTCAAGAGCGTCTACCGGAAGCTGTCGGTGAACCGGCGCGGCGACGCCGTACGGCGGGCGCGCGAGCTGCGGCTGCTGTGACCGTCCCCGGCCGGGACGCCGGCGGCCCGGGCGTTCGGCTCACCTCCGCAGGGTGAGGCCGCGGAGCGCCCCCGCGGCGGACCATCGGGACGTAGGCGGTTGGCCTGGCGGAAAGTCGCCCGCGGGAGAGCAGCCCATGCAGTACGAGATCCGCGTCGACGGGCATATGTCGGAGACGTTGACCAGCGCTTTTCCCGAGCTGGAGCACGTGGTGATCTCCGGCCAGACGGTGCTGTTCGGTCCGCTCGTGGACGAGGCGCACCTGTACGGTCTGCTGGCCCGTTTCCAGTCGCTGGGGCTGCATGTGGTGGAACTGCGGCGGCTGCCGGAGTGACCGCGGGTGCGGAGCGGGCCCGCACGGCGGAACGCCGGTGCCACGAGGTCTGCTCGTGGCACCGGCGCGGTGCTCGGCCGTCGGGACGGTCACGCCCCGGGCGACGGCCCCGCCGCGTGTCGGATCAGGAACCGCTCCGGCTCTGGGCCTCGGCTCGTGCGATGGTCTCGGCCTCGCCCTCGGCCAGCCCGATCGCGACACCGTACGCCCGGGCGATGTGGCCCGCGGCCGACATGACGCGCGCGGTCCCCACCACAGGCGCGATCGCGACGAGCAGGTCCTGCAGCTGCTCCACCGTGAAATCCGCCTTGTACGCGGGGTCGACGTGGGCCAGGTACGAGATGGCCGGCGCGTCCATGGCGACCAGGGCGGCGATGCGGGCGAGGACGACCGACCGCTCGTCCATGTTGCAGCGCTCCATGGAGTCGATGGTCATGGCGGCGAGCGTGTCGAGAACGGGGGCGTCGGATGCAGTGGCCATGGTGAACCGCCTCTCGGTGCTGTCGGGGAGGGCGAACCGCCACCCGACTGACGCGGGTCCCCACTGCCAGGCGATCCGGTCTCAGCCTAGGCGCACCCGTCGGACCGCGCGCGCGGAGCCGGCCGGCGCCGGCCCCGGACGCCGTTCACCCGCAGGGGGTGACCCGCCCCGGAACGGGGCGCGGGACGCTGGTCCGGTGTGGTCCTTGGCCCGGCGGGCCGGACTCCCCTGCGGACCCCGGCGGTTCCGGCCACCAGCGACCGAGGAGACTCCATGGGGACGACGAACTCTTCCGCATCCCCGGGCCCCGGCGGGGACGAAGGCGGCCGGTACGTCATGACCGGCGACGAACACGCCGAATACGAACGGCTCCGCCGTGCCGCCGGCGCACGCCACCGCGTGGCGCGCCGGGCCGGAGCCTCGGTCCTGCTCCTGCTGGCCCTGTTACTGGCCCCCGTGGCGGTCGTCGCGGCCTGGCTGCACGACGAGGTCACCGACACCGACCGGTATGTGCAGACCGTCGCACCACTGGCGTCCGATCCGGCCGTGCAGAAGGCGGTCACCGACCGGCTGACCGAACGTGTGGTCGCCAATGTGGACGTGGAGGCGGTGACCGCGTCGCTGAGCAACGCGCTGGCCGACGCCGGGGCCCCGCCGGCCGTGGTGGACCGTTCGAAGGCCCTGGCCGGGCCGCTGCGCGCCGCCGTCACCGACGTCGTGCACCGCACCGTCAGCCGCGTCGTCACCAGCGACGCCTTCCAGCAGGCGTGGGAGGGCGCCAACCGGCGCGCCCACGCGGCGGTGGTGAACATGCTCACCGGCGAAGGCGAGGGAGCCCTCCGCGCCCAGGGCGACACGGTCACGCTCGACCTCGGCACGGTGGTCGACCAGGTCAAACAGCGGCTCGTCGACGCGGGCTTCGAGAAGGCCACCGCCATCCCCGCGCCCGACCGGCAGATCGCCCTCTTCCGGACCGACAAACTGTCCGAGGCGCAGGACGCCATGCGGCTGCTGGACGTCGTCGGCTCCTGGCTGCCCGTGGTCACCGTCGTGCTCGCCGCCCTCGCCGTCTGGACCGCCCCCGGCCACCGGCTGATGCTGCTGGTGACCGCGACGGGTGTCGGCGTCATGATGGTCCTGCTGCTCGTCGCGCTGGCCGTCTTCCGCCGCGTCTACCTGGACGCCGTACCGCCTACGGCGCTTCCCCCCGACGCGGCGGCGACGATCTACGACACCTTCGTCCGCTTCCTGCGCGACAGCACCCGCACGCTGCTGGTCGTCGCCGTGATCACGGCGGTGGCCGCCTACCTGTACGGTCCGGGGCGCGCGGCCCGTGGTGTGCGCACCCTGGCGGGGCGCGGCACCACCGCCGTCGGCCGTGCGCTGCGACGCACCGGATTGCGGACCGGCCCGGCCGGGCGGTGGCTGGAGGCCCACCGGGCGTGGACCACCGGCGCGGTCATCGCGGCCGGAGTCCTGGCGCTGGTCCTGTGGAACCACCCCACCGTCGGGGCCGTGGTCCTGGTCCTCTGCCTGGTCCTGGTGGCCATGACCGTCCTGGCCGTGCTCGCCGCCATGGCGGAGACGGCTCCGGGCGCGCCGTCGCCGGCCGGTGGACCGGGCCGGGCCGGGCCGTGAGCCGGCACGTCCCGGCAGCACGCTCACCCGTCCCGGGTGAGGTCCCCCCGGGCTGGCGTGCGCACGCTGAAGGTGAAAAGGGAACGGCTTGGGGCATACGGGGCAACCGAGCCCGGGACGGAGCAGAGAAATGGGCACAACGACGTATCTCGCCTACGACTATCCGCTGCTGAGCGCGTTCTGGACCCTCCTGTGGTTCTTCCTGTGGATCATGTGGTTCGTCCTGCTCTTCCGGATCATCGTCGACATCTTCCGCGACGACACCCTCGGCGGCTGGGGCAAGGCCGGCTGGCTGGTGTTCGCCATCGTGCTGCCGTTCCTCGGCGTGCTGGTGTACGTCATCGCCCGCGGGAAGACCATGGGCCGCCGGGAGATCGAGCACGTCCAGAAGCAGCAGGAGGCCTTCAACGCCTACGTCCGTGAGACCGCGGCCGGCGGCCAGCCGAGCAAGGCCGACGAACTCGCCAAGCTCTCCGAGATACGGGCTCGCGGTGACATCTCCGACGAGGAGTTCCGCCGGGCCAAGGATCTCGTACTGACCGGGCACAGCTCCTGACGCCTTCCGGCACCGCTGCGTCCCGTCACCGAGCACAGTCAAGGAAACGAGGCAGTACGATGACCGCCACTCATGCGCCGCAGGCGCACAGCACGAAATACGCGTGGGCCGCGGGCCTGATGGTGTTCGCGGCCGTGATGCTCACGATCCTGGGCGTACTCGATGTCTTCCGCGGCATCATGGCGATCGCCCAGGACGAGGTCTTCCTCGCCACCCGCAACTACGTCTTCGAGTTCGACCTCACCGGCTGGGGCTGGATCCATCTGGTCCTGGGAGCGGTCGCCGTGATCGTCAGCATCGGGCTGTACCAGGCGGCGACCTGGGCGAGGGTGGCCGGCGTGGCCATCGCCGGGCTGGTCATCATCTCCAACTTCCTGTCCCTGCCGTACTACCCGGTGTGGTCGGTCATCATGATCGCGATGTCCGGGTTCATCATCTGGGCCCTGTGCGTGGCACGGAAGGAAGACCTCGCCTGATCCCTTCGACCGCGCGCCGCGCGGCGACAGGCGACACGGCGCCGGGGGCGGGTCCTCACCCGCCCCCGGCGCCGTGTCCGGCGACCGCGCCCGGAAAGCGTCCGGCGCGCGGCCCTGACGGCAGGGCGGAGGTCACGCCTGGCCTGTTCGGGTGAACGCCGGGCCCGTGCTCCCTGCCCGGCGTGCGGGTGGGCGGCAGACGCCTTTGACTGAGCGTACTTCCGGTTTTCGCGGACTCTCTGGAGGCGGCATGGCAGGGCGGCGCTGGGCACGCAACGCGGCGGGAGCGGCTCTGGCGGCGCTGACGCTGGCGACGACGGCGGCCTGCTCGGACGACTCCGGGACATCCTCGTCCACGCCGAGCGGCGCGGTCTCGGCCGCCTCCTCCCTCGCTTCCGAGGCGTCCGGCGTGCTCTCCTCGGCCACCGCGGAGGCGAAGCGGCAACTGAACGAGGTCAAGAACGGTGTCGACGCGCGGGACGACGTCAAGATCGGCCGCGCCACCACCGACAGCGAGGGGCGCGCGACGGCGACCGTGACCGCGCACAACACCGCCGACGCCACCAAGTCCTTCGCCGTACAGGTCAACTTCCGAGACTCCGGCGGCAACCTGCTCGACACGGTCGTGCTGACCATCGACGACGTGGCGGCCGGCAAGTCCGCCGAGGGCACCGCACGCAGCAACCGGAAACTCTCCGGTCAGCTCCGGGCCGAGATCGCGGTGGCACTCCGCTACTAGAGGCCGGACAGCACCCGGGTCAGCGCACCCTTCCGCGCGGCTTGAGCGGCGTCGCCGGCAGTTGCGGGGCCGGCAGCGGGTCGCCGTCGTAGCCCTTGACCACACCGAATCTCGAGCCTTCCATCCAGTCCCGGCGGGCCTGTGCGATCTCCTCCTGGGACCGTCCGATCCAGTTCCAGAACATGATCAGCTCCTCCTCGAACGGCTCTCCGCCCAGCAGCATCAGGCCGGCCTCCGACTCGGCGCGCAGCGGGAGTTCGGTGCGGCCGCAGCCGAGGTAGAGCATCGAGCCCGGCAGGACCGGCACGCCGTCGACGTGCGCCTCGCCGGACATGGACAGCACGGCGTACTCGAAGTCGGGCTCCAGCGGGAGGCGCACCTGTGCGCCGCGGGCGAGGGCCAGGTCCGCGCCGACGATCGGGGTGTACGTCGTGCCGGGCGAGGTCGCGCCGTCGAGGTCGCCGAGGATCAGCGTGGCCGTCAGGCCGGGCGCGGTCACGACCGGCAGGTCCGCGTGGTGTTCGAAGTGGGGGTCGGTGTGGCGGTGGCCGTCCGGCAGGGCGACCCACAACTGCGCGCCGTGCAGGAAGCGGGCGTGCGCCTTGGGGCTCTCCTCGGAGTGACTGATGGCCCGGCCGGAGGTCATCAGCCCCAGCTCGCGCGGGCGGATGGTCTGCAGGCTGCCGGTCGAGTCGCGGTGCAGCACCTCGCCCTCGTGCAGCCAGCTGACGGTCTGCAGGCCCATGTGCGGGTGCGGCGGCACCTGCATGCCGGGTTCGTCGGCGATGTCGTCGGGACCGTAGTGATCGACGAAGCACCAGGCGCCGACCATGCGACGGCCCAGGTTGGGCAGCAGGCGGCGGACCTCGGAGGACTCACCGAGCTTGACACGGCGAGGGCTGAGGAGTTCGCGCACCGGCTCCGCCACGACGAAACCCCGGCCACCGCACGGGGCGGGAACCGCCTCGCGATCAAGATTGCTCATGCGGCCAACCTAACCCCGCACGGAGGCGCGCGTCAGTCCCCCACCGGGGGTGATCCGCGCCGGACCGGCGAGGCGCGGCCGCCGGGCCGGATAGTGGAATATTCAACCACCGGGTGCCGTTGTCGGCGGCGTCGAAGGAGGTCTCGAGTGGAGACGACGTACTACGGCCACGGAACACCCGCGGAGCGCTGGGAGCGCGCCCGGATGTTCTTCGACGCCAGGGACTACGCCGCCGCGGCGCGCGTGCTGGCCGCACTGGTCGAGGAGGTGCCGGAGCAGACCGGGCCGCGGCTGCTGCTGGCGCGGGCCTATTACCACTCTGCCCAGCTCAGGCGCGCGGAGGCCGAGTTGCGCGTCATCGTCGAGCGCGACCCGGTGGAGCACTACGCCCGGCTGATGCTCGGCCGGACGCTGCAGCGGCAGGGGCGGCACGAGGAGGCGGCGTCGCACCTGCGCGTCGCCGCGGCGCTCGCGGGGGACTTCGCAGAGGTCTGAGCCGCGGACCGCGCAGGGCGGGGCGGGGGCCGGTTCCCGGGGAACCGGCCCCCGCCCGTGTCAGGCGGGCGCGCCGCGCCGCCGCGCCCTGCGGTGGGCCGTCTCGCCGAGCAGCACGTCGACGGCGAGGAAGGCGATCAACGGAAGCCCGAGCAGCGGTACGAACCAGCCGGGCACGGCCACGGCCGCCACCAGCGGGACGAGGAGCCGCGGCGGCACCCGCTGCCAGGCGCCGCGCGGGACCGGCCGTCCGAAGGCCGGTCCGCGGCCGCGCTGCCACCACATGCGGTAGCCCCAGACGATCAGCAGGACCAGCGCGAGCGCGAGCAGCATCAGGGCGATCTGGTTGGCCGGGCCGAAGAGGGTGCCGGTGTGCAGGTCGATGCCCCAGCGGGTCAGCTTCGCCAGCAGCGGGTAGTCGGCGAACCGCAGCACGTCGGTGACCTCGCCGGTGACCGGGTCGACCGCGACCGAGTCCTGCTTCTCGGGCCAGCTGCGCTGCACCTGCTTGACAACGTAGGCGGAGTCCGCGTCGGCAGGCGGCACGATCTCCACCGGGTCGGTCAGCCCCTTCGCCCGGGCCGCCGCGAGCACCTCGTCGAGGCCGGCGCCGCGCTCCGCTCCCCCGGCCGGGGCGGCGGCGCCGTGGCCCGCGTGCTCGCCGCCGGCCGTCGCCGAGACGGACGGGGTGGCCTGGCCGAGCGAGGTGCGCAGCTCGGCGATGTTCGCCCCGGCGTACGTAGACCAGGTCAGGCCGGTCGCGGAGAGGAAGAGGAAACCGGCCGCCACCCAGACGCCGACCGTGCCGTGCAGGCCCAGCGTGCGGCGCCGTCCGGTGGTGCCGCGCACCGTGCGCAGGGCGCGGCGCCGGGAGAACCACAGCACCAGTCCGCCGCCCGCGATCACCCACAGCCAGCTCGCCGCGAACTCGCTGTAGAGGCGGCCGGTCTCGCCCAGGTGCAGGTCGCGGTGGAGTTCGTCGATCCAGGTCCGCAGCGGCAGCGCGCCGGTCGAGCCGTACTGTTCCAGCGCGCCGCGCACCTCCCCGGTGTACGGGTCGACGAACACGGCGAGGGTGTGGCCGGCGGCGACGCCCTCGACGCCGGACAGCAGCACCCTGGTGGTGGCGTCGGCGGCCGGGGAGGGGCGCACGGCGGAGACCGTGCCCTCGGGGTGGGCCTTGCGCGCGGCGGCCACCTGCCGGGAGACGGGCAGCTTGGTCTCTCCCACGTCGGCGACGGTCAACTCGTGCGAGTACACGAGCTTTTCGGCCTGGAAGGCGCCGGCGTACAGGAAGCCGGTGACGGCGGCGACGAGCAGGAAGGGCGCCACGACGACGCCGGCGTAGAAGTGCAGACGCAGGATCAGCGGCCGTAACGGCGCGAGGGAGTCGGAGGACGGCGGCGCGGAGGCGGGGTGCCGCGGGGCCTCGTCGGTGGCGGTCGGGGAAGCGGTGGGCATCGGCGGGCTCTCCGGGGCGGGGGGCAGGGGCAGGAGGGCAAGTGCGGCGGTGGCCGCGGTGATTCAGGAGACGGGGGGTCGTGTTTCAGTCGTCGGGCGCGGACGGCGCCCGGTTCCCGGCGGGCGCGTGTGCCCTGCGTCACAGGGCGGAACGTCCGTACGCGGCCGCCGTGGCATGCTTGCCGGATGGCAACTCCCCGTGACCGAGCGCCCCTTGCCGAACTGGTCGAGGAACTCCTCGCCACGGACGGCCCGCTGCCGATCGTCGCGGCGGGCGATCCGGTGCTGCGGCGCGCCGCCGAGCCCTTCGACGGCCAGCTGGACTCCGCCCTGTTGGCCCGCTTCGTGGCCGCCCTGCGCGTCACCATGCGCACCGCGCCGGGCGTCGGCCTGGCCGCGCCGCAGGTCGGGGTGGCCCTGCGGATCGCGGTGATCGAGGACCCGGCGCCCGTGCCCCGGGAGGTGCGGCTGGCCCGCGGCCGGGTGCCGCAGCCGTTCCGGGTCCTGGTCAACCCGTCCTACGAGCCCGTCGGGCCGGCCCGTGCCGCGTTCTTCGAGGGCTGCCTGAGCGTGCCCGGCTGGCAGGCGGTGGTCGCCCGGGCGGCCGAGGTCCGGCTGCGCTGCCAGGACGAGGCCGGCCGCCCGGTGGACGAGGTGTTCACCGGCTGGCCGGCCCGGATCGTGCAGCACGAGACGGACCATCTCGACGGTGTGCTCTACCTCGACCGTGCCGAGCTGCGCTCGCTGTCGTCGAACCAGGCGATGGCGCGGCGCTGGACGCAGCCCACACCGGTCGAGGCGGCCCGGTCCCTCGGCTTCGACCTGCCGTGAGGGACCGGCCGGAACGGGCCCTGCCCGAGGGTCAGTTGTCGCGGTAGGCCTCCAGCAGCCGCAGCCACACCTCGCTGAGCGTCGGGTAGGACGGCACCGCGTGCCAGAGGCGGCCGACCGGGACCTGGCCGACGACGGCGACCGTCGCCGAGTGGATCAGTTCGCCGACGCCCGGCCCGACGAAGGTGACGCCGAGCAGGATCTCGCGTTCGAGGTCGACGACCATGCGGGCCCGGCCGCGGTAGCCGTCGGCGTACAGGCCGGCGCCGGCGACGGAGGAGAACTCGACGTCGACGGCGCGGACCCGGTGGCCGGCCCGTTCGGCGTCCGCCAGCGACAGGCCGACGGCCGCCGCCTCCGGGTCGGTGAAGACGACCTGGGGGACGGCGGCGTGGTCGGCGGTGGCCGCGTGGGCGCCCCACGGGTCGGACTCCGGGACCGGCGTCCCGGAGGCGCGGGCCGCGATGGCGGCGCCGGCGATGCGGGCCTGGTACTTGCCCTGATGCGTGAGCAGGGCGCGGTGGTTGACGTCGCCGACGGCGTAGAGCCAGTCGGTGCCGGTGACCCGCAGGCTGTCGTCGACGGTCAGCCAGGAGCCGGGTTCCAGGCCGACGGTGTCCAGGCCGATGTCGTCGGTGCGCGGGGCGCGGCCGGTGGCGAAGAGGATCTCGTCGGCCTCGATGCGTTCGCCGCCGTCGGTGACGACCACGACCGTGCCGTCCTGGCGGGACACAGCCCGCACCGAGGTGCCGGTGCGCACGTCGACGCCGGCCTCGGTGAGGGCGTCGGCGACCAGTTCGCCGGCGAACGGCTCCATGCGGCCCAGCAGGCCCTTGCCGCGTACCAGGAGCGTGACGCGGGAGCCGAGGGCCTGCCAGGCGGTGGCCATCTCGGTGGCGACGACCCCGCCGCCGACCACGACGAGCCGGCCGGGCGCCGCCTTGGCGCTGGTGGCCTCCCGGCTGGTCCAGGGCGCCACCTCGTCGAGGCCGGGCAGGTCGGGCAGGAGGGCCCGGCTGCCGGTGCAGACGGCGACGGCCTGACGGGCGGTGAGGACCTTGCCGCCGACGGTCACGGTGCGCGGGCCGGTCAGGCGGCCGTGGCCGCGGTAGAGGTCGGCTCCGATGCCGTCGAGCCACTGGAGCTGGCCGTCGTCCTTCCACTGGGAGGTGTACTCGTCCCGGCGGGCGAGCACCGCGGACGCGTCGAGGGGGCCCTGGACCGCCTGGCTCAGCCCCGGCAGGCGGCGGGCGTCGGCCCGCGCGATGACCGGGCGCAGCAACGCCTTGCTGGGCATGCACGCCCAGTACGAACACTCGCCGCCGACCAGTTCGCTCTCCACGACCGCGGTGGAGAGGCCTGCCGCACGGGTGCGGTCGGCGACGTTCTCCCCCACGGGCCCGGCTCCGAGCACCACGACGTCGTACACGAAGGTTTCCGTTTCCGTCATGGGGTCAGTCTGGTGGGTGGTGTGCCCCGTGGCCACACGGGTAGGGGCGCGGAATACGTGACCGGCCGGCCGTGTTGTGCGGACGGCCTCGACCCGACCCCAGGAAGCAGGGATTCACGTCATGAGCAGCACCGTGGAGCTCACCAAGGAGAACTTCGACCGGACGGTCACGGACAACGAGTTCGTCCTGATCGACTTCTGGGCGTCCTGGTGCGGGCCGTGCCGTCAGTTCGCCCCGGTGTACGAGAAGGCGGCCGAGGAGAACCCGGACCTGGTGTTCGGCAAGGTCGACACCGAGGCCCAGCCGGAGCTGGCGGCCGCCTTCGGCATCCAGTCGATCCCGACGCTGATGATCGTGCGTGACCAGGTCGCCGTGTTCGCACAGCCCGGCGCCCTGCCGGAGGCCGCCCTGACGGACGTCATCGGGCAGGCCCGCCGGCTGGACATGGACGAGGTCCGCAAGGCCGTCGCCGCGCAGCAGGCGCAGGCCGGGGAGAACGGGGAGTAGGACTTCCCGTTCCGGGGGCACCGTGTCATCCGGGGCACCGTGTCAGAAGGGACACGGCGCCCCGTTTTCGTGCACCGTCCACGGCCGACGGTCCTGACGGGCGGCGGCGCATCGGACTCTCGGCCTACTCCCGGCTCACGGCTCCGGGCTCCCGGACTCCGCGACGACGCGGTCGACGCCAACGCGATGCGCGGCCGGGCGTTCAACTGGAGTCGCGGTGCACCACCGCGGCTCCCAGCACCTTGTGCGTCTCGGGCGCGGCGCCGGGGTCGCGCACCGCGCGGTCGACCAGTTCGGCGAGGTCGCGGCCGGACGGCAGCTCGATGTGGACGGTGCTCAGGCGGGGCCGCAGCAGCCGGCCGAGCATCAGGTCGTCGGCGCCGATGACGGCCGTGTCCTCCGGGACGCGGACGCCCTCGTCCTGCAGGGCGCGCATCAGCAGCATCGCGTACTCGTCGTTGTACGCGAACACCGCGTCCAGGCCGAGGCCGCGCCAGCGGGCGGCGAGCCGGGCGGCGCTCTCCTCCGTGTGGGCGAGGGGCAGTTCGGTGACGGCGGCGCCGGTGCCGTGCAGGGCGCCGCGCACGCCGTTCAGGCGGGGCAGCGAGAAGGTCTCCAGTCCCTCCTCCTCGGGCACGACGACGCCGACGCGGCGCCGGCCGCGGTCGTACAGGTGGCGGGCCGCGCAGTGGCCGACGGCCTCGTGGTCCATGAGCAGGGCGTGGGCGCCCTCGACGGACTCCGGCCCGAGGGTGACGACGGCGCGGGCGCCGGAGCGCTTGAGCACGGCCACGCCCTGCGGCCCGATCCCGGCGCCGGGCACGAGGACGGCGACGGGGCGCAGTTCCGCCCAGGCGCGGGCGGCCTCGTCGCCGTGCAGGCCGACGGTGCCGTACTGCACGACCGTGTAGTCGAGGCGGCCGAGCTCCCACTGGAGCTCGTTGAGGAAGCGGCCGTACAGCGGGCCGACCGGGACGGCCGGGGCGGGCATCAGGACCATGCGGCTGTGTCCGGCGCGCAGGCTGCGGGCGGCCGCGTGCGGCACGTACCCCAGTTCCTTCGCGGCCTCGCGGACACGGCGGCGGGTGGGCTCGCTGATGCGCACGGCGCTGGTGTTGTTCAGGACGTAGGAGACGGTCGCGCGCGAGACGCCGGCCAGGCGGGCCACGTCGGCGCTCGTGGGCACGGAACGCGGCGTGGGTGACGGGGGCGCGGGCGTGTTCGGTATCTGCACCATGACGTACCGCATCTTGGCAGAAGCGCGGCCCGGCACTCCGAGGGGGTGAACGCGGAACCGGCCGGCCTCGGGAAACGATCGAAGCCGTATGGAGCGGCGCGAAGTCGTATGGAGCGGCGCGAAGCCGTATGGAGCCGTGCCGAGCACTGACGAACATGTTCGTGACGAACTTGTTCTTCACGAACATGTTCGTTACGGTGCTCGCATGACCAACCGCCCCGACACCCCCCGCAGCCGCCGTGAGCGCCCGGCCAAGCCCGCACTGAGCAGGGCGGGCATCGTGGCCACGGCCGTCGCCGTGCTGCGCGCCGAGGGTCTGCAGAAGGTGACCATGCGACGTCTGGCGCAGGAGCTCGACACCGGCCCGGCCTCGCTGTACGTCTACGTCCGCAACACCGCGGAGCTGCACGCGGCCGTCCTGGACGAACTCCTCGGGACGGTCGGCCCGGCGCCGGCGGGGGGTTCGTGGCGGGAGCGGCTGCGGGGTGTGCTCACCGCGTACACCGCGATGCTCCTCGAGCATCCGAGCCTCGCCCGGTCCGCGCTCACCGCCCGGCCCAGCGGGCCGAACTACCTGGACCTGATCGAGACGTTGCTGGCCCTGCTCGACGAGGGCGGCGTGCCGCCCGCGCAGGCCGCGTGGGGCGTGGACCTGCTGCTGCAGCTCGCCACCGCGACGGCCGCCGAGCACGCCGACGAGGCGTCCGAGGAGGACTGGGACGCCCTGCGCACCGCACTGCACAGCGCGTCCGAGCGGGACCGCCCGCACATCGCGGCCCTCGCCGGCCACCTGCTGTCCGGCGCCGGCCCCGAGGACCGCATGGCGTGGGGGTTCGAGGTGCTGATCGCCGGCATCGCGCGGACCGCCGTGCCCGTCTCACCGCAGCACCCGACCGACTCCGAGGAGTCTCAATGACGAAGTCAAGCCGCCTGCGTGACCGGCGGGGCGGAGGTGAAGGCTCGGTTGTCACGCAGCAGCGCCCACAGCACCCCGGCTCGTCGGCGGGCCAGTGCGATGACTGCCTGGACGTGCTTGCACCCCTCGCTGCGCTTCTTGAGGGAGAAGTCCCGGTTCGGGCCCTCGCGGATGATGCTGGTCTGCGCGGACATGTAGAACACCCACCCCGCTGTCATCTCCGTAATCAGCGACCGCACGAAGCGCGCACATCTCAATCAGCAGCCAGGGCGCCCCGGAGGACCGGGCGGCCACTCCTCGGAAGCCACTGAGGCAAGAACGCATGAGCCACACCCGGCCCTCCCGGGCCGCCTGACAACTTACGGAGAACTCATGACCGCCCACCACCCGATCGCGATCGTCGGCGCCGGACTCGGCGGCCTCACCCTCGCCCGCGTCCTGCACCTGCGCGGTGTCGAGGCCGCCGTGTTCGACCTGGAGGCCTCCCCCGACACGCGCACCCAGGGCGGCATGCTCGACATCCACGACGACTCCGGCCAGGAGGCGCTGCGGGCGGCGGGCCTGCACGAGGAGTTCCGCGCACTCGTCCACCGGGGCGGCGAGGCCATGCGGATCCTCGACAAGGACGCGGTGGTCCGCATGGACGAGCCGGACGACGGGGACGGCGAGCGCCCCGAGATCGACCGCGGCGACCTGCGCGATCTGCTGCTCGGCTCGCTGCCCGAGGGCACGGTGCGCTGGGGCGCGAAGGTCACCGGCGCGCGCCCGCTCGGGGACGGCCGGCACGAGGTGACGCTCGCCGACGGCGCCGCCTTCACCACGGACCTGCTGGTGGGCGCCGACGGGGCCTGGTCGCGGATCCGGACGCTGGTCTCCGACGCGGTGCCCGTCTACTCCGGCGTGTCCTTCGTGGAGGCCGACCTGCGGGAGGCGGACGTACGCCATCCGGTCAGCGCCGAGGTCGTCGGCGGCGGCCTGCTGTTCGCCCTCGGAGCCGGCAAGGGCTTCCTCGCGCACCGGGAGACCGACGGCAGCCTGCACGTGTACGCGGCGCTGCGGGTCGCCGAGGACTGGCTCGACTCGGTCGACTTCACCGACACCGCGGCCGCCAAGGCAGCCGTGCTGGAGCACTTCGCCGACTGGCACGAGAGCCTGCGGGCGCTGGTCGGCGACGCCGACGGCGCCCTGGTCCCGCGGCGGATCCACGCCCTGCCGGTCGGGCACCGCTGGGAGCGCGTCCCCGGCGTCACCCTGCTCGGCGACGCCGCGCACCTGATGTCCCCGTTCGCCGGGGAGGGCGCGAACCTGGCCATGCTCGACGGCGCGGAGCTGGGCCTGGCGCTCGCCGCGGCCCCCGGCGAGCCCGAGGCCGCGCTCGCGGCGTACGAGGAGAGGCTGTTCCCCCGCAGCGAGAAGTCGGCCGCCGAATCGGCCGCCAACGCCGTGCTGCTGTTCCGCGACGACGCGCCGCAGGGGCTGCTGGACGCGTTCGCCGTCTGGCGCTGAGCCGCCGCCGGGTCAGGCGGGCGGGCTGCCGGGTCGGACGGGCGGGCTGCCGGGTCGGACGGGCGGGCTGCCGGGTCGGACGGGCGGATCAGGCAGGCGACCGGGTCTGCGTCACCCGGGCCACCAGGTCGACCCAGCCCGCCTCGAGCCGTTCCATCGGCATCCCGCGCTCCCGGGTCAGATAGTGGATCAGACCGGGGTCGAGGTACCCCATCAGCACCTGGGCGAGCACTTCGCAGTCGGCGTCCGGCACGATCTGCCGCAGCAGGACGGTGACGTGCAGGGCGAGCGCCTGGACCGACGCGTGCGCGTACCGCCGGTTCGGCCCCGCCTGGGCGGCCAGCCGCAGATCCAGCTGCTCGGCCGAGCGGTACAGCACCGCCACGCCGAACGCCCGCAGCCGGTCCAGGGGCGGCGCGCCGGGGCCGAGCGGCGGCGGTCCGCCGAGGAAGTCGGCCTGCAGCTTCTTCGCCGAGTGGTCGAGCAGCGCCATCAGCAGTCCGGTGCGGTCGCCGAACCGGCGGAAGACGGTGCCCTTGCCCACGTCGGCCGCCACGGCCACCGCCTCCATCGTGACCCCGTCCACACCGTGCTCGGCGATCAGGCGGGCGGCCGCCTCCAGCAGCCGGGCACGGTTGCGCGCGGCGTCGGCCCGCAGACACGGCTCGTCCTCGAGGGAGCTGAGCTGAAGCAACTGGGGCTCACCGGACGGCTGGACCGACTCGGAGAAAGGCGGCAGGGCGCTCGACATGAGGACAGCGTAAAGCATGGGAACAAAACTGGACCGCGGTCCGCTTAGCGTGTACAACAGTTAAGCGGACCTCGGTCCGCATTGCACGACCATGACTCGCACCCCCCTTGGAGTTCCCATGTCTGTTCGCATCCTTGCCCTCGTCGGCAGCCTTCGCTCCGGTTCGCACAACCGCCAGCTCGCCGAGGCGGCCGCCAAGCTGGCCCCCGAGGGCGCCGACGTCGTACTGTTCGAGGGCCTCGGCGACATCCCCTTCTACAACCAGGACATCGACGTCGAGGGCAGCGTCCCGGCCGCCGCCGCGGAGCTGCGCGAGGCCGCCAAGGCCGCAGACGCCTTCCTGCTCTTCTCCCCCGAGTACAACGGCTCCATCCCGGCCGTCCTGAAGAACGCCATCGACTGGCTGTCGCGTCCGTACGGCGCCGGCGCCTTCGGCGGCAAGCCGGTCGCCGTGATCGGCACCGCCTTCGGCCAGTACGGCGGCGTGTGGGCGCAGGACGAGACCCGCAAGTCCGTGGGCATCGCCGGCGGCAAGGTGATCGAGGACATCAAGCTGTCCATCCCCAACTCCCTCACCCGCTTCGCCGAGACCCACCCGGCCGACGACGCCGAGGTCGCCGCCCAGGTCACCGAGGTCGTCGCCCGCCTGCGGGGCCACGCGGGCGAGGCCGTCGCCGCCTGATCCCAGCCTGGTCCCGGCCTGATCCCAGCCGGATCGCGGTAAGGCGCGGACACGGCGGGCCGCCCCCGAGGCCCGACCGGTACCGCGCACCCCGAGAGGCCGGAGCCACGCGCTCCGGCCCCTTCCGCGCAGCCCCTTCCGCGCAGCCCCTTCCGCGCAGCCCCTTCCGCACGGCCGCCGTCGCCGTCGGTGCCGGAACCGCGCAGGCCGGCTCTCGGCGTGCCGCCCGCAGCGGGCCCGCCGACGCTCAGTCCAGCTCGGCCAGGCGCTGGACCGCCGGGGCCGCGAAGCTCTCGATCCAACCGGCCGGCCGCCCTGTGCGCGGGGCGAGGATCACGGTGTCGAGGCCCAGCTTCGTGTAGCCCTCCATGTCCCTGAGGAAGGCGTCGAGGTCGCCCGTGGTGGCCGGTTCCCCCGTGTAGGTGACGGTCCTGCGGATCGCGTCGTGGTCGCGCCGCTCGGCGTCGCAGTGGCCGCGCAGCACGTCGAGCTTGTGCCGGACCTCCTCCGGCGAGGTCGCGAACAGATTGCAGGCGTCGGCGTACCGGGCGACCAGACGGAGCGTCTTCTTCTCCCCGCCACCGCCGATCATGATCTCGGGCCGGGGACTGCTGACCGGCGCCGGGACGCACAGGGTCTCGGCCAGCCGGTAGTGGCGCCCCTCGAACGGGCCGTTGTCGTCCGGATCCCACATCCGCAGGCAGATGCGCAGGGTTTCCTCCAGCCGCTCGAACCGCTCGGCGAGCGGCGGGAAGGGCACCCCGAGACCCTCGTGCTCACGGCCGTACCAGGCCGCCCCGATGCCGAGGGTGGCACGGCCGCCGGAGAGCACGTCCAGCGTGGTGGCGATCTTGGCGAGCAGTCCGGGACGCCGGTAGGTCACGCCGGTCACCAGCGCGCCGAGCCGGACCGTGGAGGTGTGCCCCGCCAGGTAGCCGAGTGTCGTGTACGCCTCCAGCATGGGGTCCTCGGCGCCGCCGTTGAACTCCATCTGGAAATAGTGGTCCATCACCGACAGCCAGCTCACCCCGGCGGCCTCGGCCGCGGCGCCCGCCGCCGCCAGTTCGGCGGCGAGGGCCGGTCCGCCGCCGGGGTGGTCGAACCGATTGATGTGCACGCCCACGCGCATGTCCGTCTCCGTCCTCACAGGCCTTCGCCGTCCCTGTCGACGCTAGGTCTTCGAGAGTTCTCGAAGTCAAGCGCCGCCGGCCCGGGGGGCCCGGTCGATGTACGCGGGTACGCGCACGGACGACGCCACGCCCCGGAAAGTTGCATGCGCGCCATACACGCAAACGCTGACATTTTCAACGGTGCACTATCCTTGAGAGCAGCCAGCCATCCCGGGACGGAGGACCCCAGGCCCATGACCGCGACGGATCCGGCGCTCACCGCCCTTGCCCAGGGCTGGTGCGCCCTCTCGCTGCTGCACGGCAGGATCGAGGCCCACATCGAGCGCGCCCTGCAGGCCGGGCACGACCTGAGCGTGCGCGAGTACTCCCTGCTGGACGTGCTGAGCCGGCAGCACGACGGCGAGGGCGGCCATCTGCAGATGAAGCAGGTCGCGGACGCGGTCGTGCTCAGCCAGAGCGCGACGACCCGGCTGGTCACGCGCCTGGAGGACCGCGGGCTGCTCACCCGCTACCTCTGCCCGACCGACCGGCGCGGCATCTACACGAACGTCACCGAGGCGGGCCTCGAACTGCTGGAGCGGGCCCGCCCCACCAACGAGGCGGCGCTGCGCGAAGCCCTGGACGAGGCCGCGCGGAACCCGGAACTCGCCCCGCTCGTCACGGCGGTCGAGACGCTCCACACGCCCGCCTGAGATCCGGCCCCGAACAGCCCCCGCCCCACACCGAAGCAGCGGGGGCTTTCGCCTGCCCACTTACTTGCAGACGACCACTACCCGCTCCAGCCACCACAGGCTGACGCTGATCGGCGCCCTGGGCTTCGCCACCGTGCCCCCGCTGCAGAAATGGGTGCTCGACCAGGCCGCGGCCGCTCCGACGCTGGCCTCCGCCGCCAACATCGGCGCCTTCAACCTCGGCAACGCGCTGGCCGCCTGGCTGGGCGGCGTCGTCATCGCGGCCGGCCTCGGCTACACCGCCCCCAACTGGGTCGGCGCCCTCCTGTCCGGCGCGGCGCTGCTGCTGTCCGTCCTCGCCGCCTTCCTCGACCGGCGAACCCGGTCCGCCGGGCGAATCGTGGCCGCGTCCCCGCAGGCCGACACCGTGCCGGCGGCCACGGCCCGGCCCTGACACCGGGTGACGATTCCTGGCCGGGCGACGGCTCTCCTTGGGGCGCGGGGGCCGGGGCGGGCGGGCGTGCGTGGACGGGCGGCGGTCGCGGCGCCATTGTTGCGTACAAAGTGCCGGCATTGCACGGGGTCCGCACGAGCGGGCGGCCCGGGCACGGCGAAGGGACGCTGGTCACAGCGGCGCAGGACCCGTTGACACGCCCGCGCATTTGGCCGTACAAATCTGTGCGTGCAGCAACTTCCCCTGTCGGGTATTACCGTGATCAGCCTGGAGCAGGCGGTGGCCGCCCCGTACGCCACCCGGCAGCTCGCCGACCTCGGCGCCCGGGTGATCAAGGTGGAACGGCCGGGCGAGGGCGACTTCGCCCGCCGCTACGACACGACCGTGCACGGCCACTCCAGTTACTTCGTGTGGCTCAACCGCTCCAAGGAATCCCTCACGCTGAACCTGAAGGACCCGCGCGGCCTGGACATCCTGCACCAACTCCTGGACGGCGCCGACGTGCTGGTGCAGAACCTCGCGCCGGGTGCCGCCGCCCGGCTGGGCCTCGGCGCCGACTCGCTCGCCGAGCGCCGGCCGCGGCTGATCCCGTGCACGATCTCCGGCTACGGCACGTCGGGACCGTGGGCCGACCGCAAGTCGTACGACCTGCTGGTGCAGTGCCAGACCGGCCTGGTGTCGCTGACCGGAACCGCCGAGGAGACGGCACGGGTCGGGATCTCCGTCGCGGACATCGCCGCCGGGATGTACGCCTACACCGGCATCCTCACCGCGCTGTACACGCGGGCCACCACCGGGCGGGCGCACCCCGTGGAGGTGTCCCTGTTCGAGGCGCTGGCCGAGTGGATGGGCCAGCCCGCCTACTACACGCGCTACGGCGGCGGCCAGCCCGCCCGCCTCGGCACCCAGCACCCCACCATCGCCCCGTACGGCGCGTTCACGGCCGCCGACGGCGGACAGGTGCTGTTCTCCATCCAGAACGAGCGCGAATGGGCGGCCCTGTGTTCGGAGTTCCTCGGGCGGCCCGCCCTGACGGACGACCCGCGCTTCGCCACCGGCTCCGACCGCGTGGCGCACCGCGACGAAATCAACGCGATCGTCGCCGAGCGCTTCGCCCGCTCGAGCGCCGAGGAGATCCTCGCGGTCCTGGAGGAGATCGGCATCGCCTGCGCCGGGGTCAACGACGTCGCCGCCTTCCTCGACCACCCGGTGCTGGCGGCCCGCGGCCGCTGGCAGGATGTCGCCGTGCCCGGCGCCACGGTACCGGCGTTGCTGCCGCCGGCCGACCTCGCCGGGCTGCCCGCGCGCATGGACCCCGTCCCGGACGTGGGCGAGCACACCGACGCGATCCTCGCCGAACTCGGCCGTACCCGCGACGACATCGAGGCGCTGCGCGCCGACGCTGTCATCTGACCGATGTGGACCGGGAGTTGTGTGCGATGAGCGTGCTGGACATCTGCGCCGACGGCGAGCGGCTCGTCGTGCGGACGGTGCGCGGCACGAACGAGATCCAGCGTGACGTGATCGCCTCGCAGCCGGTGGCCAGGGGTGGTCTGGATGGCTGAGCAGCCGCAGCGGGAGAGCACCTACTTCCGGCTGGCGCGCACCTTGCGGGCGGCGATCCTGCGCCACGACTACCCCGACGGCGTCCGGCTGCCCACCGAGGCCGAGCTGGCACGCACGCACGGGGTGAGCCGGCAGACCGTGCGCCGGGCGTTCCAGGACCTCGTGGCGGAGGGCCTGGTGTACCGGGTGCCCGGGCGCGGTACCTTCGCCACCCCGCGCGAGGAGCAGTACCTGCGTCAGTTCGGCTCGGTGGACGATCTGATGGGCCTGTCCATCGACACCCGCATGGACGTCGTCACGCCCCTGCACCGACGGGTGGACGTGGACGCGGCGGGCCGGCTCGGCCTGCGCACCGACCGGGTGCACAGCCTGGCCTTCCTCCGGCTGCACGACGACGTCGCCTTCTGCCACACCTCCGTGTGGCTGCCGCCTTCCGTCGGCCGGCTGCTGGAGTCGGTACCGGAGCTGACACTGCCGGGCACCCCGCACGCCGTCACCGTCATCGGCCTGCTCGACCAGCGGCTGCCCGAGCCGATCGCCGAGGCCGAGCAGAGCATCACCGTCGCCGAGGCCACCCCGGAGATCGCCGGGCACCTGGGCTGCGCACCGGGCCGCCCCCTGCTGCGCATCGACCGCGTCTACCACACGGTCGCCGGACAACTCGTCGAGCTGTCCATCAGTCACTTCCTGCCCGAGCACTACTCGTACCGCGTACGTCTGCGGCGCAGCGGCCAGTGAGGCCCTGCGGACATCCGAACGGAGAGATCGTCGTGAGCTTGAGGATCGTTGTCACTGTGAAGTACGTGCCCGACGCCACTGGCGACCGGCACTTCGCCGATGACCTGACCGTCGACCGGGACGACGTGGACGGTCTGCTCTCCGAGCTGGACGAGTACGCGGTCGAGCAGGCGCTGCAGATCAAGGAGAACGCGGACGACGACGTGGAGGTCACCGTCCTGACGGTGGGTCCGGAGGACGCGAAGGACGCGCTGCGCAAGGCGCTGTCGATGGGTGCGGACAAGGCGGTCCACGTCGAGGACGACGATCTGCACGGCACGGACGCGATCGGCACCTCGCTGGTGCTGGCGAAGGCGATCGAGAAGGCCGGCTACGACCTGGTGGTCTCCGGCATGGCCTCCACCGACGGCACCATGGGCGTCGTCCCGGCGCTGGTGGCGGAGCGGCTGGGCGTGCCGCAGGTCACCCTGCTGTCGGAGGTGTCGGTCGAGGACGGCGTGGTGAAGGGCCGCCGGGACGGTGACACGGCCTCGGAGCAGCTTCAGGCGTCGCTGCCGGCGGTGGTGTCGGTGACCGACCAGTCCGGCGAGGCGCGTTACCCGTCGTTCAAGGGCATCATGGCGGCCAAGAAGAAGCCGGTTCAGTCGTGGGACCTGTCCGACCTGGACATCGAGGCCGAGGAGGTCGGCCTGGAGGGCGCCTGGACCAAGGTCGAGTCGGCCGCGCAGCGTCCGGCCCGCAGCGCGGGCACGATCGTCAAGGACGAGGGCGAGGGCGGCAAGCAGCTGGCCGAGTTCCTTGCGGAGCGCAAGTTCATCTGATGCGGTCTCGCGGCCCAGAAGTTCATCTGAGCCCGGCTCGCTGACCACCCTCAATCCTTCGTTATCGCAGGAGAGCATTCCCATGGCTGAAGTTCTCGTCTACGTCGACCACGTGGACGGTGCCGTCCGCAAGCCCACGCTGGAGCTGTTGACGCTGGCCCGCCGGATCGGCGAGCCGGTCGCCGTCGCCCTCGGCAACGGTGCCGCCGGCACCGCCGCCGTGCTCGGCGAGCACGGCGCGACCCGCGTGCTGACGCACGAGGCGTCCGAGTACGCCGACTACCTCGTCGTGCCGAAGGTGGACGCCCTCCAGGCCGCCGTCGCCGCCGTCTCCCCGGCCGCCGTACTCGTGCCGTCCTCCGCGGAGGGCAAGGAGATCGCCGCGCGTCTGGCGCTGCGCACCGGCTCCGGCATCATCACCGACGCCGTGGACCTGGAGGCCGGCGAGGACGGCCCGGTGGCCACCCAGTCGGTGTTCGCCGCGTCGTTCACCACCACCTCCCGTGTCGCCAAGGGCATCCCGGTCATCACCGTCAAGCCCAACAGTGCCGCCGTCGAGGCCGCCCCGGCCGCCGGCAGCGTGGAGGCGCTGGAGGTGTCCTTCTCCGCACTGGCGACCGGTACGAAGGTGACCGGCCGCACGCCGCGGGAGTCGACCGGGCGTCCGGAGCTGACCGAGGCGGCGATCGTGGTCTCCGGCGGCCGCGGCGTGAACGGCGCGGAGAACTTCGCGCTCGTCGAGGCGCTCGCCGACTCCCTCGGCGCCGCCGTCGGCGCCTCCCGCGCCGCGGTCGACGCGGGCTGGTACCCGCACACCAACCAGGTCGGCCAGACCGGCAAGTCCGTCTCCCCGCAGCTGTACATCGCCAACGGCATCTCCGGCGCCATCCAGCACCGGGCCGGCATGCAGACCTCGAAGACCATCGTGGCCGTCAACAAGGACCCCGAGGCCCCGATCTTCGACCTGGTCGACTACGGCGTCGTCGGCGACCTCTTCGACGTCGTCCCCCAGCTCACCGAGGAGATCAACGCCCGCAAGGGCTGAGCCGGCCGGTTCGGGGGCGGCTCACCAGGGCAGCGTGCCCTCGGCGTCGAAGTAGCCCCCGGTCGGGCCGTCCGGTCCGATCCGCGCCATGCGGACGATGATCTCGGCGCCCTGCTCCACGGTCTGCGTGCCGGTGCGGCCGTTCAGGTCCGTGGCCGTGAAGCCGGGCTCCACGGCGTTGATCCGGATGTCGGGCAGCGCCTTCGCGAACTGCACGGTGACCATGTTGACGGCCGCCTTGGAGGACGGGTAGGCCACGCCCGGGTAGAAGTACGCCGGGGAGGCGGGGTCGGTGGCCTTGGCCGGCGAGGCCAGGCCGCTGCTGACGTTGACCACGACCGGCGCGGCCGAGTGGCGCAGCAGGGGCAGGAAGGCGTGGGTGACGCGGACCACGCCGAAGACGTTCGTCTCGAACACCCGGCGCATGTCGTCGGCGGTGACGTCCGCGGCCCCGGGCACGGAGTTGTCCGGGCCCCGGGACTCGATGCCGGCGTTGTTGACCAGCACGTCGAGCCCGCCGCCGGCCCCGACGGTCTCGGCCGCGGCGGCGACGGAGGCGTCGTCGGTGACGTCGAGGAGGACGAACCGCGCGCCGAGTTCGTCGGCGGCCCGGCGGCCGCGCTCGGCATCCCGGCTGCCGACGTAGACGGTGTGGCCCGCCGCACGGAGTCGGCGGGCGGTCTCGAAGCCGAGGCCCTTGTTGGCTCCGGTGATCAGTGTTGTCGTCATGCGGCCAGCCTCCGGCGCGGAGCCGCGGGCAGCCAGAAGACCCCTCTTCCTGGGACTACGGGTACCAGGCACCGGCGCCGTCGGCGGTGTTGACTGGGGGGCATGACGTCGACGGAGCTCGGGAAGGCGCTGCGGCGCTGGCGCGACCGGGTCGCCCCGCAGACCGCCGGGCTGGCGGCCGGCGGGCGCCGGCGCGCGGCCGGGCTGCGGCGCGAGGAGCTGGCGATGCTGGCCGGGATCTCGGTCGACTACGTCGTCCGCCTCGAACAGGGCCGGTCGGCCAACCCGTCCGGGCAGGTCGTCGAGGCGCTGGCCCGCGCGCTGCGGCTGTCGGGCGACGAGCGGGCTTACCTGTTCCGGCTGGCGGGGCTCGTGCCGCCGGGCCCGGAGACGGTGCCCGGGTACCTCACGCCCAGTGTCCAGCGGCTGCTGGACCGGCTCGTGGACACGCCCGTCGGCGTCACGGACGCGGCCGCGACGCTGCTGCTGGCCAATCCGATGTACGCGGCGCTGATGGGGGATCCGTCCGGCCTGCGGGGCTTCGAACGCAACGGCGTGTGGCGCAACTTCCTCGGCGCGCCGACCCGGGTCCGGCACACGCCGCAGGAGAAGCGGGCGTTGCTGGTCTCCATGGTCGCCGAACTGCGCGCGACCGCCGCACGGTATCCCGCCGACCGCCGACTGCGCCGTCTGATAGAGGAGTTGCGGGAGAAGAGCGAGCTGTTCGGCGAGCTGTGGGACGCGGGGGTGGTCGGCCGGCTCGAGTCCTCGCGCAAGACGATCGAGCACCCGCAGGTCGGTGTGCTGACGCTGGACTGCGATGTGCTGAGTGTGGCGGGCAGCGATCTGCGGCTGCTCGTGTACACGGCCGAGCCGGGCACCGAGGCGGCCGAGAAGCTGGCGCTGCTGGCGGTCCTCGGCACCCAGAGCATGGTCGACTAGGACGTCCGGGCAGCACATCGGGGGGAGCCGCCGACACCCCGGCATCGGGGGGCGGGGCGGACTCAGCGCAGTGCGGAGGCCCGCTGTTCGAGGCGGCGCAGGGCGGTGCGCGCCCACTCGACGTTGGCCCGTTCGAGGGCGAGGCCGCCCAGCAGGGTGAGGTAGGGGCCGATGCGTTCGGCGGTGGCGAAGTAGTCGTCCTCGTCGCGTCCGGCGAGGAGGCGTTCCCGCAGGCGCTCGTAGCGGGCGAGCTTGGCGGCGGACCGCTCCATGCGCTCGACGACGGCGGCCCGTACGGCCTCGATGTCACCGGTGTCGCCGATGTCGACGCACTGGACCTTGACCATCAGCTCGTCCCGGATGGCCGTCGGCCGGGCGGGGACGTCGGCCACGTAGTCGCGGAGCACCGCGAGACCGGCGTCGGTGAGCGAGTAGAGCCGCTTGTTGGGGCGCCGTTGCTGCTGCACGACCCGCGCGGAGACCAGTCCCTCGCTCTCCATGCGCTCCAGCTCGCGGTAGAGCTGCTGTGGGGTGGCCATCCAGAAGTTGGCGACCGAGGCCTCGAAGCCCTTCGCGAGGTCGTACCCGGATGCCTCGCCCTCCAGGAGCGCGGCCATCACAGCGTTGCGCAATGCCATTGCCCCAAATTAACACTGCGTTGATCAGCGCAGGGGTGGTCGTCGGGGGCCTGTGGGGCCCCGGCCGGTCCTCGGCGGACCGGGCAGGGCCCCGGCGGGTCAGCTGACGTTCAACGCGGTGTCGTCGATGACGAACGACGTCTGGAGGGTCGAGCCCTCGGTACCGGTGAACTTCAGGGTGACGGTCTGGCCGGCGTAGCTCGCCAGGCTGAAGCTGCGCTGCGTGTAACCGCCGGCGGCGTTGAGGTTGGAGTAGGTCGCCAGGGTGCCCAGGACCGTTCCGGAGCTGTTGAGGACCTGGACCTTGAGCGTGTCGTAGGCCGTGCTGGTGGTGGTCTCCGCCGTGTCGACGTGCAGGTAGAAGCTCAGGGTGGCGGTGGTGCAGCCGGACGGGATGGTCACCGACTGGGAGAGGGTGTCGGTGTTGGCGGAGCCGTAGCCGTTCAGCCATGCGTAGTAGGAGCCCGTACGGGCCGACTCGCCGGTGGAGTTGGTGATGACGCCGCTGGTGGCGCTCCACGTGGTGGCGCCCGACTCGAAGCCGTTGTTGCCGAGCAGCTGGGCGGCGGTGCAGGTGCCGGAGCCGCCGCCACCGCCGCTGCTGGTGCCCGCGCCGGCCAGCCACGCGGTGGCGTTCAGGGCGAGCGCGGCGTTGGTCGCGCCGGAGTCGTTCCAGCCGTCGTAGAGGGTGTTGCCGGACTGGCCGGTGCCGTCGTCGATGGGCGAGCTGTCGCCCCAGAAGGCGACCCGGCCGCTGCCGAAGGTGCTGGTGGCGAAGAACGCGCCGGTGTTGCCGGAGTAACCGGTGCGGTACAGCAACCCCTTGACGGAGGAGTTGTCCGACGGCTTCAGGGTGGCGGTGGTGCCGCTGGCGATCAGGCTCTTGGTGACGGTGCCGAACGAGCCGTGCAGCACGGGGTCGGTGCTGTCGCTGATGGCCGTCGGGTAGTCGGAGCTGATGCTGAGCGAGTCGACGGAGAAGCCGAACGGGTCGGTGGAGTCGACGCTGTTGTTGGTCATCAGGTCGTTGAAGATCTCGACCGCGTCGTAGCCGTCGTTGTTGCGGTCGGCGCCGGTGTGGTCGGAGATCATGAACAGCCCGCCGCCGTTCTTGACGAAGTTCATGATCGCCGTCTTCTCGGCGGTGGTGAAGAGGGTGTTGGGCTCCGGCAGGACCAGCGTGTCGAAGTTCGACAGGTCGGTGGTGGAGGAGCCGCCGTAGCTGAGGCTGGAACCCGACGGCAGGGTCTTCTGGCTGTAGCTGCCGGTCTTCTGCAGGGCGACGCCCCAGGAGGACAGCGCGCCGGTCCAGTCGGTCTCGGCGGACGGGGAGGAGTTCTGGCCGAGCGGGTCGGGCTGGCTGGTGGAGATGATCCAGTCGGCGTTGCCGGCCGTCTCGGCGTGGGCGTTGTCGAACAGGATGCGGTGGGTGGTGGCCGCGTGGGCGGGCGTGGCGGTGGCCGTGGCCTGCACGGCGGCGCCCGCGGTGAGGAGGCCGAGTGCGGCGAGGGCCGTGGTGAGTCTGTGGCGGAACCTGGTGTGTCCGAGCATCCGGCATACCTCCGTGGGGAGTCGGGGACGAAGCGGTGCGGGGGCCGGAACTACGCGCGTAGAAGCAGCGCATCCGCGCGCGTAGACATCCGGTCGCACGACACCCGTGCGACCGATCGGTTGAACCGTACATGGCAAGACGTTGGCTGAACAGGCGTCTTCGGAATGCTGCGCCCCAAGATTGACCCAGCGTTGGCCAGTGGTTGAACTCGAGCGGACTGTACGGGGTGCGAGGGGGCATGAGCACTGTGCGGGGACCTTGAAGAAATGGGGTGGAGAATGGAGATCTCCGGCATCATCAGCGCCATCGTGATCGGCATCGTCATCGGCGTTCTGGGCCGCCTCGTGCTGCCCGGCCGCCAGCGCATCGGCATCCTGCTGACGATCGTCGTCGGTATCGTCGCCGCGCTGATCGGGTCCGCGATCGCGAACGCGCTCGGCGTCGCCGACACGAAGGGCGTGGACTGGATCGAGTGGCTCATTCAGATCGCCCTGGCCGCGCTGGGCATCGCCGCGCTGGACCGGTCGCGGGTGCACCGCTGACGGCCTCGGGCACGCGGCAGACCGCTGCGGGCGTGCCGCGGACACGCCGGCGGACGGGCGGGCGGGCCCGATCGGACGGGCCGCCGCCCGGCCGCGGGCCGGGGGCCCGCCGACGGCCGGCCCCCGGCTGACCGCCGTCCGGCCGCCGACCAGCCGCCGTTCGGACCCCGTCGGCCGCTCAGCCGGCCTGGGCCAGGGCCGCCAGACCCTCGCGCGGAGACGGGTGGGCAGGGCTCCAGCCCAGTTCCCGCTCCGCCTTGGCCGTGCGGACCCGCAGGTTCGTCGACATCACGGCGTGCGCGTACGACATCGGGCGCATCAGCCACAGCGGCACCTTCATCGGCCTCGGCAGCCCGAACCGCTCCGCCACGCACAGGAGATGGGCGCGGAACCCGAGCGGGGTGCGGTCCGCGACGTGGTAGGCCTGACCGGGGCGGCCGCGTTCCACCGCCGCCACCACCGCGCGCGCCGCGTCGGTGAGCTCCACCCACGGCAGGACCCGGCCTTCGTCGTCGGGAACGGGCAGTTGCCGCCTGCGCAGCATCGGCAGGAGGGCGTCGGTGCCGCCGGGCCCGTAGAACAGGCCGAAGCGGAGGGCGACGCCCTCCAGACCGGCTGCCGAGAAGGTGAGTTGTTCCTTGACGCGCATGCCCTCCAGGTGCCGTTCCAGTTCCGGCGTGGTGCCGTGCGGTCCGAAGACGTCGTCCTCGGTGAGGGGACGGTCGCCGAAGTCCCCGTAACCGTGGCCGAAGACCATGGACTCGCTCACGAAACGGCGGGCGCCCGTGGCCTGCGCGGCCTCGACGAGATGGGCGGTGCCCTCGGTGCGCAGCGCGTCGGTGGCGTACATGTCGCGGTGCCGCACGGGCGCCTTGCGCAGGGCTGTCGCCGCGTGGATCACGGTGTCGAAGCGCCGTCCGGCGACCGCGCGCAGCAGGGCTTCGCGGTCCAGCAGGTCGGCGCGGACGTCGTTCGCGGGCCCCCGCCCGAGCCCGGTCACCTCGTGGCCCGCCTCGGTCAGGGCGCGGGTGATGTGCCGGCCGAGGACGCCGCTCGCGCCGGCGAGGAGGACGCGCTGGTTCTCGCTGTTCGTAGTCATGCCCCTGCGACGGACCGAACGGCCGCGGATGTGACATCGCCCCCCGCGGTGGGCGACCTGCGTCAGGCGGCAGGCGGTGTGTACGTGTACGGGGTGGTCGTGGTCAGTGACTGGAAGCCGAGGCGCTCCAGGATGGGGCGGCTCCGGGCGGAGGCGTCGACCTGGAGGTAGCGGTATCCGCGCTCGACGGCGGCCCGGGCCCGGTGGGCGACCAGGGCCCGGTAGACACCGCGGCCGCGCCACGCCTCGACGGTGCCGCCGCCCCACAGGCCGGCGAAGCCGGTGCCGGGCACCAACTCCATGCGGGCGGCGCTCACCGGCTCGTCACCGGCGAGCGCCACGACGGCGACGATCGTGTCGGGACCGGCCGTGAGCCGGGCGAGCAACTGGTCGCGCATCCGGGAGGCGTCGCCGCCGAAGGCCTTCTCGTGCACGTCCGCCGCGAGACCGACGCCCGCCGCGTCGGTGACGGGCAGCAGCCGGATCCCCGCGGGCGGCTCGGCGTCGAGGTCGAGGTCCGCCGCCTCGGCGATCATCAGCGTCTCCTCGGGCAGGGGCACGAACCCGGCGCCCCTCAGCCGCCGGCCGAGGTCCACCGGCAGGTCGTGCCCGTACAGCTTCCACTCGAACGCGCGTCCCAGACCGGTGAAGTACGCGATCTGCCCGGCGATCGCCGCGTCCGCGCCCGCGGTGTCCAGTCCGGACCAGAGGACGCCGTTCCAGCCCTGTGCCGTGGCGACCTGGCGGACGACGGCGCCGACCCGCTCCACGCGGGCGTCCGGGCCGTCCGGCCGGGCCCCTTCGCGCATGCGGCGGTCGTAGAGCGCGAGTACCGGGGAACGATCCATGCGGTCACTCCAGCATCGGGCGGTGTCCGGCGGCAACGGCTTTACGCGGGGGCCGCGGCGCCCTCGCCGTGGCCCCACCGGCCCGCGGCGAGACGAGCGCGCACCGCCGATCGCGGTCGCGGGCGCCGGTCGCGGGCGCCGGTCGCGGTCGCTGGCGCCGGTCGCGGGCGCCGGCGCCGGTCGCGGTCGCGGGCGCTGGCGCGGCAGTCGATGCGGGCCGGGATGCGGCCGATGCGGCTCTTCGGGAGGTCTGGGGCACCCCGGCCGGGGCCACCCGGTCACCCGGCGACGTGTGGCGCGCCGGGGCGGCGGGGAGGCTCCTCGGGGTGGCCGGAGCCGGGGCGCTCGTCCGGAGGCGGGGCCCGTGGCGTCCGCTTATCGTGAGCGAGGGGCGCCGTTCCACCGGTCCGCGACGGTTCCCTGGAGGCATGGATGGTGGCCAAGCTGTCGAGGCGGTCCGCCGTCCCGCGCTGCGCTCTCACCGGCGCCGTCGGCCTGGCCCTGCTCGGCGCGGGACTGCCCGCGGCGGCCTCCGAAGGCGCCGGCCCCGACCTGACCCGGTTCTACGCCCAGAAGGTCGCCTGGTCCAGGTGTGACGGGCCGGACATGCCCGCGGACCTGCAGTGCGGCAAGGTCACCGTGCCCCTCGACTACGCCAGGCCCGGGGCGGGGACGCTGGACCTGGCCCTCGCCCGCTACCGGGCGACGGGGAGGAAGCGGGGCTCGGTCGTGCTGAACTTCGGCGGCCCGGGCGGCGCGGGCGTCAATGAACTCGCTTCCGGAGCGCAGGAGTTCATGGGGCTGACGAACGGTTACGACGTGGTGTCCTTCGACCCGCGCGGCGTCGGCAGGTCCTCACCGGTCAGCTGCGGCGACGGCTCCGAGGAAGCCGCGGCCGCACTCGACGCGGACACGGACGTCAGCGATCCGAAAGCCGGGCTGGCGCTGCTGCGGAAGGCCGCCGCCGCATGCGCGCGCAACTCGGGGCCCGTGCTGCGCCACATCGGCACCGTGAACGCCTCGCGCGACCTGGACGTGATACGCCAGGCCGTCGGCGACGAGAAGCTCAACTACCTCGGTTTCTCCTACGGGACCCGGCTCGGCGCGGTGTACGCCGCGCAGTTCCCCGGCAAGGTGGGGCGGTTGGTGCTCGACGGAGTCGACACGCTGACCGAGCCGCTGGCCGAGCAGGGGCTGGCGGGCGCCGAGGGGCAGCAGAGGGCGCTGGAGGACTTCATCACCTGGTGCACGAAGGACGTCGCCTGCCCCTTCGGACAGGATCCGCGCGCCGCCCGTGAGCAGGTGGTGCGGCTCGTCCGGTCGCTGGACGAGAACCCGGTGCCGATGGGCCTCGGCGGCGGCTTCACCGGGCAGGATCTCGCGGGCGCCATCGGTCAGGCCCTCTACAGCAGGCGGTTGTGGCCCTCCCTGGAGCGCGCGCTCGCCGATCTGCTGGAGGACGGGGACACGCGCGTGGTCATGGGCTTCGCATCCGCCGGGACGGCCGTTCCCGCCCGGCGGGCTCACCACAGCGGGCTGGTCGACGAGGAGGACGTGCCGGTGGACAACCTCCCGGCGGCGCTGATGGCGGTCAACTGCGCGGACGACCCCGACCGTCCGACCGCCGGCCGCATCACCCGGGACCTCGGCCGGCTGCGCGCCCGGTACGAGGAGGCGTCGCCGGTGTTCGGCCGCTACCGGCTCACCGAGGTGCTGATGTGCTACGGCCGCCCCAGGGGCACCGACTTCATCCGCGACGAGGTGCACGACGTGCGGACCCCGAAGATGCTCCTGGTCGGCACGCGGGGCGACCCGGCGACGCCGTACCGGTGGACGGTGGAGACGGCGCAGCGGCTCGGCTCCTCGGCCGTCGTGCTGGACAACAGGGGCGAGGGGCACACCGGTTACGCCTCCGCCCAGTGCGTGCACCGCAAGGTCGACGCGTTCCTGCTGTACGGCTCCCTGCCGGCCGACGGCAGTTCCTGCGGATCGGAGCACGACGACTGAGGAACCGCGGTCACTCGCAGAGCGGGTGGGGGTCAGGGCTCCCAGTGCGCGAGGCGGTCCAGGGCGCCGGTGGTCTTGAGGAAACCGTCGTCACCGAGCAGGCCCCGCAGTTCGGCGTTGAAACGGTCGATCTCCGGTTGCGCGGCCCGCAGGGCGGCATGCCCACGGTCGCTCAACTCCAGTACCACCGCCCGGTGTTCGCGGGGATGCGCCCGCTTGTGCAGCAGGCCAGCCGTGGTGAGCCGCCCGACGAGTCCGGTGACGGCGGATTCGCGAAGGCCGAGGGTGCGGGCGAGTTCCTGCTGGGTGGTGCCGGGCCGGTCGTGGACCGCGAACAGCGCGCCGAGCTGGGCGGTGGTGACCCCGGCGGCCGCGAGGCAGCGCCGGTCCGCCGTGGTGCGCAGCCGGTGGGCCGCCCGCTGCAACAGGAAGAACAGGCGCTGGTCGGGCTCGGACATGGGCCGATCTTGACAGACCCGACCGGTCCGCGCCACCCTCACTTCACTGATGAAGTGAGGAGAGCCCGTGCCTGGAACCCTCGGTCTGGAGCCGGCCCGCGAGACGCTCGCGGCCCAGCCCTTCAGCACGCTGCTCGGCGCCCGCCTGACGGCGTTCGGCCAGGGCGAGGCGACGCTCGAACTGGACATCCGCGAGGAGCTGTTGCAGCAGTACGGCTTCGTCCACGGCGGAGTGCTCGCGTACGCGGCCGACAACGCGCTGACCTTCGCCGCGGGGTCGGTCGCCGGCAGCGGACTGATCACCGCCGGGTTCACCATCGACTACCTGCGGCCGGCCACGGGCGAGACGCTGCGCGCCCACGCCCGGGTGGTACGGGCCGGGCGGACCCGCGTCGTGTGCCGGTGCGACCTGGTCACGACCGACGCGGCGGGCGTCGAGACGCTGTGCGCCGTGGCCCAGGGGACCGTCTCGGTGACCGGCCCCGCGACCCCGGCCCGCGGCGGACCGGCTTGAGACGGACCGGCCCGCCAGGGACCGGTTTGAGACGGACCGGCGCTCCGCAGACCGGCCCGCCGCAGGCCGACCCGAGGAGGACCGGCCGGGAGCATCGTGGGGTGGAGCGACCGGCCGTCGAGCGACCCGCCGTCGAGCGACCCGCCGCGAGGCGGCCCGCCGCGAGGCGGCCCGCCGCGAGGCGGCCGGGTCGCCGGGGCGCCGGGGCGCCGGGACACCGGGGCGCCGGGAGCCGAACCCTTCGCCCGTTTAGCCCCTAACTCTCCCTGATGCCCGATTCGCGAAACGGACCTATCGTGCTGTCATGGAGCACGACCTGAGCCCCGCGTCCCTGTCCGAGCTGCGACGTCCCCGCCCCTATCCGGCCGTGTCGGTGCTGACGCCCACGCATCGCCGCCGCGGGCCGGTGGACGCGCAGGACCGGGTCCGGCTGCGCAACGCCGTGGCCGAGGCCAGGAGGCAGCTGGAATCCGATCCCGCGGTCACCCGGGAACGGCGCACCGACGTGACGCACCAGCTGGACCTGGCGCTGTCCGAGGTGGACCTGTCGCGCGCCGAGGACGGTCTGGCGATCTTCGCCGCCCCGGGCGAGCACCAGGTGTGGGCGCTCGCCCGCTCCGTGCCGGAGCGCGTGGTGCTGTCGGACACCTTCCTGACCCGCAACCTCGTCTCCGCGCACGCCGCGGCACGCCCGTTCTGGGTGCTGGCGGTCTCCGCCGACCGCGTCACGCTGTGGAGCGGCGGCGCGAACCGCGTCGTGGAGCACCGGGACGACGTCTTCCCCCTGACCAGGCGCCCGGAGAACTTCGACGCCGAGCGGCAGGAGCGGATCGGCGACATGCCGAGCACCTACCGCGACGAGGACACCCGCCACTTCCTGCGCGAGGCCGACGCCGCCATGGGCAGGCTGCTGCGCGAACAGCCGCGACCGCTGTACGTCACCGGCGAACCGGCCGCTCTGGCGGTCCTGGACGAGGCCGGCGGCGTGGTCAAGGAGGCCGTGCACGCCCCCCACGGGGGTCTCGCGCACGGCAGCCCGGACGCCGTGTGGCAGGCGGTGCAGCCGATCGTCGCGGACAACGAGCGCAGGAGCACCGACGCCCTGTCCCGGGAGCTGGTGACGGCGAAGGGCCGCAAGGCGTTCGCGGCCGGTGTCGACGAGGTCTGGCAGAACGCGCGTGAGGGCCGGGTACGCCTGCTCGTCGTCGAGGAGGACTACCGCGTGACCGTGCGCGACACCGACGGCGACCATCTGGTCCCCGCCGCGAGCGGCGACCTGGACGCCCGTGAGGACATCGTGGACGAGATCGTCGAGCAGTGCCTGGAGACCGGCGCGGAGGTCCGCTTCGTGCCGGACGGCACCCTGGGCGACGCCGCGGGGATCGCCGGGGTGCTGCGGTACTGAGGCCGCGCCCGGGCGCGGCCGGCCCGGCCTCAGACGTTGCCGAACAAGGCGCTCAGCCCCCGGTCGACGGCCTGGCCGACGTCCTCCTGGCCGGCCGCCACGACGGCGTACGTGCGCAGCAGGAACCGGCTCAGGGCGGGCGTGTCGAACTGCAGCAGGGCCAGACCGTACGGCGAGTGGAGCTCCAGCACCGTGCGGGCCCGGCCGCACGGCCACAGGTGCACGTCTCCGCCGCCCGCCGGCCCGTACAGCCCCTCCTCCAGGAGGCTGCGGGCGAAGGTCCAGGTCACCCCCGTGCCGTCGAGGGAGACCTCGGGCGGGAAGTCGACGTGGACCGCCAGCGGGTCCCCGGAGGTGTAGCGGAGGGTGGCCGGGACGGGGAGTTCCTGCTCGTCCGCGGTGATCAGGCGACCGCGGGCGGGCTGCTCGAGGGTGATGTCCATGGGTCGGTCTCCCCTGCGGGTCGGAGGTCGGCCGGATTGCCGTGTGGTGTTACGACCTCGCAGGTGCCGTTTGCATTACACCGGAGCACCCACCAATTGATGTGACCTCCGTCACTTCCGATTCGGCCGACCCGCCCGCGAAGACGGTGGCATATGCCAGAAGCACCACCGGATCGGGTGTTGCCAAATCCCTTACAGCGCGTCGCGGGCTGTGCAACAGTCGTAACGGTCCCTCCGTCCGTCCTGGCCGTACCGTCCCCGCATCGGAGTGCGTCATGCCGTCCCACCTCTCCGCGGACCGCCCCGCCGCCCAGCCGCCGGGACGCGGCTCGGTGGACGCGCTCATATCGCAGACGCGGCGGCTCAAGGGAGACGTGGACGCCGTACGGCGGGACACCCACGGCGACGGATCGGACCCGCAGGACCGCTGGCAGCGGGCGCTGTGCGACCTCGCGCTGCACCAACTGGACGATCTCGGCGTCCACTTGGCGCAACTGCGGGACGGCCACCCGGCCGCCTCGCCCGCGCCCGAGCCGCCGGCCGCCGCGCCACCCCCGCCCGACGGCGGCTCGCTGCTCAGCAGGGTGGGCAGCGCGGAGTGGAACCTGCTGACGGACGAGGCCAGTTGGTCCGCGGAGCTGTACCGGATCCTGGGCCGCGACCCCGCCGCTCCCCCGCTCACCCTCGACGAGCTGCCCTCCCTGGTACTCGACGAGGACCGGCCGAAGCTGACCGCGATGGTGACCGAGTGCCTCGTCGACGCCAAGCCGATCGACGGCGAGTTCCGCGTGGTGCGCCCGGACGGCGAGGTACGCACCGTGCACATGATGGGCGAGCCGGTGCTCGACACCGACGGCGGCACGGCCTCGATGTGGGCCGTCCTGCGCGACGTCAGTGAACTGCGCCGCCACCGGCGTGCGGTGAGCGAGACCCGTGACTCGCTCCGGCACCACCGGCAGCGCGAGCAGACCGAGCACCGGCTTGCGGTCGAGCTGCAGGAGGCCGTGCTGCCGCCGTGGCGCGGCTCCCTGCGGCTCCCGCACCGCGGTCCCGAGACCCTGGACCTGGCCGCCCGGTACCTGCCGTCCGCGGTCGGCGCCGCGATCGGCGGAGACTGGTACGACGCGCTGGAACTGCCCGGCGGAGAGACCCTGTTGAGCGTCGGCGAACTGACCGGGCACGGCGTCGCCGCGACCTCGGGCATGGCCACGCTGCTCGGCGCGGTACGCGGGATGGCCGTGGTCGGCACCGCGCCCGGCCGGCTGATGTCCTGCCTCAACCAGTTGCTCGACGCCACCGTCCAGCCCGCCCTGGGCAGCGCCGTCTGCTGCCGCTACCGGCCGGAGACCCGCACCCTGACCTGGGCGCAGGCAGGACACCCCGCCCCGCTGCTGTACCGCGGCGGGACGGGGCGCGGGCTGCCGGCACCGCACGGGGTCCCGCTCGGCGCGACCTCGGGTGCCGTCTACGGGCAGGCCGAGGAGACCCTCGACGCGGGCGACGTGCTCCTGCTGTACACCGGCGGCCTGGTGCCCGGGCACGGCGGGTCCCCCCGCGCGGGCGAAGCCGACAGCGGAGGAGCAACGGCGGCCCGGAACCCGCTGCTCGACCTGGCCCCCCGGTTCGCCGAGGCACGCACCGCACAGGACTGCGTGCGGCTGGTCGTGGAGGAGTTCGGCGAGAGCGAGCGCGAGGACGACGCCTGCGTGCTCGTGGCCAGGGTGATCGGGTGACCGGAGACGGCACCGGTCCCCCTACGCCTGGGCGCTGTCACCCCCCTTCGCCGGCTTCGGCAGCGCCAGCCGGATCTCCTCCCGCAGCTCGCTGATCTTCGGGTAGCCGGAGTACTCGGCGGTGAGCCGGTACATCTGACGCAGCCGGTCCCAGGTGCGGTGGGAGGAGTTGGACCCCATCGACATCAGGGCCAGGCGCGCGTACCGGTCCGCCTGTTCGGGGTCGTCCGCGATGAAGCAGGCGGAGGCCATCGACAGGAAGTCGAAGATCTTCGACCGCTGCCGCCCGTCCACCCGCAGGGCCAGGGCCTTCTCCGCGTAGTGCTGCGCGTGCACGGCCGCCGACGGCTCGAACTCCGCCAGCGTGCGGTAGGCCAGGGCCTGCATGCCGTACAGGTCCTCCTCCTTGAACATCTGCATCCAGCTCGGCGGCGGCACGTCGCCCTTGTCGGAGACGAAGAGGTCCTCCGCCTGCCCGAGGGTGCGGCGCATCGCCTGGCCCTTGCCCATCGAGGCCTGTGCCCAGGCCTCGATGGTGAAGAGCATCGCCTTGGTACGGGGCAGCACCTCGTCGCCGGAGCCGGACTTGGCGAGCTTCATCAGATCCAGTGCGTCGTCGGGCCGGCCCAGGTGCACCATCTGGCGGGCCGCCCGGGACAGCGCCTCCCCGGCGCGCGGCCGGTCACCGCCCTCCCTCGCCGCATGGGCGGCGATGACGAAGTACTTCTGGGCCGTGGGCTCCAGGCCGACGTCGTGCGACATCCAGCCCGCGAGGACGGCGAGGTTGGCGGCGACGCCCCACAGGCGCCGCTGGAGATGGTCGGGGTGACGGTAGGCGAGCATGCCGCCCACCTCGTTGAGCTGGCCCACGACCGCCTTGCGTTGCAGCCCGCCGCCGCGAGCCGCGTCCCAGGCCCGGAACACCTCGACCGAGCTTTCCAGTTCCTCGATCTCCTGCGACCCGATGGGGGCGGCCTCGTAGCGGTCGAACCCAGCGGGGTCGGCGTGCAGGGGATGGTCGGATCGGGGGGCGTCGGCCCTGAGGGCCGGATCGGTGCGGAGCCAGTCGTGCATGGCGTTGCTGAGCGATGATCCCGCGGCGAGCGCGGCACCCGCGCCCACCAAGCCGCGTCGGTTGAGCATGAGGTCCATTCCCGTGAATTCGGTGAGGACCTCGGCGGTCCGTTCGGGCGCCCACGGCATACCGTCGGGATGTTCCGCGCTCCCGCCGTGCTGCCGTTTCCCCGCACGCCCGTGCCGGACCAGACCGAGGTCCTCGATGGTCACGACACGGCCGAGACGCTCGGTGAACAGAGCCGCCAGCACCCGCGGCACCGGATCGCGCGGGATCTCTCCCGTGTCGATCCAACGCCGCACCCGGGAGGTGTCGGTCGCCAGCTGGGGGTGGCCCATGGCCGCCGCCTGCCGGTTGACCAGCCTCGCGAGTTCGCCCTTGGACCAGCCGGCCAGGCCGAACAGGTCCGCCAGACGGGTGTTGGGTTGTCCGCTCACGTCAAGCCCCCAGGTTCTCGGCTGAGTTGACAGTAGCCCCGGGAGACATGCCGGGCGACTATTCGCCAGGGTTCGCCAGGGTGCGCCAGATGGTGTGCCACTGCGCATCGGGTGTCAGGTAGGAACGCGCCATCCCGACCCGGCAGCCATCGGTCGTACGGACCCATTCCCCAGGTGTGTCCGGGCCGCCGGGCCGGGCGGCGCACAGAAGTCGCAGGCACACGAAGGGATCTGTCCAGCACATGTACGCAGCATCGTCCTCCGTGTCCGCCCCGCCCCGGCCGTTACTCCCCCGCCCGGGGACCGGCGGCCCCTACCTCGCCCCCGCCGCGCGCCAGCCGGCTCCCGCGCTCGGCGCGGGCCGGACGCGGCGCGCCCCGGGAATCGGCACCCAACCGCTCAGCGGGAGACTCGACTTGTCCGGCCCCCAGGGCGGCCAGCTGCGCTCGGCGATCGCGTCGGTGCACCGGATCTGCCCGGAGTTCGCCCCGGTCCAGGTACTGCGCCGCAGCGGGCGGTCCGTGCTCCTGGTCGGCACGACCGGACGCAGCACGGCGGTCGCCAAGTGCTTACTGGACCACTCCCCCGCCCGGGCGGAGCGGATCCGCCACGAAATAGCCGCATACCGCTCGTTCGTCCGGAACCGCCCGCCGGTGCGCGTACCGAGACTGATCGCGGCGGATCCGGAGAACTGCACCCTGGTGATCGAGCGGATGCCGGGGCGGGCGGCGGCGCTCCAGCGGCACCCGGCAGAGGCCCCCCCGCGCGCGGACATCAGGGCCGCACTCGGCGCGATCTGCCGGCTGAACGCCTGGAGGCCCCCGGCGGGCACCTTCGACGCCCCGCTCGACTACGCGGCCCGCATCGCCCGGTACCACGAGCTGGGCCTGCTGACCGACCGGGACATGGGCGACCTGCAGAAGCTGCTGCACGGCATCGCGCACGCGGCGGGCCGGCAGGGCATGGGCCAGTTCTGCCACGGGGACGCCCTGCTGTCGAACATCCTGCTCTCCCCGGCCGGCCCGGTGCTGGTGGACTGGGAGCACGCGGGCTGGTACCTGCCGGGCTACGACCTGGCGACGCTGTGGTCCGTCCTCGGCGACGCCCCGGTGGCCCGCCGCCAGATCAGCCAGCTCGCGCAGTCCGCGGGGCCCGCCTCCCGCGACGCGTTCCTGGTGAACCTGATGCTCGTGCTGACCCGCGAGATCCGGACCTACGAGACGGCCGTGCAGCGGTCGATGCACGACGCGGCACCGGCAGCGGCCCACCCCGGCGCCATGCCGTCCGGCGAGGAACAGCGGCTGGTCCTCCGGCGGCTGCACGACGACTGCCAGCTGGCCCGGCGGGCCGTACGCGCGGCGGTCGGCACCCGCTGAAACGGGGCGAAGGCCCGTGGCGCACCCCTGGAGACCGCCGAGGGGTGCGCCACGGGCCTTCGCGCGCACAGGGCTCCCCACACCGGCCACATTGGTCTACGCCACTGACGCCCCACAGGCCCGGGCGCCACCGCCGCGAAACCTTCCCATCCTCGTGTCGACACGCGAATTCTCCTGGCTCTGGGCATGATTGACGGATAGTCGGACAGCGGGTACCACTGACGGATCGCTGGGCCCGCACGCCCCGCCACGCTCGTCCTTCCCAGGAGGCCGCATTGCGAGGATCCGCCCCCGCCCCCACGCCCGCGCCCGGTCACAGACGCGGCCGCACCACCGCCGGCGCGCTCGCCTGCGCGGCGCTGCTGCTCCCGTTACTGGGCGCGGCCCCGTCCCAGGCGCAGCCCTCCGCGGACCGGCTGCAACAGGCGTTCGCGTCCGCGTCCGCCGAGTACCACGTCCCGCAGAGCGTGCTGCTGGCCGTCTCCTACCTGCAGTCGCGCTGGGACGCCCACGACGGGGCGCCGAGCGTGACCGGCGGCTACGGTCCCATGCACCTCACCGACGCCCGCACCGCCCTCGCCGCGACCCCGCACCACAGCGAGGGCACCGAGGACGCCCGCGGCGACAGCGCCCGCCCGGCCCTGCACCCCGGCACCGAGGTGCCCGCGGACTCCGAACTCCCGGCCCGCCTCAAGACGTTGCCCAGGGCGGCCGAGCTGACCGGCATCCCGGCGGAGAGGCTGCGCACCGACGAGGAGGCCAACGTGGCCGGCGGCGCCGCGCTGCTGGCCGCCGCGCAGCGGGATCTCGGCGAGCCGCTCAGCGACGACCCGGCCGACTGGTACGGGGCGGTGGCCCGCTTCTCGGGCGCGGACGACACGGCGACGGCGGCCGCCTACGCCGACGACGTCTACGACGTGCTGCGCACCGGCGAGGAACGCACCACCGACGCCGGGCAGCAGGTCGTGCTCGCCGCCCGGCCCGGCGTGGCCCCCGACACCGCGCAGCTCGGCGAGACGGGTCTGCGCACGGTGTCCGCCGCCGGCACCGAGTGCCCGAAGTCGGTGTCCTGCGAGTGGATCCCGGCGCCGTACGAGGAGTTCGGGGACGGCGACTACGGCAACCACGACCTGGGCGACCGGCCCGCCTCCCAGAGCATCAGGTACATCGTCATCCACGACACCGAGGGCGGCTGGGACGGCGTCCTGAACCTGGTGCAGGACCCGACGTACGTGTCGTGGAACTACACGCTGCGTTCCACGGACGGTCACATCGCCCAGCACGTGAAGGCGAAGGACGTGGCCTGGCACGCGGGCAACTGGTACGTCAACGCCAAGTCGATCGGCCTGGAGCACGAGGGCTTCCTCGCCTCGCCGGACGCCTGGTACACGGAGGCGATGTACCGGTCGTCGGCGCGGCTGGTGAGGTACCTCGCGGCGAAGTACGGCATCCCCCTGGACCGGCAGCACATCCTCGGCCACGACAACGTGCCCGGCCCGACCACCTCGACCGTCCCCGGCATGCACACCGACCCGGGCCCGTACTGGGACTGGCGGCACTACTTCGCACTGCTCGGGCACCCCTTCAGGCCCACCGCCGGCAAGGACGGCGGCCTGGTGACGATCCTGCCCGACTACACGGCCAACCAGCCCGTGTACACCGGCTGCGTCACCAAGGGCGCGCCCTGCGCGGCGCACGGCTCCAGCGAGGTGCGGCTGTACTCCGACCACGACGAGAACTCCGCGCTGATCAAGGACGTGGGGCTGCACAAGGGCGCCGACTCCACCATCGACGTCAACGACGTGGGCTCTCGGGTCTCCACCGGCCAGCAGTACGCGGTCGCGGACCGCTACGGCGACTGGACGGCGATCTGGTACCTCGGCCAGAAGGCCTGGTTCAAGAACCCGCGGCAGAACCCGACGGCGGTGCCGGCCTCGGGGCTGGTCGTCACGCCCAAGGACGGCGTGGACAGCGTCCCGGTGTACGGGCGTGCCTACCCGGAGGCGTCGGCGTACCCGGCGGGAGTGCCCGCACAGGCGGTCGCGCCGCTGCCGTACACCCTGCCGCAGGGGCAGCGGTACGTGGTCGGTGACAAGGTGCCGGGCGAGTACTACTACGCCGTCACCTACACCACCGACTCCCACCGGGTGGTGGTCGGCCAGGACCTGTACTACGAGATCCAGTTCGGTCACCGGGTGGCGTTCGTGCGCGCCGCCGACGTGCGGGTCGTGCCGGCCGGTTCGTAGCCCGTCTCAGCCCTGCTGGAAAAGCTCCGCCGGGAGCGGCTTCAGCAGGGCGTACAGGTCGTCGGTGATCGGGCGGTCCCAGGCGGCGATGGTCACCAGGACGTTGTCGCTGCGGTCGAACTGCACGCAGGAGATGCGGCTCTCGGAGAGCTTCAGGCGGCGCACGATCAGCAGGTTGTCGCCCTGCATGACGGGGACGTCCTCGACGCCGACGACGGTCACCTCCTCGTCGTTCTCCAGGGCGAGGAGCAGCTGGGCCACCTCGAAGGGGACCTCTCCCTCGGCCACCTCGCGGGCCGGGGAGCCCTCGGGCAGGTTGCCGATGATCATGGCGGGGCCGCGGCCGCCGAACAGGTCGTAGCGCAGGAAGACGCCCTGGCAGGTGCCGTCGGGGGCGGGCAGCAGCCCGGCGCCGAGATTGCCGGGCCAGTCGCCCGGGTCCATGGCCAGAACGTCGAAGTCGGGCCCGGCGGGAGTGGCGCTGCGGCGGCGGAGGAACGACATGCCGCCCATGGTACGGCCACGGAGCCGCTCGGTGACGCGTGGCCTGCGACGTCACCGGCGCACACCCCGCGGCGCCCCTGCCGGACCGTGCCGGACAAGTTCCACCGGCGGCGGACGGACCGGTGCTCCGGCCCCGGCGGAGGGGTCAGGAGGAAGACGGACGGGCGCTCACGGACCGCACGGACGAGCGTCCCGGCCCGGCCTGGGCGGCGCCGGGCCAGCTGGCCCGGCCGGCCATACGGTCGTAGGGGGCAGGCCGGGCGGACTTGCGGGCCGAGGGCCCGTGACAGACGGACGAGTCACAGCCGACGCACACCGACCGGCCGCGACCGGCCGACGGACAGGGTGGCCGTCGGGGACGGCAGGCCGGGCGGGCCTACGGGCCGAGGGCCTGTGACGGACGGACGGGACGCAGCAGACCGTCGCACATCGACCGGCCGTCACGGCCCGACGGACAGGTCGGCCGTCGCGGACGGCGGACCGGGCGAACCTACGGGCCGGAAAACCGTGGCGGACGGACGAGTCACAGCCGACCGACGCACACCGACCGACGCACACCGACCGGCCGACGGACAGGGCGGACCACCGGACGCTGCTGATCAGCCGGTCGTGGCGGACCGGCGGCCGGTCGTGGCCGGGGCGGGCCCTCGGTCAGGGGGTCGGGCGGACCGCCGGATGTCACGCCGGATGGTGTCGGAGCGTCGGTGTCAGGTCGGTTGGAGGGCTGCTGCCAGGCCCGTGCTTTCGGTGCCGATCTTCCGGTAGACCGCGGACAGCAGGCGGACCACCTCCGCCTCCGCGACGCCCAGTTCCCGCGCGATCTCCGGCTCGGTGCGGCCCCGGGCCGCGAGGTCGGCGGCGGCGCGTTCGCGGGCGGTGAGGGTGTAGACGGTGTCCGTACCGGTCGCGTGCGGCCCGCGCGGGCGCAGCCCGGCCGCGGCGAGTTCGGCGCGGGCCGCCTCGGCGAGACCGTCGGCGCCGCACTGCAGGGCGGTGTCGAGCCCGCGGCAGAGGTGCTCGGCGGCGTCCGCGGGGCGGCCGGCGCGGCGCAGTTCGGTGCCGAGGGCGACGAGCGCGCGGGCCAGTTCGTAGGCGGCCGGGGAGCGCTCCAGGTGGGCGACGGACTCCTCCAGGTACTTCACGCGCATCGCGCCCGGGGACACCTCGGCGGCGGTGCGCAGGGCCTGTCCGACGGCGGACGGGGTGCCGAACTGGCGGGCGCGGGCGAGCGCTTCCAGGGCGGTGGCGACCGCGCGCTCGGGGTCGTGGTGGCTCTCGGCGCGGGCGAGGTGGAGCTGCCAGGGGCACCAGGCGGGGTTGCGGATGCCGCGCGGGTCCAGGCGGCGGCCGGCGGCGGCCAGTTCGGCGGCGGCCTCCTCGCTCCGGCCGCGGGCGAGCAGCAGTTCGCCGTAGACGGTCTGGACGTCGGGGAAGACCACCGCGGACGGGAAGGGCTTGGCGAAGCCGTAGTCGTCGGCGGTGCGCGCGGCCTCGTCGACGCGGCCGCGGGCGAGGAGCACCTCGACGAGGATGCCGACGGCGTACCAGTGGGCGGGGGTGCCGGGGCCGACGCGTTCGGCGAGCCGGAGCCCGTCGCGCACGAAGTCCTCGGCCTCGGCGAGCCGGCCGCGCCGGTAGCGGACGTAGGCGAGCAGCGTGTAGGCGAAGGACATGTGGCCGCCGCGCCAGCCGCGGCGTTCGTAGTCGGCGATGCCGGTCTCGAAGAGTTCCTCGGTGCGGCCGGGGCGGTCGGCGTACATGAAGGCCAGGGCGACCAGGACGGGCACCTCGAAGCCGCGGTCGGGCTCGGCCCAGCAGAGTCCGCCGGCGAGGGCGCGTTCGGCGTGGTGCACGGCGGTCTGGGCGCGCTCCCCGCGCAGGATCGCGTCCCAGGCGCGCAGGCCGATGATGTAGCGCTCGGTGAGGTCGCGGCCGTGCAGGCGGTCGGCGAGCCGGGCGAGCCGGCGGGAGCGGGAGGGGTGGTCGGGTTCGTCGGCGCGGAAGGCGTCCCACATGAACTGCTCGGCGACCATGCGGAGTCTGACCCGGGCGTCGCCGGTGGTGCGGATCTCGCGGGCGAGGGTCTCGGACGCCTCGGCGAGGCGGTCGCTGTGGGCGAGGACCTGGGAGAGCCGGTAGACGATGTTCTGCCGCAGGCGGGCGTCGGCGATGGGCTGTTCGAGGGCGGCCCGCAGGTGGTTGACGGTGGTGGCCGGCTCGGTGAGCAGAGAGGCGCTGCCCAGTTCGTACAGCACGGCGGCCCGCTCCCCGGGGGGCGGGGGTTCGCTCAGGGCTCGGGCCAGGTAGCTGCGGGCGGCGTCGGGGGCGCCGGCGCGGAGCGTCTCGACGGCGGCGGCGCGCAGTTGCCGCACGACCCAGGGGTCGCCCTCGGGGTGGGTCTCCAGGAGGTGGCGGGCGGCGGCGGAGGGGCCCTGCCCGTCGTCGATGACGCACCAGGCGGCCTGGCCGTGCAGGGCGACGCGGACGCCGGGCGGGATGGCCCGGTAGACGGCGGTGGCGATCAGCGGGTGGACGAACTCGAGGGTCTCGACGCCGGTGAGTATGCGGGCGCCGCGCAGCGCGTCGGCGGCGTCGGCGGCCTCCTCGTGCCCGAGTCCGGCGACGGCGGCGGCCAGCCGGGGGCGTATCTCGGTGCCGAGGACGGCGCAGGCCCAGGCGAAGCGGACGGTGGAGGAGCCGAGGCGGTCGAGGCGGTCGACGAGACCGCTGCCCTTGACGGCGGCGGCGAGGTCGCGCAGCAGGTGGGCGCCGGTCCCGGTCGGGCTGAGGCCGCGGTCGCGGACCTTGGCGACGAGTTCTACGGTCTCGAACGGGCTGCCGCCGGTGACGGCCCAGCACTCGCGGCAGAACGCGTCGTCGGCGTGCGCGCCGAGCGTCTCCCGGACGAGGCGGGCGACGGCGGCGGCGCTGAGCGGCTCCAGGCCGATGGGCCGGCCGCCCGCGCGTCCCGGCAGGCCGCGGAACGACTCGGCGTGGTCGGGGAGTTCGTCGGGCCGGTAGGCGACGACGAGCAGCAGCGGCAGTTGCTCGGCGCGCGGCGCGAACCCGGCGAGCCAGCGCAGGGACTCCGGGTCGGCCCAGTGGGCGTCGTCGAGGACGACGGCCATGGGGGCGCGCTGCACCGCGAGGTGGGTGAGCACCCAGTCGAGGCCGTCGCGCAGGCCCTGCTGGTCGGGCGGGGCGCCGTCGGTGGGGGCGCACAGGCCGAGTGCGGGGCCGACGATGTCGTACCAACTGCCCAGCGAGGCACGCAGTTCGGATTCCGACGCCCCGGCGAGCTGCGGTTGCAGGAGCTGGCGGGCGACGTGGAAGGCGACGCGCTGCTCCTGGTCGCCGCCGCGGGCGGAGAGCACGGTGCAGCCCTTCGCGGCGGCGCGGCGGCGGATCTCGGCGAGGAGGGTCGTCTTGCCGAGGCCGGCGCGTCCGGCGAAGGCGAGCAGGCCGCCGACGGGCCGGCCGACGGGCTCGGCGCCGTCCGGGCGCAGGCCGGCGAGTTCGCCCAACGCCTCGTCGACGGCAGCGAGTTCGCTGTCCCGTTCGAACAGGGTCCTGCTGTTCCGCGCAGCGTGCCGCACCATGATGTACCCCCTGTCACGGTGGTGCGCCAGCGCGGGGAGCGGGCGCGTACCGTGATCCACAGGCACCTCAGCGTACGCCTCGCGGGTGCCCGGCGTCCCGCCGCGACCGTTACTGACTAAGTGGGACCGGGACGTTCCGCCGCGGTACCGGCGAGGGCCCCGTCTCACTCCTCCGGGGGCGCCGGGGGCACCACCGCGACCGGGCTCGCCGCGTGCAGCAGGACGGCCTGGGTGACCGAGCCCATCATGCGGGCGGGGGCGAGCAGGCGGCGCCGGTGGCGGCCCACGACGACGAGGTCGGCGTCCCTGGAGGCGGCGACCAGATGGCCGGCCGCGTCCCCGGCCGGCACATGGGGCACGGCGCGGACGTCGGGGTGCCGGGTGCGGTGCGGGGCGAGGAAGCCCTCGGCGAGGCTGCGGGTCTCGGCCTCGACCGCTTCCTGGCCGACCACCGGGGGCAGCAGCTCACCGGGGGCCACCAGGGTCTGCACCGGCCAGGCGTAGGCGGCGATCACCTGGAGCACGGCGCCGCGCAGGGCGGCCTCGGTGAAGGCGAAGGCGAGGGTGGCCTCGTCGGGGCCGTCGACCTGGAGGCCGACGACGACCCGGGGGCCCGGCTCGGGCGGGCCGTCGCCGTGCACCACGCGTCCGGGCCGGGGCACCACGACGACGGGGCACTCGGCGTCGCGGGCGGCTGCCATGCCGTTGGAGCCGAGCAGCAGGCCGGCGAAGCCGCCGCGGCCCCGGGAACCGAGCACCAGCAGTTGCGCGCCGGAGCCCAGTCCGGGCAGCAGGACGCCGGTGGGACCGTCGAGCCCGACGTACTCGACGTCCGGCCCGCCGGTCCGTCCCGCCAGGCGGGTGCGGACCTGGTCGAGCACGGGATCCTGCTCCGCGTCCGGCGGACCGGCGGCCAGGAGGTCGGGCTGGGCCCAGGCGGCGTACTGCCGCACATGGGCCACCCGCAGCGGCGCCCCACGCCTGCGGGCGGCGTCCAGGGCCCAGTCCAGGGCGCGCAGGCTGTCGTCGGAACCGTCGACCGCCGCGATGACCGGCAGGGTGTTCATGAGTTCCTCGTCTCCGGGTTGCGGCCTTCCTCCCGGAACCAGCCTCGCTCAGGCACGGCCCCGGGAGAGTACTGAAGGTCGCGTGTCCGGAAATAAGGGCGGAACACCGTCCCCCGGTTCACGTGAGGTCGAACTCACCCTCCCTCGCGCCCGACACGAAGGCGCCCCACTCCGCGGGGGTGAAGATCAAGGAAGGGCTCTCCGGGCGGCCGCTGTTGCGCATCGCGATGAATCCCTCGACGAAGGCGATCTGGACATCTCCCAGGCCACGGCTGCTCGAGTGCCACTCGGCGTTGCTGAGGTCAAGCTCCGGCTTGTCCCAGCCCGCCAGCGGCGACTGCTGCTGGATGGTGCTCTCGGCCACGTCCGTGCTCCTCCCGATGTGCGTCGTCCGCGGCCAGCCTAGCGATCGGCTCCGGCCACCGACAGGCCATGCGAGGGGGTGCTTCGCCCGGCCCGTCAGGAGTCGGGCGGCTCGGAGCCGACCAGCCACATCGAGAAGAACTGCGACCCGCCGCCGTAGGCGTGCCCGAGTGCCCGCCTGGCCCCCGGCACCTGGTGTTCCCCGGCCTGTCCGCGCACCTGGAGGGCCGCCTCCGCGAAGCGGATCATGCCGGAGGCGCCGATGGGATTGCTGGAGAGCACGCCGCCCGACATGTTGACCGGCAGGTCGCCGTCCAGTTCGGTCACCCCCGACTCGGTGAGTTTCCAGCCCTCGCCCTCGTCGGCGAAGCCGAGGTTCTCCAGCCACATGGGCTCGTACCAGGAGAACGGCACGTACATCTCGACGGCGTCGATGTCCCGGCGCGGGTCGGCGACGCCGGCCTGCCGGTAGACGTCGGCGGCGCAGTCCCGGCCGGCCCGCGGCGACACGGCGTCCTTGCCGGCGAAGAGGGTGGGCTCGCTGCGCATCGCGCCGCCGTGCACCCAGGCGGCGGGGCGCGGCGCGCGGGCCGCTCCCGCACGGTCGGTGAGCACCATCGCGCAGGCGCCGTCGGAGGACGGGCAGGTCTCGGAGTAGCGGATGGGGTCCCACAGCATGGGCGACGCCTGGACCTTCTCCAGGGTGATGTCGTGTTCGTGCAGGTGCGCGTAGGGGTTCTTCAGCGCGTTGCGCCGGTCCTTGTACGCCACCAGCGAGCCGACCGTGTCGGGGGCGCCGCTGCGCCGGATGTACGCGCGCACGTGCGGGGCGAAGAAGCCGCCCGCGCCCGCCAGCAGGGGCTGCTGGAACGGGATGGGCAGCGACAGGCCCCACATGGCGTTCGACTCGGACTGTTTTTCGAAGGCCAGGGTCAGCACGGTGCGGTGGACCCGGGCGGCGACGAGGCCCGCGGCGACGAGGGCGGTGGAGCCGCCGACCGAGCCCGCGGTGTGCACCCGCATGATCGGCTTGCCGACCGCGCCGAGGGCGTCGGCGAGGTACAGCTCGGGCATCATCACGCCCTCGAAGAAGTCGGGCGCCTTGCCGATGACGACGGCGTCGACGTCGGCCCAGGCCAGCTCGGCGTCGTCCAGGGCCCGCCGGGCCGCCTCCCGGACCAGTCCGGCGATCGACACGTCGCGGCGCGCCGCCGCGTGCCGGGTCTGGCCGACGCCCACGACGGCCACGGGCTCCTTGCTCATCGGGGCTCCCCTTCGAGTACGGCGACCAGGTTCTGCTGCAGACAGGGTCCGGACGTGGCGTGGGCCAGGGCCCGGTCGGACTCGCCGCGGTGGACGGCGGCTGCGGCCTCGCCGATGCGGATCAGCCCGGCGGCCATGACCGGGTTGGCCGCGAGGGCGCCCCCGGACGGGTTGACGCGTACGCCGTCGCCGAGCCGCAGCGCCTTGCGCAGGACGACCTCCTGGGAGGTGAACGGCGCGTGCAGTTCGGCGGTGTCGACGGGCCGTTCGAAGGCGCCGGCGTGCTCGGCCGCCAGCCGGGTGGAGGGCGAGTCGGTCAGGTCGCGCACGCCGAGGGCGTGCGCCTCGACGCGGTGGTCGATGCCGCGGATCCAGGCCGGCCGCGGGCACAGTTCCCGGGCCCGCTCCCCCGCGGCGAGGATCACCGCGGCCGCGCCGTCGCCGATGGGCGGGCAGTCGCCGGTGCGCAGCGGACGTACGAGGTGGTCCCCCTGCGGCACCGGGCCGCGCAGCTGGGCGTGCGGGTTGGCGGCCGCGTCCGCCCGGCTGCGGGCGGCGACGGCGGCGAGCGCGGGCTCGTCGGTGTGTCCGGCGTCGATGAGCGCCTGTGCCTGGAGGGCGGCCAGGGCGACGGAGTCGGGCCAGAGGGGGGCCACGTAGTAGGGGTCGAGCTGCCGGGTCAGGACGTCGCGCAGCGGGCCGGGCGAGGACTTGCCGTAGGAGTAGACGAGGGCGGTGTCGGCGTCGCCGGTGAGCAGTTTCGTCCAGGCCTCGTACAGGGCCCAGGCGCCGTCCGTCTCGACGTGCGACTCGGAGATCGGCGGCCAGGCGCCGACGCCGTCGAGGGCGAGGGTGAAGGAGAAGGCGCGGCCGGCGAGGTAGTCGCTGGAGCCGGAGCAGGTGAAGCCGATGTCGGCGGTCTTGAGGCCGGTCTGTCCGAGGACGTCGTGCAGCACCGGCATGAGCATCTCGACCTCGGAGAGGTCGTCGGTGGTGCGGCGGTGGCCGGTCTGCGCGAAGGCGACGACCGCGATGTCCCGCGTCACAGCAGCTCCTTGTACGTCTCGTAGTCCGCGTCGGGCTCACCGGTGGGCCGGTAGTGGTCGGGGTAGCGGGCCCCGTCGGTCCACACCGGTTCCACCCGCAGCCCCATCCGCACCTGGTCGTACGGGATGCCGCCGATGCGGCCGTGCAGCGCGAGGTCGGCGCCGTCGAGGGCGATGTGCCCGTAGACGTAGGGCACCTCGATGTCGAGGTTCTTCGCCTTGATGTTGACGATGCAGAAGGTGGTGACGGTGCCGCGCGGGCCGACCTCCACCTGTTCCGCCGTGGCGACGCCGCAGGTGGGGCAGGCGCCCCTGGGCGGGACGTACACCTTGCGGCAGGACGGGCAGCGCTCGCCGACGGTCCGCCGTCCGGCCAGCGCGGTGATGTAGGCGGTCTGGGCGCGGCCGGGCGAGTAGGTGTAGTCGAGGCGGGCGGGGGCCACGATGCCGGTGACCGGGTCGGCGAACTCGCCGGTGTGGCCGCCGGGCGGTGCCGCCGTGCCGTCGTACGGCTCGAAGCAGGCGATGTCGGTGATGGCGCCGGAGCGCTCCCGGGCCCAGCGGACGCGGACGCGCATGCCGGTGCGTACGGCGTCGGGGCCGGGGGCGTCGAGGGCGTGCAGGAGGGCGGTGTCGGCGCCGTCCAGGCGGACCAGGACCCAGGCGAAGGGGGTGTCCAGGGGCTGTCCGCGGCGGGGCCGGTGGTTCCAGGCCCAGGTGGTGACCGTGCCGGTGGGGGCGACCTCGACCAGGTCGCGGATCTCCTCGGCGGTGACGGGGTCGTACTCGACGGGCGGGACGAGGGTGCGGCCGTCGCCGGTGCGGACGCCGAGGACGACGCGTTCGCGCAGTCCGGTGAGGAAGGCGCTCTGGACCGGGCCGAGGGAGCGGGTGAAGGGGAATTCGAGGGTGAGGGGGGCCTTGAGGACTTCGGGCATGCCCGGTCTCCTTCAACGGGTCGGGCGCGCGGGGGACGGCGCGGACCGGGCGCGCGAGGGGACGGGCGTCGCCCGTCGGCGCGCGCGGGGTCGCCGGTCGTCAGGCGCGTTTGTAGACGGGAGGCCGCTTCTCCGCGAAGGCGCGGGCGCCCTCCTTGGCGTCGGCGGTGTCGAAGACCGGCCAGCCGCAGGCGAGTTCGGCCGCGAGGCCGTCGGTCTCGGTCATGTCCGCGGTCTCGTACACCGACGCCTTGACCGCCTCGACGGCCAGCGGGGCGCAGGCGTTGATCTGCTCGGCGATCTCCAGCGCCTTGTCGAGGGCGGCGCCGTCGGGGACGACATGCCCGATCAGGCCGATGGCGGCGGCCTCGCGGGCGGTGTAGGGGCGGCCGGTGAGCAGCATCTCCAGGGCGTGGGTGCGCGGGATCTGGCGCTGCAGGCGGACCGTGGAGCCGCCGATCGGGAACAGTCCGCGGCGGACCTCGAACAGGCCGAACGTCGCCGACTCGCCCGCGACCCGGATGTCGGTGCCCTGGAGGATCTCGGTGCCGCCCGCCACGCAGTACCCCTCGACGGCGGCGATCACCGGTTTGCGGGGGCGATGGTGGCGCAGCATCGCCTTCCAGTGCAGGTCGGGGTCGGCCTTGAGGCGCTCGCGGTGGTGCTCGCCCGTCATGCCCTGGCCGGCCAGCGCCTTGAGGTCCATGCCGGCGCAGAAGGTGCCGCCGGCGCCGGTGAGCACGATCGAGCGGACCGTGTCGTCCTCGTCCGCCTCCACCCAGCCGTCGTACAGGCCGACGAGCAGGGGCAGCGAGAGCGCGTTCCTCGCCTCGGGCCTGTTGAGCGTGAGCACCAGTGTGGCGCCTTCGCGCCGCACGGTGAGGTGTTCGGTGCCGCCCATTGCCGTCCTCCCGTCTGCGGAACGAGAACAGGTTGCAGGAGTCGGGCGGCCAGTACAAGAGTTTTCTGACACGCAGTCAGATTTCTGCTGCGGGAGCCCTTCACAGTTGCTCCGCCCTTTGCTCTGATGACCGGCGAAGCGATGGACGCGCCTTTCTTCGTCATGCCTGCCGGGGTCAGGAGGAGCGGTGGAGTTCAACCTTGCCGACCTGTTCGAGTCGGTCGTCGACGCGGTCCCCGACCGCGAGGCGCTCGTGTACGTCGACCACCCCGGCACGGGCGCCGAGCGCCGGCTGACCTACGCGGAGCTGGACGCGGCGGCCAACCGGGTCGGCCACCATCTGATCGACAGCGGGATACGTCCCGGCGAGCACCTCGGGCTGCACCTGTACAACGGGGTGGAGTACCTGCAGACGGTGCTGGGCTGCCTCAAGGCGCGCGTCGTACCGGTCAACGTCAACTACCGCTACGTCGAGGAGGAGTTGGCGTACCTCTACCGGGACGCGGATCTGACGGCGCTGGTCTTCGACGCCGAGTTCGAGCACCGGGTGGCCGCGGTCCGGCCGCGGACGGGCGGGCTGCGGCACCTGGTGCGGGTGGGCACCCCGGCGGCCGAGGAGGTGGACGCGGTGCCGTTCACCGGCGCCGAGGCGGCCGGATCGTCGGGCCGGGGCTTTCCGCCGCGCTCCGGCGACGACCAGTTCATCATCTACACCGGCGGCACCACCGGTATGCCCAAGGGGGTGATGTGGCGTCAGGAGGATCTGTTCTTCGCGGGCCTCGGCGGGGGCGCGCCGACCGGTGAGCCGGTGGCGAGGCCGGAGGAGCTGGCCGAACGGGTCGCGGCCGGCGGCAGCGGCATCACCTTCTTCCCGGCGCCCCCGCTGATGCACGGCACGTCCACCCTCACCTCCTTCATCGGCTTCAACTTCGGGCAACGGGTCGTGATCCACCGCAAGTTCGTGCCCGAGGAGGTGCTGCGGACGATCGAGCGGGAGAAGGTCACCAGCGTGTCGCTGGTGGGCGACGCGATGCTGCGGCCGCTGATCGACGCACTGGAGGGGCCCCTGAAGGGCACGGACTGCTCGTCGCTGTTCAGCGTGTCGTCGTCCGGGGCGGTCCTGTCGGACACCGTGCGGCGGCAGTTCCGCGCGCTGGTGCCGAACGCCGTGCTGCTGAACAACTTCGGCTCCTCGGAGTCCGGCTTCAACGGCACGGCGACCGACGACTCCGGCCCGGGCCGCGGCTTCAGGGTCCGCGTCAACTCCCGTACCCAGGTGGTCGATCCGGCGACCCGCGAACCGGTCGCCGTCGGGCAGGTGGGCCGCGTCGCCCAGTGCGGCCACGTACCGCTCGGCTACTACAACGACCCGCGGAAAACCGCCGAGACGTTCTTCGAGAAGGACGGCAGGCGGTGGGTGCTGCTCGGCGACATGGCCACCGTCGACGAGGAGGGCGTCGTCACCGTCCTCGGGCGGGGCTCGCCGTGCATCAACACCGGCGGGGAGAAGGTGTACCCGGAGGAGGTGGAGGAGGCGCTCAAGTCGCATCCGGACGTCTACGACGCGCTGGTGGCCGGGGTGCCGGACGCGCAGTGGGGCAGCCACGTGGCAGCCGTCGTCCAGTTGCGGGCGGGGGCGCGGCGGCCGTCCCTGGAGGACATCCAGACGCACTGCCGCTCCCACCTCGCCGGGTACAAGATCCCGCGCCAGTTGGTGATCACGGAGGCGATACGGCGGTCGCCCAGCGGCAAGGCGGACTACCGGTGGGCCCGGGAGGTGGCGGTGGCGGCGGACCGGTAGGCCGGCCACGGGCGCCGCGGCGGGGCAGGCCGGAGGCCGGGACGGGCGTACTCTTTGCGCGCGGTTGACCCGGGTGTTTGAACGGCGGGTTGCGCGGGGCCGTACGGAGGTTGGCGGCGGCCCGGCCCTGCGGGCCCGGTTCGCCGCGCAGTTCTCGGGCTCCAGCACGGAAGGACCAACGGGTGTCGCACCTCACGCCCCCTCGTCAGCTCCCGCACGCCGACTCCGGCTCCGACACCGACGCCGCCCCGGATCCCGGGACACCGGCGGGCGGCACGGAGGCGGACGCGGAAACCGGCGCCGGCACGGACGCGGACGCGGAAACCGGGGCGCGGGCGGCCGAGCCCGCCGCCGACACGGCGCCCGCCGACAAGGACGTACCGCCCGAGGCCGTCGCACCCGAGGCGGACCCGGCCGCCGCAGACACGGTCACCGAGACCGACCCGGCCGCCGAAGCCGACACGGTCACCGAGACCGAGCCGGCCGCCGGGGCCGGAGCGGCCGCCGAGGCAGCCGGTCCCCGTTCCGTCGCCGGTGACCGCGCCGGGCTGTTCGGGTGGCGGCGCAGGTACCCCCGTACCGCGCGCGGCGTGACCGTCGGGATCACCGTCCTGGCCGCCGTGCTGGTGCTGTCCGCGCTCCTCGTGCCGAACCGGCTCGACCGCCTCACCGTCGAGGCGTTCCTGCGCATCCCCGCCGAGGGCGTCCTCCTGGCCGGTCTGCTGCTGGCGCTGCCGCCGCGGTTCCGGCGTGCCGCGGCGGTCGTCTCGGGGGTGCTGCTCGGCCTGGTCACGGTGGTGAAGTTCATCGACATGGGGTTCTACTCCGTGCTGTCGCGCCCCTTCGACCTGGTCCTCGACTGGATCCTGCTCGACGACGCCGCCGAATGGGTGAAGGAGTCGTTCGGCGGGACCGGCGAGGTGCTGGCGGTCGTCGCGGTGATCGTCCTCGTCGCCGCCGTGCTGGCGCTGACGACGCTCGCCGTCGTACGGCTGACCGACCTGATGGTCCGTCACCGCCCGGCGGCCGCCCGGACCACACTGGTCCTGGGCACGGCGTGGATCACCTGCGTCACCCTCGGCGTGCAGTTCACGGGCGTGCCGGTCGCCTCGAAGATCGACGCCGATCTGGTCGGCAACCGCGTCGAGCAGGTGCGGGCGGGGCTCGCGGACGCGCGGGTCTTCGAGAAGCAGGCCGCCGCCGACGCCTTCGCCGACACCCCGCCCGACCAGCTGCTGACCGGACTGCGGGGCAAGGACGTCCTGTTCACCTTCATCGAGAGCTACGGCCGTACGGCGATCGAGGACCCGGCGATGGCGCCGGACGTCGACGCGGTCCTCGACCGGGGCAGCGCCGACCTGAAGGCGGCCGGGTTCGCCTCGCGCAGCGCCTGGCTGAGGTCACCGGTGTCGGGCGCCGGCAGCTGGCTCGCCCACTCGACGTTCCTGTCCGGTCTGTGGATCAAGAACCAGCAGCGTTACCGCAGCCTGACGACCAGCGACCGCGCGACGCTGACCAGTTACTTCCGCAAGACCGGCGCCTGGCGCACGGTCGGCATCGTGCCGGGGGTGCGCAGGGCGTGGCCGGAGGGGAAGTTCTTCGGGCTCGACCACATCTACGACTCCGAGCACCTCGGCTACCACGGCCCGTACTTCAGCTGGACGCCCGTGCCGGACCAGTTCAGCCTGGAGGCCTTCCAGCGTCTGGAGCACGGGAAGAAGGACCGGGGCCCGATCATGGCGGAGATCATCCTGGCCTCCAGCCACAACCCGTGGGCCCCGATCGCCCACATGATCGACTGGAACGACCTCGGCGACGGCTCGGTCTTCCACCGCATCAAGAAGGAGGGCAAGGATCCCAAGGAGGTCTGGAAGAACCCGGAGAGCGTGCGCACCGAGTACAAGAACGCCATCGAGTACTCGCTGCACAGCCTGACGGAGTGGGTCCAGCGCTACGGCGACGACGACACTGTCCTCGTCTTCCTCGGCGACCACCAGCCCGTCCCGACGGTGACCGCGGGCAACACCAGCAAGGACGTGCCGGTCACCCTGGTCGCCCGCGACCGGAAGGTCCTGGACCGCATCTCCGACTGGGGCTGGACGGACGGACTCCGGCCGGCCCGCGACGCCCCGGAGTGGGGCATGGACACCTTCCGCGACCGATTCCTGACCGCATACGGACCGCACCAGGGGTGAGCCGCGTGCGTCCGGACGGCGGGCGCACACAAGCTTTGGCCAGAACGGAACGGAGAGCAAGATGAGCCGTTTCGGTCCGCCGACGCGCGTCGCGCGCGTAGCGTGGCCGCTGGATCATTCGAGCTGTAAGGATGCGAAATCCGAGTGAATGCTGGATCACACGGTGACCCCCGTGTACAGGCGATTCCCCGCACCGTCTCCGCCATCAATGACGCCCTGCCCGCCGTGCGGCGCGAAGAGTTCCACGCCGCCGTCAGGCGCGCCGGACAAGGCGACGCACTGGATGCGGTGATGACCACATGGTGGCTCGAGGCCATGTTCGAGGCGGTGCCCGAACGGGACCAGCGCCTCGACGACACCGTCGCCGCGGTAGGGCTCGTCGAACTCCCTGAGGCGGAGGACTGATGCGCCCGGTTTCGAAAGGCTGGACCGCGGTCACCCAGGTGACCGCCTCCAAGGTGCTCAGCCAGATGCGTGACGCGGGCTACGTCGACCTCCACGACAACATCGTCCGCTTTCTCCGGGCCCTGGCGCTGGAGGTCGGCAGCGCGGTGGAATCCGCCAACCCGCCTCCGGGCCTGCCCATGACCATTCGCGGAGTCACCTGGTACAGCCTCCCCGTCCCCAACGACCCCGTCTTCTTCAACTACAGCATCTATCCGGAGGAACACCAGATCAGGATCTGTGACCTGATCTGGGTCGCGTCTTTGTGAACGCCTTCGCCGACTTTTCGGCGGCCCGCGCGGGACGCCCCGCGCGGGCGGGCCGGGCGCGTCCAGAAAGTCGTGCCGCACCTCTTGCCCTGGGCCACGGCGTCCTGGATTACTGATCCCGGACAGCGCGACCGAATGATCGGTCGTCCGGAATGGTGCGGTTGGCGAGGGAGAATTCCCCATGGTGGACGCGACGGAGCCGCTGGACGCGGGAGAACGGCTCGACGCTCAGGCGCTGCGCGCGCTGCAACTCCAGCGGCTGCGGGCCTCGCTCCGGCACGCGTACGACCACGTGCCGTTCTACCGGAACTCCTTCGAGAAGGCCGGCGTCCATCCGGACGACTGCCGCTCGCTCGCCGACCTGTCCCGCTTCCCGTTCACCACCAAGGCCGACCTGCGCGAGAACTACCCGTACGGGATGTTCGCCGTCCCCCAGGACCGCATCCGCCGCATCCACGCCTCCAGCGGCACCACCGGACGCCCCACGGTCGTCGGGTACACCGACGGCGACCTGTCCCTGTGGTCGGACATGGTGGCCCGCTCCATCAGGGCGGCCGGCGGGCGGCCCGGCGACAAGGTGCACGTGGCCTACGGGTACGGGCTGTTCACCGGCGGTCTCGGCGCCCACTACGGCGCCGAGCGGCTGGGCTGTACGGTCATCCCCGCGTCCGGCGGCATGACAGCCCGTCAGGTGCAGCTGATCCGGGACCTCGAACCGCAGATCATCATGGTGACGCCCTCGTACATGCTGACCATCCTGGACGAGTTCGAGCGGCAGGGCGTCGATCCGCGGACCACCTCCCTGCGGGTGGGGATCTTCGGCGCGGAGCCGTGGACGGAGCGGATGCGCCAGGAGATCGAGGAGCGGTTCGCGATCGACGCCGTCGACATATACGGGCTGTCGGAGGTCATGGGGCCGGGCGTGGCGCAGGAGTGCCTGGAGACCAAGGACGGCCTGCACATCTGGGAGGACCACTTCTATCCGGAGATCGTCGACCCGATCACCGGGGAGGTGCTCGAGGACGGCGAGGAGGGCGAGCTGGTCTTCACCTCGCTCACCAAGGAGGCGATGCCGGTCGTCCGCTACCGGACGAGGGACCTGACGCGCCTGCTGCCCGGCACCGCCCGGGTGTTCCGGCGGATGGAGAAGGTCACCGGGCGCAGCGACGACATGGTGATCCTGCGTGGGGTGAACCTGTTCCCCACGCAGATCGAGGAGATCGTGCTGCGCACGCCCGGCGTCGCGCCCCACTTCCAGCTGCGGCTGACCCGCGAGGGCCGCCTGGACGCCCTGACGGTACGGGCGGAGGCCCGGCCCGAGGCGGGCCCGGAGTCCCGGGAGGCCGCGGCCGGGGCCATCGCGGCGGCCGTGAAGGACGGCATCGGGGTGTCGGTCGCCGTGGAGATCGTCGAACCGGAGTCGCTGGAGCGGTCGGTGGGCAAGATCCGGCGGATCGTGGACCTGCGGCCGCGGTAGCGCTCCGCTTCGGGGGCCACGAACCGCCGTCGGTCGTCTGCAGGCGGCCGTCCGCCGCCTGCCGTCCGCCGCCTGCCGCGCCGTGGTGGCCGGTCGCGCAGTTCCCCGCGCCCCTCCGGGGCGCTAACCGGCGAAGCGGTCCCGCAGTTCGCGCTTGAGGATCTTGCCGCTGGCGTTGCGGGGCAGCTCCTCCACGAACAGCACCCGCTTGGGCGCCTTGAAGTGGGCGAGTTTCTCCCGGGTGTGGGCGATCAGTTCGTCCTCGGTGGCCTCGGCGCGCGGCACGACGAACGCGGTGACCGCCTCGATCCACGTGTCGTCGGGGAGGCCGACCACGGCCACCTCGGCGACCGCCGGGTGCGTGTACAGGGCGTCCTCGACCTGCCGTGAGGCGACCAGCACCCCGCCGGAGTTGATGACGTCCTTCACCCGGTCGACGATCGTGTAGTAGCCGTGCGCGTCGCGGACCGCCAGGTCCCCGGAGTGGAACCAGCCGTCGCGGAAGGCGGCGGCCGTCTCCTCGGGCTTGTCCCAGTAGCCCTCGCACAGCTGCGGGGAGCGGTAGACGATCTCCCCTGGCGTGCCGTCGGGGACGTCCTTGCCGTCCTCGTCGACCACGCGGGCGTCGACGAACAGCACGGGCCGGCCGCAGGAGTCCATGCGGCCCTTGTGCTCGTCGGGGGCGAGCACGGTGGCCAGCGGGCCGATCTCGCTCTGCCCGAAGCAGTTGTAGAAGGCCAGGCCCGGCAGCCGCTCCCGGAGCCGCTCCAGGACCGGCACCGGCATGATCGAGGCGCCGTAGTACGCCTTGCGCAGGCCGCTGAGGTCGCGGGTGGCGAAGTCGGGGCGGTTGGACAGCCCGATCCACACGGTGGGCGGGGCGAACAGGCTGTCCACGCGGCCCGCCTCGATCAGGTCGAACAGCCGGTCGCCGTCGGGCGCGTCGAGGACGGTGCTGGTGGCGCCGACCGCGAGGTAGGGCAGCAGGAAGACGTGCATCTGCGCCGAGTGGTAGAGCGGGAGCGCGTGCGCGGGACGGTCCCCGGCGCTCAGGTCGAGGGCGGTGATCGCGCTCAGGTACTCGTGCACCAGGGCGCGGTGGGTCATCATCGCGCCCTTGGGCAGGGCGGTCGTCCCCGAGGTGTACAGCAGCTGCACCAGGTCCTCGCTGCGCGGTTCGGGACCGTCGTGGGCGCCGGCCGTGGCCAGCCGGGTCAGCAGGGAGTCGTCGGAGTCGCGCAGGGGCAGCGTGCGGACGTCGCCGCCGAGCCGCGCCGCGAGCCCGGGATCGGTGAGGACCAGGGAGCTGCCGGACTGGCCGAGGAGGTACGCGAGGTCGTCGCCGGTGAGGTTGTGGTTGACCGGCACGTGCACCAGGCCCGCCCGGGCGCAGGCCAGGAAGCCGATGAGGTAGGCGTCGGAGTTGTGGCCGTAGGCGGCGACCCGGTCGCCGGGGGTGAGTCCCTCGCCGAGCAGGACGGTCGCCGCGTGGGAGACGGCGTCGTCGAGTTCGCCGTACGTCCAGGTGCGCTCGCCGTACTCGATCGCGATGCGCGCGGGCGTGCGCCGGGCGCTGCGCCGCAGCACTCCGTCGACCGTGCTGCCGTGTCCCTGAGTCATGGCACATGATCCTCAGGCCGCCGCGGGACGCGGTCAAGACACGCGACCGTGGCCGCGGCGGACGGCGCCGCGTGTCACACCTGGCGGGTGCGTCCCTTCCAGTACGGCTCCCGCAGCCGCCGCTTGTACAGCTTGCCGTTGGGGTCGCGCGGCATCTCGGGGACGAAGTCGACGCTCCTGGGCCGCTTGTAGCCGGCCAGCCGCCCGGCGCAGTGGTCGAGGATCGCGGCGGCGAGGTCCGGGCCGGGCGCGTGTCCGGGGGCCGCTTCCACGACCGCCTTGACCTCCTCGCCCCAGTCGTCGTGCGGGACGCCGAAGACGGCCGCGTCGGCGACGGCGGGGTGGGACAGCAGGACGGACTCGATCTCGGCCGGGTAGATGTTGACCCCGCCCGAGATGATCATGTCGATCTTGCGGTCGCGCAGGAACAGGTAGCCGTCCTCGTCGAGGAGGCCGAGGTCGCCGACGGTGAAGAAGTCGCCGATGCGGCTCCTGCGGGTCTTGTCCTCGTCCTTGTGGTACGAGAAGCCGCCGGTCGTCATCTTCATGTAGACGGTGCCGAGTTCGCCGGGCGGCAGCCGGTTGCCGTCCTCGTCGAAGACCGCGAGTTCGCTGATGGGCCAGGCCCTGCCGACGGCGCCGGGCTTCTTCAGCCAGTCCGCCGCCGTGGCGAAGGCCCCGCCGCCCTCGCTCGCCGCGTAGTACTCCTCCACGCAGGGGCCCCACCAGTCGATCATCGCCCGCTTCACATGGTCGGGGCAGGGCGCGGCGCCGTGGATGGCGTGCCGCATCGACGACACGTCGTAGGAGCGCCGGACCTCCTCCGGGAGCGCGAGCAGGCGGTGGAACTGGGTCGGGACCATGTGGGTGTGGGTGCACCGGTGGGTCTGGATCAGCCGCAGCATCTCCTCCGGCGTCCACTTGTCCATCAGGACGATGCGGTGGCCGATGTGCAGGGACGCGCCGGCGAACTGGAGCACGGCGGTGTGGTAGAGCGGCGAGCAGACCGGGTGGACGTTGCCGTCGAACGGCTTGATGCCGAAGATGCCGAGGAAGCCGCCGAGGTAGGCCTCCTCGGGGGGCTTGCCGGGCAGCGGGCGGCGGATGCCGCGCGGGCGGCCCGTGGTGCCGGAGGTGTAGTTCATGACCCAGCCCATGGTGCGGCCGGCGGGCGGTGACTCCGGCCGTCCGTCGAGGAGTTCGCGGTACGGCCGGAAGCCCTCGGCCTCGCCGACGGCGTACCGGTGCGTGGCCGCGAGTCCCGCCTCGTCGGCGGCGTGGCGGGCGGGGTCCGCGTACCGTTCGTGGGCGATCAGCACCTTGGCGCCGGAGTCGGCGACGATCCAGGCGATCTCGGGGCCGACGAAGTGGTGGTTGACCGGCACCAGGTAGAAGCCGGCCTGGGTGGCGGCCAGGTAGGCGGTGAGGAACTCGACGCCGTTGGGCAGCACGACGGCGAAGGCGTCGCCGCGTTCCAGGCCGGCCTCGCGCAGGCCGTGGACGAGCCGGTTGGCGGCGGCGTGCAGGCGTCCGGCGCTCCACTCCTCGCCGTCGGGGGCGACGAGGACCGTGCGGCCCGGGTCGGCGGCGGCCTGGACCCAGAAACCGGCGGGGGGCGTGCCCTTGGGGGTGCTCCCGGGGCTGCTCTTGGGCGTGCTCGTCATGTGCCGCTCCTTCCGGCGATGCGGTTGACGCGGTCGACGGCCTCCTCGAAGCCGCGGGTGAGGTCGTCGAAGACGGCCTGGACGCTGCGTTCGCTGGTCATCCGGCCGACGATCTGGCCGACGGGCGTGCCCAGCAGCGGCTCGACCTCGTACCTCTGGATGCGGGAGACCGCGTCGGCGACGAGCAGTCCCTGCAGGGGCATCGGCAGGGCGCCGGGCCCTTCGGGGTCGTCCCAGGCGTCGGTCCAGGCGGTGCGGAGCTGACGGGCGGGCTTGCCGGTGAGGGCGCGGGAGCGGACGGTGTCGCCGGAACCGGCGGCGAGCAGCTTCCGGGTGAGTCCGGGCGAGGTGAGGTCGGCCTCGGTGGTGGTCAGCCAGACGGAGCCCAGCCACACGCCCTGGGCGCCGAGGGCGAGGGCGGCGGCCGCCTGCCGTCCGCTGCCGATGCCTCCGGCGGCCAGTACGGGCAGCGGGTCGACGGCGTCCACGACCTCGGGCGTGAGCACCATGGTGGCGATCTCGCCGGTGTGGCCGCCGGCCTCGTAGCCCTGCGCGACGACGACGTCGATGCCGGCCGCCTTGTGCTTGCGGGCGTGCCGGGCGCTGCCCGCGAGCGCGGCGACCAGCACGCCCCGCTCGTGCGCGCGGGCCACGACGTCGGCGGGCGGGGAGCCGAGGGCGTTGGCGAGCAGCCGGATCGGATAGTCGAAGGCGACGTCGAGCTGGGTGCGGGCGACCTGCTCCATCCAGCCCGTGATGCGCCAGCCGGACGCCTCGCCCTCGGGGAACTCGGGGACGCCGTACTTGGCGAGGGTGTCCTCGACGAACTGCCGGTGCGTGTCGGGGATCATCGCCTCGACGTCGGCCTCGGTGACGCCCTCGACCTTCTTCGCGGGCATGACGACGTCCAGCCCGTAGGGCCTGCCGCCGACGTGCGCCTCGATCCAGTCGAGGTCGCGCTTGAGGTCGTCGGGGGCCGTGTAGCGGACCGCCCCGAGCACCCCGAAGCCGCCGGCCCGGCTGATGGCCGCGGCGACGGCGGGGAACGGCGTGAAGCCGAAGACGGCGTGCTCGACTCCCAGTTGGTTGCTCAGCTCCGTCTGCATGAGGCGCAGGATGCCGCAGTCCTCCGGACGACGGAAGACCTTTTCTGATGCTCCGTCAGATTTCTTGCCCCGGAAGCGCCGGAACCTCCGGAACCGCCGGAACTGCCGGAGCCGCCGGTGCCGCCCGGCCCTCCGGCACGGATCGGCCGCTTCGGGCCCGCCTCCCGGCGGCGCCTCCTGCGCGGCGTCCGGGACGGCCCGGGCCCGCGCGTGCGCACATGGACCTGCGGGGCCGTCCCGGCCCGGGAGTGGAGAGCGGGAGTCGCCGTCTCTCAGCGCGGCGAGGACGTCATCGGCTGAAGGGCTCAGTCCTCTCCCGCCTCCAGCACCGCCATGGCCGCGTTGTGCCCCGGTACCCCGCTCACCCCTCCGCCGCGGACCGCGCCCGCGCCGCACAGCAGCACGTTGGCGTGCTGGGTCTCCACGCCCCAGCGACCGGTGTCCTGGTGGGCGTAGGGCCAGGAGAGCTCGCGGTGGAAGATGTTGCCGCCGGGCAGGCGAAGGTCGCGCTCCAGGTCGAGCGGGGTCTTGGCCTCGATGCAGGGACGGCCGTCGGCGTCGGTGGCCAGGCAGTCGGCCAGCGGCTCGGCGAGGTGGGCGTCGAGCTGGGCGAGCGTCGCGCTCAGCAGTTCCTCGCGGACGGCGTCGTTGTCGCGTTCGAACAGCCGCGCCGGGGTGTGCAGGCCGAAGAGGGTGAGGGTCTGCCAGCCCCGTTCGGCGAGGTCCGGGCCGAGGATGGTCGGGTCGGTCAGGGAGTGGCAGTAGATCTCGGAGGGCGGGGCGGCGGGGAGCACGCCGGAGGCGGCCTGGGCGTGGGCGGCGGCGAGCTGCTCGTAGCCCTCGGCGATGTGGAAGGTGCCGGAGAACGCCTCGCGCGGGTCGACGGAGCTGTCGCGCAGTCTCGGCAGCCGCTCCAGCAGCATGTTCACCTTCAGCTGGGCGCCCTCGGCGGGGGCCGGCGGGGTGTCGCCGGTGAGAGCGGCCAGTTCCCGCGGGGAGGCGCCCACGAGGACGTGGCGGGCGGCGGTGACGCCCTCGCCGTCGGCGGTCCGGTGGGTGATCTCCGCCGTGCGGCCGTCCGTGTCGATGCGGACCGCCTCGTGGCCGGTGGCGAGGACGGCGCCCGCCTCGCGCGCCGCGGCGGCCAGGGCGTCGGTCAGGGCGCCCATGCCGCCGACGGGGACGTCCCAGGCGCCGGTGCCGCCGCCGATCACGTGGTAGAGGAAGCAGCGGTTCTGCTTCAGGGAGGGGTCGTGGGCGTCGGCGAAGGTGCCGATGAGGGCGTCGGTGAGGACGACGCCGCGGACCAGGTCGTCGTCGAAGCGGTCCTCGATCGCCACGCCGACGGGCTCCTCGAACAGGGTCCGCCAGGCCTCCTCGTCGTCGACGCGGCGGCGCAGCTCCTCGCGGGTGGGGAGCGGCTCGGTGAGCGTGGGGAAGACCCGTTCGGCGACGCGGCCGGTCATGCCGTAGAAGCGCTGCCAGGCCAGGTACTCGCGGTCGGAGCCGGTGAGCCGGGCGAAGGCCTCCCGGGTGCGCTGCTCGCCGCCGCCCACGAGCAGCCCGGTGGGCCGCCCGTCGCGCTCGGCGGGGGTGTACGACGAGACGGTGCGGGCGCGGACCCGGAAGTCCAGGCCGAGGTCGCGCACGATCTTCCGTGGGAGCAGGCTGACCAGGTAGGAGTAGCGCGACAGCCGGGCGTCGACGCCGGCGAAGGGCCGTGTGGAGACCGCCGCGCCGCCGGTGCTCGCCAGCCGCTCCAGCACCAGGACGGACCGTCCCGCGCGGGCCAGGTAGGCGGCGGCGACCAGGCCGTTGTGTCCGCCGCCGACGATCACGACGTCGTAGGCGCGTTGCTCGTGTGCGGTCATGGTCCTTGGTAGCACGCGGTGATCCGGATCGGCCAGGGCGCGCCCCGGGCTCACCGGCCCGGGGCGGCCCCCCGCTGCCGCAGCGCCGCCGCCCTGCGGTACAGCTCGGCCGCCTCCGCGCCCCGGCCGAGCTGTTGCAGGCAGTGGGCCTCGTCGTGGCGGCTGGCGAGCGTGTCGGGGTGGTCGGCGCCCAGGACGCGTTCGCGGGCCGCGGCCACCCGGCGGTACTCGCCCAGCGCGTCCGCCCAGCGGCCCAGCCAGCCCAGCCCCACGGCGACCTCCCGGCGGCTGACCAGGGTGTCCGGGTGGTCGGGGCCCAGCACCCGCTCGCGGACGGCGGCCACGTCGCGGGCCTCGGCGAGGGCCTCCTCCCAGCGGCCCAGGCGGCCGAGGTTGACGCCCAGGCCGTGGCGGGCGCGCAGGGTCTCGGGGTGGGCGGGGCCCTGGACACGGGCGCGGTCGGCGATCAGGGCGCGGTAGAGCGTCAGCGCCTCGGCGGCGCGGCCGAGGCCGATGCCGGCCTCGTGGCGGGCGGCGAGGGTGTCCGGGTGGTCCGGGCCCAGGATGCGGGCGCGGGCGGCGGCGACCTCGCGGTAGGTCCACACGGCCTCCGTCCAGCGGCCCAGTCGGCCGAGCGCGTAGGCGACCTCGTAACGGGTGACGAGGGTGTCGGGGTGGTCGGGGCCGAGCACGCGGGCGCGGGCGGCGGCCACGTCGAGAGCCGTGCGGTAGGAGTCCCGGAGGCGGCCGAGCCGGCTGAGGTTGACGGCGAGGTTGTGGCGGCAGCGCAGGGTGTCCGGGTGGTCGGCGCCCAGCACCCGTTCGCGGGCGGCGAGCACCGACAGGTACACCTGGTGGGCGTCGCTGTGACGAGCCAACTGGCCCAGCACGTACGCCATTTCCTGACGGACGGCGAGGGTGTCGGGGTGGTCGGGGCCCAGCGCCCGGGTCCGGGCGGCGGCGACGTGTTTGTAGGCGCGCAGGGCCTCGGCGGCGCGGCCGAGGCGGCTGAGGGCGAAGGCGGCCTGGTAGCGGCTGGCGAGCGTGTCGGGGTGGTCGGGGCCCAGCAGGCGGGCGCGCTCGGCGGCCACCGCCCGGTGCAGCTCGCCCGCCTCCTCCCACCGGCCGAGCCGCCCGAGGACCAGCCCGGCGTCGTGCCGTCCGGCCAGCTCGGTGAGCACGCGCGCGGACGATGCCGGCGGGAGCACGCGCGCGGACGGCGCCGGCGGGAGCGTGCGCCCGGACGACGCCCGCGGGAGCTGCGGCGGGGGTCCGCCGGCGCCGGCCGCGGCGGGCCGGGGGATCCACTCGCCGGTGAGGGCGGCCCCGGCGTCCGGCGGGGCGGTGCGCGGTCCGGCGCCGACGGCCTTGTGGCCGCCTGTCATGGAGCGGGTCCAGGACGGCAGGCGCGGCTCGCGGGAGGGGACCGGCCCGGGCGGGCGGAGCACCGGATGCGGGGTCACCACGGTCGGCGGGTACGCCGGGGCGGTGCGCCCCAGGGTGATGCGGCGGCCCACCTCGCGGGCGTCGGCCGGGCGTTGCTCGGGGCGCTTGGCCAGCAGGTCCAGGATGATCGTCTCGAGGTAGGCGGGGAGTTCGGCACGCGTGCTGCGGGGCGGGCGGGGCGGGGTGTCGCGGTGGCCGATGAGGATGCCCCACGCGTCGTCGAGGTCGAACGGCGGCGCCCCGGTGGCGATCTCGTACAGGACGCAGCCCAGCGAGTACAGGTCGCTGCGCCGGTCGACCTCGGTGCCGCCGATCTGCTCCGGCGACATGTAGTGCGGCGTGCCCATGGCGACGCCCGTGCCGGTGAGCCGGGCGGTGAAGCCGATGTCATGGCCCAGGCGGGCGATGCCGAAGTCGCAGATCTTCACCGTGCCGTCGGTGAGCCGCATGATGTTCGCGGGTTTCAGGTCGCGGTGCACGATGTCCTGCTCGTGGGTGTAGGCGAGGGCCGCGGCGACCTGCTCGGCGATGTCGACGACGTCGGGCACGGCCAGCGGGTGGTGCCCGTTGTCCTCGAGGAGCTGGCAGAGGTTGCGGCCGTGCAGGAGTTCCATGACCAGGAACAGGACGCCGTCGGCCTCGCCGAAGTCGTGGACGACGGTCACCCCGCGGTGCTGGAGGGCGGCGGCCACCCGGGCCTCGCGGCGGAAGCGCTCGCGCAGCATGCGGGTGAAGGAGCGGTCGCGGTGCGGCCCGAGCGGCTTGAGGCACTTGACGGCGACCTGCCGGCCGAGCGACTCGTCCCGCGCGCGCCACACCTCGCCCATGCCGCCCCGCCCGATCAGCTCGAGCAGCCGGTACCGGCCCTGGATGAGTCTGCTGTCCCCCATCGCCCGCGATCGCCCCCGTCGCTGGTCGCCCCGCCCTCCCCCGGCCCGTCCAGTATGACGATTTATGGGCCGACTTTGTACGGTGCGGGACGGGAGCCGGGACCGAGCCGTGACATGGCGCGGACGATGTGTTTGGGCGGGAGTTGCCAGCGCAGTCCTGCGGGAACCGAGCGCAGCAGGGTGCCCGTGGCGCGCAGCCGGCGGGTCACGGTGGCGGGCGCGGGGGCCTTTCTGCCGTACAGCTCGTGGGCGTACGGGGGCAGGGATGCGTACGCCAGGTGCGCCACGCGCCGCCACAGCACCTCGCGCGCCGGGACGAGGAGGGGGTGCGTCGGCGGGCGGAGCAGGAAGTCGTCCACCGCGCGGGCGTCGGCTCCGGCCGCGAGGTGCGGGCGCGCCCGCTCGAAGTAGGCGGCCAGCTCCGCGCGGCTCGCGGGCACGGCGTCGGGGTCGAGGCCCACCAGGCGGGCGCTGGTGCGCTGTTCGGCGAGGTAGCGGTCGGCGGCGCGGTCGCCCATCGGGTAGCCGGAACGGCGCACCACGTGCAGATAGGAGTCGATCTCGGCGCAGTGCACCCACAGCAGCAGGTCGGGGTCGTCGACGCCGTAGCGCTCACCGGTCTCGGGGTCGGTCGCCTTCAGCAGGCTGTGGATCTTCCGCACCCGGGCGCCCGCGCGTTCGGCCTCCTCGGTGGTGCCGTAGGTGGTGGTGCCGACGAAGTCGGCGGTGCGCAGCAGGCGCCCCCAGGCGTCCTGGCGGAAGTCGGAGTTCTCCATGACGCCGCGGACGGCGCGCGGGTGCAGCGCCTGGAGGTAGAGGGCGCGGATGCCGGCGACCCACATCATGGGGTCGCCGTGCATCTGCCAGGTGACGGATGCCGGACCGAACAGCCCCGGGTCGGGTGACATACCGTCAGGCTAACGCCGGACGCGCGGCATCCCCAGACCGAGCCAGGAGATGATCTCCCGCTGGATCTCGTTGTTGCCGCCGCCGAAGGTGAAGATGACCGCGGAGCGGTAGCCGCGTTCCAGTTCGCCCCGGAGCACCGCGCCCGCCGAGCCCTCCTTCAGGGCGCCCGCCGCGCCGACGATCTCCAGCAGCCAGGCGTAGGCGTCCCGGCGGGCCTCGGTGCCGTAGACCTTGACCGCGGAGGCGTCCTGCGGGGTGAGGCTGCCGTCCTGCACGGCGCCGACCATCCGCCAGTTCAGCAGCTTCAGTGCCTCCAGCCTGGTGTGGGTCTGCGCGAGCTTGCGGCGGACCCAGGCCAGGTCGATCACCCGGCGGCCGTCGGCGAGTCTGGTCTCCGTCGCCCAGCGCTGGACGTCGTGCAGGGCGCGGACGGCCATGGTGCCGTGCGCGGCCAGGGTGACCCGTTCGTGGTTGAGCTGGTTGGTGATCAGCCGCCAGCCCTGGTTCTCGGCGCCGACGCGGCGGGAGACGGGCACCCGGACGTTCTCGTAGTGGCTCGCCGTGGTGTCGTGCCCGGCGAGGGTGTGGATGAGGGTGCAGGAGTAGCCGGGGTCGGTGGTCGGCACCAGCAGCATGGTGATGCCCTTGTGCGGCGGGGCGTCCGGGTCGGTGCGGGTGGCCAGCCACACCCAGTCCGCGGTGTCGCCGTTGGTGGTCCAGATCTTCTGGCCGTCGACGACGTACTCTCCCCCGTCGCGCACCGCGCGGGTCCGGAGGGAGGCCAGGTCGGTGCCGGCGCCGGGCTCGCTGTAGCCGATCGCGAAGTCGATCTCGCCGGACAGGATCCGGGGCAGGAAGTAGGCCTTCTGCTCGTCCGTGCCGAACTGCATGATCGTCGGGCCGACCGTGTTGAGCGCCATCAGCGGCAGCGGCACGCCCGCCTGGGCCGCCTCGTCGAAGAAGATGAACTGCTCCATCGCCGTCAGCCCGCGCCCGCCGTACTCCTCCGGCCAGCCCACGCCGAGCCAGCCGTCCGCGCCCAGGCGCCGGACGGTGTCGCGGTAGAAGCGCTTCTGGGCGGCGGCGTCACCGTGGCGCGCGGAGGCGTCGTCCGGCATCAGGCCGGCGAAGTAGGCGCGCAGTTCGGTGCGCAGCCGCTGCTGCTCGGGCGTGTATGCGAGGTGCACGGCGCCTCCAGGCTTCCCAGGCCGGTACTGACGGCGCACACCGTAGAACGTGTTCCAGAAATTGGGAATGGCGGTGCCGCTCCGGGCGGGGTCAGTTCAGCACCGTGAGGAACTCGGTGCACGCCCGGGCGCAGTCCCGGCAGGCCTGCGCGCTCTCCTCGGCGCCCGGGACGACGTCGAAGACGTGGGCGCACTCCAGGCACACCGTGCGGCACCACTCCACCTGGATGCGCATGCCGGCCTCGTCCAGGCCGTTCTGCTCGGACAGCGCGCGGCAGGTGGCGTCGCACACCTCCGCGCACAGGATGCCCTTGCGGCGTACTTTCTCCTGCTCCTCCGTTCCGTCCGGATCCACCAGGCCGGCGCGCAGCGCGCAGGCCCGCGCGCACTCGGTGCACGCCTGGGCGCAGGCGAAGCGGTCCTCCAGGAACCGGAAGAGCTCCTGCTGGGATGTCGTCGAAGTCACGCGGTCCGGGTAGCCGGTGCGGATGCCGTCAAACCGGCGTGGTGCGGGCCCGCGCGGGTTCTTCCGGTCCGCCGCAGGGCACTCGTGTCCCCTGGGCGGACCTCGGCTCGACGGAGCGGACCTTGGCTCGACGGAGGTGGAAGCGATGCCGGGTGGTTCACGGCGCGCTGAAGCACATGTACCCGTCGGGCGAGGTGAGCAGGTTCATGCCGGGGACCGGGGGTACCCGCGCGCCATGAACAGCGCATCGATGGACATCGCCGCGGGCAGCGGCGCACTGGCGGCCGGGCTGGTCGTGGCGGCGGTGGCTCTCGTCGCCCTGCTGATCGGCGCCTTCTGGATGGGGAGCCGCATTCGGCGCCGTGAGCCGGGGCCCCCTCATCCCGCCGAGCAGCCGCGGATCCCCGAGGAGGGGCCGGTCCGCGAGGTGCGGGAGCACCGGGAGCCCGACGAGGTGCCCCGCGGCGACCGCCGGCTCACCCCGCACGAGATGCCGGGCCACGGCAACTCCCCGACGCGGACCGGTACAGCGCGGGAGCGGCCCCGCTGGAGCGGGGGGAGCAGCGGCTCCTTCGGCAGCGGGGGGCCTGGCGGCGGCTGACCATCGGGTGCGGCGGCGTTGGGGCTGGTCGCGCAGTTCCCCGCGCCCCTTCAGGGGGCTGCCGGACCACGGCCGACAAGTCCCGGCGCGGGATGCCGGCCATCGGGTGCGGCAGCGTTGGGGCTGGTCGCGCAGTTCCCCGCGCCCCTTCAGGGGGCTGCCGGACCACGGCCGACAAGTCTCGGCGCGGGATGCCGGCCATCGGGTGCGGCAGCGTTGGGGCTGGTCGCGCAGTTCCCCGCGCCCCCTTGGGGCGCTGCCGCAGCCGGGGAGTAGTTCCTGGGGCCCTACTGGGCGCGAGGGTGGCCTCGCGCCCAGTGTGTTGCCGGTGGGTGGTTCTCAGCGGGTGTCGCTGGTCTTGGTGGTTTCGGTCAGGGTCGCGCGTCCCGCTTCCAGGCGGGCGGCCGGGATGCGGAACGGGGAGCAGGAGACGTAGTCCAGACCCGCACGGTGGAAGAAGTGGATGGAGTCCGGGTCTCCGCCGTGCTCACCGCACACGCCCGTCTGCAGGCCGGGGTTGACCGCCCGGCCGGCCTCGACGGCGATCTCGACGAGCCGTCCGACGCCCTCCTGGTCGATCGTCTCGAACGGCGACACCTCGAAGACGCCCTTCTCCAGGTACAGCGGGAAGAAGGAGGCCTCCGCGTCGTCCCGGGACAGGCCCCAGGTCGTCTGGGTGAGGTCGTTGGTGCCGAAGGAGAAGAAGTCGGCGGTCGCGGCGATCTTCCCGGCGGTGAGCGCCGCCCTGGGCAGCTCGATCATCGTGCCGATCGGGCAGTCCAGCTCGGTGCCGGTCTCGGCGGCGACCTCGGCGAGGACGCGCTCCGCCTCGGCGCGGGCCAGCCGCAGTTCCTCGACCGTCCCGACCAGCGGGATCATGATCTCGGCCTTCGGGTCACCGCCCGCGCGCAGCCGCGCGGTCGCGGCCTCGGCGACGGCCCGCACCTGCATGGCCATCAGGCCCGGCACCACCAGCCCCAGCCGCACGCCGCGCAGGCCCAGCATCGGGTTCTGCTCGTGCATGCGCTCGACGGCGGCGAGCAGCTCGCGGTCGCGCGGGTCGGGGTGCTCGGCCTCGGCCAGGCGGACGGCCAGTTCCATGCGGTCGGGCAGGAACTCGTGCAGCGGCGGGTCGAGCAGCCGGATCGTCACCGGCAGCCCGTCCATCGCCTCGAGGATCTTCGTGAAGTCCTCGCGCTGCAGCGGCAGCAGCGCCGCGAGGGCCTCCTCGCGGGCGGTGTCCTCACGGGCCAGGATCATCGCCTCGACCAGTGCCCGGCGCTCGCCGAGGAACATGTGCTCGGTGCGGCACAGCCCGATGCCCTGCGCGCCGAGGCTGCGGGCGCGTACGGCGTCCTCGGGGGTGTCGGCGTTGGCCCGCACCTGGAGGCGGCGCACCGAGTCGGCGTGCGCGAGCGCGCCGAGCACCGCTTCGGTCAGCGGGCCCTCGGCCGCCTCGGTCTCCAGCGCGCGGCCGACCTCGGACGCGGTGAGCGGCAGTTCGCCGAGGTGCACGGTGCCCGCGGTGCCGTCGACGGAGACGACGTCGCCCTCGTCGACGACGGTGCCGGTCTCGGTGGTGAAGCGGCGTGCGACCGTGTCGACGGCGAGGGCCTCGGCGCCGCACACGCACACCTTGCCCATGCCGCGCGCGACGACGGCGGCGTGGCTGGTCTTGCCGCCCCGGCTGGTGAGCACCGCCTGCGCGGCGATCATGCCGGGCAGGTCGTCGGGCGTGGTCTCCCGGCGGACCAGCACCACCTGCTCGCCGGCCGCGGCACGGCGTACCGCCTCGGCGGAGTCGAAGACGACGGCTCCCACCGCGGCGCCCGGCGAGGCGGGCACGCCGTGGGCGAGGGGCACGTCGTCCGACGTGGTGCGGAAGCGGGGGAACATCAGCCGGGTCAGTTCGGCGCCGCTGACGCGGACCAGTGCCTCGTCCTCGGTGACGGTGCCCTCCTCGCGCAGGTCGTGCGCGATGCGGAAGGCGGCCTCGGCGGTGCGCTTGCCGACGCGGGTCTGCAGGATCCACAGCTTGCCGCGCTCGACGGTGAACTCGACGTCGCACAGGTCGCGGTAGTGGTTCTCCAGGGTGCGCAGGTGGTCGACGAGCTCGTCGTAGACGCGCCCGTTCAGCTTCTTCAGCTCGCTCAGCGGCAGGGCGTCGCGCACGCCGGCGACGACGTCCTCGCCCTGCGCGTCGGGCAGGTAGTCGCCGTACACCCCGCGTTCGCCGGTGGCGGGGTCGCGGGTGAAGGCGACGCCGGTGCCGGAGTCGGCACCGAGGTTGCCGAACACCATCGCCTGGACGTTGACGGCGGTGCCGAGGTCCTCGGAGATGTGCTCGCGCTGGCGGTAGACGCGGGCGCGCTCGGTGTTCCAGGAGTCGAAGACGGCGCGGATGGCGCGGGAGAGCTGCTCGGCCGGGTCCTGCGGGAAGTCCTCGCCGGTCTCCTTGCGGATGATCGCCTTGAACTCCTCGGTGAGTTCGGCGAGCTCACCGGCGTCCAGCAGGTGGTCGTCGGCGACCGCGCGCCGGGTCTTGTGCGCGGTGAGGGCCTGTTCGAACAGGTCGCCGTCCACACCCATCACGGTGTGGCCGAACATCTGCACGAGCCGGCGGTAGGAGTCCCAGGCGAAGCGCTCCTGGCCGGACGCCTTGGCGATCCCGGCGACGGACTCGTCGTTGAGGCCGATGTCGAGGATGGTCTCCATCATGCCGGGCATCGAGAAGCGGGCGCCCGAGCGCACGGACACCAGGAGGGGGTCGTCGGGTGCGCCGAGGGTGCGCCCCATGGCCTGCTCCAGGCCGGCCAGCGCCTGGGCGGCCTCGACCGTGAGTTCGGGCGGCTCCTCGCCGGTCTTCAGGTAGACCGTGCAGGCGTCGGTGGTGACGGTGAATCCGGGCGGGACGGGCAGTCCGATCCGCGTCATCTCGGCGAGTCCGGCGCCCTTGCCACCGAGCAGGGCGGCCATGTCGCGACCGCCCTCGGCGAATGCGTACACGTACTTCATCGGCTTGCTCATGGAGCCCTCTCAGAAATGGGGCACGACGGCCACGGGGCAGCCGACGTGGTGGATGGCGGCGTGGGCGACGGGGCCGGTCCGCGGACCCGTCGGGCGTTCGGTGGCGTGGTGGCCGACGACGAGCAGGCTCGCGCCGGAGGCGGCCCGCACCAGCACGGACTGCGCGCGGCCCTCGGTCACGGTCTCGACGACCTCGACATCGGGGTACTTCTCGCGCCAGACCTGCAGGACGGCGGTCAGGAAGCCGAGCCATTCCGCCGCCTGCTGCACCCCGCCCAGCAGGCCCGTCTCCGCCGGGCCCAGCCCGATCGGGGAGGGCTGCTGCCAGGCGTGCACGACCCTGAGGCGCGCGGCGCGCGACCGGGCCGCCTCGAAGGCGAACTCGATCACCTCGTCGCAGGCGTCGCCGAGGTCGACGCCCAGCACGACGTCCCGGTAGCCGGTCCGGGTGGACGGGCCCCCGTCGTCGTCGGGAAGGTGCTCGTCGGCGGCGTCCTCGCCGGCCCGGACGAGGACGACGGGCGTCTCGGACCGCGCCACCACGCCCAGGGCGACGGAGCCGACCAGGAACCCGGTGAAGCCGCTCAGCCCGCGCGAGCCCAGCACGATCAGCTCGGCCTCCTGGGACGCCTTCAGCAGGGCGGCGGTCGCGGGGCCCTCCGTCTGCTCCTCCTCCACCCGCAGGCCGGGGCAGGCGGGGCGGATCCGGTCCTCCGCCTCCCGCAGGACACGGCGGGCCAGATGCCGCTGCGCGGCGCCGGCGGGATCGCCGCCGTCCGGGCGGGGGCGCCAGTTCCTTGCGTGCACCAGGCGCAGCGGCCGGCCCCGGCGTACGGCCTCGCGGGCCGCCCACTCGGCGGCGGCGAGGCTCTCGGCCGATCCGTCGACTCCGGCGATCACGGGGGGAAGCATGTGCGCACCTCCTGCGCTCGGCGAGCTCCTCCATGCCAGCGTCGGCCCGCGGCCGGGCGTCAGGTATGGGCCGCCAGGGCTCGAAGCGGGACCGTTCGGCCCCTGAGGGGCACGGCCGGTCAGCGGCCAATGTGGAATTCCGAACTCCCCTTCGCGGAAAGGCGGGAAGCCATGGAGCGGATGATCGTCGCCGGTGCGGACGCGTCGGCGGCCGGCTGTGCGGCGGCCTACTGGGCCGTGCGGGAGGCCGAGCTGCGCGGGGTGCCGCTGCACGTGGTGCCGGTGGCGCCGGCCGACGGCCCGGACGCCGTGCGCACCCTGGGCGACGGCGCGGAACTGGTCGTGGTGGGCCTTCCGCCCGCCGCGGACACCACCGCCACGGCGCTGGTGGAGCGGGCGACGCGCCCGGTGGTGCTGGTGCCCGGGACGCCGTCGAAGCCCGGCCGCGTGACCGTCGGTCTCGACGCCCGCGACCCCGCGGACGTCGTGCTCGCGTTCGCCTTCGAGGCGGCCCGGCTGCGCCGTGCGACCCTGCACGCGGTGCACGCCTGGACGCTGCCCGAAGAGGCCACCGACTGGCTGTTCACCCTCGCGCACGACGAGCGGGCCACCTGGGAGGACCAGGAGGTGCAGCGGCTGTCCGACGCCCTGCGGCCGTGGCGCACCCGGTACCCGGACGTCGACGTGCTGCAGGACGTCGTGCTGCTCGCCCCCGAGGAGGCCCTCAGCCACGCCTCCGGCAACGCCGGGCTGGTGGTCCTCGGCCGCCGCTCGGGCGGTACCGCCCTCGCCCTGCTGCGCAGCGCCCGCTGCCCGGTCGCCGTGGTCCCGGCGTAGGAACCGGTGATACGAGCGGCCCTGCGGGCACCGCTGCGCGCGGGCCCCTGGCCCCGGCCCTGGTCCCGGCCCTGGTCCCGGCCCTGGTCCCGGCCCTGGTCCCGGTCCCGGTCCCGGTCCTGGTCCTGGTCCTGGTCCTGGTCCTGGCCCTGGTCCTGGCCCTGGTCCTGGCCCTGGTCCTGGCCCTGGCCCTGGCAAGGAGGATCGGCCCCGGCGGAGGGTCGTTCGGCCCCTGTGGGTCCGCGGCCGTTCGGCACACGGTGAAGGGCATGAGGACGCACAGGGGCACCGCGGTCATCGGCGTCGGCAACGACTTCCGGCGCGACGACGGCGTGGGCTGGGCCGTGGTCGCGCGGCTGCGGGAGCGGGCCGCCGGGCGTCCCGACGTACCGGACACCGTCTTCGCCACCTGCGACGGCGACCCGGGCCGGCTGATCGGGCTGTGGGAGGGCGCCGGCCTCGCGGTGGTCGTGGACGCGGCGCACGCCCACCCGGGCACCCCCGGCCGCGTGCACCGCCTCGAAGTGGACGGCGGGCACCTCGCGCCGCCGTCGGCCACCAGCACCCACGGGCTGGGCCTGGGCGAGGCCGTCGAGCTCGCCCGCGTCCTCGGCCTGCTGCCGGAGCGACTCGTCGTCTACGCCGTCGAGGGCGCCGACTGCGACTTCGGCGCCGGCCTGTCCCCCGCCGTCGCGGCCGCCGTGGAACCGTTGGCCGACGCGGTCGAGGACGAGCTCGCGCACCGCGCGGACGGGGCGGCGGGGAGGCGGGCATGACCGTACGGCGCTTCCACGTCGAGGGCATCGTCCAGGGCGTCGGGTTCCGGCCGTTCGTGTACCGCACCGCGGCCCTGCTCGGTCTGGACGGCTGGGTGGCCAACGTCGACGGGCACGTGGAGGGCGAGGTCGCCGGGCCCGAACGGGCCGTCGAGGAGTTCGCGGTCCGGCTGCGGACCAGGGCCCCGGCGCTGGCCCGGGTGCGCCGGGTCCGGCTGACCGACGGTCCCCGCGAACCGGCCCTCCGCCCGGGTTTCCGGGTGCGCGACAGCGCGCCGGCCGCCGCGGCCCCGGCGACGCGGGAGATCCCACCCGACGCCGCGATCTGCGACGCCTGTCTGCGCGAGCTGCGCGACCCCCGTGACCGCCGGCACCGCTATCCGTTCATCAACTGCACCGACTGCGGGCCGCGCGCCACGATCATCGAGGAGCTGCCGTACGACCGCGTCCGCACCACCATGCGCCGCTTCCCGCTGTGCCGGGCCTGCGCCGCCGAGTACGCCGACCCGGCCGACCGCCGCTTCCACGCCGAGCCCGTCGCCTGCCCGGCCTGCGGGCCCAGGCTGGCCTGGGAGGAACTGCGCGGCGAGGACGCGCTGCGGGCGGCGGTGAAGACGGTCGCCGACGGCGGGATCGTCGCGCTGAAGGGTCTCGGCGGCTACCAGCTGGTGTGCGACGCGGGCGACCCGGCGGCCGTGGCGGAGTTGCGGCGGCGCAAGCACCGCCCGGCGAAGCCGTTCGCCGTGATGGTCCCCGACGTCGCCGCGGCGCGCCGGCTGGCCCTGGTCGGCGCGGGCGAGCTGGAGGCCCTGACGGCCCCGGAGCGGCCCGTGGTGCTGCTGGCCCGGCGCCGGTGGCGGGGCACGCCCGCGCTGGCGCGCGAGGTGCATCCGGGGCTGAACCGGGTGGGCCTGTTCCTGCCCACCACCGGCCTGCACCATCTGCTGCTGGACGGACTCAGACGACCGCTCGTGGTCACCAGCGGCAACCTGAGCGACGAGCCCATAGCGGTCGACGACGCCGACGCCCGCCGCACGCTGGCCGGCGTCGCCGACGGCTTCCTCACCCACGACCGGCCCATCCGCTCCCGGTACGACGACTCGGTGGTGCAGTTCGCCGGACGCACCCGGATCACCGTCCGGCGGGCCCGCGGGCTGGCCCCGGCGCCGCTGCCGCTGCCGCCGGCCGTGCGGGAGCCGGTAGCGGGGGCCGGCGCCCAGCTCAAGCACACGTTCACGCTGGCCGCGGACGGCCGGGCCCACCTCGGTCCGCACACCGGCGACCTGGCCGACCCGGCGGTCCATGACGCCTTCCTGGCGTCGTACGAGCAGCTCAGGCGGCTCACCGGTATCGAGCCCACGGTGCTCGCCCACGACCTGCACCCGGGCTATCTGTCCACCCAGTGGGCCATGGCACAGCCTGTGCGGCGGATCGCCGTGCAGCACCACCACGCGCACGTGGCGGCCTGCGCGGCCGAGCACGGGGTGCGCGGCCGGTTCCTCGGGGTGGCCTACGACGGCCTCGGTCTGGGGGACGACGGCACCCTGTGGGGCGGCGAGATCCTCCTGGCCGACCTGACCGGTTACCGGCGCGTGGGCCGGTTCGCGACCGCGCCGCTGCCCGGCGGCGACGCCGCGGTACGGCGTCCGGTGCGCACGGCCCTCGGCCGGCTGCTCGGCGGGGAGGCGCTCGGGGCGCCGGCGCCGGGCCCCCCGCTGACCCGGCACTTCACCGGCCGGCTCGACCCGGCCGAGGTGGCCGGCGTACGCGCCATGGTCGGCCGGGACGTCAACTGCCCGCGCGCGTCCAGCGCCGGGCGGCTGTTCGACACGGTCGCCGCCCTGCTGGGCCTGTGCGACCGGGCCGGTTACGAGGGCGAGGCGGCCGTCCTGCTGGAGGCCGCGGCGGGCGCCGAGCACGCCGTACCGCTCGCCCACCGCGTCGTGCGGGTGCGGGACCTGTGGGTGTACGACCCCGCGCCCACCCTCACCGACCTGCTGGAGCGGCAGCTCGCCGGTGAGCCGGTGGCGCGGCTGGCGGCCGCCTTCCATCTCACGCTCGGGATCGTCACGGCCGAACTCGTCGGCCGGGCCGTGGCCGACGGCGCGCCGCGCACGGTGTGCCTGGGCGGCGGCTGCTTCGTCAACCGGCGGCTGCTGACCGAGGTCAAGCGCCGGCTGCACGCGCAGGGGCTGCGGGTACTCGTCGGCGGCCAGGTCCCCGTCGGGGACGGCGGCATCAGCTACGGCCAGGCGGCGGTCGCGGCCGCGCGGATGGCCGGGGAGAGGTGAACGCGCATGTGTCTGGGCATCCCGGGCCGGGTCGTGGAGGTCCACGACGACATGGGCCTGCGCATGGCCACGGTCGACTTCGGCGGGGTGCGGCGCGAGGTCTGCCTCAGCTGCACCCCCGACGCGGACGTCGGCTCGTACGTCATCGTGCACGTCGGTTTCGCCATCACCCGGGTCGACGAGGCGGAGGCCCGCCGGACGCTGGAGGTGCTGCGGTCGATGGCGGGAGCGGTGGAGAGCGAACTGGGCGAACCACTGCCGTAGCGGGTCCCCGCCGCACCGGACGTCGCGGACCCCGCCCGCACCGGTCGTGGGCGCGACCCGCCCCACCGGCCGTGGCCCGGGGACCCGCCCGCACCGGTCGTCGGCGAGACCCGCGCCGGCAGCCGGCCGGCGCCTCCGGGTGCACGGGCGCCGGTCGGTGCCTCCGGGTGCACGGGCGCCGGTCGGCGCCTTTGGGTGCACGGGCGCCGGCAGGCACGGGGAGCAGTGCGAACCGTCGACGCTGATACCGCCGCCAACGCCCGCATGCGGGCAGGAGACCGGCCCGCATGCGGGACAGCGCGCTTCGGCGCACGTCGGCGGTCCGGATCCGGTGGGCACGGGCAGCAGACCCAAGCGGCCCCGACACCGGTCGGTACCTCCGTGTGCGCGGGCGCCGGTCGGCACCGGGAGCGGCGCGCACCGCCGACGCGGTGTCCCGCCGTCGAGCCCCCCGCAGCCAGGAAACCGACCCGCACGAAGAAACCAGCGCCCGTCCCCGCCGCCGGACGCCCGGCGGCGGGGATCCAGCCGGCACCGGGAGCGGCGCGCACCGGCGACGCGGTGTCCCGCCGTCGACGCCCCGGGCGCCCGCGGGCGGGAGACCGGCGCGCACGAGGGACAGCGGCCGCCGGCGCGCGCCGGTGGCGGGGATCCGGTCGGCACGGGGAGCAGGGCCGGTCGGCCCCTGTCGCGGGTGGCCCCGCCGCCGGAACCTGACGGTGGAGGTCCACGACCACCGGGACGAGGAGGACCGTCATGACCGTCACCGCAGCCCCGGCCGTGCTCGACCGGGACGGCCTGGGCGCCCTGGTCGCGGCGCTGGTGGCCCGGGGACGAACCGTCGTGGGGCCGACCGTCCGCGACGGCGCGATCGTGCTGGCCGAGCTGACGTCGGCGGACGCGCTGCCCTACGGCTGGGGCGTGGAGCTGGAGGCCGGCCACTACCGGCTGGTGCGGCGCGCGGACGGGGCGGCCTTCGCCAACAGCGCCGGCCCGCAGTCGTGGAAGGCGTTCCTGCATCCCGCGCGGGAGCGGCTGTGGAGCGCCGACCGCACACCCGAGGGCGACATCTCCTTCACCGCGGACGAGCCCGAGCCGCCGTCGTACGCGTTCCTCGGCGTCCGCCCCTGCGACCTGCGGGCCATCGCGATCCAGGACCGGGTGCTGGCCGGTGGCCGGTACGCGGACACCGGCTACGCCGCGCGCCGCTCCGGGGCGCTGCTGATCACCGCCGAGTGCACCGAGCCCGGCGCGACCTGTTTCTGCGTCTCCACGGGCGGCGGGCCCGCCGCCGGCCCCGGCTACGACCTCGCGCTCACCGAGGTGATCGACGAGCAGGGCCACCGCTTCCTGGTGCGCGTCGGCAGCGAGGAGGGCGCCCGGCTGCTGGCGGAGGTGCCGCACCGCGCGGCCGACCCGCCCACCGAGACCGCCGCGCGGGACTCGGTGGAGGCGGCCCGCGACCGCATGGGCCGCGCCCTGCCCGAGGTCGACCTGCGCGCCCTGCTGGGCGCCAGCCTGGACGCCGAGCGCTGGAACGACGTCGCCGCCCGCTGCCTGACCTGCGGGAACTGCACGATGGTGTGCCCGACCTGCTTCTGCACCACCACGGAGGAGGTGACCGACCTCACCGGTGACCACACCGAGCGCTGGCAGCGCTGGGACTCCTGCTACGACCTGGACTTCTCCTACCTGCACGGCGGCCCGGTGCGCTCCTCCGGGCGCAGCCGCTACCGGCAGTGGCTCACCCACAAACTCGGCACCTGGCACGACCAGTTCGGCACGACGGGCTGCGTGGGCTGCGGGCGCTGCATCGTCTGGTGCCCGGTCGGCATCGACATCACCGAGGAAGTGGCCGCGCTGAAGGCCGAGAAGGAAACGGAGACGGACTGATGCCCCCCTCGATCGCCCTGCGCATGAACCACGCCCTGCCCGTCGAGCACCGTGAGCGGCTGCTGCGCGTCGGCCGGGAGGTCACCTTCCCGCAGGGCGCGCGCCTGTTCGAAGAGGGCGGGCACGCCGACCGGTTCTGGATCGTCCGGAGCGGCACGGCCGCGCTCGACATGCACGTGCCCGGCCGCCGGCCGCCGGTCGTGGAGACGCTCGGCGTCGGCGACCTGGTCGGCTGGTCCTGGCTGTACGAGCCGTTCGTCTGGCAGCTCGGCGCCGAGGCCGTCACCCGGCTGGAGGCGTACGAGTTCGACGCCGTCGCCGTCCGGCTGATGTGCCTGAACGACGCCGAGTTCGGGCGCGCCGTGGAGCACTGGGTCGGCCGGGTGCTGGCCCACCGGCTGAACGCGGCCCGGGCCCGGCTGGTCGACCTGTACGGGATCTACGAGACCAGGGAACCGCGATGACCGCCGTACCGGTGCCGCATCGGGTGGTCGGCCGCCGGGAGGAGACGCCGGACACGGTCACGCTGCGCCTGGAGCCGGTCGATGCGGCGCTCGGGGAGTTCCTGCCCGGCCAGTTCGCGATGGTGCACTCCTTCGGCCGCGGCGAGATCCCGGTCTCCGCGAGCTCGGTGCAGTCCACGGGCGGTCTCGCGCACACGATCCGCTCGGTCGGCGCGGTCTCCGGCGGGCTGTGCGCGGCCCGGGTGGATGATGTCGTCGGCGTCCGCGGTCCCTACGGCACCGGGTGGGAGCTCGAGCGGGCGCGCGGGCGGGACGTGGTGGTCGTGGCGGGCGGCATCGGCTTCGCCCCGGTGCGGCCGCTGGTCCTCGGCGCGCTGGCCGAGCCGGCAGCCTACGGCCGCGTCAACGTCCTGATCGGGGCCCGCACCCCGGGCGACCTGATCGCCCGCGAGGAGGTGGCGGGCTGGGCCACGGCGTACACCGGGGTCACCGTCGACCAGCCCGACGGGCACTGGCGCGGCGACGTCGGTGTGGTCACCCAGCTGCTGGGGCGGGCGCTCTTCGATCCGGCGGACACCTGGGCGTTCGTCTGCGGTCCCGAGCCGATGATCCGGGCCGCCGCCCGCGAACTGGCGCAGCGCGGCGTGCCCCGCGAACGGATCCGGGTCTCGCTGGAGCGCAACATGCGGTGCGCGACCGGGACGTGCGGGCACTGCCAGCTCGGCCCGCTGCTGATGTGCCGGGACGGCGCCGTCGTGGACTGGGCCCTCGCCGAACCCCTGCTCGCGGTGAGGGAGTTGTGAGATGGCGCCGAAACTCGCCGTGTTCAAGCTGGCCTCCTGCGACGGCTGCCAGCTCACCCTGCTGGACTGCGAGGACGAACTCCTCGCGCTGGCGGGCGAGGTGGAGATCGCGCACTTCCTGGAGGCGTCCAGCGCGGTGGAGCCGGGCCCCTACGACCTGTCGCTGGTCGAGGGTTCCGTCACCACGGCGGAGGACGCCGAGCGGATCCGGCAGATCCGCGTCGCCTCCCGCCGCCTGGTCACCATCGGCGCGTGCGCGACCGCCGGCGGCGTCCAGGCGCTGCGCAACTTCGCGGACGTCGACGAGTACCGGCGCACGGTCTACGCGCGCCCCGAGTACATCTCCACGCTCGCCGACTCCACCCCCGTCTCCGCCCATGTGGCCGTCGACTTCGAGCTGCGCGGCTGCCCCATCGACCGCCGTCAGCTCATCGAGGTGATCACCGCGTTCCTCGCCGGACGCAAGCCCGACGTGCCCGACCACAGCGTGTGCTTCGAGTGCAAGCGGCGCGGCAACGTCTGCGTCACCGTCGCCCACGGCACCCCCTGCCTCGGCCCGGTCACGCACGCCGGGTGCGGGGCCCTGTGCCCGGCCTACCACCGCGGCTGCTACGGCTGCTTCGGGCCGTCGGGGTCGGTGAACCTGCCCGCCCTGATCCCGTTGCTGCGCCGCGACGGCATGGACGACGAGGCCGTGCTGCGGTTCCTGCACACCTTCAACGCCGCCGCGTTCCAGAAGGAGTTGGACCAGTGACACACCGCGGATCCCGTGTCCTGCACGTCGGCTCGCTGTCCCGGGTCGAGGGCGAGGGCGCGCTGCGCCTGCACGTGCACGACGGCACGGTCACCGAGGCCCGGCTGGAGATCTACGAACCGCCGCGGTTCTTCGAGGCGTTCCTGCGCGGCCGGGCCCACACCGAGCCGCCCGACCTGACGTCCCGGGTGTGCGGCATCTGCCCGGTGGCGTACCAGATGAGCGCCTGCGCGGCGGTCGAGGACGCCTGCGGTGTGACGGTCGACCCGGCGGTCCGGGCGCTGCGCCGGCTGCTGTACTGCGGGGAGTGGATCGAGAGCCAGGCCCTGCACGTCTACCTGCTGCACGCCCCGGACTTCCTGGGCCGGTCCGGCGCGATCGAGCTGGCGCGCACCCACCGGGCCGAGGTGGAGCGGGGGCTGCGGCTGAAGAAGGCCGGCAACGACCTGATGGAGCTCCTCGGCGGGCGGGCGGTGCACCCGGTCAACGTACGTCTCGGCGGCTTCCACCGGACCCCGTTGCGCGAGGAACTGCGGCCGATCGCGGAGCAGTTGAGGCGGGCGCTGGACGACGCTTGGGCGACCGTGCGCTGGGTGGCCGGCTTCGAGTTCCCGGACGCCCGCACCGACGCCGCCCTGCTGGCGCTGGCCGAGCCGGACACGTACGCCATCGAGGGCGGCGCCCCGAGCGTCCTGTGGCCCGACGGCTCCACCGAGTCCTTCCCCGTCGCGGACTTCACCGACCACGTCACCGAGACCCAGGTGCCGCACTCCACGGCGCTGCACTCGCGGCTCGACGGGCGCCTCCATCTCACCGGGTCCCTCGCCCGGTTCGCGATCAGCGGCCGGCTGCTGTCCCCGGTGGCGCTGCAGGCGTGCGCCGAAGCGGGGCTGGGCGATCCGCGCGAGGGCGCCGTGTGCCGCAACCCGTTCCGCTCCATCCTGGTGCGGGCGGTGGAGACGGTGTACGCCGTCGACGAGGCGCTGCGCATCATCGGCTGCTACGAGCCGCCCGAGCGCCCGTACACGGACGTCCCGCCGGTCGCGGGCGTCGGACACGGCGCGACCGAGGCGCCCCGCGGTCTGCTGTACCACCGCTACGAGATCGACGCCGAGGGCCTCGTCACCGCCGCGCTGCTCGTGCCGCCGACCGCGCAGAACCAGGGCGCGATCGAGGAGGACCTGCTGCGCCTCGTCCAGCGGGCGATCCGCGAAGGAGACCCGGGAGACGCCGAGTTGACGGCCCTGTGCGAGCGGGTGATCCGCAACCACGACCCGTGCATCTCGTGCTCCACCCATTTCCTCGACCTGACGGTCGTCCGTACCTCCGGCACTACACCGGCAGAACCAGCGGGAGGCTGCGATGCCTGAGACTCCGTACACCGTGAGCGATGTGATGACGCAGACCGTCATCGCCGTCGGGCGTGACGCGCCCTTCAAGGAGGTGGTCGGCCTGATCGACCAGTGGAAGGTGAGCGCCCTGCCCGTCCTGGTGGGCGAGGGCCGGGTCATCGGCGTGGTCTCCGAGGCCGACCTGCTGGCGAAGGAGGAGTTCCGCGACGGGGGCGAGGAGGACGCCGAGCGGGACGAGCGGCGCAAGGCCGCCGCGCTGACCGCGGGCGAGCTGATGAGCAGCCCGGCGGTGACCGTGCACGCGAACGCCTCGGTCGCCGAGGCCGCCCGCATCATGGCGCGCCGGCACGTCAAGCGGCTGCCCGTGGTGGACGGGGTCGGCCTGCTGCAGGGCGTGGTGAGCCGCAGCGACCTGCTGAAGGTCTTCCTGCGCGAGGACGAGGAGATCGCCGAGGAGATCCGGCACGACGTGCTGGGCCGGCTCCCGATCACCACCGAGCTGACGGTCACCGTGCGGGACGGCGTGGTCGTGCTGAGCGGCCCGCTGCCCGACCGCACCCTCGTCCCGATCGTCGCCAGGGCGGTGCGGGCCGTCGAGGGGGTCGTCGACATCCGTCTGGATCTCAGTCACCGATGAAGTACCTCGACGAGTACCGCGACCCCGTGCTCGCCCGGCGGCTGCTGGGAGAGCTGCGGCAGACCGCCACGCGGCCCTGGCGGATCATGGAGGTGTGCGGCGGCCAGACCCACACCCTCGTCCGCCAGGGCATCGACGAGCTGCTGCCGGCCGGGATGCGGATGATCCACGGACCGGGCTGCCCGGTGTGCGTGACGCCGCTGGAGACGCTGGACCGGGCCATGGCCGTGGCCGCCCGGCCCGGCGTGCTGTTCACCAGCTTCGGCGACATGCTGCGGGTGCCCGGCTCCCGCTCCGACCTGCTCTCGCTGCGGGCGCGGGGCGCGGACGTGCGGGTGGTGTACGCGCCGATGGACGCCGTACGCCTGGCGGCCGCCCACCCCGACCGGGAGGTGGTCTTCCTCGCGGTCGGCTTCGAGACGACCGCGCCCGCGAACGCGACGGCCGTGCTGCACGCGGCCCGGCTGGGGCTGACGAACTTCTCGATGCTGGTCAGCCACGTCCTGGTGCCGCCCGCCATGACGGCGCTGCTCGACGACCCGGACTGCGAGGTGCAGGCGTTCCTGGCGGCCGGGCACGTGTGCGCGGTGATGGGCTGGCGCGAGTACGAGCCGATCGCCGCCCGCTACCGGGTACCGATCGTGGTCACCGGATTCGAGCCGCTGGACCTGCTGGAGGGCGTGCTGATGGCCGTGCGGCAGCTGGAGTCCGGACGGCACGAGGTGGAGAACCAGTACGTGCGGGCCGTACGGCGCTCGGGCAACACCGACGCGCAGGACGCCGTCCGCAAGGTGTTCCGGGTCACCGACCGGTCCTGGCGCGGCATCGGCTCGCTGCCCGACAGCGGTCTGGAACTCGCCGAGGAGTACGCGCGGTTCGACGCGGCCCGCCGCTTCGACGTGGGCGGGCTGTCCCCGGTGGAGGACCCCGAGTGCATCGCGGGCGCGATCCTCACCGGCGCGCGGCTGCCCACCGACTGCCCCGCGTACGGCACCCGTTGCACGCCCCGTCATCCGCTCGGCGCGCCCATGGTGTCCTCGGAGGGCACGTGCGCCGCCTTCCACGCGGCCGGCCGCATCGCCCCCAGGAGCACGGCATGACCATCGAATGCCCCACCCCGCACCACGAGGACGAGATCGTCCTGCTCGGCCACGGCGCCGGCGGGCGCCTCTCCGCGGAACTCCTCGACAGCCTGATCCTGCCCTCGTTCGGCGAGGCCGGCGGGCCGCTGGAGGACGCGGCGCTGCTGCCGGGCCGCCCCGACCTGGTGATGAGCACCGACAGCTTCGTCGTCAGCCCGCTGTTCTTCCCCGGCGGGGACATCGGCTCGCTCGCCGTCCACGGCACGGTCAACGACCTCGCCATGCGGGGCGCGTGGCCGCTGGCGCTGTCGGTCTCCCTGATCGTCGAGGAGGGCCTGCCGCTGTCCGAACTCCGGGCCGTGGCGGCGTCGTTGGGCAAGGCAGCGCAGGACGCCGGGGTTCCCGTGGTCACCGGCGACACCAAGGTGGTGGGGCGCGGCGCGGCCGACCGGCTGTTCGTGAACACCACCGGCGTGGGGCAGCGGCAGGCGCCGCTGTGCCCGTCGGCGGCGTCGGCCCGCGCCGGTGACGCCGTCCTGCTGTCCGGGCCGATCGGGCTGCACGGCACGACCGTGCTCAGCACCCGCGAGGGCCTCGGCTTCGAGAGCGACATCGCCTCCGACAGCCGTCCGCTGCACCGGCTGGTGCGCGCGCTGGCGCCGCTGGGCACCGCCGTGCACGTGCTGCGCGACCCGACGCGGGGCGGACTGGCCGCCGCGCTCAACGAGATCGCGCGGGACTCGTCCGTCGCGGTGGAGATCGAGGAGTACGCCGTCCCCGTGCCCGAGGCGGTCGCCTCCGCCTGCGACCTGCTCGGCCTCGACCCGCTGGTGGTCGCCAACGAGGGCTGTCTGGTCGCCTTCGTCGACCCGGCCGTCGCCGGGGACGCGCTGGCCGCGATGCGGTCGATGCCCGAGGGCGCGCAGGCGGCCCGCATCGGCGAGGTCGTGCCCGACGGCCCCCGGGGCCGGGTGACCCTGCGGACCCTGGTGGGCGCCCGCCGCATCGTGGACATGCCGCTGGGGGAACAGCTTCCGCGGATCTGCTGAGGACGCCGAGCTGCGGGGCGACGCGGAGTTGCTGGGGACGCGGAGTTGCTGGGGACGCGGAGTTGCTGAGGACGTGGACTTGCTGGGCGACGCGCCGCTGCTGAGGCACGCCGAGCGCCGGGGGCGTCGGCGCGTCAGCCCGTCCTGCCCCGCCACTGCGGGCTGACCACGGCCCACTCCGCGTCCCAGCGGTTCAACCGGCGGCGGTCGATCCGGGCGCACACGCCCCAGCCGGCGAGCAGCACCAGGCTGCCGCCGATCACCGCGGCCGCCGCGCCCAGTGCCGCGCCCTGGGCGCGCGCCTCGTCGGCGGTGGCGGGCGCGGAGACGAGGTTGCCCTCACGGTCCAGCCAGATCCGGGTGGTGCCGCCGGCCCGGCTTCCGGGCTCGACGGCGGTGATGCCCTGGCGGGTGGTGCCGTCCGTCAGGGTCCAGCGCACGGTGGCCCACGCCCGGGAGCCGCCGCCCGCGTCCACCGAGGACTCGCCGCGCGCCGCGTCCTTGAGCAGCACGGCCGCCACGGCGTGCCGGGCGGCCCGCAGTTGGCCGATGCTCCGCTCGACCGCGCCCGCCGTCGCCACGCCCGAGGCGACGGCGGCGAGCAGGGCCAGGATCCAGGTGGCGATCAGCAGCCAGCCCTCGACCAGGTAGCTGCGGGGCCGGAGCGGGTTGCGGCGCAGCCGCCACCAGCGTGTTCCGGCCGCTCGTGGGCGGGTGACGCGGGCCATCGTCACCACCGCGCCGGCGCGTTGTCGCGGACGAGGACCCGGGTGGCGGGACGACGGGAGGTGGCCCACCGCTGTCCGGTGCGGCCGAGCCGCAGGACCACCTGCGGGAAGTGGCCGGCGGTGAGGTGCCGACGCATCTGCGCCCGCAGCTCCGGCAGTTCGAGGGGCTGGGTGTGGAAGGCGGCCATCACGCCCCGGGCGGCGGCGGACAGCAGCACGCGCTGCAGTGCCTGCCCCGAGCGCAGCCAGTCCTGGCGTCCGTCGCGCGCGGTGGACAGTACGGCGACGGTGCCGGTGCCGGCGGCCCGCCTGCGGGCCGGGACGACGTACCGGCGGGAGAGGTAGAGGTAGTCGCGGCCGGCGAGGAGCGTGCAGTCCGGGTGGTAGCGGCACGCCTCGGCGGGCACCCGGTCGGGCCCGACGCAGCGGGCCACCTCCGCCGCGTGCACCGGGTCCGCGCGGTGGCAGTCCTCCGCGGTGCGCACCAGCCGGGCGAGCAGCTCGAGTTCCTCCGGTCCGTCGATGACCTGGAAGACGGCTCCCTCGGCCCGTGCGTGCTCGCTCAGCTCGTCGAGGAACTCGCGGGGCAGCGACTCGGAGGCGAACGGTCCGCGGTGGGTGTGCCGCAGCACCATCGCGCCGGCCAGCGCGGCCTCGTCGGCGGAGACGGGGGCGTGGGCGGCGAAGCCGACGTGCGCCAGGAAGGCGGGGTCGGCCGGGTCGGGCAGCAGCTCGACGGCGGGTTTGAAGCCGAGGTGCCGTACCGCCATCCGCGCGTTGAACAGGGCCGCCCCGCAGGCGACGGTCATCTCCCTGCCGTCGGGGTCGGACAGGAGCATGCGCCGGGCGGCGTCGGCGTGCACCTCGAAACCGTGGTCGTAGCCCTCCTCGACGAAGAACCACGGCTGGCTGTTGTGCGGCGAGGGCGCGAGGGAGGCGGCGCGGGCCAGGTGCACGGCGGCGTGGCCGGGCTTGTCGTACGACACGGACATGGGTTTCCCGCCTTTCGCGAACCGTCCACCCGCCTTTCGCGAACCGTCCACCCGTCGTGAACCGTCCACACCCAGGGTCCCGGCCGGACGTCTGCCGGGGCATGGGCCGACGGTCCCGGCAGTCGGCCTGTGCGGCCCACCCGCGGCCCGGTCACGCCCGGTCGCGCGCGCCGCGGCCCTCCGCCTCCGGCCTGGCGGACGCGGACGGCCCGCCGCCCCCGGGTTGCCCGGCCGTTCGGCCCGCGGCCGGGGCCGTACAGCACTGGGTGAGGGGCGCGCCGGGGGAGTTGTCTGGAAGCGTCGGAGGAGGATGCCATGTTCACCAAAACGCCGTCCGCCTGCCGCGCCCGCCGCCACCGGTCCCGTGTGCTCACCGCGGCGCTCGCGCTTCCCCTGGTCACGGTCGCCGCCTGCGGCACGGGCACGTCCGGCGGGACCACGCCCGCCCCGTCGTCCCCCATGGACACCGGCTCGTCCGGCGGCACGACGGGCGCTCCTCGCCCGTCCGCGTCCGCCACCACCCCCGGCACCACCGCACCGGGCCCGACGGCGTCGAAGCCCTCGGCCGGCGGCTCCGGCGGCTCCGGCGGCTCTGGCGGCACGGCGGCGAAGAAGGTCCGTACGGCGGTGTACTTCCTGCACGGCGAGAAGGTCTCCGCCGCCCCGCGCACGGTGACCGCGCCGGGCACCGCCACCGCCGCGGTGCGCGCCCTGCTGGCCGGCCCGGACGCCTACGAGGCCCGTCACTCCCGCACCACCGCCATCCCGTCCGGCACCCGGCTGCGTTCCGTCGTCGTCCGCGACCACATCGCAACGATCGACCTGTCCGGCCGCTACGACGACGGTGGCGGCAGCCTGTCGATGCGGGAGCGGCTCGCGCAGGTGGTGTTCACCGCGACCCGCTTCCCGGCGGTGCGCAAGGTCGCCTTCGAGATCGACGGCAAGCCGGTGAAGGCCTTCGGCGGCGAGGGCATCGTGCTCAACGGCCCGGTCGGCCGGGCCGACTTCGAGGACGTCTCCCCCGCCGTGCTGGTCGAGTCCCCGCTGATCGGCGACACCGTGCGCAGCCCGCTGCGGGTATGGGGCAGCGCCGACACCTTCGAGGCGGTGTTCCGGCTGAAGGTCACCGACGCCTCCGGGCACAAGGCCGCCGACGTGCAGGTCCGGGCGACGTCCGGGACCGGCACCCGCGGCACCTTCGACGTCACCTTCCCCTACCGGGCCGTCGGCACCGGGCAGGGCCTGCTGACGGCGTACTACCTGTCGCCCGAGGACGGCCACGCGGTGACCGTCGACACCGTGCCGCTGACCGTGCACCACTGACTCCGGTCCCCGGCGACTCCGGTCCCCGGCACGGACGGACCCCGGCGCGCGGCTCGCGCCGGGGTCCGTCACACGCCGCCTCCCTCACCCGGTCTCCTCGGCTTCCCGCTGCGCCTTCACCAGCGTGTCGGCGACGCGCGCCGCCCACGCCTCGATCGCGGGGAAGTCGCGGAAGTCCCCGCCCTTGCCGCTGCGCAGGATCATCCGCGCGATGCGCCCCTCGGCGCCCTCCTCCAGACGGCCGCCGAAGGTGACGTGCTCCCGGGCGTCGAGCCGGTCCATGGCACGCAGCACGCCGGTGACGGGCGGGATGTCCCGCTCCGAGGCGGTCGCGTCGAGGGGGCCGCTGCTGAACAGCCACAGCGGGCGTCCGGCCAGCTTCCGGCCGTGCCGGCGCAGCAGGCGGCGGGCGTCCTTGTGCCAGCGTCCGGCGTACAGGGCGCCGCCGACCACGACGGCGTCGTACGGGGTGACGTCGGTGACCGCCGAGGCGGGTGCCGTGTCGGCCGTGAGCCCCTCCTTGCGCAGCACGTCGGCCACCGCCTCCGCGATCTGCGCGGTCGATCCGTTCTTCGTTCCGTAGGCGACCAGCACGCGCGTCGGCATGGCGATCCGCCTCCTCTCACCTCACGTCACGTCAGATCACGTCACAGCCTGCGCAGCCAGTCGTCGGCGACGCCGTGCAGCGCCTGCTCCTCGGGCTGGATGTGGGAGTCGTCGAGCCGGTGGGTCAGCTTGCTGACGACGGCGACCACCCCGTCGATCTGCCGGGTCATGGACACGGCGATCTCGGTCTCGCTCTTGCGCTCCATGTGCCCGGAGAGCGTGACCACGCCCTCGGTCACCGAGACGTCGATGCTGCGCGGGGCCAGCCACAGGGCGCGGACCAGGACCTCGTCGACGACCTCGTCGTGGATGTCGGCGTCGGGCCGCAGGAACACCTGCAGCAGGTCACGGCGGGTGACGATGCCGACGAGGCGCTGTTCCTCGTCCAGGACGGGCAGCCGTTCCACCCGGTGCTGCGCCATGATGCGGGCGGCCTCGACGATGGTCTCGTCGGCGTGCACGGTGACGGCGGGCTCGGTCATCAGCTGGCCGGCGGTGCGGGCCCGGCTCTTGGCGGCGCGGATCCGCCCCTCGTGGGTGAGGTCGGCGAGCCGGAAGCGCTTCCTCGGCTCGGCCGGGTCCGGGCTCTCGGCCTGCCGCATCAGCAGGTCCGTCTCGGAGATGACGCCGATGACCTTCTCGTCGTCGTCCACCACCGGCAGTCCGCTGATGCGGTGCTCGCCGAGCAGCCGGGCCACTTCCTTGAAGGGCGTGCCGTACTCGGCGCGGACGACCTCCGTGGTCATGACGGAGCCGACCTTGTTGTGCCTCATGACTGTTCCTCCTCAGCGGAGCCGGCGCAGATAGGGGTCCTGGGGCCTGCGGGGCAGCAGGCGCACCCGGGCGTCGAGCACACGGACTCCGTCCGGTGTCGCGAGAACGGGGTTGAAGTCGGCCTCGGCCAGCTGCGGCAGGTCGCTCGCCATGCGGGACAGCCTCAGCAGCAGTTGTTCGAGGCCCTGGAGATCGACCGGCCGGGCACCGCCCTCGCCCAGCAGCAGCGGGGCGCAGCGCGGGGCCGTGATCAGGTCGTGGACGTCCAGGTCGGTGAGCGGGGCGAGCCGGGCGGCGTGGTCGGCGAGGACCTCGGTCGCGGTGCCGCCGAGCCCGAACAGGACCAGCGGGCCGAAGACCTCGTCCTGGACGACGCCCGCGAACAGTTCCGTGCCGCGGTCGGCGAGCGGCTGCAGCACGACGCCGGTCAGCAGTCCGGCGAACCGGGTCCGAAGGTCGCGGAAGGCGGCGCGCACCTGCTGGTCGCCGCGCAGGTCCAGGTGGACGGCGTGCTCGGCGGTCTTGTGCAGCAGGCCCGGCCAGTGGCCCTTCATGACGACCCGGCCGTCGGCGCCGCGCAGCCGGTCGGCGGCGAGGACGGCCTCGTCCTCGGTCTCCGCCCAGGCCCACGGCGACTGCGGGACGCCGTAGCAGTCGAGGAGTCCGGCGCACTCGCGCGGGTGCAGCCAGCCTCCCTCGGGGTGGGCGTCGAGGAAGTCCTCGACGACGGCGTGGGCGCGTGCGCCGTCGACGCCGTCGAGGAGGGGGACGGTGCCGGCGGGACGGGCGAGCCAGGCGGCGCGGCGGGCCGCGTGGGCCAGGGCCCGTGCCGCGGACTGGGGTTCGGCGTACGCGGGCACGGTGCCGCCGTCGGCCGCGGGCAGCAGTTCGACGGGCAGGGCCTGTTCCAGCCGGAGCACGGCGACCGGCTTCGGCTGCCGTGCCGGGCCGCCGGTGAGGGCCCGGACCAGGTCGTCGCCGGTCGCCGCGGCGACCGCCGTGGGGACGAGGACGACGAGCACGGCGTCGACGGCGGGAGACCGCATGACCAGGTCCACGCACCGGGTGAGCTGTTCCTCCGTGACGGCGGCGGTGACGTCGACGGGGTTGCCGGCCGTGGCGCCGTCGGGCAGGACCGTGCGCAGGGCGTCGACGAGGCCGGGGGACGGCGGCTGAAGGGTCAGCCCGGCCTCGGCGCAGGCGTCGGCGGCGAGCACGCCGGCGCCGCCGGCGTTGGTGACGATGGTGACGCGGGGGCCGGCGGGCAGCGGCTGGGAGTGCATCAGGGCGGCGGCTTCGAGGAGTTCGCCGCAGGAGCGGGTGGCGGTGATGCCGGCCTGGGTGAACAGCGCGGCGCGGGTCATGGTGCGGGTGGCGGCGGCCGCGGTGTGCGAGGCGGCGGCGCGCCGGCCGGCGTCGGTGCGGCCGGCGTCGACGGTCAGCACCGGCATCCGGCGGGTGACGCGCCGGGCGGTGCGGGAGAAGGCGCGCGGGTTGCCGAAGGACTCCAGGTGCAGCAGGGCGAGGTCGGTGCGGCCGTCGCTCTCCCACCACTGGAGCATGTCGTTGCCGCTGACGTCGTACTTGTCGCCGAGGGAGGCGAAGGTGGAGACGCCGATGCCGAGCCGGGACAGCCCGTCGAGGAGGGCGATGCCCACTCCCCCGGACTGCACGGCGACGCCCGCGGTGCCGGGGCGGGGGTGGTCGGCGGCGAAGGTGGCGTCAAGCCGCAGGTCCGGTTCGGTGTTGCCGACGCCGAGGCAGTTGGGGCCGACCAGCCGCATGCCGCCCGCCCGGCACGCCGTCAGCAGGGCGCGCGCCTGGTCGGCGTCGAGTCCGGCGGTGACCACGAGGAGGGCCCGCGCGCCCGCCTTGCCGCACTCCTCGGCGGTGCCGGGGACGGCGGCGGCGGGTACGGCGAGGACGGCGAGGTCGGGTGTCACGGGCAGGGCGGAGACCGACGGGTAGGACGGCACGCCGAGGATCGCGTCGGCGGCCGGGTTCACGGCGAACAGGCGCCCGGCGTAGCGGCCGGCGCGCAGGTGGTGCAGGACCGCCCGGCCCACCGAGCCCGGCTTGCGGCCGGCGCCGACGACGGCGACCACGTGCGGCCGCAGCAGCGGCTGGAGGCTGGCCACGTCGGCGGCCCGCCCGCGTTCCTCCACGGCCGTGAGGTAGCTGTCGGACTCGTCGAGCGCGATGGTGCAGCGCACCTCGGGTCCGTCGAAGTGGCGCGCCGTGTGCAGGCCGAGGTCGGCGAACAGGCGCAGCACCTCGTGGTTCTCGCTGAGCGCCTCCGCGGTGAAGCCGGTGATGCCCTCGGCCCGGGCGGCGGAGACCAGGTGCTCGGTCAGCAGGGTGCCCACGCCCCGGTGGTGCACGGAGTCGGAGACGGCGATGGAGATCTCGGCCTCCTCGCCGTCGCCGCCGGCCGTGTCGTACTCGGCGAGGCCGATGATCCGGCCCTGGGTCTCGGCGACGAGGGCGCGGTGTCCCGGACGCGGCGAGGCGCACGCCCGGTCGGCGGCCAGCTCGGCGGAGCGCCGGCTCGCGGAGAAGAACCTGAGCCGCAGGTTCTCCGGGGACATCTCCTCGTAGAACCCCCGCAGCTGGTCGTGGTCGTCCGGGCGCACGCCGCGGATGCACACCGTGCTGCCGTCCGCGAGGAGAGCGTGGACCATGGGCCTGCCCGGCGCGTCGTGCGTCATCGCGGATCCCTCCAGGTCTGTTGACACTCCGAGGGTCCAGCGGAACGGTCCCCGCTCCCATGGGCTGTCGGGGCACGGATCGGGGGCCGGTCGGCCCCCGATCGGGACCTGATCTCAGGCGTCGAAGGTCCACTCCGCGACCTCGGGCAGGTCGGTGCCGTGCTCGCGGATCCATGCGTGGTGGCGGGTGCGGACGTCGGCCATCCGCTGGCGTACGGCGGCGGCGCGGACGGCGAGGCCGGGCACCCGGTCGATGACGTCCATGACCAGCCGGTAGCGGTCGAGGTCGTTGCGGACCACCATGTCGAACGGGGTGGTCGTGGTGCCGGCCTCCTTGTAGCCGCGCACGTGCAGGTTGCGGTGCCCGGTGCGCCGGTAGGCGAGCCGGTGGATCAGCCACGGGTAGCCGTGGTAGGCGAAGATCACCGGCTTGTCCGTGGTGAACAGGCCGTCGTACTCGAAGTCGCTCATGCCGTGCGGGTGCTCCTCGCGGGGCATCAGGCGGGCCATGTCGACGACGTTGACCACGCGGACGGCGAGGCCGGGCAGGTGCCGGCGCAGCAGCTGCGCGGCGGCCAGCACCTCCTGGGTGGGCACGTCGCCGGCGCAGGCGAGGACGACGTCCGGCTCGCCGCCGTTCTCCGTGCCCGCCCACTCCCAGATGCCGGCGCCGCGGGCGCAGTGGACGCGGGCGGCGTCGATGGACAGCCAGTCGAAGCAGGGCTGCTTGCCGGCCACGATCACGTTCACGTGGTCGCGGCTGTGCAGCGCGTGGTCGGCCACCGACAGCAGGGTGTTGGCGTCCGGCGGGAGGTAGACGCGCACGACCTCGGGGCTCTTGTTGAGGACGTGGTCGACGAAGCCGGGGTCCTGGTGGGAGAAGCCGTTGTGGTCCTGGCGCCACACGTGCGAGGTGAGCAGGTAGTTGAGGGAGGCGATGGGGGCGCGCCAGGGCAGCCCCCGGGAGGTGCGCAGCCATTTGATGTGCTGGTTGACCATCGAGTCGACGATGTGCACGAACGCCTCGTAGCAGGAGAACAGGCCGTGCCGGCCGGTGAGGAGGTAGCCCTCCAGCCAGCCCTGGCAGGTGTGTTCGGACAGGATCTCCAGGACCCGCCCGTGCCGGTCGAGGTGCTCGTCGACGGGGAGGGTGCGCGCCTGCCAGGCCTTGCCGCTGGCGCCGAAGACGGCCTGCAGCCGGTTGGAGGCGGTCTCGTCGGGGCCGACGAGCCGGAAGTCGCGGCGGGCCGCGGTCTGTTTCATGACCTCTTCGAGGAGGCCGCCGAGGACGCGGGTCGGTTCGTGCAGGGTGGTGCCCGGCTTGTCGACCTCCACCGCGTGGCGCTCCAGGGGTACGGCGGGCAGCTCGCGCAGCAGCAGACCGCCGTTGGCGTGCGGGGTGGCGCCCAGGCGCCGGTCGCCGCCGGGGACGCAGGCGAGGACGTCGGCGGCCGGCCGGCCGTCGGCGTCGAAGAGTTCCGCCGGGCGGTAGGAGCGCAGCCAGCTCTCCAGCTGCCGCAGGTGCCCCGGGTTCTCCCGGACGCCGGACAGCGGCACCTGGTGGGCCCGCCAGGTGCCCTCCACCGGCAGGCCGTCGACCTCGGCGGGGCCGGTCCAGCCCTTCGGCGTGCGCAGGACGATCACGGGCCAGCGGGGCCGTTCGGTGACGCCCTCCTCGCGGGCCGTGCGCTGCAGCAGGGCGATGCGGTCGAGCGCCTCGTCGAGGGCGCCGGCCATCGCCCGGTGGACGGCGGCCGGGTCGTCGCCGGTGACGTGGAGGGGGGCGTGGCCGTAGCCGCGCAGCAGGTCGTCGAGTTCCGGCTCGGGCAGGCGGGCCAGCACGGCCGGGTTGGCGATCTTGTAGCCGTTGAGGTGCAGGATCGGCAGGACGGCGCCGTCGCGCACCGGGTCGAGGAACTTGTTCGAGTGCCAGGAGGCGGCCAGCGGCCCGGTCTCCGCCTCGCCGTCGCCGATCACGCAGGCGACCACCAGGCCGGGGTTGTCGAAGGCCGCGCCGTAGGCGTGGGAGAGCGAGTAGCCGAGCTCGCCGCCCTCGTGGATCGAGCCGGGTGTCTCCGGCGCCACGTGGCTGGGGACGCCGCCGGGGAAGGAGAACTGCCGGAACAGCCGCTCCATGCCCGCCTCGTCGCGGGTGACGTCCGGGTAGGTGTCGCTGTAGGTGCCCTCCAGCCAGGAGTTGGCGACCACGGAGGGGCCGCCGTGGCCGGGGCCCCAGATGCACAGGGCGTCCAGGCCGCGTGCCTTGATGACCCGGTTGAGGTGGGTGTACACGAGGTTCAGCCCGGGCGAGGTGCCCCAGTGCCCGAGCAGCCGCGGCTTGATGTGCTCCGGCTTCAGCGGCTCGCGCAGCAGCGGGTTGGCGAGCAGGTAGATCTGCCCGGCGGCCAGGTAGTTGGCGGCCCGCCAGTGGGCGTCCAGGGTGCGTACTTCGTCGTCGGTCAGTACGGTGGCGTCCTGGTGTTCGACCTTGGGCATCAGTGGCTCCATGTGTCAGCGGCACGGGTCATCGAGCGGTGGAGGCGGCGGCAATGGCCGGCAAGGACGCGGCGGCGCTGCCGCGCAAGACCTACGAGAAGGAACTGCTCCGGCTGCAGGCGGAGTTGGTGAGGCTGCAGGAGTGGGTGCGGGCCGAGGGCGCTCGTCTGGTGGTCGTCTTCGAGGGCCGGGACGCGGCGGGCAAGGGCGGCACCATCAAGCGTGTCGCGGAACATCTCAATCCGCGAGTCGCCCGCATCGCGGCGCTGCCGAAGCCGACCGAGCGGGAGCGCACCCAGTGGTACTTCCAGCGGTACGTCGAGCATCTGCCGGCCGCCGGGGAGATCGTGCTGTTCGACCGGTCCTGGTACAACCGGGCCGGGGTCGAGCACGTGATGGGTTTCTGCACCAGGGAGGAGTACCAGCTCTTCCTCAGGCAGTGCCCCATCTTCGAGCGGATGCTGGTGGAGGACGGGATCCTGCTGCGCAAGTACTGGTTCTCGGTGAGCGACGCGGTGCAGCAGGAGCGGTTCCGGCGCCGTCTGGACGACCCGCTGCGGCGCTGGAAGCTGTCGCCGATGGACCTGGAGTCGATCACGCGCTGGGAGGCCTACTCGCGGGCCAAGGACGAGATGCTGGTGCACACCGACATCAGCGAGGCCCCATGGTACGTCGTGGAGAGCGACGACAAGCGCCGGGCCCGGCTGAACATGATCGCCCACCTGCTGAGCACGGTGCCCTACCGTGACGTGCCGCCGCCGGTGCTGGAGCTGCCGCCGCGGCCGCCGTCGACCGGGTACGAGCGCCCGCCGCGCGATCTGCAGACCTACGTCCCGGATCACGCGGCGAGCCTGTAAGCCACTCACGGGCCCCGTCACGGGCCCCGTCCTGGGCCTCACACCCGGTGCGGTACCACGGCCACCGGGCAGGCGGAGTGGTGCAGCACGGCGTGCGTGACCCGGCCGAGCTGCAGTCCGACGTGTCCGGGGCGCCGCTTGGCCCCGACGACCAGCAGGTCGGCGCCCTGCGAGGCGGCCACCAGCACCCGGCGGGCGTGGCCCTCCACGGTGCGCCGGCGCACCTCCAGGTCCGGCGGGGCGTCACGCAGGGCCGCCTCCAGCGCCTCGGCGGCGCGTTCCTCGTGCGCCCGGGCGGGTTCGCCGGCCAGCAGTGGATGGTCGGTGGTCTCGTGCGCGGGGCACCGCCAGGCCCGTACGGCTTCCAGCGGGACCCCGCGGCGCCGGGCCTCGTCGTAGGCGAAGCGCACGGCGGGGGCGTCGGCGCCGTCCTCGCCGACGGCGACCAGGACGCGCCCGTGGGTGCCCGGCTCGGCCCGCTTGTCCTGGCTGCCGCGCAGCACGATCACCGGGCAGTCGGCGTGGGCGGCGACGGTGAGGCTGACGGAGCCGAGCAGGTACTCGGCGACGCCGCTGCGGCCGCGGGTGCCCACCACCACGGCGGAGGCGTTGCGGCCCTCGCGCACCAGGGCGTACTCGGGCTCCTCGGCCAGCACCTCGCCGGACACCTTCAGCTCCGGGTGGCGGCGGCGCGCCCGGTCCACGGCGCCCTCGACGATGTCCTCGGCCAGGACCTCGTCCGACGGCTTGCGGATCTCCTGGGCGAGCGCGGCGCCTTCGTAGCGCTCCCAGAGAGAGGCGTACACGACCCTGAGCGGCACGCCGTGCAGCGCGGCCTCGTCGGCCGCCCAGTCCACGGCGCGCAGACTCGGCTCGGAGCCGTCCGTGCCCACCACGAGGGGCAGTTCCATCGTCCTCACCGTCCTGATTCCAGATCGAACACGATGCGGGCCCTGACCCGGCCGCGCGGTACGTCGTCGCCGGCGTTCATGTCGCTCGCTCCTCGGGTGGTCAGTCGTGCGGGACGACGGCGACGGGGGCGGTGGAGTGGTGCAGCACCGCGTGCGCGACGGGGCCGATGAACGGCCCGAGCGGGGTGCGGCGGGCGCGGCGGCCCACGACCAGCAGCGCGGCCCCGTCGGCGGCGTCGACCAGGAAGCCGGCGGCGCTGCCGGCCCGGGACTCCTCGACGACCTCGACGTCGGGGTACTTCCGCCGCCAGGGGCGCACGGCCTCGGCGAGGGCCGCGGCCTGCTGGCGGGCGACCTCGTCGTGGAACTGCGGGTCGACGGTCAGGCCGTAGGTGTAGTACGGCGGCAGGTTCCACCCGTAGACGATCCGCAGGACGGCCGAGCGGCGGGCGGCGGCCTCGAAGGCGAACTCCAGGAGGGTGTCGTCGGGTCCGGCCGGGTCGAGGCCGAGCACCACGGGACGGTAGGGGGTGGCGGCCGACGGGATGCCCACCGGGTCCGGCTGGTGCTCGTCGGCGGCCTGCTCCCCGGCCCTGACCAGCACCACGGGCGTGGTGGTGTGCGCCACGACGGCCAGTCCGACGGAGCCGACCAGGAAACCGCCGATGCCGCTCAGGCCGCGGGAGCCGAGGACGAGCAGGTCGGCGTCCTTCGCCGCCTCGAGCAGCACGTCGGCGGGCCGGCCGTCGGCCTGCTCGACGGTCACCTCGACGCCGGGGTGGCGCAGCCGCAGGCCGGCGGCGGTGTCCGCGGGGTACTGGTCGGTCCACTGCTGCCGGGTCTCGGCGCCGAGGAAGGGTGCCTGGGCCATCGGCGCGGGGACGGGCTCCCACACGTGGACGATCCTCAGCGGCAGGCCGCGCAGTTTCGCCTCGCGGGCGGCCCATTCCGCGGCGGCCCTGCTTTCGGGCGAGCCGTCGAGTCCTGCGACAACGGTACGGACCATTTCTGCCTCCTGATCGGGATCTGCTCCCAGCGTCGGCCAGTTCCCGGCGGGCGCTGCAGGGGCCGCATGTCCCCCGCCGGGACCGACCGGCCCAACGGCCGTGCCGGCCCGCGAACGGCGTCCACCGCGGGGCCGACGTCGCACGTCGGCGGCGGGGTCGTATGGTCTGAACGGCTCTTTCCCGGCAGTCGCCGAGTCGTGGACGCCGGCGCCGCCGAGGTGGCCGGGCGGTGGGCCGTGGCACGGCGGATGCCGGACAGGCCGGCGGAGGGAGGCCCAGGGTGCGCGGCTCGGGCGGGCATATACGTGACTGGCGCCGGCTGGCGCCCGGGATCGCCGCGTTGGGCTCGTACCGCCGGTCCTGGCTGCGCGGCGACCTGCTGGCGGGGCTCACGGTGGCGGCGTACCTCGTCCCGCAGGTGATGGCGTACTCGGGCGTGGCCGGGCTGCCGCCGGTGGCGGGGCTGTGGGCGATCCTGCCCGCGTTGGGCCTGTACGCGCTGCTGGGCTCCTCCCGGCTGCTGTCGGTGGGCCCCGAGTCGACGACGGCGCTGATGACGGCGGTCGTGGTGGGTCCGCTCGCGGGCGGCGACCCGTCCCGTTACGCCTCGCTCGCGGCGGCCCTCGCCGTCGCGGTGGGCCTGCTGTGCCTGGCGGCGCGGGTGCTGAGGCTGGGTTTCGTCGCCGACCTGCTGTCCCGGCCGGTGCTGATCGGCTATCTCGCGGGCGTCGCCCTGATCATGATCGTGGATCAGCTGCCCAAGCTGACGGGCGTGCCCACCACCGGTTCGGCCTTCTTCGCGCAGCTGTGGTCGTTCCTGCGGAACGCGGGCCAGGCGCACGGCGCGACGGTGCTGTTCTCGGCCGTCGCGCTCGCCTTCCTGTTCGCGGTGAACCGGCTGCCGCGCCCGCTGCCCGGCCCGTTGCTCGCGGTGCTGCTGGGCACCATGGCGGTGGGCGTGTTCGGTCTCGATGACCGCTTCGGCATCAAGGTGATCGGCGAGGTGCCCTCGGGGCTGCCCACGGCCGGCCTGCCCGCGCTGGACGTGCTGCCCCGGCTGGTGCTGCCCGCCCTGGGCGTCCTCATCGTCGGCTACACCGACTTCGTGCTGACCGCGCGGGCGTTCAGCGGCCGCGACGACGAGGCGCCCCCGCTCGACGCCGACCAGGAGTTCCTGGCCCTGGGCGCGGCGAACCTCGGCGCCGGCTGCCTGCACGGCTTCCCGGTGAGCAGCAGCGCCAGCCGGACCGCGCTCGCCTCCTCGGCGGGCGCGCGCAGCCAGGCGTACTCCCTGGTGGCGGGCGCGGTGGTGCTCGGCGTCCTGCTGTTCCTCAGCCCCCTGATGGCCCGCATGCCGGCCGCGGTGCTGGGCGCGCTGGTGGTGTACGCGGCCGTCCGCATGATCGACCTGGCGGGCTTCGCCCGGCTGGCCTCCTTCCGCCGCCGCGAGCTGCTGCTGGCGTTCGGCTGCCTGGCCGGGGTGCTGGCCCTGGACATCCTGTACGGGGTGCTGGTGGCCGTGGGCCTGTCGGTGGCGGAGCTGCTCAGCCGGGTGGCCCGCCCGCACGACGCCGTCGAGGGGCTGGTGCCGGGGGTGCCCGGCATGCACGACGTGGACGACTACCCGCAGGCCCGCACGATCCCCGGGCTGCTCATCTACCGCTACGACTCCCCCTTGTTCTTCGCCAACGCGCAGGACTTCCACCGCCGGGCGCTGGCCGCCGTCGACGAGCAGACCGGGCCGGTGCGCTGGTTCGTGCTGAACACCGAGGCGAACGTGGAGGTGGACATCACGGCCCTGGACGCCGTCGACGCGCTGCGCCGCGAGCTGGCCCGCCGCGGCGTCGTCTTCGCGCTGGCCCGGGTGAAACAGGATCTGCTGGACGATCTGGAGGCGTACGGGCTGGCCGACTCGGTGGGCCGGGACCTGATCTTCCCCACGCTGCCGACCGCGGTCGCCGCGTACCGCGAGTGGTGCCGCAGCCGGTAGCGCCGCGCCGGGTGGCCCGGACGCAGGGCCGGGTGGCCCATGGCCCGCCGCCGCCTTCGCCGACACGCTGGAACTGGCCAGTTCCGTACGCCGCACTGGAGGCACGCCATGAACGCTCCCGCAACGACGAGCCTGCCGCGGGCCCTGCCCGCCGAACAGCGGCAGCGGCTGATGGAGCTGGCCCGGGAGGTGTCGTACCCCCAGGGGACCCGGCTCTTCGAGGAAGGCAGCCGGGCCGACAAGTTCTGGATCGTCCGCACCGGCACGGTCGACCTCGACATGCGGGTGCCCGGCCGCCGTCCGGCCGTCATCGAGTCCATCGGGCACAACGACATCGTCGGCTGGTCCTGGTTGTTCCCGCCGCACGTCTGGCACCTCGGCGCCGAGGCGGTGACCCCGTTGCGGGCGTACGAGTTCGACGCCTCGGCCGTGCGCGAGCTGTGCCACAAGGACCCGGTGTTCGGGCTGGCCATCGCCGAATGGGTGGGCCAGGTCGTGGCGCACCGGCTGCGCACGGCCCGGACCCGGCTGCTGGACCTGTACGGCCCGTACGGCAGCGGAGGCATGCGATGACCACGGCGCCGGACCCCGTCGGGCGAGAGGCCCGCGAAGCGGACGTGTACGGAACCCCGCACACCGTGAGCGACGTGATGACCCGCGCCGTCGCCTCCGTCGACCGGACGGCGGCCTTCAAGGACATCGTGCGGGCTCTGCAGCAGCACAAGGTGAGCGCGCTGCCCGTGGTGGACGGCGTCGGCCGGGTCGTCGGCGTGGTCTCCGAGGCGGATCTGCTGCCCAAGGAGGAGTTCCGCGACAGCGACCCCGACCGGCGCACGCAGCTGCGCAGGCTGTCCGACCTCGCGAAGGCGGGCTCGGTGACGGCCGGCGAGCTGATGACCTCCCCCGCCCTCACCGTCCGGGGCGGGGCGACGCTCGCGCAGGCCGCGCGGGAGATGGCGCGGGCGCGCGTCAAGCGGCTCGCCGTCGTCGACGAGGACGGCCGCCTGGAGGGCATCGTCAGCCGGGCCGACCTGCTGAAGGTGTTCCTGCGCGAGGACGAGGACATCGCCAGGGAGGTGCGCCGGGAGGTCGTGGGCTACCTGTTCCCGGCTCCGGACTCGGAGGTGCGGGTGGAGGTCGACGAGGGCGTCGTGACGCTCGGCGGACGGGTCCGCGACACCTCCCTCGTCCCGGTCGCCGCACGCATGGTACGGGCGGTCGAGGGCGTCGTGGACGTCCGCTTCGACCTCGACGGGCGGGGGACTCCCACCTCCTGAGGGCGGGTCCGGCGGGCCGCGGGGGCCGCCGACCACGGCAGCTCCCCCCGCCGGGCCGACGCCGGCCCCACGGGGACGCCCGCCGTCCGACGGCGGGGCCGGCAGGGAAGCGGAGACGCCGTCACCCGACCGCGGGTGCAGCGGGGCCGCGGGGCCCCGGGGGCACCCGCCGCCTCACGGCGAGGTCAGCGAGGCCGCGAAGACACCCACCGCCTCACGGCAGGTCCCCGCAGCCCGACACCAGATCCACGGGGACGCCCACATGCCTGACGGCGGGGCCGGCAAGGAAGCGGAGACGCCGTCGCCCGACCGCGGGTGCAGCGGGGCCGCGGGGAGCTCTCAAGACCTGGACGGCAGGTCGCCCGCCCCGACGGCGTGGGCGCGGGGAGGCGTCGGCTGACGGCAGGGGCGCCGCGTCCGGCAGGGCGTCCGTGGGTCAGCCGGTGGTGTGTCCCCAGCGCCGGTCGGCGCGTTCCCACTCGGTGCCCCACCGGTCGGTGGCGCGCCGCTCCACGCCCAGGCGCACCAGGTACCCGCCCGCGAGCACCGTCACGCCGGTCACGAAAGCGGCGCCCGTGCCGGCCAGCACCGCGCGCGTCGCCGCCTCGGCGGCCGGGACGGGCGCGGGGACCAGGTGGCCGCGGCCGTCCGTCCACTCCCTCACCCCGGTCCCGGGCCGGGCCGCGCGCGGCACGTCCGTGGTCCCGGTGTGCGGCCGCCCCTCGCGGTCCGTCCAGCGCACGGTCGCCGGCACCCGGTCGGGGCGCACGCCGGTGAACACGTCCCGGCCGCTGCCGGGCAGGACGCCGGTCACCACCGCCGGCACCGGCAGGCGGGCGGCCCGGTCGCGCTCCGCCAGGCGCTCCAGCGCCCGGGAGCCGAGGACACCGGCCACGACCGCCGCGAACACCGCCACCGTCCAGGTGATCAGCAGGATCCACGCCTCCAGCACGTCACTGCGCCGCCGCAGGGGGTTGTGCCGCCAGCGCCACCCCACGACGGTCCCGTCTCCGGTCCTCCGCATCGGACACACCCCCTTTGCGTGCGTAACGGGACAGACACACCTATAAAGGTCTCACTCCCCGGCCCCCGAGGGGAGGGGCAGCCTGTCGCGGCGGCGACGGATTGCGCAGAATATGCAATAGGCCACGTGGGGAAACGGAGGGGCCTGGTGGCCCCGGTCCCGCCGCATACCGCATGATGATCGTCGGAACAGACGGCCCGCAGTCCGTCTCACACCCGGGGAAACAAGGGGTCGACATGACCGAGCCACGCACCTTCACGGCGCAGGATCCGATCCGCGTCTTCCTGCTGGACGACCACGAGGTCGTCCGACGCGGTCTTGCCGACCTGCTGGACGCGGAGCCCGACATCAGCGTCGTCGGCGACGCCGAGAACGTCGCGCACGCCCTCGTGCGGGCGCCCGCGGTGCGCCCGCACGTGGCCGTGCTGGACGTACGGCTGCCGGACGGCGACGGCATCTCCGTCTGCCGCGAGCTGCGCAGCCGCATGCCGGAGCTGGCGGTGCTGATGCTGACGTCGTTCGACGACGAGGACGCGCTGCTGGACGCCATCATGGCCGGCGCCTCCGGCTACGTACTGAAGCAGATCAAGGGCTCCGACCTGGTCTCGGCGGTGCGCACGGTCGCCTCCGGCCAGTCGATGCTCGACCCGGCGACGACCGCCCGCCTGATGCGCTCCCTGCGGACCGAGCCCGCCGCCGAACCGGAGCTCTCCCCCGAGCTGGCGAGCCTGTCGCCGCGGGAGCGGGAGATCCTCACGCTGATCGGGGACGGCCTGACCAACCGGGAGATCGGCAAGAAGCTCTACCTGTCGGAGAAGACCGTCAAGAACCACATCTCCCGGCTGCTGGCCAAGCTGGGCGTGCAGCGGCGGGTGCAGGCCGCGGTGATCGCCTCCCAGCTGGACCAGCCGGAGCAGAACCCCCCGCACACGCGGTGAGGCCGCGGGGGCCGTCCGGCGCCCACGGAGGACGTACGGCCCCTGTCTCCGCCCGCCCGTGAGGGGCCAGCGTGGTCAGCGTCATCGACGGACCGCCGGCCCTTCGGTTGAGGGCGGGGAGGAGACCACCATGTCCACCGCTCTTCTCGACGTGAGGACCCTGGAGGAGCTGGTCTCGGCGGCGGCGGCCGCTCCCTCGATCCACAACACCCAGCCGTGGCGGTTCCGGTTCGACCCGGACACGCTCACGCTGGAGGTCCGGGCGGCCTCCGAACGCGGCCTGCGCCACACCGACCCGTCGGGACGCGCGCTGCACGTGTCGGTCGGCTGCGCCCTGTTCAACCTGCGGCTGGCGGTGGCGCACCACGGCTGGGCCCCGGTGACCCGGCTGCTGCCCAGGCCCGACGAACCGGACCTGCTGGCCACGCTGCGGCTCGGCGGACCGGCCCGGTACGCGCCGCCCGCCGGGCTGTACGAGGCGCTGTGGCGCCGGCACAGCAGCCGCCTGCCGTACGCCGACCGGCCGCTGCCCGCCGCCGTGCTGACCGAGCTCACCGAGGCCGCCCACGCCGAGGGGGCGCTGCTGAGCCGCCCCGGCGCGGGTGGGACCGACCGTCTGCTGCGGGTGACGCTGGAGGGCGAGCGGCGCAACACCGCCGACCCCGACCGGGCCGCCGAGAGCCGCCGCTGGGTCCACGAGCCGGACGGTGCGGGGCTCGGCGTCCCGCCGGCCGCGGTGGGACCGCAGGACTACCGGGACCGGGTACCGATGCGGGACTTCGGCGCGCACCTCCACCCGGCCACGCTCGCCGCCCGCGCCTACGAGACCGACCCGGCGCTCGCCGTGCTGTCCACGGCGCACGACCGGCGCGCGGACTGGCTGCGGGCCGGCCAGGCCCTCCAGCGCGTCCTGCTGGTCGCCACCGCCCGCGGCCTGCGGGCCTCGCTGATGCACCAGGCGATGGAGTGGCCCGACCTGCGGGAGGAGTTGATACGGGAGCCGCAGGACGGCCGGATCCACGCCCAGATGGTGCTCCGCCTCGGCTACGGCCCGCAGGGCCCGGCGTCCCCCCGCCGCCCGGTGTCCCGGACCCTGGAACAGCCCACGCTCGCGGTCTCCGGCTGACCCGCGTCAGCCGGACTGCCCGCCCCGCCGCGGGGGCTGGGTGGAGCGCAGGTCGGCGAGGAGTTCCGCCTGGTCGGCCAGGACGCCGGAGAGGATGGTCCTGGCGACGCCGAGCAGTTCCGCGACCTTCGGGCTGGTCAGCGAGTAGTAGACGGTCGAGCCCTCCTTGCGGGTCCGGACCAGGTTGGCCCGGCGCAACACGGCGAGCTGCTGGGACAGGTGCGCGGGCTCGATGCCCACCTCGGGCAGCATCTCCGCCACCGCGTGCTCGCGTTCGCTGAGCAGTTCCAGGACCCGGATGCGGGCCGGATGACCGAGCGTCTTGAAGAACTCGGCCTTCAGCTGGTACAGCGGCGCGGTCACCGGGCCGGCCCCTTCCCGGTTCGGCGGCACGGCCCGGCCGGCCGGGCGCCGGCGCGTCGCATCCACTCGCTCGTCGAAGACATGGGCCCCATCCTCGCGTGCCGGAGGTGCGGGACCGAAACCGGGACCCCCTGACACGGAGCGGGGGGGGGGGGGGGGGGGGGGGGGGGGGGGGGGGGGGGGCCCCCCGGCCCCCCCCCCCCCCCCCCCACCCCGGCGTGGGTCGGCCGAGCGTGGGTCAGCTGTCGATGGTGCCGGTGGCCAGCAGGCCGAGCAGCAGCGCGCCCACCACGAGGCGGTAGAGCACGAAGGCGTTGAAGGAGTGCTTGGCGACGAACTTCAGCAGCCAGGCGATCGAGGCGTAGGCGACGACGAAGGAGACGATCGTGCCGACGGCGAGCGGGGCGGCGCCCACCCCCGTGCCCAGGGCGTCCTTGAGTTCGTACAGTCCGGCGCCGGTCAGGGCGGGGATGCCGAGGAAGAAGGACAGCCGGGTGGCGGCGACGCGGTCCAGGTCGAGGATCAGCGCCGTGGACATGGTGGCGCCGGAGCGGGAGAAGCCGGGGAAGAGCAGGGCGAGGATCTGCGAGCTGCCGACCAGCATCGCGTCCTTGAGCGAGGTGTCGTCCTCACCGCGCTTGTGCCGGCCCATCTGGTCGGCCGCCCACATCACCCCGCTGCCGACGATCAGCGAGCCGGCGACCACCCACAGGGAGGCGAGCGGACCCTCGATGAGCGGCTTGGCGGCCAGGCCGACGACCACGATCGGGATGGTCGCGTAGATCACCCACCAGGCGAACTTGTAGTCGTGGTGGTACCGCTCCTCCTTGTTGGCCAGTCCGCGGCCCCAGGCGGAGACGATCCGCACGATGTCCTTGAAGAAGTACACGAGCACGGCGGCGATCGCGCCGACCTGGATGACGGCCGAGAAACCGACGACGGCGTCGTCGTCGACGGGGATGCCCATGAGCCCCTCGGTGATCTTCAGATGCCCGGTGGAGGAGACGGGGAGGAACTCGGTCACTCCCTCGACGGCTCCGAGGACGACGGCCTGACCGACGCTGATGACGCTCATGGGATCCAGTTCTGAGGAGTTGATGACAGGTTATGCGGACAGTCTTACTACGCGCCGGTGTGGCCGGATGACTACGCCCAGAGCGCCTGGGCCGCCCAGACCCCGGCGAATGCCGCACCGAGGCCCGCGGCGACACTCCCGACGACGTTGGCGGCAGCGTAGAGCCCCGCCCCGGTCTCGGTCAGCCTCAGGGTCTCGTAGGAGAAGGTCGAGTAGGTCGTCAGGGCCCCGCACAGACCGGTGCCGATCAGCGGCTGCAGGTGGGAACCGGCTGCTCCGGAGGCAACCGCGCCGGTCAGCAGGCCCAGCACCAGGCAGCCCGTGACGTTCACCACGAAGGTGCCCCAGGGGAAGACCGAGTCGTGCCGGGACTGCACCGCCCGGTCCGTGAGGTAGCGCAGCGGCGCGCCGACCATCGCGCCCACCACGACCAGCAGCCAGTTCACAACGACTTCTTACCCTCCGGGCCGGCCGCGGACGGGCCGGGGTCACGGCCGACGTACCGGATGACCTCGCAGTCGTCGAGGATGACGAGCCCCTCCTCGACGAGCTCGTCGAGCTGCGGGAGGAAGGCGCGGACGCGCTGCTCGGTGTCCACGATCACGACCGCGACCGGCAGGTCCTCGCTCAGGGACAGCAGCCGCGAGGTGTGGATCAGCGAGGAGGCGCCGAAGCCCTCGATGCCGCGGAAGACGCTGGCGCCGGCGAGGCCGGCCGCGTGGGCGCGGTGCACGATCTCCGCGTACAGGGGCTTGTGGTGCCAGGTGTCGTTCTCGCCGATGAAGACGGTCACGCGCAGGGCGCGGCCGGTCAGCCGTGTCATGGCTGCCTCCACTTCAGGACCCGGCGGGCCGCGGTCACCGCGAGCCACACCGCCGCGAGCGCCGCGAGCACGGTCGCCGCGAGGTAGGCCAGCCCGGTGCGGGGGTGGCCGCCGTCGATGAGCTTCTGGATGTCGACGGCGTACGTCGAGAAGGTGGTGAAGCCGCCGAGGACGCCGGTGCCGAAGAAGGGGCGCACCAGGCGGTGGGCGGCCCACACGTCGGTGATGACGACCATGAACACGCCGATCACGGCGCAGCCGACGACGTTGGTCCAGAACGTCGCCCAGGGGAAGCCGCCCGGCGGGGCGGGCCACCAGCGGGCCGCCGCGTACCGGGCCGTGGCGCCGGCGGCGCCGCCCAGCGCGACCACCGCGACGACGGGCGCCTGCTCGCGCCAGGCGGACCTTCGCGGGGGGCGGGGCAGAACGCGCAGGTCCTCGGTGTCCGGGGCTGTCATGGTCGTACGTCTCCCACTCGCCGGGGCCCCCGTCCGCGGGCGCCGCCCGCGGCACCCCGGCCGCGACGCGGGTGCGGCGGGCCCCACCGCCGGGCCGCGAGGGGTGATCGCGGCCGGGCACCAGGGTAGCGCCCGGGCCGGAGCCGGGTCACTTCGCGGCCGGCGGCTCGCACAGCGCGATCCCGCGCTCCCACGCGCTGCCCAGCACGAGGTGGCCCGCGGCCTCGCAGACGCTGGTGACCATGCGGAAGCCGGAGCGGTGACGGGCGAGGTGGTGGACGGTCGCGCCGCGGTCGTCGACCGCGACGACGCCGACCGTGCCGCTCGGGCGGAAGGGGGCGCGGACGGCGACGCGGGCGGCGGCCCGGCGCACGGCGGGCGCGGCCCGGTGCAGGGCGTCCAGGGGCGGCACGCGGGGGCCGACGAGGGAGAGACCCAGATCGGGCCCTCGGGACCGGCGCGCCAGATGTTGTCCGGCATGCCGGGCAGGTTCTCGACGAAGGGCTCGCCGGTGCCCGCCTTCGGGCCGTCGAGCCAGTAGCGGGTGAGCCGGCAGGCCCCGGTCTCGGCGACGACCAGGAAGGACTCGCCGGCGCCGACCGCGAGCCCGTTGGCGAACCGAAGCCCGTCCAGGAGCACCTCGGGGGTCTCGCTGCCGGGGGCGAGGCGCAGCAGGAGGCCGGTCGCGGTGTTCTCGACCAGGTCGCCGATCCACTGACGCAGGGGGTAGCGGCGGCTGGAGACGGTGAAGTACACGCTGCCGTCGGACAGGGCGACCACGTTGCTGCAGAACCGCAGCCGCTCCCCCGCCACCGAGTCGGCCAGGATGCGTACGACGCCGTCGTCGAGGCCGACGCGCAGCAGTCCGAGTTCGGCGTCGCACACCAGCAGGGCGTCGTCGGGGAGGAGTTCGAGGCCGAGCGGGCGGCCGCCGGTCTCCGCGATCACCTCGACGCGGGCGGCCGACGGCTCGGCCAGACCGTCGACGCGCAGGATGCGGCCGTCCTCGATGCCGGTCAGCACCCGGCCGCGGGCGTCGGCGACGACGTCCTCCGGGCCGTGTCCGCCGATCGCGACGTACCGGCGCGGAACGAGCGCGGTGGGACGGTCCATGAAGGCTCCCCCTCGTTGTCGGGACGGTCCATCCTGGCAGGTGCGCGCGCCTCGTGCCGCGCACCGCGGCGCGCGCCCGGGTACCCTCGCCGTGCCACGTCACCCGGCCCGGTTCACGGGTCGGTGCCGCGTCATCCGGCCCGGTTCGGGGTCCGCGCCGCGTCGCCCTGCCCGGTTTACGGGTCCGTGCCGTCGGCCACTCGGTCCGGTGTGCGAGCAAGTCGGAGAAGGGGTGGTCCCATGTCGCGTCCGCCCGGGCGGCGTACCGGCGGCCGCCCCGGCCGAGGAGCCTGCTGCCCGTGGTGGCCGCGTTGAACGGCCGGCGCTTCCGGCCGCGCGCGGCATGGCATCAGCTGGGGCTCGCGGAGCTGACCCGGCGGGGCCGGGAGCTGGAGCTGATGCACCGGGCCATGGGGTTCGCCACGCTCGCCCTGGTCACACTGGCTCCGCTGCTGATCGTGATCGCCGCCGTGGACCCGCTCGGGCACGGCGGGTTCGCCCTGTGGCTGGTGGACGGCATGGACCTGTCCGGCCGGTCCGCCAAGGCGCTGTCGGACGTCTTCACCCCGCCCAGCAAGGTGGTCAGCACCACCGGCGTGCTGAGCATCGTGCTGCTGGCGCTGTTCGGGCTCTCCTTCGCCGCGAGCGTGCAGAACGGCTACGAGCGGATCTGGCGGACGGCCGCCGGCCCCTGGCACCGGCTGTGGCGCCAGACCGTCTGGCTGATCATGCTCATGGCCTACCTGTACGCACAGGTCCAGACCCGGAACGTGCTGCAGGGGCCCGCCCGCGTCCCGCTCAGCATGGCGGTGGGGGTGCTGTTCTTCTGGTGGGGGCCGCACTTCCTGCTGCACCGGCAGGTCGGATGGGGGCACCTGCTGCCCGGCGCGATCGCCACGATGGCGGGCCTGGTCGGGCTGCGCTGGTTCTCCTATCTGGTGTTCACCCCGCTCCTGGTCACCAACGCGATCAGCTACGGCCCCGTCGGCACGGTGCTGGTGGTGGAGTCCTGGCTCGTCGGCGTGGGGTTCGTGGTCTACGGCGGTGCGCTGGTGGGCCGGCTGCTGTGCGAGCGGTTCTGGGACGCCGACCCGCCGGACCGGCAGGCGCCCCGGCACCAGCACGGCGGGCGGGGGCCGTCGGCCGCCGCCCGCTCCGCGGACCCCGCGCGGCCGGGTCCGTCCGAGTGACCCGCGGCCCGTTCAGCCCTGGTCCGCGCCCGTCTCGTCGTCCTCGTCGCGCTCGCCCTCGGCCTGGGAGGGCGTGGTGCGCGGCACTTCCTCGGCGGGTGAGATGTCGTCCCGCTCGCCCTCGGCCTGGGACGGTGTCTGCTCACTCATCAGGCCTCCTGGTCCGGTCCGGTCCGGCTCGTACGGCGCATCCGAGTACCCGGATACGGCCCGGCGCTACCGTCCCGTGCCTACCGGCCCGTCTCGGGCGTCCCACCGGCCCGTCTCGAGCGTCGCTAGCAGCCCGTGTCGAACGTCCGGGCCGGGTGACGGCGACGGGGCCCGGCAGCTCCCCCGCGGCCGGACCCCGTCGCCGGGGAGGGGCTGAGGAGGTCAGCGGTGGGTGAACCAGGCCATGGCCGGGAGCGCCTTGTCGTCGTAGCCGAACAGCGCCTGGTTCTCCCAGCCGTTGCCGGACGCCGCGTCCGTGGGGTCCCAGCCGTTGCCGTTGACCGCGGTCCAGGTGGCCTCCCAGTGGAAGACGCCGAGGCCGCGGTGGTTCGGCACCGCCTCGACGATGTTCGCGACGGCGTTCATCCAGGCCAGCTGGCCCGCCGTGGTGGCCGGGTAGCCGGCGACCAGTTCGCCGGTGGTGTCGATGATGTTGGTGAGCGAGTCGTCGCTGTCGAGACGGAACGGGTAGGCCGTCTCGGCGATGAACACCGGCTTGCCGTAGCGGGAGGCCGCGTCGTCGAGGGTGGTCTGGGCGGCGGCCAGGGAGCCGTGCCAGTAGCCGTAGTACGACAGGCCGATCACGTCGTAGTTGATCCCGTAGGTCTTCGCGTTGTCGAACCACCAGCGGACCGTGCCGTCGTCGCCCGCGTTGGCGAGGTGCAGCGCGACCTGCGTGCCGGAGGAGACCGCCTTCACCGCGCTGTAGCCGGAGTTGATCAGGCCGGCGAGCTGCGTCCAGTTGCTCGTCGAGCCCTCGGACCACAGCATGCCGCCGTTGATCTCGTTGCCGACCTGGACCATGTCGGCGGTGGTGCCCTGGGCCTTGAGGGCGTTGAGGACGTCGTAGGTGTGGTTGTAGACGTCCGTCTTCAGCTGACTGTAGGTGTGGCCGGACCAGGCGGCGGGCTTGTTCTGCTTGCCCGGGTCGGCCCAGGAGTCCGAGTAGTGGAAGTCGACCAGCAGCTTCATGCCGGCCGCCTTGACGCGCTTGGCCATGGCCAGCACGTGCGCCTTGTCGTTGTAGCCGTCGGCGGGGTTCACCCAGACCTTCAGGCGCGCGTAGTTCATGCCGGCGTTCTTCAGGATGGTGACCGCGTCGCCGGCGGTGCCGGCGCTGGTCCGGTACACGCCGCCGTACGCCTCGCTCTTGGCGAGGGAGGAGATGTCGGCGCCCTTGACGGACAGCCCGGTCGAGCCGGACGCGAAGGTCAGGTCGTCGACGTTGATCCAGTTGCCGGCGTTGGCGTCGGAGGTGACGCTGATCGTGCACTGGCCGGCGGTCACCGCGACCGAGGTGACGACGCGCACCCAGTCGCTGGTGGACACCGGGAGATCGGTGCGCTGCTCCGCACTGCCGCAGTTCTTCAGGGAGAGGTAGGCGGCGTTCTGGCCGCTGCTGGAGCGGACCCAGGCGGTGAGCGTGTAGGTGCCGGACGCCAGCCCGGACAGGTACTGGTACGTCTCCACCTTGTAGGCGGAGGACGCCCAGTGCGTCAGGCGGTAGCTCCCGCCGTGGCCGCCGGACTCGGTGTAGGAGGCGCCGGTGCTGCCGTACTCCGACCAGCCGGTGGGGGTGGCCGCGCCGGTGCCGTCCGCCTCGAAGCCGCCGTTGGTGAGGGTGGCGGCGGCCTGTGCGGTGGTGGCGGGCAGGGCGGTGAGGGCGAGCCCCGCCACGAGCGGCAGCAGCAGGGCCCTGAGGGTGCGTCTGGGATGGAACATCGTCGTCCGTCGTCCCTTCGACGTGGATGGGGGTGGGTTCCCTCGTGACGCGAGGGAGGCCCCTCCGCCCGCGGCTCGCGGCTCCACGGGCGGAGGGGAGCCTGCTCGGCGACTGTCCGGCGGGTCGTGCCGGACAGTCACCTGCCGTCGAGTCGTACGACCCGGACGGCTCCCGCGGGGACCGCGAGGCGGCCCGCGGCGCGCTCGCCGGTGAGCAGTTCGGTGCCGTGCGTCTCCAGCGGCACCTTGGCGTCCGACGCGGTGTGGTTGACGGCGAACAGGTAGCTGCCCGACTCGCCGGTGCGGCGTACGACCTCCACGTCACGGGGCAGGTCGGCGCGCGGCGCGAGGCCGGCGTCCTCGGCGGCCCGCTCCAGCAGGGCGTCCAGGCCGTCCGCGCCGAGGCGGGTGGAGACGTACCAGGCGGTGCCCAGGCCGTGGCGGTGGCGGGTGACCGCCGGGCGGCCCGCGGGCAGGCCGTCGGCGTACGTCCACACGGTCTCGGCGCCGCCGGGGACCACGAACTCGCTCCACACGTCGGCGGCGAGCTCGCGGCCGTCCGGTCCGGCGACCCGCACCGACTGCCCCTGCAGCAGCGGCGAGAACTCCTCGACGGTCAGGCCGAGCACGTCCCTCAGCGGGCCCGGGTAGGCGCCCTCGTGGACGGCGTCGTGCTCGTCGACGATGCCGGAGAAGTACGAGACGACGAGGGTGCCGCCACCGTCGACGTACCTCTCCAGATTGGCGCCGGCTGCCTTCGTCATCAGGTACAGGGCGGGCACGACGACAAGGGGATACCTCGACAGGTCGGCTTCCGGGTGCGCGAAGTCGACCGTGAGGTGGCGGTCGTAGAGGGCCTCGTAGAAGGCGTCGGCGCGCTCACGCGGGTCGTGGTCCTCGCTGGGGCGCCACTGGAGGTTCTGCGCCCACCAGGACTGCCAGTCCCACAGGACGGCCACGTCGGCCTCGGTGCGGGTGGAGCGGACGGTGGCGAGGCAGTCGATCGCCGCGCCCAGCTCGACGACCTCGCGCCACACCCGGGTCTCGGTGCCGCCGTGCGGCAGCATCGCCGAGTGGAACTTCTCGGCGCCGCGCCGGGACTGGCGCCACTGGAAGAACAGGGCGCCCTCGGAGCCGCGGGCCACGTGGGCGAGGGAGTTGCGGGCCATCTGGCCGGGGGCCTTCGCGGGGTTGCGGGGCTGCCAGTTGATGCCCGACGTGGAGTGCTCCAGCAGCAGCCAGGGGGCGCCCCCGGCGACGGAGCGGGTGAGGTCGGCGGCCATCGCGAGGTTGACGTGGGTGCGGCGGCCGTCGGTGATCAGGTAGTGGTCGTTGGTGACGATGTCGACCTCGCGGCCCCAGGCCCAGTAGTCGACGGAGTCGCACTGGCTGAGCGCGGTCATGAAGTTGGTGGTGACCGGCACGCCCGGTGAGAGGCGGTGCAGGATGTCCCGTTCCGCGACGAAGTTCTCCCGCATGGTGGCGTCGGCGAAGCGCCGGTAGTCGAGGGCCTGGCCGGGGTTGCCGACGGTCGGGGTGCGGCGCGGCGGGTTGATCTGGTCGAAGCCGGCGTACCGCTGGCCCCAGAAGGCGGTGCCCCAGGCGTCGTTGACGGCGTCGACGGTGCGGTACGCCGCCGCCAGCCAGCGGCGGAAGTGGGCGGCGCAGGAGTCGCAGTAGCAGGCCGAGACGGGGACGCCGTACTCGTTGTGCACGTGCCACATCGCGAGCGCCGGGTGGTCGCCGTAGCGCTCGGCGAGCCGTGTGGTGATGTTCGCCGCGGCCGCACGGTAGTCGGCGTTGCTGTGGCAGATGGCGGCGCGGGAGCCGAACTCGTAGCGCACGCCGTCCTCGGTGACCGGCAGCGCCTCGGGGTGGGCCCGGTAGAACCAGGCGGGCGGGGCCACGGTCGGCGTGCCGAGGTCGACGCGGATGCCGCCCTCGTGCAGCAGCTCCAGGACGCGGTCCAGCCAGGCGAAGTCGTACACACCCGGCGAGGGCTCCAGCAGGGCCCAGGAGAAGATCCCGACGCTCACCATCGTGACGCCGGCCTCCCGCATCAGCCGGACGTCCTCCTGCCAGACGTCTTCCGGCCACTGCTCGGGGTTGTAGTCCCCGCCGAAGGCGAGCCCGGTGAGGCCCCTGGGGGTGGTCTCCGGCATGGAATCTCTCCCGTTTAATCGATCATTTGGGAACGTGCACACACGGCGGCGGCCGTGCGAGCCCAACATAACCGCACAGCAACAACCATTGACAAGTGTCCGGGATGTTTCTCTACTGTGAACGCTCACAGAGCACCGCGAGCGAGCCCCGGCCGAGGTCAGGGAGGCGAGCCGCGGCACCACCATGGCAGGCCCTCGCAGCGGGCGGGGGCCCCAGGTCAGGGGAGAGATCCATGCCCAACACCCAGCGCGGACGGCTCGTCAGAGGCGCAGCCGCCGCCGTCGCCGTCGCCCTCGGCGCCACCGCCCTCGCCGCCTGCGGCTCGTCCGACGACGACAGCGGCACCGAGTCCGGTCCCATCTCGCTGACCTACTGGACCTGGACGCCCGGCATGGACAAGGTCGTCGACCTGTGGAACAAGGGCCAGGGCAAGAAGGACAAGATCACGGTCACCGTGAAGAAGCAGGCCTCCGGCGACTCGCTGATCACCAAGATCCTCACCGCGCACAAGGCGAAGAAGGCGCCCGACCTGGTGCAGGCCGAGTACCAGGCGCTGCCGACGCTGGTCAGCAACGACGCGCTGGCCGACATATCCGGTGAGGTCGGCGACGCGAAGAGCAGCTTCGCCGACGGCGTCTGGCAGCAGACCACGCTCGGCACGGACGCGGTCTACGCCGTCCCGCAGGACATCGGGCCGATGATGTTCTACTACCGCGCCGACCTGTTCCAGAAGTACGGCCTGAAGGTCCCCGCCACCTGGGACGAGTTCGCCGAGACCGCCCGCGCGCTGAAGAAGAAGGCCCCGGACAAGGACCTCACCACCTTCTCCGCCAACGACTCCGGCCTCTTCGCCGGCCTCGCCCAGCAGGCCGGCGCCAAGTGGTGGACGACCGCCGGGAACAAGTGGAAGGTCGGCATCGACGACGCGGCGACGCGCAAGGTGGCCACTTTCTGGGGCGGTCTGGTCAAGGAGGGCGCCGTCGACAACCAGCCGATGTACACCCCGGCCTGGAACAAGGCGCTGAACACCGGCAAGCAGATCGCCTGGGTCTCCGCCGTGTGGGCGCCGGGCACGCTGACCACGGCCGCGCCCGACACCAAGGGCAAGTGGGCCATGGCCCCGCTCCCCCAGTGGTCGGCGGGCGAGAACGTCACCGGCAGCTGGGGCGGCTCCTCCACCGCGGTCACCACCGACTCCGCGCACAAGGCGGCGGCCGCGAAGTTCGCCGCCTGGCTCAACACCGACGGCCAGGCCCTGCAGGCCCTGGCCAAGGAGAGCGGCATCTACCCGGCCGCCACGAACGCCCAGACCAGCGGCGCCTTCGCGACCCCGCCGGCCTACTTCTCCGACCAGCCGGACTTCTACACCAAGGCCGCCGAGATCGCGAAGACCACGGCGCCCTCCGCCTGGGGCCCGAACGTGAACGTCGCCTACACCGCCTTCAACGACGCCTTCGGCGCCGCCGCGAAGAACAAGTCGGACTTCACCGCCGCCCTGCAGACGATGCAGGACACCACGGTCGCCGACCTCAAGAAGCAGGGCTTCGAGGTCTCCGAGTGAGAACCGCACGCCGGAAGCCGTACGGGGTGAAGGGGGCCCCTTACGGCTTCCTTCTCCCCGCGACGGCCCTCTTCGCCCTGTTCTTCGCGCTGCCCATCGGCTACGCGGTCTGGCTCAGCTTCCGCAAGGTCCACGTCTCCGGCCTCGGCCTGGGCGCGGGCGCCCGCAGGGAGGTCTGGGCCGGCCTGGAGAACTACACCGACGCCCTCACCGACAGCGAACTGGTGGACGGCGCGCTGCGCGTGCTCGGCTACGGCTGCGTCGTCGTGCCGGTGATGCTCGGCCTCGCCCTGCTGTTCGCCCTGATGCTCGACTCCGACCGGGTGCGCCTCGCGCCCGTCACCCGGCTCGCGATCTTCCTGCCGTACGCCATCCCCGGCGTCGTGGCGGCGCTGCTGTGGGGCTTCCTGTACCTGCCCGACGTCAGCCCGTTCTACTACCTGCTCGCGAAGCTGGGGCTGCCGCAGCCGGACCTGCTGGACGGCGGTCCGCTCTACCTCGCCCTGTCGAACATCGCGGTGTGGGGCGGCACCGGCTTCAACATGATCGTCATCTACACCTCGCTGCGGGCCATCCCGGCCGAGGTGTACGAGGCGGCCAGGCTCGACGGCGCCACCCCGCTGCAGATCGCGCTGCGGATCAAGATCCCGATGGTGGCGCCCTCGCTGGTGCTGACCTTCTTCTTCTCGATCATCGCCACGCTCCAGGTGTTCAACGAGCCGACCACCCTCAAACCGCTCACCAACTCCGTGTCGACGACGTGGAGTCCGCTGATGAAGGTCTACCGGGACGCCTTCCGTACCGGTGACGTCTACCAGGCGGCCGCCGAGGCCGTGCTCCTCGCCCTCGCCACGCTCGTGCTGTCCTTCGGGTTCCTGCGGGCCGCGAACCGGCGTCGGAAGCAGGAGGCAGCACGATGAGTTCTCTTGCCGTACACAAGGCCGCGCCGACGGCCGGGGCCACGCCCGGTACCGTGCAGGGCCCGCCGCCGCGCCCCCGGATCGCGTGGGTGCCGACGGTCACCCTGGTGCTCGGCGCCCTCTACACGCTGCTGCCGGTGGCGTGGGTGGTGATCGCGTCCACCAAGTCCGGGCGCGAACTGTTCTCCACCTTCACCTTCCTGCCGGGCACGGGCTTCGCCGACAACGTCAAGGACCTCACCTCCTACCGCGACGGCGTGTACTGGAAGTGGATGGGCAACTCCGCCCTCTACGCCGGTCTCGGCGCCCTGCTGTCGACGTGCGTGTCGGCGGTCAGCGGCTACGCGCTCGCGGTCTACCGCTTCCGCGGCCGCGAGGCGGTCTTCAACATCCTCCTCGCCGGCGTGCTCATGCCGCCGGTCATCCTCGCCGTCCCGCAGTACCTGCTGCTGGCGAAGGCGGACCTCACCGACTCCTACTGGTCCGTGCTGCTGCCGCAGATCCTCTCGCCGTACGGCGTCTACCTCGCGCGCATCTACTCGGCCGCCGCCGTGCCCGGCGACATCGTCGAGGCGGGGCGGATGGACGGCGCGAGCGAATGGCGCGTCTTCACCCGGATCGCGCTGCCGATGATGGTGCCGGGCCTGGTGACGGTGTTCCTGTTCCAGTTCGTGGCGGTGTGGAACAACTTCCTGCTGCCGTACATCATGCTCAGCGACGACGAGAAGTTCCCGATCACGCTCGGTCTGTACACCCTCCTCGAACAGGGCTCCAACCAGCCCGCGCTGTACACGCTGGTGATCACCGGCGCGTTCCTGGCGGTGATCCCGCTGGTCGCGCTGTTCCTGGTGGTCCAACGGTTCTGGAGCCTCGATCTGCTCTCCGGGGCCGTAAAGTCATGACCATGGGCAACACGGGGGGCCGACGCAGACCGCCGACGATCCACGACGTGGCGCGCGAGGCCGGAGTCTCACGGGGCACCGTCTCGCGCGTCCTCAACGGCGGGCACTACGTCAGCCCGGCCGCGCAGGAGGCGGTCAACGCGGCGATCCGCAAGACGGGTTACGTCGTCAACCGGCACGCCCGCTCGCTGATCACCGGGCGGTCGGACTCGGTCGGCTTCCTGCTGACGGAACCTCAGGAGCGGTTCTTCGAGGATCCCAACTTCAACGTCCTGCTGCGCGGCTGCACCCAGGCGCTGGCCGCGCACGACATCCCGCTGCTGATGATGCTGGCGGGGACCGAGGACGAGCGCCGGCGCATCATGCGGTACATCACCGCGGGTCACATGGACGGAGTGCTGCTGGTCTCCAGCCACTCCGGCGACCCGGTGGCCGAGGAACTGCGGGCGGCGGGCGTGCCGCTGGTCGCCTGCGGCAAGCCGATCGGGCTGGGGTCGAAGGTCAGTTACGTGGCCGCCGACGACCGGGACGGCGCCCGGGACATGGTGCGTCACCTGCTGTCGCTCGGGCGGCGGCGGGTGGGCGTGGTCACCGGGCCGCTGGACACCCCGGGCGGTGTGGAGCGGCTGGCCGGCTACAAGGAGGTGCTCGCCGAGGCGGGGATCGAGGTCGACGAGCAGCTGATCGTCTCCGGTGACTACAGCCGGGCCAGCGGCGAGACGGGCGCGGAGCGGCTGCTGGCGCAGGCCCCGGACGTGGACGCGGTGTTCGTCGCCTCCGACCTGATGGCGCAGGGTGTGCTGACGGCCCTGGAGCGGGCGGGGCGGCGCGTGCCGGAGGACGTGGCGGTCGGCGGTTTCGACGACTCCCCGGCCGCGCTGGCCGCCCGCCCCGAACTGACCACCATCCGCCAGCCCTGGGACCGGATCAGCTCCGAGATGGTCCGGGTGCTGCTGGCCCAGATCGGCGGCGAGGACCCGGCGGCGGTGATCCTGCCGACGGAACTGGTGAAGCGCGAGTCGACGTGACGGCGTGAGCGGCGCCCGTTCGCCGCAACCGGTCAGGATCGGAGAAGCCGTCCGCCGCTCCCCCGCCCTGGCGTGGGATCACCGACGACATCCGTCGGCCCGCCACCGGCAAGGAGCGCGCCCGCCGACATCCGGGGGCGGCCGGACGCGCTGCGGGAGGCGGGCGCCGAGGTGGTGCGGGACGTGCGGGACGTCGGCAACGGCAGGCTGACCGCCTTCGTGCAGGACGCGGACGGCAACCAGGTCGGGCTGCTCCAGGACCCGCCCGCCTGAGCCGTCCCCGGCGGGTGCCGGGCGGTGGATGCGTCCGCACTGGTTGCACAGTCAACAAGTGGCGGACCCGGTGTTACCGTGCGGGTATGGCAGCTGAGACGGCCGAGGCCCGGCTCGAGGAGCGGTGGCGGGACATCCTGTCCGTGCACGCGCGCACGATGTGCGAGATCGACCGGGTCCTGCACCCGCACGGCCTCGGCGCGAGCGACTTCGAGGTGCTCGACCTCCTCGCGTCCGAGGCGCCCGCCCACGGTGACCACTGCCGGGTGCAGAACCTCGTCGGCCGGGTCCACCTCAGTCAGAGCGCGCTGTCCCGGCTCATCGGCCGACTCGAGAAGGACGGCCTGGTCGAGCGCTCCGTGTGCACCGAGGACCGGCGCGGCGTCTGGGTCGCCCTGACCGCCAAGGGCCGCGAGGTGCACGCCCGGGCGCTGCCCCTGCAGCGCGCCGCGCTCACCCGCGTGCTGGACGACCGCACCGCACCGTGACCCGCGAGGGCGTGTCCCGGAACACGCCCCCACGACCTACGGCCGGGCGAGCAGCGTGCGCACGCCCTCGGAGGTGAGCGTCAGCGGGTGGTCGGAGCCGGCGTCTATGGTCAGCGACAGGTCGTCGGCCGGCCACTGGGAGGCCAGCGCGCCCAGCGGCACCAGGCGGTAGCGGGAGACGAACGGCAGCAGCTCGACCATCTCCGGCTCCGAGGTGAACACGGGCACCACCGGATTGCCGCCCGGCTGCTCCAGGACGGGCAGCGCCACCGCGGACGGATCGGCGATGTCCTCCGGGGTCGCGTCGTCGGGCACGGGAACGAGCACCTCGCTGCTCGCCAGCGTGTCCAGCGCCGCCGTGTCGTCGGTGTTGACGGCCAGTGCGTCCAGCGCCCGCCTGGCCGGAGTGACGTTGTGGTCATGCGCGGGTGTGTCCATGGCAGATCCCCTGGTTGCGATGGTCGTAGGCCCGCCCCGGACAAGATCGCAGCCTGGACCGCCCGCCGGGCACGGTCCTGCTCGCGTACCCGATCCGGACGGGGCCATTCCTGCACGGAACGGGGAACGGCCACCCCGTGTGACATGACCGGACGGCGAGGGTTTAACATATGAGCGCCGTCTAGCTCGAAAGATGAACCTGTGACTGTCAACGACGCCTCGTTCACCAACTGGAAGCACCGCGAGGAGATCGCGGAGTCGATGATCCCGATCATCGGGAAGCTGCACCGCGAGCGGGACGTCAACGTCCTGCTGCACAGCCGCTCCCTGGTGAACAAGTCGGTGGTCAGCATTCTCAAGACCCACCGATTCGCCCGGCAGATCGCCGGTGAGGAGCTCTCGGTCACCGAGACGCTGCCGTTCCTCCAGGCGCTCACCGCGCTCGACCTCGGTCCGTCCCAGATCGACATCGGCATGCTCGCCGCGACCTACCGGACCGACGACCGCGGTCTGAGCGTGGAGCAGTTCACCGCCGAGGCCGTCGCGGGCGCCACGGGCGCCAACAAGATCGAGCGCGGCGAGGGCCGCGACGTGGTCCTCTACGGCTTCGGCCGCATCGGCCGGCTGGTGGCCCGCCTGCTCATCGAGAAGGCCGGCTCCGGCAACGGCCTGCGGCTGCGCGCGATCGTCGTCCGCGGCGGCGGCGAGCAGGATCTCGTCAAGCGCGCCTCGCTGCTGCGCCGTGACTCCATCCACGGCCAGTTCCAGGGCACGATCACCGTCGACGAGGCGAACAGCACGATCTACGCCAACGGCAACGCGATCGAGGTGATCTACGCGAACGACCCGTCCGAGGTCGACTACACCGCGTACGGCATCAAGAACGCCATCCTCATCGACAACACCGGCAAGTGGCGCGACCGCGCGGGCCTCTCGCAGCACCTGCGTCCCGGCATCGACAAGGTCGTGCTGACCGCGCCGGGCAAGGGCGACGTCCCGAACATCGTGCACGGCGTCAACCACGACACGATCAAGCCGGACGAGCAGATCCTGTCCTGCGCGTCCTGCACCACCAACGCGATCGTGCCGCCGCTCAAGGCGATGGACGACGAGTTCGGAGTGCGGCGCGGTCACGTGGAGACCGTCCACTCGTTCACCAACGACCAGAACCTGCTGGACAACTACCACAAGGCCGACCGGCGCGGCCGCTCGGCGCCGCTCAACATGGTCATCACCGAGACCGGCGCGGCGTCCGCCGTCGCGAAGGCGCTGCCCGACCTGAAGGCGCCGATCAGCGGCAGCTCGATCCGGGTGCCCGTCCCGGACGTCTCGATCGCGATCCTCAACCTTCAGCTGGCGCGGGAGACGTCGCGCGAGGAGGTCCTGGACTACCTGCGCGAGGTGTCGCTGACCTCGCCGCTGAAGCGCCAGATCGACTTCACCACGGCGCCCGACGCGGTCTCCAGCGACTTCATCGGCTCGCGCCACGCCTCGATCGTCGACGCGGGCGCCACCAAGGTCGAGGGCGACAACGCCATCCTCTACCTCTGGTACGACAACGAGTTCGGCTACTCCTGCCAGGTCATCCGCGTCGTCCAGCACGTCTCCGGGGTGGAGTACCCGACGTTCCCGAGCCCGGCGGTCTGACCCGGCCGGACGGAGCGTCCGGTGCGCGGCCCCGTCGCGGGCCCCGCACCGGACGCTCCAGCACGGGTTCGGCGCCCGTCGGTACCGCGTGACATCAGCGGCGTGATCGGGGGTACTCCGGCGGCGGGAGGTCCTTATGTTCGAGGCGTCTGATATCCGTGAGTGGCGGGGCCACGATGTCGTGGACCAGGACGGTCACCGGATCGGCCAGCTGGAGTCGGTCTACGTGGACACGAAAACCGACCAGCCCTTCTTCGCCACCGTCACCGTCGGTCTGCCCACCCGCCGCCGTCTGGTGTTCGTTCCCCTGCCCGGCGCGACGGTCGGCCCGGGCTATCTGAAGGTCGCCCACGGCAAGGACGTGGTCAAGAAGGCCCCGTCGATCGACACCGACGGCGAGCTGCCGGCCTCCGAGGAGCCCGAGGTCTTCGCCCACTACGAGATGTCCTACGCGCCGGGCGCCGGCGGCGAGCGGCGCCTCGGACGCCGCTGAGGCACCCGGCCGACGGAGACGTGATGACCCTCTTCCTCTTCCTGCTTCTCGTCGCCCTCGTCCTGGGCATCATCGGCTTCGCCGCCCAGGGCCTGTCCTACCTTCTGATCATCGGCGCCGTGATCCTCGGCGTCGATCTCGTCTACGCGGCGGTGCGCTTCCGCCGGGGCGGGAGGAAGCACCGCATCACCCGCTGACGGCGGCAGGGCGGGCAGACGGGCCGGCGCGGGCACACGGCCGGCGTCATCGAGATGCTGGCATGGGTCCTGCTGTTTCTCCTGCCGGGCATCGGCATCTTCCGTCCCCGGGGGCGGCAGTCCGAGGCTCTCCCGGAGCCGCGCGGCGACGCGCGCGACCGTGCGGGGGTCAGCCCACTCAGCCAGAAGGACGGCGAGCCGGCGCACCGCGTCACGGAACCCCTCCCCGGCATACCGCCAGTCCGCGAACGCGGAGGACGGCCGCCCGGCAGGACGGGGCCGAGGGCCGTGTCCCACGCCCGGACGGCGTCCGTGTCCGGGACCGCGCCGTCGAAATTCCGTGAACGCCGACCGCCAGACCCGCCGCGCCACCGCTTCCGCGCCACCGCTTCCGCGACGGCGTCGAGCCCCTCCGGCCACGGGCCGGGGCGTGCCAGCAGCAGCCGTACCTGGTCGAGCGGCGCCAGTCCGCTGCCGCGCACGCCTCCCCCGAGTTGCGCCTCGACGTCCATACCGGTGGTGATCTCGATGCCCGCGTCCCTCAGTTCGGCCAGGGTCACCGTGTCGGCGCCGGTGAGCCCCGGAGGGCTCCCGGGCAGGTCTTCCTGCGCCACCTGACGGGCGAGCCACTGCCGGAGTGTGCCGTTCGCCGCCCTGACGGTGGCCGCCGGGTCGTCCGGGACCAGTCCCGGGTCGGCGGGGATCCAGGTCCCGGCCGGATCGCTCCCGAAGGCCGGCGCGGCCAGGACCGGCACCCGGCGGCCGTCCGGAGCCGCTTCCAGCAGCAGGCGGCCGTAGGTGAACCAGACGCGGGTTCCGGTGCGGTCGGCGATCACCCGGGCGAGGGCCTCGTTGCGGCCGTCCTCCTCACCGATCAGGATCACCACGGGCGCACCCGGCTGCCGTTGCGGGTCGTGCCGCACCAGCTCGGCGAACTCCTCGTCCGACACCGGCCTGCCGTCCGCCAGCACCACTCCCTCGTCGTTCCGCTCGGCCACCGTCGCGTGGGCGGCGGGCCCCCAGGACGCGGGGTGAACGCCCCGGGAATCGGCGGCCACGTCCGTGTTCAGGCGGATGCCGGGACGCCCGCTCCAGTTCCTGCCGTGCGGGGCGCCGTCGTCGCCGCTGAGCAGGGACTGCTGCGGGTAACCCTGCCGGGTCAGCCCGTAGGCGGCGAGGGCGTCCAGGCTGCCGGCACGGCCCCGGCGATGGGCGCTGCTCGCGAGGGAGAGGGCATCGTAGTGCCGGGCCGCGTCCACCGGGGCGTCCGGCGCAAGGTGCAACAGCATCCGGGTGATGCCGTCGAGGTCCAGGCCGGCGCCGAAGCCGGGGTGCCCGGCGCGCGCCGATTCGATCAGGCGCAGCGAGTTGAACAGCCCGTTGCGCAGCTCCTGCGGGAGCGGCTGGGAGCCGAAGGTGGCGTCGACGACCGCCCAGAGTTCCTGAAGACGTTGCTGGACCGCGTTGCCGGTGGGCGGCGGTGCGGCGGCGGACCGTGTCTCCGGCACCGGAGTCAGCACCGACCGTCAAATCACCCTGAACTACGCGTCCCGGGCGGCACTCGTTTCGACCACCATCGGTCCCCTGAACCCGTCTTCCCGAGCCGGCATGGTGGCCGCACGCATAGCCGACCCTCGAACTATGTTGCCCCGCCACATGTGCGCCTGACCTGCGGATTCCTACGGTGTGGCGACACGCAAACGTCCCCGTCACACCTCAGGAAGTGGTGCCGATGTCGTCGCCCGCAACCGCTCCACCAGCCCCGAACAGCCTCAAGCGCATCGTCGCCGCGTCCCTCATCGGCACCACCATCGAGTGGTACGACTTCTTCCTCTACGGTTCCGCCGCGGCGCTCGTCTTCAACAAGCTGTTCTTCCCGGACTCCGACCCGCTGGTCGGCACCCTGCTGTCGTTCCTGACGTACGCCGTCGGATTCGCCGCCCGCCCGCTGGGCGCCCTGGTGTTCGGGCACTACGGCGACCGGCTCGGGCGCAAGAAGCTGCTGGTGCTGAGCCTGTTGCTGATGGGCGGCGCGACGTGCGCGATCGGTCTGCTGCCCACGCACGCGACGGCTGGGACCGCCGCTCCGGTGCTGCTGACCACGCTGCGCCTGGTGCAGGGCTTCGCGCTCGGCGGCGAGTGGGGCGGCGCGGTGCTGCTGGTGTCCGAGCACGGGGACGCGCGGCGCCGCGGGTTCTGGGCCTCGTGGCCGCAGACCGGCGCGCCCGCGGGGCAGCTGCTCGCGACGGGCGTGCTGTCCGCGCTGACGGCCCTGCTGTCGGACGACGCCTTCGTCTCGTGGGGCTGGCGGGTCCCGTTCCTGCTCTCCGGCGTGCTGGTGATCGTCGGGCTGTGGATCCGGCTGTCCGTCGACGAGTCGCCGGTGTTCAAGCAGGCGCTGGCGCACGCCGAGGCCCGCAGGGCGGCCCGCGACGCGGAGCCGGAGAAGCTGCCGCTGGTGTCCGTGCTGCGCCACCACTGGCGTGACGTGCTGGTGGCGATGGGCGCACGCATGGCGGAGAACATCAGCTACTACGTCATCACCGCGTTCATCCTGGTGTACGCGACGACGTCCGCCGGCGTCTCCAAGCAGACCGCGCTCAACGCCGTGCTGATCGCGTCGGCCGTGCACTTCGCGGTCATCCCCGCCTGGGGCGCGCTGTCGGACCGGGTGGGGCGGCGTCCGGTGTATCTGCTGGGCGCGGCCGGCGTCGGGCTGTGGATGTTCCCGTTCTTCGCGCTCGTCGACACCGGGAGCTTCGGCAGCCTGGTCCTCGCCGTGACCGTGGGCCTGGTGCTGCACGGCGCGATGTACGCGCCGCAGGCCGCGTTCTTCTCCGAGATGTTCGCGACCCGGATGCGCTACTCCGGCGCCTCCATCGGCGCCCAGTTCGCCTCGGTCGCGGCGGGCGCCCCGGCCCCGCTGATCGCGACCGCGCTGCTGGCCGACTACGACAGCTCCACCCCGATCGCCCTGTACGTCATCGCCGCGGCCGTGCTCACGCTCGTCGCCGTGGGTGTGGCGCGGGAGACGCGTCACCGGGACCTGGCCGACGTGGCCTCCCCGGCCGGCGAGGAGCAGGCCACGGCGCGGGCGGCGGAGGGCGCGCGCACGGTGTGATCCTCCGGGTACCGGCCCCCGTACGCAGTGTGCGTGCGGGGGTCAGCCCCGTTCGGGCGCGGACAGCCGGTGCAGCCGCAGGGCGAGCTGGATCTCCAGGGCGCGGGCGGGGCTCTGCCAGTCGGCGCCGAGCAGGCGGCCGACCCGCTCCAGGCGCTGGGCGACGGTGTTGACGTGGACGTGCAGGTCGTCCTTGGTGCGGGCGGGGCTCATCCCGCAGGCGAAGTACGCGTCCAGGGTGCGGACCAGGTCGGTGCCACGGCGCGCGTCGTACGCCATGACCTGCCCGATGGTGCGCTCGACGAAGCCGGCGATGTCCCGGTCGCCGGCGAGCAGCAGGCCGAGGAAGCCGAAGTCCTCGGCGGCGGCGCCGTCGCCGGAGCGGCCCAGCAGCGCCAGGGCGTCCAGGCAGCGGCGCGCCTCCTCGTAGGCCGCGGCCACGACGTCGGGGCGGCCGGCCAGGTCCCCGACGGGCGCGGAGGCGCCGACGGTGACCGCCTCGTTGACCGCCGTGCCCAGGTCGCGGGCGGTGCGGCGGGCCAGGTCGGTCGCGGTGGCGCCGGAGGTGAGCGGCAGCAGCAGGACGGTCCCGCCGTCGCGTGCGGCGGCGAGGCCGTGGCGGGTCGCGGCGAGGTGCGAGGCGGCGGACCACAGGCGCCGCCGGGCGTCCGCCGCCTGGTCGGCGTCCGCGGTGGCGCCGTCGAGGCGGGCGGCGAGGACGACGTGCACGGCGTCGAGGTCGGCGCGCAGCCGGGAGGCGCGATCACGCAGCAGGCGGGGGTCCCGGTCGCGGGCGTCCAGCAGGTCGTCCAGCAGCTCGCCGCGCACGCGCTGTTCGGCCTCGGCGGCCGACCGTCTGGCCAGCAGCAGCAGCGAGGTGACCATCGCGGCGCGCTCCAGCGTGCGCTGGTCGACGGGGTCGAGGCGGGGGTGGCCGCGCAGGACGAGCGCGCCGAGCAGCTCGCCGCCTGCGGCGACGGCGGCGATCCAGTCGTCCCGGTGCCGTACGGCGTGGCCCTCCGCGCGGGACGCCGCCAGGGCGGCGGCCGGGGCCGCGGCGGCGTCGGCGAACTCGACCGTGCCGTCGAGGACCTCGGCGACGGCCGCGGCCACGTCGTGGACCCCGCCGCCGCGCAGGACGAGTTCGGCGAGCCGGTCGTGGACGTCGGAGGCGCGCTCGATGACCGCGCTGCGGTCCCGGATGATCTCGTTGGCCCGCTCCAGCCCGGCGAGGGCGGAGCGGGTCTCGGTCAGCAGGTTCGCGGTGTCGATGGCGGCGGCGGCGAGCGCGGCGAACGAGCCGAGCAGCGCGATCTGCTCCCGCTCGAAGACCCGGGCCCGCCGGTCGGCGGCGAACAGGACGCCGATGACGTGGTGCCCCAGCATCAGCGGCACGCCGAGGATGGCGACCAGGCCCTCGTCGCGCACGCCCGCGTCTATGGAGTGGGTGTGCTGGAAGCGGGCGTCCTTGAAGTAGTCGTCGGTGACGTAGGGGCGGGCGGTCTGGGCCACCAGGCCGCCGAGCCCCTCCCCCATGCCCAGCCGCAGCTGCTGGAAGCGGGCGGCGACCGAGCCCTCGGTCACCCGCATGTAGGTGTCGCCCCGCACCGGGTCGTTCAGGCTCAGGTAGGCGACGTCCGTGCCCAGCAGGGAGCGGGCGCGCTGCACGATCGCCCGCAGCACGGCATCCAGGTCGCGCAGGCCGGCCAGGTCGTGGGCGGTCTCGAAGAGCGCCGACAGCTCCGCCTCCCGCCGGCGCCGGCCCTCCAGCTCCGCGCGCACCCGCAGGGCGAGCAGCTTGGCGTGCTCGAGCGCGGCGACCGTCTCCGCGGGACGCCTCTCGGCGCGGGCGAGCAGCACCGGCTGCTCGTAGGCGTCGGCGGAGGCTCCCCTGGCCAGCAGCTCCAGGAACGGCGTCTCGGCACCGGCGGACGCCGGACCGGGGCGTTCGGCGCCGACGGTCGCCGGGCCGGGGTGCTCGGCGCCGACGGTCGCCGGACCATGGTGTTCGGCCGCGGCGGCCGCCGGGCCGGGGTGCTCGGCACCGGCGGACGCCGGGGCGGGTGGTGCGGCACCGACCCGCTCGGCGGACTGCGTGTGATCGCGAGGCATGCTCACAGGATCACCCATCGCACGACCACCCCGTCAGCCCTGTGGACAACTCGGCGGCTCGGCGGAACCGGCCCGCTCAGTGCGCGGTCCAGCCGCCGTCGAGGACGAGCGAGGTGCCGGTCATGAAGGAGGCCTGCGGGGTGCACAGGTACGCCACGGCCTCGGCGACCTCCTCGGGTTCGACGAGTCGTTTGACGGCGCTGTCCTGCAGGAGCACCTCCGTCAGCACGCGTTCCTCGGGGATGCCGTGCGCGCGGGCCTGGTCGGCGAGCTGCTTCTCCACCAGGGGGGTGCGCACATATCCCGGGTTCACACAGTTGGAGGTGACGCCGTGGGGCGCCCCTTCGAGCGCCGCGGTCTTGGACAGCCCCTCCAGACCGTGCTTGGCGGAGACGTAGGCCGACTTGTAGGCGGAGGCGCGCAGGCCGTGCACGGAGGACACGTTGACGATACGGCCCCACTTCTGCCCGTACATGTGGGGCAGGGCGCCGCGGATCAGCCGGAAGGGCGCCTCCAGCATCACGGTGAGCACGGTGTGGAAGACGTCGGGCGGGAACTCCTCGATGGGGCGCACCAGTTGGAGCCCGGCGTTGTTGACGAGGACGTCGGTGCCGACGGCGGCCCGCTCGGCGGCGTCGAGGTCGGTGAGGTCGAGGACGTGGGGCTCGACGCCGCCCGTCAGGCCGGCGGCACGGTCGGCGAGCTCCTCCAGTCCGGCGGCGTCCCGGTCGACCGCTCTGACCTTGGCCCCGGCGGCCGCGAGCCGCAGCGCGCAGGCGCGGCCGATGCCGCCGGCGGCACCGGTGACGAGGGCGGTACGGCCGCCGAGGTCGAGGGAGGACGCGTGGGGGGCCGCAGGGGCGGTGGGCGGGGTCATGCCTCGACCCTAGGCAGCACCCCTGCCCCGCCACATGTGGTCAACACCCACACTTCATTCGTCACTCATGGGCTGGAACCATGTGGGTTCGTCAGACAGCGCCTGCTTGATCCGGAAGTGCTGGTACTCGCCCATCTCGGGCAGCGCGTCCAGTTCGAACCAGCCGACCTCGAGGGACTCGTCGTCGTTCACACACGCCTCGCCGCCGACCGCCCGGCAGCGGAAACAGATGTCCATGAACTGGCAGATGTCGCCGTTGGGGTAGGTGACCTGCCGGCCCGACTTCACCGCGACGACACGCTCGACGACGCACCGCACGCCCGTCTCCTCGAACACCTCCCGCACGACGGCGGCCGCGGGCTGCTCGCCCGGGTCCGGGATGCCGGAGATCACCGTCCACTTGCCGTTGTCCGCGCGCTGCCCCAGCAGGATCCGGCCCTCGTCGTCGAAGACGACGGCGCTGACACCCGGGAGCCAGAGCAACTGGTGGCCGACCGTGGTCCGTATCCGGCGGATGAAGTCAGGAGTAGGCATGAGTCCGACCCTAACCGGCGGACCGCGCCGCCTCCCTGCGACGCGAGGGGCGTGCGTCCGGCGTACCGCTACACCTCCCCGGCGCGCCGCCCGCGCACTCCGGCTGTGATCGCCCAGCCCAGTCCGCCCGCGGCGACCAGCAGCAACAGCATCTCCGGCAGGATGCCCAGCCGGGTGGCCGGCGTCTCGGAGGAGCGCAGCGGCACCTTCTGGACCAGGTGGCCGGGCACGAACATGCCGGTCTTCTGGGTGATCCTGCCGTCCGGCATGATGATCGCGCTGACGCCGCTGGTGACCGGCACGGTGACCGTCCGGCTGTGCTCGACGGCACGGACCCGGGACATGGCGAGCTGCTGGTACGTCATCTCGCTGCGGTCGAAGGTGGCGTTGTTGCTCGGCACGGAGATCAGCTGGGCGCCGTCGGTGACCTCGGAACGCACGGCCCAGTCGAAGGCGGCCTCGTAGCAGGTGACGAGGCCGACCTTGGCGCTGTCCATGGTGAACACGCCCGGCTCGGTGCCCCGGCTGAAGTCCTGGCGGACCATCGAGGTCCAGTCGCTGTTGATCGCGCCGATGAGCGAGCGCAGCGGGAGGTACTCGCCGAACGGCTGGATCTGCCGCTTGTCGTACGTCTGGGTGGGGCCCTTGACCGGGTCCCACAGGATCTGCTCGTTGTACAGCTTCCCGTCCCGCTCGACGACGCCGCCGACCGAGATCGGCACGCCGACGGCCTTGGCCGCCCGGTCGATGACGGCGCGCGCGTCGGCGTAGACGAACGGGTCGATGTCGGAGGAGTTCTCCGGCCACAGCACGAAGTCGGGCCTGGCGATCCTGCCCGCGTCGACCTCGGCGGCCAGGCGTTCGGTCTCGCGCGCGTGATAGTCGAGCACGGCCCGCCGCTGGGCGTTGAATTCGAGACCGGAGCGGGGCACGTTGCCCTGGATGACCGCGACGGTGGTGTAACCGTCCTCCGCCGCGTCACTCACCAGGGACCGGGCGGCCAGCGCGCCGGCGACCGGGACGGCGACGCTCAGCAGGGCCACGGCCGCCGCGGACCGCCGCACCGCCCGGGTGCGGCGCCCCCGCACCGCCAGCCGCACCGCCTCGCAGAGGCCGAAGCCGCACAGCACGACCCCGAAACCGAGCACCGGGGTACCGCCGACCGCGGCGAGCGGCAGGAAGACTCCGTCGGCCTGCCCGAACGCGATCTTGCCCCAGGGAAAGCCGTGGAACGGCACACGCGCGCGTGCCGCCTCGCCGGCGATCCACACCGCGGCCGCCCAGACGGGCCACCCGGGCAGCCGCGACACCGCGGCGATGCCCGCGCCGACCAGCGCGACGAAGACCGCCTCGATCGCCACCAGCGCCAGCCAGGGCCCGGGGCCGACCTCCACCCCGGTCCACACCAGCAGCGGGAGCAGGAAGCCCAGGCCGAACAGGTAGCCGAGGCCGAGGCCCGCCTTCCAGCCGCGTCCGCGCAGCACTCCACCGAGGACGGCGAAGGCCGGCAGGGCCAGCCACCACACGGTGCGCGGCGGGAAACTGACGTAGAGCAGCACTCCGGAGAGCGCCGCGACGAGAGCCGGGAGGAGACGCACCAGCCGTGCACGCCACCCGGGGGCGATGCGCGACTGCGACGGGGCCGACTCGTCCACGGAGGTTGCGGTGACGGTCACCCTGGGGAGTCTACGGCCGGTGACCTCGGCACCGACAGCGGCGGTCGGTGCGGCGGCGGGGGCCACCGGCGCCCGGCCGGGCTCCCCCATGAGGGCGCCACGACCCGAGGGCGCGACCCGAGGGCGCGATCCGGCCCGACCCGTCCACACGACGCCCCTCAGCGGTTACGGTGTGCCGGGGCCTCGGTCGCCCGGCCGTAGCGGCCGGACCGGTCCGGGGCGTGCGGGGTCGGGACGGCGGCCGGTTTCGGGGGGCGGGGTGCGTTCCACGGGGATGACGTCTGTGGCGGGTCCTGGGGAGGACGGCGACAGACGGAACGTTTCTGACGCGACGGGCGTGCTGGTGCTCGGGGCGTGCGCCGCCTGGTCGCTGATCACGGCGGGCGTGCGCGACGGCCGCCCGGAGGGCGTGCTGCTCGCGGTGCTGGCCGTGGCCGCCGGCTACGCGACGGGCCGGATCTGCGGCGCGCTGCTGCCGGTCGCGGCCCCGTGCGCCGGGGCACTGGCCGGGGCAGGTCTGACGGTGGCCGTCCCGCGTCTCACGCCGGGCCCGCAGATCGCCGTGCCGCTCGGACACGCCGGAGCCACCGCCGCCCTGCTCGTGCTCTCCACGGGCGCCGCGTGCTGCGCCGCCTGGGCCGCCGCACCGGGCAGGCGGCCGGCCCTCGGCGCGCTCGCGGCCGGCATCACGGTCACCGCGGCCGTCCTCGGGTCGGTCACCGGGTTCGTCGCCTGCGCCGCCGTGCTGCTGTGCTCGCTCGCCGCCGGCCGGGTGCACCGCCGCGGCCCGGGCATCGCGGGCCTGGCGCTGAGCGCGGGCCTGATCACCGCGGGAACCTGGGCCGTGGCCGGGGACGCGCTGCCGGGCGGGCTCGCCCGCTTCCTGGAGGGCCCGCTGACCCCGCACCGGATCGGGCTGTGGCGCGACGCCCTGGGGCTGGCACGCCGGGACGCCGCCCTCGGCGTGGGCCCGGGACGGTTCGGCGACCTGAGCCCGACGACGCTGCGGACGCTGCTGCCGGACGGCAGGCCGCACTCGGCGCCGCTGCAGCAGGCGGCGGAGCAGGGGGTCGTCGGCGTGCTGCTGCTGGCGGCGGCCTTCTGCTGGGTGCTGTACGCGCTGTGGCGTTCCGCCCGCCCCACGCCGGTGGCGCTCAGCGCGGCCGCCGCCCTAACCGCGGTCGCGGGCATCGCCTCGGTCGGCAACGCTCTCAGCTTCACCGCCGTCTCGGCCGGCGCGGGCGTCCTGGCGGGTCTGGCGACGGCACGTCCGCTGACCGACGACGCGCCCGGAAGCGCCGGCCGGGCGAGGGCGTGAGCCCGCCGGTCAGTGCGAGGCGGCGGACGGGCCGGGACGCAGGCGGTCCCGGATGACCCGGACCGCGGACTCCGCGTCGTCCACGGTCACGGTGAAGGTGTGCCCGTCCCACAGACGCAGTACGACGCCCTCACCGCGGCGCACGACCACGGCGGTGCCCCTCTCGGGCCGCCAGCGGTAGCCCCAGCCGCCCCAGTGACGCGGCGTGACGTGCGCGTCGTACTCCGCGCCGGCGACCTGCGAGAGGGGGATGCGGCGGCGCGGCACGCCGATGTGGCCGCAGCGCACCTCCACGCACTCCCTGTCCAGCCGCAGGTCGACGTGCACGAAGGCGAGGGTGCCGAAGAGGACCAGCAGCCCGGCGGCGATGCAGCCGACCACCGACATGACGAGCGGAGCGGCGCCGGACGACCAGGCCGAGTCGACGGCCAGCTCGATGCCGAGCGCCATGCAGGCGGCGCCGCCGAGCGCCAGCAGCCACTGCATCCGGTTGGTGGCGCGTCCGGTCCAGACGTCCGGGGGCTTGGCGGAGTGGCGGTGGGGGTGGTCCCTCATGACTACGAGGTTACTCAGGTTTCGCTGCGCGGACACCGGGTCGCGGAGAGTGACGCGACACACCGGAGGGAGTGTGACGCCACCCGCCGGGGCCGGCGCGGACGGCCGGTCTCCGGATCGTGCCGCGGGTCATCCGGCGGGCGTGACCGCCTGCAGCAGCTGTCCCTCGTCGTAGGCCAGGGCGGGTTCCGGAAGCACGCCCTCGCGTCCGCTGAGCAGCACGGTGAGGGTGCCGGACGCCGCGGCCCCGGTGGCGGGCTGCTCGCCGAGCCGGCGCAGCGCCTGCGCGGCCACGGCGCCCGCGGAGCCGTGCAGGACGAGCGGCGGGCGGCCGGGGCGCTGCACGGCGGCGCGGATGCGTTCGGCGACGAGTTCGTAGTGCGTGCAGCCCAGGACGACGGTCGTCACATCGCCGGGGGTCAGCGCGGCCGCCGCGGCGACCGCGGTGTCGATCGCCGCCTGGTCCGCGTGCTCGACGGCCTCCGCGAGACCGTGGCACGGCACCTCGGTGACCTTCACCCCGTCGGCGAATTCGGCGATGAGGTTGCGCTGGTAGGGGCTGCCGGTGGTGGCGGGCGTGGCCCAGATCGCGAGGGGGCCGCCGCCGGACGCGGCCGGCTTGATCGCCGGGACGGTGCCGATGACGGGCACGCCGGGTTCCAGGAGGGCGCGCAGGGCAGGCAGGGCGTGGACGCTGGCGGTGTTGCAGCCGACGATCAGGGCGTCGGGCCGGTGCGCGGCGGCGGCCTCGGCGACGGCCAGGGCGCGCGCGGTCAGGTCCTCGGGGGTCCTGGGGCCCCAGGGCATGCCGTCGGGGTCGAGGGACAGGACGAGATCCGCGTCGGGCCGCAGGCGCCGTACCGCGGCGGTGGCCGCCAGCAGACCGATTCCGGAGTCCATGAGCGCGATCTTCACCCGGTCACGATAGACGATGGGCCCTCGGCGGCCCGTCGGTTGGGGCAGACTGCGGACGTGAGCCCCGTCGCGTGGACCGCCGCCGTATCCCTCGCCGCCTGGCTGTGGCTGCTGCTGTGCCAGGGGTTCTTCTGGCGCACGGACGTGCGGCTGCCGCCACGCGAGGAGCCCGGCGACTGGCCGCCCGTGTGTGTCGTGGTGCCCGCGCGCGACGAGGCCGCCGTGCTGCCCGAGAGCCTGCCGTCGCTGCTCGCGCAGGACTACCCGGGACGCGCGGAGGTCTTCCTCGTCGACGACGGCAGCGGTGACGGCACCGGGGAACTCGCCCGCGAGCTGGCGCGCGAGCACGGCGGTCTGCCCCTGACCGTCGGCTCGCCCGGCGAGCCCCCGGCCGGCTGGACGGGCAAGCTGTGGGCCGTGCGGCACGGCATCGCGCTGGCACGCGCGCGGGACCCCGAGTACCTGCTGCTGACGGACGCGGACATCGCGCACGCGCCGGACAGCCTGCGGCAGCTGGTCGCCGCCGCCCGCACCGGCGGGTTCGACGTCGTGTCGCAGATGGCGCGGCTGCGGGTGGAGAGCCTGTGGGAGCGGCTCGTGGTGCCCGCGTTCGTCTACTTCTTCGCCCAGCTGTACCCGTTCCGCCGGATCGGCAGGAAGGCGGCGCGGACGGCGGCCGCGGCGGGCGGCTGCGTCCTGCTGCGCGCGGACACCGCCGAGCGGGCGCGCGTCCCGGACGCCATCCGGCACGCCGTGATCGACGACGTGGCCCTCGCGCGCGCGGTCAAGGCGGGCGGCGGGCACGTCTGGCTCGGGCTGGCCGAGCGGGTGGACAGCGTGCGGCCGTATCCCCGCCTGCACGACCTGTGGCGGATGGTGTCGCGCAGCGCGTACGCCCAGTTGCGGCACAATCCGCTGCTGCTGGCGGGCACGGTCGCCGGGCTGGTGCTGGTCTACCTGGTGCCGCCCGTGACGCTCGCCGTGGGAGCGGCCGCCGGCGACGCGGCAGCGGCGGCCCTCGGCGGCCTGGCGTGGCTGGTGATGGCGGGGACGTACGCGCCGATGCTGCGCTACTACCGCCAGCCGCTGTGGCTCGCGCCGCTGCTGCCGTTCACCGCCTTCCTCTACCTGCTGATGACGGTCGACTCCGCGGTGCAGCACCGCCGGGGTCGCGGTGCGGCCTGGAAGGGCCGCACCTACGCCCGCCCGGACGCCGTGCCCGACGAGGGGTGACGGCGGGGACCGGCGGCTGCTTGCGGGCGGGCGTCGAGTTCTACTTGCGGCCGGGCGTCCAGTTCATGCCCCAGCCGTAGGCGTGGTCGACGGTCCGCTGCGGACTCACCCCGCGCTCGGGCACCAGGTAGCGGGCCTCGCGCTGGACGACCAGGTCCTGGCCGGTGTTGGTGATCAGCGCGAGGGCGCACACGGGCGAGGGGACCGTGCACTCGTCGAGCGAGAAGTCGATCGCGGCGCCGAACTGCGGCTGGAGGGTGACCGTGGCGTGCAGGTCGGCGAAGGAGCGGGCGCCCTCGTAGATCGTCACGAAGACGAGGATCCGCCGGAAGGCCTGCTTGTGGTCGAGGTTGACGGTGAGGTTCTCGCCGGTCTCGACGGCGCCGGTGCGGTCGTCGCCGTCGAGGTGGATGTACGGCGGCTGGTGCAGCGATCCGAAGGCGTTGCCGAGGGCCTGGACGACCCCCTTGCTGCCGTCGGTGAGCTCGTACAGGGCGCACAGGTCGAGGTCGAGGTCGGAGTGCATGGCGACCGCTCGGCCGCGTTTGCTGCCCCAGCCGGAGAACTGTTTGCGCACCTGCCAGTTGAGGTTCACCCGCATGGCGCCCGAGGTGCCGCCCTGCTTGGTGAGCGAGACCGCGGGGGCCGCCTTGGTGAGCGTCACCTTGGTCAGCCGGACCGGCGCCGCGGGGACGGCCGGCTGCGGGGGCGGGGGCATGGTGACCGGCGGGGGCATCGTCACCGGGGGCGCGACCGGCGGGGGCATCGTCACCGGAGGGGCGACCGGCGGGGCCGCCGGAGCGGGGGCGGCCGGGCGGGCCACGTGCTGCGGTTCGTCCACCGTGATCCCGTAGTCGGTGGCCAGTCCCTCCAGTCCGCTGCCGTATCCCTGGCCGACGGCACGGAACTTCCAGGCTCCCTGACGGCGGTAGAACTCCCCGAGCACGAAAGCGGTCTCCACGCTCGCGCCCGCGCTGTCGAACCGGGCGACCACGCCGTCCCGCGCGGCGTCGCGGACCTCGATGTACAGGCCCGGGACCTGCCCGAACGTGCCGCCGTCCGCGGAGGCCACGACGACGACGGTCTCGATCGCGGGCTCCACGCGCGCGAGGTCGACGAGCAGGGTGTCGGTGACGCCGCCCGCGGTGTCGCGCTTGCCCTCGTGGCGTACCGCGCCCGAGGCGTGCAGCGGCTGGTTGTAGAAGACGAAGTCGCTGTCGGAGCGGACCTTGCCGCCCACCAGCAGGAGCGCCGAGGCGTCCGCGTCCGGCACGCCCGGTCCGCCGCGCCAGCCCAATTCGACCCTCAGTGCCGTGGTCGGCACCGGAGTATTTGATCCTTTCGGCATTGACATGTCCGCCCCCATCACGTGTCAGCGCGCGAGTCCGCGTCCGAGCAGCCCTTCGGTTCTCCCGCACAACCTATTCCCTGGGGCCGCCAACTCACATGAGGGGCGAGGGAAGACCGGCGGCCAACCCGCCGGTAACCCGCCCGGAACTTGGGCTTTACCCGATCCGAACACGGCCCGGACCCGGATCCGCGCCCCTTTTTGCCAAGTTCGATCGCATTGGGCGTCGGGAGTCACTGCGGACGCGCAAAACAACCCTCTTATCGGTCTCCCCAATCAGCACATCGTGGGCTTAACTTATGTGCCATGACCTCCCCCCGCTCCACTTATGGCGGCGGCTACTACTCCGCCTCCTTCCCGGACACCCCGATCTACGACTCGCTCGTCGCCGAGCGGGGCACCCCGCAGATCGCCCCGATCCGGGTCCCCGCCGCGTACGACATGCCGGGCAGTCATCTGCCGGCCCTGCCGTCGGCTCTGCCCGCCCTGCCGTCGGCCCCGTCCCAGCCCTCCTACGGATACCCGCAGGCGCAGCAGCCGGCTCCGCTGCAGCAGGCGCCCGCGGCGTACATCCCGCAACAGGCCTCCGCGCAGCGCGGCTACCCCGGCCCGCAGCAGCCGCAGCCGCCGCGCCCGGTGGCGGCGACCGGCATGGGCTACGAGGCGATGCGGCCCGCCGCTCCACGGCCCGCCGCGCCCTCGTACCAGGACCCGTACAACAACCAGCAGCAGCAGTACCGCGGTTACTAGGACCGCGGCTCGGCTGCCGCGCCCCGCGGTCCCGGCGTGCGCGCCGGACGGGGCCGGTCGCCGTCCCCGGCTGTCGATGCCGCCTGGCACGATGGCCGCATGGGGAACGCGCTGCTGCAGTCGATACACGTCCATCCGGTCAAGGCGTTCCGGGGCGTCTCGCCCCGGGAGGCCGTGGTGGAACCCTGGGGGCTGGCCGGAGACCGGCGCTGGGTGCTGATCGACCACGGGGGAAAGGTCGTCACCCAGCGTCAGCAGCCGCGCCTCGCGCTGGCCGCCGCCGAGCTTCTGCCCGGCGGCGGCGTCCGCCTGTCCGCGCCCGGCGCGGACCCGTTGAGCGTCGCGGTCCCGCGCCCGGACGGCACCGTGCCGGTGGAGATCTTCGGGGACAAGGTCGAGGGCGTCCCGGCCGACGATCCGGCCGCGCACGCCTGGTGCAGTGCCTTCCTGGGCGCCGACGTGCGTCTCGTGCACATGGACGACCCGGCGACGCGCCGGCCCGTGGACCCGGCGTACGCCCGGCCCGGCGAGACGGTGAGCTTCGCCGACGGCTACCCGCTGCTGCTCGCCTCGGCCGCTTCGCTGGACGCCCTCAACTCCCTGATCGCGCAGGGCGAGTACCCGGCCGAGGGCCCCCTGCCGATGAACCGGTTCCGGCCGAACGTGGTCGTGGCCGGCGCCGACGCCTGGGCCGAGGACGACTGGACGCGCCTGGCCATCGGGGACGTCGTCTTCCGCGTCGCCAAGCCGTGCGGGCGCTGCGTGGTGACCACCACCGACCAGGAGACCGCGCGGCGGGGCAAGGAACCCCTGCGCACGCTCGGCCGCTACCGCCGCTTCGGCGGCGGTCTGCTGTTCGGGCAGAACCTCGTCCCGCTCACCCGCGGCACCCTCCGCGTCGGCGACCCGGTGAGGATCCTCGACCCGGCGGCCTGACGAACCGGCTTCCGGACACGGCCGACCGGCGCCCCGCCGGGACGGACGGGCGGCCCGGTACGGCGACCCGGGGCCACCGCGACGGCGACACCGCGCCGGTGGCCGGAAAGATCCGGACAACGTGCGGCGGGCGGGAACCGGGGCCCGGAGTCCGCGCGTTGAGTCGTCGTGAGGAGTCCGAGGATTCCTGATCCGGGCAGTCCTGCGGATTCCTGAGGCTTTCTGAGGAGTCCTCAGACGTCCTGATCGAGGGCCCGGTCGGCCGGCGGTGACTCCGCTCCCCTTCGACCGGGTCCGCGGGCGAGCGGCTCCGCCGGGGGTTGTCACGGAGCGGGAGGGGGTGCGAGACGGTGCGAGCCATCGGCGGGCTCCGGCGCTGGCGGCGCAATCCGCTGCGCCGTACGACCGACCTGGTGGAGGCCTGGGTGGCGCTGGTCGCCCTGCTGCTGATGCTGGCCGCCGCGCCCCTCGTCGGCACGCTCGTCGGCGGCGCCGCCCAGCAGACCCTGCAGCGGTCCGTGCGGGAGCAGCACCGGACCCGCCACCTGGTGACGGCCACCGTGGTGCGCAAGCTGGACCGTGCCCCGCTGGACACCGACCCCGAGACCTCCTCGGCGCGGGACCTGCGCAGCCGCGTGCTCGCCGAGTGGACCGGACCGGACGGCTCGGCGCACCGCGAAGTGGCCATCGCCGGGCTCGTGTCACCGCACGCGGGCGACCGCTTCGCGATATGGACGGACCGTCAGGGCCGCATAGTGGCCCGGCCGCTGGACTCGGCCACGGCGACCACGCACGCGGTCCTCGCCGGCGTCGGCGCCGCGCTGCTGACCGCCGGCGTCGTCGAGTGCGCCCGGCGGCTGATCGTCTGGCGCATGGTCCGCCGCAGGTACGCGCGTTGGGACCGGGCCTGGGAGCAGGCTGGCCCGGACTGGGGCAGGACCGGCACCGGCAGCTGACGGCCTTCGGACTGTGGTCAACCCATCCCCCGCGCGCACGCTACGGTGGACCGGCCGAAGCATTCGGCGACAACCCGCGTCGACACAGGTGGGGGCACAGCAACGCCATGGCACAGGGCACGGTCCAGGTGACGCACACCGGCACGTCGCGGTGGCGGCGCCGCACGGGTGAGTACGCATCGCTCGCCGCCGCTCTGGAGGCCGCGGCCGACGGTGACGTCCTCACCGTCGCCCCCGGCACCTACCGGGAGAACCTCGTCGTCCAGCGGGCGGTGACGCTGCGCGGCCCCGAGGGCGCCCCCGGCTCGGTGCGGATCGCGCCCGTGGACGGGGTGCCGTTGACCGTGCGTGCCTCGGCGGTGGTGCAGGACCTGTACGTGGAGGGCCAGGACGCGGCCGCGCCCGCGCTGCTCGTCGAGGAGGGCGCGCCGGAGCTGACGGACGTCCGGGTCGTGACACGGTCCGCGGCCGGCATCGAGGTGCGCGCGGGCGCGCGGCCGACCGTGCGCCGGTGCACCGTCGACAACCCGGCGGGCATCGGCATCGCCGTGGTCGACGGCGGGGGCGGGGTGTTCGAGGAGTGCGAGGTCGTCGCGGCCGGGCAGGCGGGCGTCGCGGTGCGCGGCGGCGCGCACCCGCGGCTGGAGCGCTGCCGGATCCACCACGCCTCCGGCTCGGGTCTGACCGCCACCGGTGAGAACTCGGCGCTGGAGGCGGTGGGTTGCGAGGTGTACGAGGTCCGCGGCAGCGGCGTCCAGGTCACCGGCCGCGCCACCGCGCACCTCACCGACTGCGATGTGCACCGCACCACGGCGGACGGCGTCACCCTCGACACGGAGGCGGTGCTCACCCTCGCCGACTGCCGCATCCACGACATCCCGGAGAACGCGGTCGACCTGCGTTCCCGCTCGGTGCTCACCCTGACCCGCACGTCGGTGCGTCAGTTCGGGCGCAACGGGCTGTCGGTGTGGGACCCCGGCACCCGCGTCGACGCCAACCAGTGCGAGATCTTCGACAGCACCGGCGACTACCCGGCCGTGTGGGTCAGCGACGGCGCGACCGCGGTCCTCGACTCGTGCCGGGTGCACGACGTGCCGGACGCCCTGTTCGTCCTCGACCGCGGTTCGCGGGCGGACGTCGTCGACAGCGACCTGTCGCAGGTGCGCAACACGGCGGTGTCGGTGAGCGACGGCGCGACCGCGCAGCTCGACGACTGCCGCATCCGGGACGCCGCGACGGGCGCCTGGTTCCGCGACCACGGCAGCGGCGGCACCCTCAACAACTGCACCGTGGACGGCACGCAGACCGGCGTGATCGTCACCAAGGGCGCCGACCCCACCATCGAGCGGTGCACGGTCGACTCCCCCGCCGAGGCCGGCTTCTACGTGTCGGCGGGCGGCCGCGGCTCCTTCCTGAACTGCCGGGTGACGGGCAGCGGCGGATACGGCTTCCACGTGATAGACGGCTGCCGTACGACGCTGAAGAAGTGCCGCACGGAGCGGTGCGCGCGCGGCGGCTACGAGTTCGCCGACGCCGGTGCGGACGCGGCGCCCGGCGCCGGTCCGGTGGTCGAGGACTGCACCAGCGACGAGAGCGCGGGGGTGCGGCCGCCCACGGCCCGGGAGACGGTCACGCAGACGACCGCCCCGTCCGGCGGCCTGCTGGGCACGGTCCCCGGCCCCCGCAGCGGCGACACGGCGCCGGTGGCCGCCGCCACGCAGCCGGAGCAGCCGGCGCGGGCCTCGCAGGACGTGCTCGGCGAACTCGACGCGCTGGTGGGCCTGGAGAGCGTCAAGCGGGAGGTGCGCGCCCTCATCGACATGATCGAGGTGGGCCGGCGCCGCCAGCGGGCGGGGCTGAAGGCGGCCTCGGTCAAGCGCCACCTGGTCTTCACCGGCTCCCCCGGCACCGGCAAGACCACGGTCGCCCGTCTCTACGGCGAGATCCTCGCCTCCCTCGACGTCCTGGAGAAGGGCCACCTGGTCGAAGTGTCCCGGGTCGACCTGGTCGGCGAGCACATCGGCTCCACGGCGATCCGCACCCAGGAGGCCTTCGACAAGGCGCGCGGCGGTGTGCTGTTCATCGACGAGGCCTACGCGCTGTCCCCGGAGGACGCCGGCCGGGACTTCGGCAAGGAGGCCATCGACACCCTGGTGAAGCTGATGGAGGACCACCGGGACGCGGTCGTCGTGATCGTCGCGGGCTACACGGCCGAGATGGAGCGGTTCCTGTCGGTCAACCCCGGTGTTGCCTCCCGCTTCTCACGGACCATCACCTTCGGCGACTACGGTCCCGAGGAGCTGCTGCGGATCGTGGAGCAGCAGGCCGACGAGCACGAGTACCGGCTCGCGCCGGGCGCGTCGGAGGCCTTGCTGAAGTACTTCACCGTCCTGCCGAAGGGGCCCGCGTTCGGCAACGGCCGTACGGCCCGGCAGACCTTCGAGGCGATGGTGGAGCGGCACGCGAGCCGGGTCGCGCAGCTGGCCGAGCCGGACACCGACGACCTGACCCTGCTCTACGCCGAGGACCTGCCCGAGTCCTCCTGAGGGCGCTGGCCCGGCAGTCCGGGCCGCAGCCGGGCCAGCAGCCGCTCGCGTTCCTCGGCGAACGCCGGGTCCGCCTGGTAGTCGGAGTGGCCGAGGATCGGGGCGGGCAGCGGATGGAGCGCGGTGCGGCCGTAGGCGAGCGGGTCCTTCAGCGGGGGGCGGTCCACCTCGGGCCCGCAGTCGCCGGGCAACCGGACCGGGCCGCCGATCGGGTCGGTGGGCCGGTAGAGGTTGCGCCAGCAGTCGACCTCGTGGTGCAGGCCGGTGAGCGCGGCCGGGCCGAAGTGGGCCGGGAACCAGCGGCCGTAGAGGCGTTCCAGCGGGGAGCCGTAGGTCAGCAGGGCGATCCGTTTGCGATCGGCGGGCCCCAGCTGCCAGGCTGCGGCGGCCGCGAGCACGCTGCCCTGCGAGTGGCCGGAGAGCACGAGCCGGCCGCCGGTGGCGCGCGTCCAGGCCGCCATCCGCCAGGTCAGGTCGGGCACCGCGCGCTCGGCGTAGCAGGGCGGCGCGAAGGGGTGGGCGGCCCGGGGCCAGAAGGTGCCGACGTCCCACAGGATGCCGATGGTGCGCCGTGCGGAGGCGTCCTTGTAGGCGCGTCGGCCCCAGGTGACGAACAGGATGAAGCCGAACCCGATCAGCCAGGAGCCCAGCGCCTGCGAGGTCGCCGCGGCGCCCCGCACGAACGTCGGGGCGTGCCCGGCGGCCTGGCCTGGCGCCTTCTCGGTCAACTGCGCGCCGAGGAGGGCCCCGGCGCCGAGGACCAGGGTGGCGATGGAGACGACGGCGACGACGAGGGGGCCGCGGTCGGTGAGCGCGGCCATCGCGCGGGTGGTCGCGATGCGGCGGGTGCGCGCCGTGTCCTTGGGCTCGCCGGGGTAGTCGTGCTCCACCCGGCCCAGCTCGCCGCGCCGCAGCAGCCAGGTCCGCCGTCCCAGCCAGCCGCACAGCACCAGTACGACGACGAGCAGCAGGGGGATCACGGAGGCCTGCCAGGTGAGCAGGACGGGCGGGCCGTCGATGGAGGTGCCGGTGCCGTCGAGCCAGTCGGACACCCGCTGCGCCACCCCGCCGGACATCACTCCGCCGAGCGCGCAGGCCAGCAGGGCGACGGCGGGTCCGCCGAGGCCCCGCATCGCGGCGCGGGGGTCCGGGTGGGTGCGGTACAGCAGGTGGGCGGCCACGCCGAGGGCGATCACGAGCAGGCCCTGGAGCAGGGCGATGCCGCCGAATGTGGTGTGGCCGCCCGCCAGCCGGCCCGCCGACCGCCATCCCGGGCGCTCCCAGCCGGCGTAGACCACGGTCAGCGCCAGCAGGGCCAGCGCGGTGAGCGGCAGGCGCCGCACCAGGTGCTCGTCGAGGTGGCGGTCGAGGCGGTTCTCACTGCGGCCGCGGCGGCAGACCACCCACAGCACGGCGGCGCCGGTGGCGACGAGCGCCGCCTGCAGGCCCCGGCCCAGCACGTCGAGCACCGCCGGTCCGCCGGGTGCCCGGTCGAAGCGCGCCGCCGCCGAGCCCACCGCGGCGGCCACCGTCAGCAGCCCGGCGGCGGTGTGGGCGGCGCGCAGCCGGGCGACCAGCCGCCGCCCGTACCAGAAGCCGGGACGGCCCAGCGCGGTACGGCCGGTGTCCTCCTCCGGCTCGTGGGTCCGGGAGAGCGGCTGCTGGGACTCGTACGCGCTCCAGGTGCGGTGGGAGAGGTACCACAGCAGGCCGGTGAGCGCGGCCGGCACCGCCGCGGCGAGGGCGAGCCTGCGCCCGGGCCGGCTCCACCAGCCGGCGTGCGCCGCGTCGGGTGAGAGGAAGCCCAGCCAGGAGTGCCGTTCGGCGCACGCGCGCGTGCCCGCGCACTGCCAGGCGGTGAGGTCCAGGGCGACCTCGCAGGCCGCCGCGACCAGCAGCACCGTCAGGGTCAGTCCGGCGAGCCGCACCAGCAGGCCGTACAGGCGGACCGTGCGGCCGCGTTCGCGGGCGGTGGGGCGCATCCAGTGCGCGAGGTTGACGACCATGAACGGCAGCAGCAGGAGCCACAGGGCGCGGCTGCTGTTGCCGGAGGTGAGGTTGCACCAGACGTACGCCTCCGGCACGGGTCCGCCGCGGTGTTCGCCGGGTCTGCTCTCGGCGTCGGCGTCGACGGCGCGCCGGAAGACGGCCGCCGTGTGGTCGCCGGTGACCCGCACCGTGCGCGGGTCGTCGAGCATCTTCTCGGGCGTGGTGCCGCCGACTCCGTGCACCAGGAGTTCGAGGGCGGCTGCGGATTGCCCGGACCGCTCGGCGGGGCCGTCCGTCCCGCCGGCCGAGGCACGTTCCTGCGCACGTTCCACTGTCGCACTTCCCCGTGACGCGCCGTTGCGTTGTGCGTGCGGGCACAGGATCTCCGCTGGGAGGGCGGTTCACACCTGTCGTTACCCAATCTCGCCTGTCCGGGTGACCGGAGCGGGACGCACGGGAAGCGGGTGGCGTGTGTGCGCTGGGGGCCGCCGGTGGCGCCGCTGTCCGCGAGGCGTGCGAGGATGGGACGCCCGCGCACCGGGGCCGGGAGAACGTCCTGGTCGACGAGGGTCCCCCGGGTTCGGGCGGAGTCGAGGATCCGGGGAGGATGCGCGGGGTGTGGCGGACCGCTTGACGAAAGGACCGGAGCGTACGTGAGCGAGAATCAGAACCTCCTCGCGGAGCAGCGGCGCGCCCTGATCCTGGACGAGGTGCGGCGCCGGGGCGGCGTGCGCGTGAACGAGCTGACGCGCAAGCTCGGCGTGTCGGACATGACGGTACGCCGCGACCTGGACGCGCTGGCCCGGCAGGGCATGCTGGAGAAGGTGCACGGCGGAGCGGTGCCCGTGGTGGAGGCGAGCACCCACGAGCCGGGTTTCGAGGCCAAGTCGGGGCTGGAGCTGACCGCCAAGGAGGACATCGCACGGGCCGCGGCCCAACTGGTGGCGCCGGGCACCGCGATCGCCCTGTCGGGCGGTACGACGACGTACGCGCTGGCCCACCATCTGCTCGACGTGCCGGACCTCACCGTCGTCACCAACTCGGTGCGGGTGGCCGACGTCTTCCACGCGGCGCAGCGCACCTCGGGCCCCCGGCAGGGCGCGGCCACGGTGGTGCTGACCGGTGGCGTGCGCACCCCGTCGGACTCGCTGGTCGGCCCGGTGGCCGACCGGGCCATCGGGGCGCTCCACTTCGACCTGCTGTTCCTCGGGGTGCACGGCATATCCGTCGAGGCGGGTCTGTCGACGCCGAACCTCGCCGAGGCGGAGACCAACCGCCGGCTGGTGCAGTCGGCGCGGCGTGTGGTGGTGGTCGCGGACCACACCAAGTGGGGTGTGGTGGGGCTGAGTTCGTTCGCGGAGCTGGAGCAGGTCGACACCCTGGTGACGGACGCGGGTCTGCCGGAGCCGGCCCGCGAGGAGATCTCGGAGCAGTTGCGGCGGCTGGTGGTGGCGGGCGAGCCGGAGGACTGATCCGGCGGGACGGGGCGGGCATCCGGCTGGTCCGAACGTCCGGCGGAACGGTGCGGGCAGCCGGCCGCACGGTCCGAACGTCGGGCGGGACGGGGCGGGCAGTCGGCCCGACGGTCCGAACGTCCGGCGGAACGGTGCAGACATCCGGCGGGCCGGCGGTTATCGTGCCGCCGACAGGCCGACCGCCCTTCCCCCCAAGGGGGTTATGTCCATGCCGCGCCGACTGCGTCCCGTCGGGCTCGACTTCCTCGAGACCGCGCCCGTCCGGCTGGTGTTCGCCCGGGAGGTCCGCGCCGCCCCGGACGCGGTCTACCGCGCGCTCGCCGAGGACGTGCCGGGCTGGGCGGAGTGGTTCGCGGCGGTGGCCGCGGCCCGGCCGCTCGACGACGGCGCCCGGCGCGAGATCAGGCTCAGGGGCGGCGCGCGTCTGGAGGAGACGGTCCTCGCCGCCGAGAAGGCCCGGGTGTACGCCTACCGCGTGGACACGACCGGCGCGCCGGGGCCGCGGGCTCTCGTGGAGGAGTGGCGGCTCGTGCCCGCCGGCGGCGGAACGCGGGTGCGGTGGACCTTCGCCGCGGACGGGACGGCGCCCTTCCGGCTGGTGGTGAAGGCCGCTCGGGCGGGCCTCGGCCGCGCTTTCCGGGACGCGGTCACCTCGCTGGACCGGCGCCTGGCGCGCTGAGGGCTCAGCCGGACCAGACGCCGGTCCGCAGCAGGGACTCGATCGCCGCGGTGTGGGGCGCGATGTCCAGGTCCTGTTCGGCGAGCCAGGCGTCCGAGTAGTACTTGTCCAGGTACCGGTCGCCCGGGTCGCACAGCAGCGTCACCACGCTCCCCCGGCGTCCCTCGGCCACCATCTCGGCGACGATCTTCAGCGCGCTCCACAGCCCGGTGCCGGTCGAGCCGCCGGCCCGGCGGCCGATGACCCGCTCCAGGGCCCGCACGGCGGCGATGGCGGCCGCGTCGGGCACCTTCATCATCCGGTCGATCGCGCCGGGCAGGAAGCTCGGCTCCATGCGGGGGCGGCCGATGCCCTCGATGCGGGAACCGCAGTCGCAGGTGACGTCCGGATCACCGGTGCTCCAGCCGTCGAAGAAGCACGAGTTCTCCGGGTCGGCGACGCAGACGCGGGTGTCGTGCTGCATGTAGTGGACGTAGCGGGCGATGGTCGCCGAGGTGCCGCCGGTGCCGGCCGTGGCGACGATCCAGGCCGGCTCGGGGAACCGCTCCAGCTCCAGCTGGCGGAAGATCGACTCGGCGATGTTGTTGTTGCCGCGCCAGTCCGTGGCCCGTTCGGCGTAGGTGAACTGGTCCATGTAGTGGCCGCCGGTCTCGGCCGCCAGTCGGGCCGACTCCTCGTACATGCTGCGCGGGTCGTCCACGAAGTGGCACTGTCCGCCCTGGAACTCGATGAGACGGCACTTCTCGGCGCTGGTCGTGCGCGGCATGACCGCGACGAAGGGCACGCCGATCAGCTTGGCGAAGTACGCCTCCGAGACGGCCGTCGAGCCGCTGGACGCCTCGATCACCGGGCGGCCGGGCCGGATCCAGCCATTGCACAGGGCGTAGAGGAAGAGCGAGCGGGCGAGCCGGTGCTTGAGGCTGCCGGTCGGGTGCGTCGACTCGTCCTTCAGATAAAGGTCTACCCCCCACTTCTCGGGCAGCGGGAACCGGAGCAGGTGGGTGTCGGCGGAACGGTTGGCGTCCGCCTGAACCTTGCGCACCGCTTCTTTCAGCCAGCCGCGGTAGGCGCCGTCGCTGCGGTCGATGTCGAGGGTCACGCCGTTCGGGATCTGCTGGGAAATGGTCACGGCGGTGCTCCTCACGCGGGGCCGTACACGGGGGAAGTACGGCCGTCGCACCGATGATAGACATCTCGCGCACGCTTCTCACCTGCATAAACGCTGCTTTGAGCAGCCCAAAGACCGGCCTGGGGCACGGGGGGCGCAAGGGGGTGGGGGCGCATTCGCGCGTGTGCTCCGGGCGCGCTGGGTGAGGCCCCCGTGCGCACTGTTGCTCGACGCCGGGCGCGGGCAGACTGCAGCGGACGGAGGCACACTGGATCACCATGCGAGCGGCTGGACCGCGGCCCGCCCGGGCGTGCGGTCCGGCGTACCGGACACGTACGAGGGGGTGGGGCGGCATGACCGAGCCGGAGTTCACGGCCACGGGCGTGCGGATCGGGAAGCGGCTGCGTTCGCTCACCCGGGCCGGACAGGTCCGGATCAGCGGCGGCAGGGTCGAGCTGCTCACCAGCTACGGCAGCGAGATCGACAGCGCGCCGGTGCGTGCGGTGCGCGCCTCCCGGCCCTGGTTCGCGCCGCAGGACCGGGCGCTCGCGGACCTCGGCGGCAAGCGGTACCTGCTGACCCTGGGCGATCACGACCCCGCTCCGGGCGAGCCGGGACCGCCCGCGGCACGCCGGTTCATCGAGGCCGTCCGCGACGCGGCCCGGCGTGGTGACTGAGCGCGTCCCGCGCCGCCCGGCGGGCCGGCCGGCGCGGGACGCGCGGGATCCGCGGACGGTCCGCGCGAGTTGCGGTGTCGCACCCCTTGCGTCACGCTGGTCACACGTCACTCTGGGTTTACCGGCGATAACGCTGCGAACCAGCCCGCCGGGCACGACAGCAGGCGGCCTTTTCTTTCTGGCGCTGCTGGATCCGAACTCCGTGTTCTTCCGGACCCTTCAAGTCGGGGAGTCGCAGCCGTGATCAGTCACCCAAGCAGGCACTGCGCGGTAGAGCTGCAAGCCCTGCCGTCGCGGATCGGCCAGGTCCGCAGAATCCTTTCAGCGCAGTTGCGCTACTGGCATCTGGACACCCTCATCGACCGCGCCGTGCTCGGTGTGACGGAGCTGTTGACCAACGTCCACCGGCACGCCCAGCCCGACAAGGTGTGCACCGTCGAGATAGAGCTGCTGCTGGACCGGCTCATGGTCTCGGTGCGCGACCACGACCCCCGGCTCCCCGAGGTACGGGACGTCGGCCCCGGCGCCACCAGCGGGCGCGGGCTCGCCATGGTGGCCGCCATGAGCGAGAGCTGGGGCGCGCGCCCGGACGGCGAGTCGGGCAAGGTCGTCTGGTTCACCCTGCCCACCTCGCCGGTCACCGCCACCGCCCGCCCCCCGCTCCGCACGGCCGACACACCGGCCCGCCGGTTCGCCGAGGTCGAGCCGGTGGCCGACGCCCACAGGAACGCACACGCTCCCGCCCGGTCCGCCGTCGCAGGCTGACCGGGCGGTGAGACATCCCGGCACGCGCCCGCGCCGCCGCCCCGCGGCCGGCGCGTGGAGGCGGCGCCGGGGGCGTCGTCGGACCCCGCCGCCGGGATCGTCGGTCGGCCGTCACCGTCGGTCGGCCGTCACCGTCGGCCGTCACCGTCACTCGGCCGTCACCGTCACTCGGCCGTCACCGTCACTCGGCGGCGACGGCGCGCAGGACGTCCAGGCGCGCCGCCCGCCGGGCCGGGCGCAGGGCCGCCAGAACGCCGGCCGTGAGGCCCACCAGGGCCACGGTCAGCAGCCGCACCGGCGGGACGGCGAACGCGAAGGCGCTGTCGCTCGCTCCGTCGGAGGCTTCGACCAGGGTCCAGCCGAGGAAGGTGCCCAGGGCGAGGCCGTTCACGGTGCCGAGGGCGGCGACGAGGACGGACTCCCAGCGGACCATGGCCCGCAGTTGGGGGCGGGTCTGGCCGACGGCCCGCAACAGGCCCAGTTCGCGGGTGCGTTCGTGGACCGCCAGGGTGAGGGTGTTGGCAATGCCCAGCAGCGCGATGAGGACCGCGAGCGCGAGCAGCGCGTAGACCAGGGTCAGCATCATGTCGATGCCGCCGGCCGAGGAGCGCGCGTACTCGTCGCGGGTCTGCACCTCGGGGCCGCCGTAGCGCGCGGCGACCCTCCGCACCGCGGCCCTGCCCGCGTCCGCGCTCACGCCGTCCCTGAAGGTGACCGCGACGAGCGTGTCGGCGTCCTGTGTGCGGTGCGGGGCCCAGGCGGCGCGGGTGATGACGTAGTCGCCGGCGAGTTCGGAGCGGCCGTAGACCGCGCGGACGGTGAACGTCTTCGTCCGGCCGTCGGCGAAGGTGAGCCGCGCCGTGTCGCCGGTGCTGAGGTGCTGCCTGCCGGCCTCCTTCCGGGTGAGGGCGATGCCATCGGCGCCGAGGTGGCGCAGGGAGCCGTCGATGTCGCCCAGGTCGAAGGTGCGTTCCAGGGCGACCGGATCGGTCACGGTCAACGCCCTGCCCTTGCCGTCGACTTCGGCCACGCCGCGGCCGAGCCCCACGGCGGTGTCCACCTCGGGCAGGCGGCCGATCGCCCCGGCGAGCCGGGGGCTGAGTCCGCTGCCGCCCGCGCCGAACGACGGGGTGCTCACGGCGACGTCGCCCGCGAAGGACCGCGACACGGTCTGGTCCATGGTCGCCTCGAGCGAGGCCGCGAACACCGTGAACAGCGACACGACGGCCACGCCGATCATCAGGGCGGTGGCGGTGGCGGCCGTCCGCCGGGGACTGCGCAGGGCGTTGCGCCGGGCGAGGGCGCCGGTGACGCCGCGCAGCCGGCCGAGGGGGCCGCCGAGGACACGTACGGCCGCGGTGGCGACGGCCGGACCGAGGACCACGAAGGAGACCAGCGCGAGGACGGCGCCGGCTCCCGCCGCCCAGAGCGACCGTGCGGCCAGGACGCCGGTGAGCGTGACGGCGACGGCGATGACGGCGAGGCCCACTCCGGCGGCGGCCCGCGTACGGGAGGCGCCGGAGTGGTCGACGGCCGTCTCGCGCAGGGCGGCCAGCGGGGCGGTGCGCCCGGCGCGTACGGCGGGCAGGAGGGCGGAGCCGAGGCAGACCAGGACGCCGACCGCGAGCGGCGACACCAGCGAAACGGCGCCGATCACCAGGTCGCCGTCGGGGAAGGGGAAGCCGATCGCCGGGAACAGCGCCTGGAGTCCCGCGGCGACGCCGATGCCGCCCGCCAGCCCGGCCGCCGACGCGGTCACGGCCACGGCGCTCGCCTCCAGAAGGGTCGCCGCGGTGATCTGGCGGCGTGTCGCGCCGACTGCCCTGAGCAGGGCGTTCTCGCGTGTGCGTTGGGCGGTGACGATGGCGAGGGTGTTGTGGATGGAGAAGGTCGCCACCAGCAGGGCGACGCCGGAGAAGACCAGCAGGAAGGCGGTGAAGAGGGTGAGGAACCGGCTGGAGACCATGTCGGTGTTCTCCCGCGCCGACTCCTGGCCGGTGATCGCCTCGATGCCCGCGGGCAGGGCCCGGGTCAGACGGGACACCAATTCTCGCTGGTCCACGCCGGGTTCGGCCCGTACGAGGATGCTCGCCGCCTCGCCCGGCCTGGCCGTGAGGTACTTCCCGGCGTCGGCGCGCGTCATGCCGGTGTAGGTCACCTGCGCCATGCCGTCCGCGCCGCCGAAGGTCGCGAGGCCGACGATCGTCACCCGGACCGGGTCGGGTGTGCGCAGGGTCGTGGTGTCGCCGATGTGCAGGCCGCCCTTCTTCGCGGCGCCGCGGTTGACGACGACCTCGCCGGGCTTGCGGGGGGCGCGGCCCTCGGCGAGCCGGTAGGGATTGAGTTCCGGGTCGGCGATCCAGTTCCCGGCGACGGTGGGCGGTCCCTTGCCGCCGACGGGCTCTCCGTCGGCCCCGACGAGCTGGCCCGCGCCCTGGATGTCGGGCTCGGCGGCGGCCACGCCCGGCACCGCGGCGAGGGCGTCGGCGAGGTGCGCGTCGACCGGCCGGCGCACGCCCTGGCTCTCCCCGGGCGCGGTGATGGCGTCGGCGCCGCGGACGACGGCGTCGGTGCCGCGGGCCGCGTCGCCGAACATGGTGTCGAAGCCGGCGCGGAGCGTGTCGCCCATGACGAGGGTGCCGGTCAGGAAGGCGACGCCGAGGAACACGGCGAGGAACGTGCCGGCGAAGCGCCGCTTGTGGGCGCGCAGGGAGGCCGCGCTCAGGCGGACGGGGGCGTTCATCAGCGCACCTCGAAGGATTTCAGCCGGTCCAGGACCCGGTCGGCGGTCGGCGAGTCCATCCGGTCGACCAGGCGTCCGTCCGCGAGGAAGACGACCTCGTCGGCATGGGCGGCGGCCACCGGGTCGTGGGTGACCATGACGACCGTGCGGCCGGTGCGGCGCACGGTGCGGCCGAGCAGCCCGAGGACCTCCTGGCCGGAGCGTGAGTCGAGGTTGCCGGTCGGCTCGTCGGCGAAGACCACGTCCGGACGGCCGGCGAACGCCCGCGCCACCGCGACGCGTTGCTGCTGGCCGCCGGAGAGCTCGGCGGGCCGGTGGTGGAGCCGGTCGCGCAGGCCGACGACGTCGACGAGCGCGTCGGTCCACTCCGGGTCGCCGCCCTCGCCCGCGAGGTCCAGCGGCAGCGTGATGTTCTCCCGGACGGTCAGCGTGGGCACCAGGTTGAACGCCTGGAAGACGAAGCCCACCCGGTCGCGGCGCAGCAGGGTCAGCCGCCGGTCGTCGAGGCCGCCCAGGTCGGTGTCGCCGACGAAGGCGGCGCCCGAGGTGAGCGTGTCGAGGCCGGCCGCGCAGTGCATCAGGGTGGACTTGCCGGAGCCGGAGGGCCCCATGATCGCGGTGAAGCGGCCGGCCGGGAAGCCGACGCTCACCCCGTCCAGGGCCCTGACCGCGGTGTCGCCGCGGCCGTAGACCTTGACGGCGTCGACGACCCGGGCGGCCGTCCGGCCGGCGGTCGTCGTGGTCATGCCGCACCGCCCCTGCCGCCCTTGCCGGTGCGGCCGAACTGCTCGTCCAGGACGGACAGCCGGCGCCAGTACTCGTCCTCGTCGATCTCACCGGAGGCGAAGCGGTGGCCGAGCACGGTGATCGGTGAGTTCTCCTGGACGGTGGGCCGCCACGGGGCGCCGCCGCGTCCGCGCCGCACCGTGCGGCGCAGCAGGGTGACGGCGCCGGTCACGACGGCCGCCCAGACCAGCGGGAACAGCAGGATCCACGGGCCGGGCCCGCCGTCGCCGAAGTGCGCCAGGTTCTGCATGTCGGTTCAGCTCCTCGGAGTCGCGATGGAGGTGACGGAGGCGGTGGCCTCGTCGTCCCGTCGCTTCCGAGGGTCGTCCCCGAAGGGGGCCCCGGTCGTCGTACGGCCAGCGGCACCGCGCCTACCACGGGGGGAGTACGCGGGCGGCGGGCGGCTGCTTCCCGGTCCGGCTCAGCGGGGGGTGACGTCCCCGTGGCTGATGCGGTAGTGGAAGGTGTCGGAGTAGCCGATCGACGGCGTGATCAGCAGGCTGACGTCGACCGGTGCGGGCTCGGTGCTCGCGGTGGCGAACTCGCGGACCGCGTGCCTGCCGGTCAGCGGGTACCAGAACCAGCCGCCGGCCTTGCCCACCGTGATGTGGTCGGACTCCTTCCAGGCCCCGCCGTCATGGACGAAGACCCGCATGCGCACGGTGGCGGCGTACTTGTCGGACGTGGACCGCAGGGCCGTGAGCGTGACCTTGTAGTCCGTGCCGAGAACCGATGTCGCGATGTCCTGGGACTGCGGGGCCCTCCGGGCGGGCGCCGACGCTCCGGCGTCCGCGGTGGCGGCGGAGCCCGTGGTGGCCAGGGTGGTGAGTGCGAGCGCTGCGGCGGAGAGTGCGACGGTCCGCCGGCGCGGTCCGTGCGGTGTCTTGTCTGTCGTCATGTCGGCCTCCCTCACTGAAGGGGACACGCGGGCGGCGACCGGCGGTTGCGGACCGTTCGGCCCTGGACGCGGCGGCCCCGTGGACGTTACCTGTCAGTATGTACGGTTGTGCACCTGAGGGCCTGCGCTGAGTCACCGTCGCCGCACAGGGCGGAGGACACGCGGGAACGATCCGGCGGGCCGTTTCGTTGCCCGGACCCATCGACGTCGCGATCCCTGGGAGCATCGTGCCCGAAAACACGTCAGCCACGTCCGCCACGCCGGCCACGTCCGCCGCTTCCCCCGTTCTCCCGGCCCTCCCGGCCCTGAGCGCGCAGGCCGAACGACTGATCGAACTGGGGGTGCACCAGACGGCGGGGCTGTCCGCCGCCCGGCTCCGCGCCTTCGCCGCGGCGGCCGAGGCCGTCGCGGGCGCGGAGGGCGCCCTGCTCACCGTGCACCCGGACCGGGCCCCCGCCTCCGCCCTCGCGCCGCTGCTCCGCCATGACGGCAAACCGGGCTTCGTCGTGACGGACATGACGGATGTCGACCTCTTCGCCCCGCTCGACAGCGTCGTGCTGCCGGACTCCCCGCTCCACGTCCTCACCGGCCTGGACCGCGGCGACCACATGGCCGGCTGGAGTCCGGACGAGGCGCTGCCCGCCCTCACGAACAAGGCCCGCACCCCGTTACTGCTCACCGAGGGCATCCACTGGGTGCTGCAGCAGCCCGCCGTCCTGGAGCGCAACCACTGCTTCATGACCATCGGCTCCCGGCTGCGCAAGGCGGGCGGCGTCCTGGACGCCCGTACCCCGGCGATCTGGATCAGCAACGGCACCGGGCGGGACGGCCGCGAGCGCCGCGACGCGCCCAAGGTCGGCTGGTGCTGGGCGGGCAACCGGCACACCTGGCTGGGCTTCGCCTCGGCGGCGGACCGCCGGGGCGGGGACCGGTAGGTCGGCTCACCGCGGGCGGGACGAGGGGTCGGTGTCGAGGAGGGCCACGTTCGCGCGGTCCTCGGGGTCCTCGCTGGGCTCGGCGGCGAACCAGGCGTCGAGGATCTCCTTCAGCAGCGGCCCGGACGTCAGCCGCAGGCTCAGCGCCAGCACGTTCGCGTCGTTCCAGCGGCGGGCGCCGTCGGCCGTGCCGGCGTCCGTGCACAGGGCGGCCCGCACCCCCGGCACCTTGTTCGCGGCGATGGACGCGCCGGTGCCGGTCCAGCAGCACACGACCGCCTGGTCCGACGCCCCGGCGGCGACCTCGCGGGCCGCGGCCCGGGAGCACACGGCCCACTGCGGGTCGTCGCCGGCCTTCAGCGCCCCGTGGGTCACCACCTCGTGGCCGCGTTCGCGCAGCACGTCGACGAGGAGGCGGGCCACCGGCTCGTCCATGTCCGAGGAAACGGAGATGCGCATGGTGGGTCTGGCTCCTTCGGGCTCAGGCCGCCAGCGCGGCCAGGGGGTCGTCCAGGACCGGCTGCCACGCCAGCTCCGCGGCGCCGACCAGGCTGTTGTGGTCCAGGCCGCAGGCCAGGATCGGCACACCGCCGCTCTGGCCCCACAGGCTGCGTCCGGCGACCACCGCGCGCAGCCGGTCGGGGTCGGCGTCGAGGAGGGTGCGGTGCAGGCCGCCGAGGATGATGCGGTCCGGGTTGAGGATGTTGACCAGGCCCGCCAGGCCGAGGCCGAGGCGGTCGATGAGGGTCTCGGCGGCCGCGCGGACGGACGGGGTGTCGTAGTGGCCGCGGATCAGGTCGTGGGCCTGCTGCAGCAGGGACACCTCCGGGCCGGGGTCGAGGCCGGCGGCGGTGAGGAAGGCCAGCGGGTCGGCCTCGACGTCGAGACAGCCGCGGCTGCCGCAGTGGCAGGGGCGGCCCTCGGGGTTGACGGTGAGGTGGCCGACCTCCAGCGCCAGGCCCGAACTCCCGGTGTGCAGGCGGCCGTCCAGCACCAGCGCGCCGCCCACGCCGCGGTGCCCGGTGGCCACGCACAGCAGGTCCCGCGCGCCGCGGCCCGCCCCGTGCCGGTGCTCGGCGAGCGCGGCGAGGTTGACGTCGTTGCCCGCGAAGGCGGGTCCGGTGATCCCGGCCTCGCGCACCCGCTCCGCGAAGATCCGCCGCACCGGCGCGCCCACCGGCCAGGCGAGATGCAGCGGGTTCAGGGCGAGGCCCTCCGGCTCGGCGACCGCGGACGGCACGGCCAGTCCGGCGCCGACGCAGCGCAGACCGGTCTCCCGCAGCAGCCGCGCGCCGGCGTCGACGACCGAGCCGAGCACCTTCGCCGGGTCGGCGTCGACGGTCTCGCAGCCCGGCGCGGTGGCGACGATCCGGCCGCCGAGGCCGACCAGCGCGGCCCGGAACCCGTCGGCGTGCACCTGCGCGGCGAGGGCGACCGGCCCCTCCTCGGCGATCTCCAGCCGGTGCGAGGGCCTGCCCTGCGAACCGGCCGCCGCGCCGGGCCGGGCGTCGACCCGGATCAGCCCGAGCGCCTCCAGCTCGGCGGCGACCGCGCCGGCCGTCGCCCGCGTCACCCCGAGTTCGGCGGTGAGCACGGCCCGGGTGGGCGCCCGTCCGGTGTGCACGAGCTCCAACGCGGGGCCGAGCGCGCCGCGCCCCCGGTCCAGACGCGTCCTCGAGGTGGTCCCTTCCCCCGCCGGCCGGGGGTCCGCCTTGCCGCTCATGAGGGCGAGTCTCCCATGATCCGCGGGCGCGCCGGGCTACGGGCCGCCGACCCGGAGCGTGACGTTCAGCCGTCCGGTCAGCCCCAACTCCGGTGGCGCGGTGCCCGGATGGACCCGGGGCACGCCGTGATGGGCGAGCCGGGACGGGCCGCCGAAGACGAACAGGTCGCCGCTGCGCAGTTCGACGTCCGTCCAGGGCCTGGTGCGGGTCTCGGCGTTGCCGAAACGGAAGACGCAACTGTCGCCCAGGCTGAGGGAGACGACCGGCGCGTCGGACCTCTCGTCGCTGTCGCGGTGCATGCCCATGCGGGCGTCGGCGTCGTAGTAGTTGATCAGCGCGATGTCGTAGGGGGGCGCCGTCGTCCCCAGCGTGTCCGCGACGGCCCGGCGGGCCAGGTCGCCGAGCCAGGCCGGGAACGGCTTCACCGGGGCGCCGTCGCCGTCGACGGCCGTGGCGGCGTAGCCGTACGGGTACCAGTGCCGGCCGAGACAGACCTGGCGGGCGGACATCGTGCCGCCGCCGGGGGTGCGGACGGTGCGCAGGCCGGCGGGCGGGCGGGCCCACGCGCGGCACGCCCGCAGCAGCTCCCGCTGACCCTCCGCGTCCAGCCAGTCCGGCACGTGCACCGCGCCGGGCGCTACCTCGGTGCGGAACCGGGGGAACAGTCCGGCATCCATGTCTTCCATCGTGCCGCGTCCCGCCGCGTGAGCTCGCCGGCCGGGGCTGGGGCCGGGGCGGACCGGGGCCGGGCGGTCCGCGGGGACGCGGTGCCTCCCGGGCGACGCCGGACGACCCGCGCGGCAGGCCTTAGCCTTGGGGCACGATGAACGACCGGATGACCACGCCCTGGGGCGAGCTCGCGCTGACCCGTTTCCCGCACGACCCGCGCGAGAGGCTGCGTGCCTGGGACGCCGCCGACGCCTACCTGCTCCGGCATCTGGCCGCCGAGGAGGTGCCGCTGTCGGGCACCGTGGTGGTGGTCGGGGACCGGTGGGGCGCCCTGGTCACCGCCCTCGCGGCGCACCGGCCCGTGCAGATCACCGACTCCTTCCTGTCGCAGGAGGCGACCCGGGCGAACCTGGCCCGGGCCGGGGCCGAACCGGGGACCGTGGGGCTGCTGACCACCCAGGACCCGCCGCCCGAGCGGGTCGACGTGCTGCTGGTGCGGGTGCCCAAGAGCCTGGCGCTGCTCGAGGACCAGCTGCTGCGGCTGGCGCCCGCCGTGCACGCGGGCACGGTCGTCGTCGGCGCCGGGATGGTGAAGGAGATCCACACCTCGACGCTGCGGCTGTTCGAGCGGATCCTCGGCCCGACCCGCACCTCGCTCGCGGAGCAGAAGGCCCGCCTGATCTTCTGCGCGCCGGACCCGGCGCTTCCCCGGCCCGTCAACCCGTGGCCGTACAGCTACGCCCTGCCCGACGGAATCGGCCCGCTGTCGGGGCGCACCGTGGTCAACCACGCGGGGGTGTTCTGCGCCGACCGGCTCGACATCGGCACCCGTTTCTTCCTGCGGCACCTGCCGGCCGGGCACGGTGCCCGGCGGGTGGTGGACCTGGGCTGCGGCAACGGTGTCGTCGGCGCGGCGGTGGCGGCCGCCGATCCGGCGGCCGAGGTGCTGTTCGTGGACGAGTCGTTCCAGGCCGTCGCCTCGGCGGAGGCCACGTGGAAGGCCGGCGGGCTGCCGGGACACGCCGAGTTCCGGGTCGGGGACGGGCTGGCGGGGGTGCCGGACGGCAGCGTCGACCTGGTGCTCAACAACCCGCCGTTCCACTCGCACCAGGCGACGACCGACGCCACCGCGTGGCGGATGTTCACCGGCGCCCGGCGTGCGCTGCGGCCCGGTGGCGAGCTGTGGGTGGTCGGCAACCGGCACCTCGGGTACCACGTCAAGCTGCGGCGGCTGTTCGGCAACAGCGAACTCGTCGCCGGCGACCGGAAGTTCGTGGTGCTGAAGGCCGTGAAGAGGTGATCAGGCGCGGGCCAGCACGCCGGTGATCCGCTCCACCGTACGGGCCATCGCCTCGCGTCCCACGCTCAGGTAGGCGCGGGAGTCCGCCGCCTCGGGATGGGCGGCCAGGAACGTGCGGATGGCGCCCGTCATGGCGAGGTTGAGGGCGGTGCCGACGTTCACCTTGGCGATGCCGCCCGCGACGGCGGCGACGAGTTCGCCGTCCGGGAGCCCGGAGGAGCCGTGCAGCACGAGGGGCACGTCCAGGGTGGCTGACAGGCGTTCGAGGAGGTCGTGGTCGAGGGTGGCGGTACGCGTGGTCATCGCGTGCACGCTGCCGACCGCGACGGCGAGGGCGTCCACGCCGGAGCCGGCGACGAAGGCGCGGGCCTGGTCGGGGTCGGTGCGGGCGCCGGGGGCGTGGGCGTCCAGCGGCGGCCGGTCGTCCTTGCCCGCGACCTGCCCCAACTCGGCCTCGATCCACAGCCCTTGGGCGTGCGCCCAGCTCGCTGCCGCGCTGGTCGCGGCGAGGTTGTCCGGGTAGGGCAGGTGGGACGCGTCGTACATCACCGAGCTGAAGCCGGCGTCCGGCGCCTGCCGCAGCAGGCCGTCGCTCTGGACGTGGTCGAGGTGCAGGGCGACCGGGACGGCGGCGCGTTCGGCGGCGGCGACGGCGGCGCGGGCGAGCGGCAGCAGCCGCCCGTAGCGGAACTTTACGGCGTTCTCGCTGACCTGGAGGACGACGGGGGCCCGCGCGGACTCGGCGCCGGCGATGACGGCCTCGACGTGTTCCAGCGTGATGACGTTGAAGGAGGGGACGGCGGAGCGGGCCGCCGCGGCGCGGGCGACGAGCTCACCGGTGGTCACGAGGGGCACGGCCGGTCCTTTCCGGGACTCCGGGACCCCGGGACTCCGGGACTCCGGGACTCCGGGACTCCGGGACTCCGGGACTTCAGGGCTTCAGGGCTTCAGGGCTTCAGGGCTCAGGGCTCAGGGCTCAGGGCTCAGGGCACAGGGGGGTCAGTGCTCTGCGGCTCAGGGGGCGCAGGGGCTCAGGGGGCAAAGGGGCTCAGGGCGTGAGGATCACGGAGCGGGTGAGGTGGCGTGGGTTGTCCGGGTCGAGGCCGCGGGCGGCGGCCACGGCGACGGCGAGGCGCTGGACGCGGACCAGCCCGGCGAGCGGGTCGAGGCCGTCCGCCACCCACGTGCCGCCGGTGGCGCGGACCTGTCCGGCCAGCCCCTCGGGCGGGTCGCCGAGCATCCAGGTGGCGGTGGAGCGGGTGGTGATGCTGATGGGGCCGTGCCGGTACTCCATCGCCGGGTAGGCCTCGGTCCAGGCGAGCGCGGCCTCGCGCATCTTCAGCCCGGCCTCGTGGGCCAGGCCGACCGTCCAGCCCCGGCCCAGGAAGGTGAACTGCGCGCAGTCGACGAGCCCTTCGGGCAGCGGGGTGGCGAGCGCGGTGCGGGCGTCGGCGACGACGGCGTCGGTGTGCAGGCCGAGGTGGGCACGCAGCAGGGTCAGCGCGCTGGTCGCGAACCGGGTCTGGACGACGGAGCGTTCGTCGGCGAAGCCGAGCACGACGGTGTCGTCGGCGGCGTCCACGACGGGCGTGTCCGGGTCGGCGGTGACGGCGACGGTCCGGGTGCGCCCCTTCAGCCTGCCGAGCAGCTCCAGCACTTCGGTGGTGGTGCCGGAGCGGGTGAGGGCGACGACGCGGTCGTAGGACCGCCCGTGGGGGAACTCGGAGGCGGCGAAGGCGTCCGTCTCGCCCTGGCCTGCGGCCTCGCGCAGGGCCGCGGCCGCCTGCGCCATGAAGTACGAGGTGCCGCATCCGGTGAGCGCGACCCGCTCCCCCGGCGCCGGAAGCACGCCGGTGTGCCGTCCGGCCTCCGCGGCCGCGCGCGTCCAGCACTCGGGCTGGCTGGTCAGTTCGTCCTCGACGTACGTCATGGCGTCCCCTCCTCGTCACCGCGCTGTGATTTTTCCTGCAAGATACCCAGCCGTTTCGAGCAACTTCAAGCATATCGACGCGATCTCGTTGCGCTAGGGTCGCCGGGAGGCCGAGGGACGGAGGGTGCGGATGTCGCGGGACGCCCGCTGGAAGACGCTGCTGGAACTGCTCGTCGAACGCGGCCGGCTCGACGTGGAGGAGGCGGCCGCCGATCTGCGGGTGTCGGCCGCGACGATCCGGCGCGACTTCGACCAGCTCGCCGAGCAGCAGATGCTGGTGCGGACCCGGGGCGGCGCGGTCGTGCACGGGGTGTCGTACGAGCTGCCGCTGCGGTACAAGACGGCCCGGCACGCCTCCGAGAAGCAGCGCATCGCGAAGGCCGTCGCCGCTGTGGTCTCCCCCGGCGAGGCGGTGGGCCTCACCGGCGGCACGACCACCACCGAGGTGGCGCGCGCCCTGGCGGTGCGCGGCGATCTCGCCTCCGGTTCGCCCGCGCTCACCGTCGTCACGAACGCGCTGAACATCGCCAACGAGCTGGCGGTGCGCCCCCAGTTCAAGATCGTGGTGACCGGCGGGGTCGCGCGCCCGCAGTCGTACGAACTCGTCGGGCCGCTCGCCGACGGGGTGCTGGGGCAGATCACCCTCGATGTGGCGGTGCTCGGCGTGGTCGCCTTCGACGTCACCCACGGCGCCGCCGCGCACGACGAGGCGGAGGCCGCGGTCAACCGGCTGCTGTGCGAACGGGCCGAGCGGGTGGTGGTCGCGGCCGACTCCAGCAAGCTGGGCCGGCGCGCGTTCGCCCGCATCTGCGCGGCCGACGCGGTGGACACGCTGGTCACGGACACGGCGGCGAGCCCGGACGCGGTGCGGCGGTTCGAGGAGGCCGGAGTGCGGGTCGTCGCCGTCTGACCCGAGGCCGACCGGGCCTCGACGCACTCCGCGGTCGCGCCCGGGCGATCCCCACGGCCGCGCCTTCGCGAACCCCGCGCCCCCGCCTCCGCGAACCCACCGCCCTCGCCTCCGCGGACCCCGCGTCCTCGCCTCCGCGAACCCACCGCCCCCGCCTCCGCGAACCCACCGCCCCCGCCTCCGCGAACCCCGCGTCCTCGCCTCCGCAAACCCACCGCCCCCGCCTCCGCGAACCCCGCGTCCTCGCCTCCGCGAACCCACCGCCCCCGCCTCCGCGAACCCCGCGTCCTCGCCTCCGCGAACCCACCGCCCTCGCCTTCATGAACCCCGCGCTCGGGGCGGCGATCCGCCCTAAGCTGGAGCGGGGATCCGGTCGGGGCAGGGAGGCTGCGATGGGCGGTAGCGCGACCGACGAGGAGAGGCCGGGGTCCGCCCCGCGCTATCTGCCGATCGCGGAGCACGGTCTCATCGGTGATCTGCGCAGCGTGGCCCTGGTGGGCACGGACGGCACCATCGACTGGTACTGCTGTCCGTCCTTCGACGCGCCGAGCGTCTTCGCGTCGATCCTCGACGCCGAGCGCGGCGGCTGCTTCGAGCTGGCGGCGGCCGTGCCCGCGACGACGAAGCAGTTCTACTTCCCCGACACCAATGTCCTGATCACCCGCTTCTTCACCGAGGACGGTGTCGGCGAGGTGCAGGATTTCATGCCCATCAGCGGCGAGAAGGTCGAGGCCGACCGGCACCGGCTGATCCGGCGCGTGGTGTGCGTGCGCGGCTCGATCCCGTTCAGCGTCCGGGTCGCCCCGCGGTTCGAGTACGGCGCCCGGCCGCACACCCTGCGCATGATCAGCGGGGTGGCGCTGTTCCAGACCGACGCGCTGTCGCTCGCGCTGACCGCGACCGTGCCGATGGAGGCCGACGGCCCCGACGCGCGGGCCGACTTCAAGCTCGCCGAGGGCGAGTCGGCGGTGTTCGCGCTCGACCAGGTCGGCGGGGACGTGCAGCCGCGCGGGTGCGCGCGGCTCGAGGCCGAGGAGCAGTTCACCACCACGGTGGCGTACTGGCGGCGCTGGCTGTCCGCCTCCAAGTACCGGGGCCGCTGGCGGGAGATGGTGCACCGCTCCGCGCTCACCTTGAAGCTGCTCACCTACGCGCCCACCGGCGCGATGGTCGCCGCGCCGACCACGAGCCTGCCCGAGGAACTGGGCGGCGAGCGCAACTGGGACTACCGGTACATGTGGGTGCGCGACGCGGCGTTCTGCGTCTACGCGCTGCTGCGGCTCGGCTTCACCGGCGAGGCCGAGGCGTTCATGGACTTCGTGACCCGGCACGTCAGTCCCGGCGACGGCAAGCCGTCGGGCCCGCTGCAGATCATGTACGGCATCGACGGCCGCACCGACCTGCCCGAGGTCGAGCTCGACCACCTGGAGGGGCATCACGGGTCGGCGCCGGTGCGGGTCGGCAACGGCGCCGCCGAGCAGTTGCAGCTCGACATCTACGGCGCGCTCATCGACTCGATCTACCTCTACGACAAGTGGGCCAAGCCGGTCTCCAGCGACCAGTGGGACGACGTGTGCGCGCTGGTGGACTGGGTGTGCGAGCACTGGGACCAGCCCGACGAGGGGATCTGGGAGACCCGCGGCGGCCGGAAGAACTTCCTGTACTCGCGGCTGATGTGCTGGGTGGCGATCGAACGGGCCATCCGCATGGCCAACCGGCGCGGCCTGCCCGCCGACCTGCCGCGCTGGCGGCAGTGCCGGGACACCATCTACCGGCGGATCATGAGCCGGGGCTGGTCGGAGTCCCGGCAGGCCTTCGTGCAGCACGAGGACGGCGACGTGCTGGACGCGGCCGTGCTGATGATGCCGCTGACGAAGTTCATCGCCCCCACCGATCCCAAGTGGCTGTCCACGCTCGACGCCCTCACCCAAGACCTGGTGTCCGACTCGCTGGTCTACCGCTACGACCCGACGGCCAGCCCCGACGGGCTGCGCGGCGACGAGGGCACCTTCTCCATCTGCTCGTTCTGGTACGTCGAGGCCATGGTGCACGCCGGACGGATCGACGAGGCCCGCCTCGCCTTCGAGAAGATGCTGACCTACGCCAACCACCTCGGCCTGTACGCCGAGGAGATCAGCCACACCGGGGAGCAGCAGGGCAACTTCCCGCAGGCGTTCACCCATCTCTCGCTCATCAGCGCCGCCTTCAACCTGGACCGGGCCCTCGGCTGAGACCGGCGGCCGCCTGCGGCGGGGGCCGTGTCACCGGCCGGTCACCGGCGCGTAGCCTCGGAACCGGATCAGCCGGATCAGCCGGATCAGCCGGTGGGCAGGGCGGCATGTCGCGCGTCCCCGCCCGTGGCATGTCGCGCCGACGACGGGAGCCCTCATGACGAGCCTCGACGGGATGCCCGGTCTCCGGGCCGGTGAACCGGGCGACCCGCCCGCGGTGACGCTCGCCCGCGTGCGGATCGGGCCGGGCGGGCCGCTGGGCAGCGTGCGGGTCGCCGGCGGGAGGATCGTCGCCGTGGTGGCGGAGGACGGGCGCGGTGACGTCACGGAGGAGGCCGCGGGGAACTCCGCGGGGAAGGCCGCGGGGGACGTGGTGGTCGACCTGGGCGGGCGGACCGTCCTGCCCGGTCTGTGGGACGCCCACGTGCACATGGCCCAGTGGGCCGGCAACCGGCACCGGCTCGACCTGTCCGGCATCGGCTCGGCGCGGGCGGTGGCCGAGGCCGTACGGCGGCACGCGACCGGCCTGCCCGCCGGGGAGATGCTGACGGGCCACAGCTTCCGGGACGGGCTGTGGTCCGACACGCCGCACCGGTCGCTGCTCGACGCCGTGTGCCCGGACCGGCCGGTCGCGCTGGTCGGCGCGGACCTGCACGCCGCGTGGCTGAACTCGGCGGCACTGGCGCGGGTCGGACGGGGCGGCCATCCGACGGGCCTGCTGCGGGAGCACGAGTGCTTCGAGGTGCTCGACGCGCTGACCGAGGCGCCCGCGGAGGTGCTCGACCGGTGGGTGGCCGAGGCGTGCCGGGACGCGGCCGCGCGGGGCGTCACGGGCATCGTCGACTTCCACTTCGCCGACAACGTCACCGACTGGAGCCGGCGCGCCGCGGCGGCGCCGCTCGCGGTGCGGGTGCGGGCCGCCGTGTATCCGGCGCAATTGGAGGAGGTGATCGAGCGCGGGCTCCGCACCGGCGACGTCCTGCCGGGGACCGGCGGCATGGTCCGGGTCGGCCCGCTCAAGGTGTTCACGGACGGTTCCCTCAACACGCGCACCGCGCTGTGCCGCGACCCCTACCCGGGTCTCGAGGGCACTCCGGAGGCGTACGGGGTGCAGGAGACGCCGCGGGAGGAACTGGTCCGGCTGATGCGGCGGGCCGCCGCGCACGGCCTGGAACCCGCCGTCCACGCGATCGGCGACCGCGCCAACACGCTCGCCCTCGACGCGTTCGAGGCCGTCGGCTGCCGGGGCCGCGTCGAGCACGCCCAGTTGCTGACAGCGGCGGACGTGCCGCGATTCGCGGAGCTGGGCATCACGGCGAGCGTGCAGCCCGCGCACGCCCCCGACGACCGCGACGTCGCCGACCGGCACTGGGCCGGACGCACCGGGCGGGCCTTCGCCTACGCCGACCTGCTGGCGGCCGGCGTGCGGCTGGAGTTCGGCTCCGACGCCCCCGTCTCCCCCCTCGACCCGTGGCTGGGCATCGCGTCGGCCGTCAGCCGGACGGCCGACGAGCGGCCCGCCTGGCACCCGGAACAACGCCTGCCGGTTGGGGCGGCGCTCGCGGCGTCGGCGCTGGGCCGTTCCCGCCCCCGCGCCGGCGCCCCGGCCGACCTGGTGATCGTCGACGCGGACCCGCTGGAGGCGGACGCCCCCACGCTGCGCGAGATGCCGGTACACGCCACAATGGCCGCCGGCCGCTGGACACGCGGCCCCTTCTGAGAACACCCGCGAGGCACCCCGCGCGCGGGTGAGTACCACGTGCGCGTGTGAGACTCACGTGCGCGTGTGAGCACCACGTGCGCGTGAGCACCGCGTATGACGCGGCGCGAGACGCAACCCAACCCGACCGGTTCCCCCCGCTCGCGCCGGACCGCCACCCGCGCCCCGCCCCGCCCCGGTGCCGGGCCACCCCGATCCAGAACTCCGGCGCCAGGCTCCGCGGGCAACGGCCCGGTCGCGGCGCAGGTCGGTGGGGCACAGTGCCGCACGTTGTCAGGAGCACCCCGTCGGCATCAGGTCCGGGGAGCGGGCGCCGCGTCGGTCACGGCCGGCGGTGCCGGCCGGCGCGCGGCGCCGTAGCCACCGGCCGGCCCGACCGCCAGGGCCGGACGGCCCCCGCCTCACCCGGGTGGCCCCTCCGCGCACGGCACCGCCCGCGTTGCACTGGGAACGGAAGCGGCGCCGGCGACCGGGAGGCGGGGACATGGCAGGGACAACGCCGAAGACCGCCACCGCACGCTCGGAGTCAGTGTCATGATCGCCATAGCCGTTCTGCTGCAACTGCTCATCGTCGCCGGTGCGTTGTACGACACCGCCCGCCTGCTGAGCCCGGCCGCGGGCCACCACGCCGTGCGGGTACGACGGCACCGCGCCGCCCTGGAGGCGGCCGAGGGACGACTGGTGGGACAGCGGCTGCGCGGCCGGATCGACGCGGCCGCCTACCGGGAGAGGATGCGGTCCCTCGCCGAGGACCGGCCCCGCCCGGCCGTTGCGTGGCATCGGAGCCGGGAAGCGGGGCCCGGGTCCGGCGGCAAGGCGACAGAGACGTCCGGTCCCTGACTGCCACCCGCCGCGCGGGGTGTGCCCGCCCGCTGCCGGAGCGGCGCCTGCCCCAGGGAACAGCCGCCCGGAGGGAGACACGGTCACACGTGGGTCGTCCCCCGCGCCCTGACCGGCCCGGCCGCCCGCCGGTCCGCGCGCAGCCTGGTCCTCCGGCCCGGAGCCGGCGCCCCCTGCCCGGGCCCGGGACGCCGGCTCCGGTCGGCCACGCCGCCCCCGCCGTCGGCCCCCGTCCCGACCGCCCCCGTCAGCCGCTCTTGCGGCCCACCCCCGCGTACACCCAGTACTCCGACGGGTTGTCGGGGACGCGGTCGTGCGGGTCCGGGCGCCACACAGGGACGTGGACCAGGCCCGGGTCCACCAGGTCGAAGCCCGTGAAGAGGCCGAGGATCTCCTCGTGGGAGCGGGCGGTCACCGGCGACGTGGCCCTGGACCGGTACAGCCGGCCCACCGCGGCGGCCGTGTCCGGGCGGTCCTGGTTCGTGGCGTGGGACAGGGCCAGCCAGCTGTCGCCGGGCAGGGCGTCCCGGAAGCCGGCGACGATGCCGGCCGGGTCCTCCTCCGGCGTGATGAAGTGCAGGATCGCGACCATCAGCACCGCGACCGGCTGCTCGAAGTCGATCAGTTTGTGCAGCTGCGGGGAGGACAGGACCTCGTCCGGGCGCCGGATGTCGGCGTCGACGATGTCCGCGTCCGGATTGTCCGCGAGCAGCGACGCGCTGTGGGCGACGGCGACGGGGTCCTTGTCGACGTAGACCACCCGGGCGCCGGGGCTGGCCGCCTGCGCCACCTCGTGCACGTTGCCCTGGGTGGGGATGCCCGAGCCGAGGTCGATGAACTGCCGCACCCCGTTGCCTATCAGGAAGCGCACGGCCCGTCCGAGGAAGGCGCGGTTGGCCCGGGCGAGCATGCGGACCTGGGGGTCGATGGCCGTGAACGCCGCCACCGCCTCCCGGTCGATGGCGAAGTTGTGCTCTCCGCCGAGCATCGCGTCGTACATCCGGGCGACGCTCGCCTTGTCGGGATCGGCTCCCGGCGGCAGAGGTCCACTGTCGGTCACCAGAACATCCTTTCGGCACAAGGCACTTGACACCTCATCATATAGTTACCGACGACCCGCGGCGATATCGTTGTCGTCGCCGCGCGCCCCGGTCCCCCACCCGGAAAGGCACCACGACCCTGCGGAACGAACCGCGCAGCCGCACCGAGGACACCCCCACCGCACTGCCCTCTCCCCGTCGTTCGGCCTTCTCCCCCGCGGCCGACGTCATCGGCTCGGAACTCGACCTGCGGATGACCGGCAGCCACGTCGTGCACGCGCTGGCGCCGGGCTTCTGCGACGCCGCCTCCGTCTACCTGCTGGAGCGCTGGCGCCGCGAGGAGACCGCGTACGTCACCGCGGACCCGCCCCAGATAGAGGCGCGCCGCCTGGCCCTGCGGGTGGGCACGGACGCGCCGGAGGCGTGGGAGGGCGTGCTGCCGGTCGGCGAAGTGATCGTCTTCCCCCGCGAGACGCCGTACACCCGCGCGCTCGCCGACGGACAGGCCCAGCTGCACGACTCCGTCGACGCGCACACGGCCGAACGGCTCACCGCCTCCGGCCCCGGCGACATCCGGATCGACATGCTGCTGCAGGCGGCGTCCTTCCTGGTGGTGCCGCTGCGGCTGCGGAACACCGCGATCGGCTTCATCGCCTGCACGCGCGGGCCGGACCGGGGGCCGTTCGTGACCGCGGAGGTGGCCGCGGTGGAGTCGCTGGCCGCGCGGGCCTCCATCGCGCTGGACAACGCGCGCCGCTACGAACGCGAGCGGCGCACCGCCCTGGCCATCCGCAACAGTCTGCTTCCCGGCACCGTCCGGGAGGCCGAGGGCTGCCGCATCGCCCACGGCTGCCTGCCGGCCGGGCAGGGCACGGTCATCGGCGGCGACTGGTTCGACGTGCTCAACAGGCCGGGCGGCCGGGTCAGCCTGATCGTCGGGGACGCCATGGGGCACGGTCCGGAGTCCGCGGTCGCGATGATCCAGCTGCGTACCGCGGTCCGTACCCTGGCGGGACTGGACATGCCCGCCGTGGAGCTCGTACGGCGGCTGGACGCGCTCGCCAGCGACACCCCGGACGCGTCCTTCGCGACCTGCATCTACGCCGAGTGGGATCCGCGGCAGGGCACCTGCACCCTGGTCGGGGCGGGGCACCCGCCCCCGCTGCTGCGCGGCCCGGACGGCCGGACCGCGCCGGTGGCGCTCGCCGGGGCCGGCCTGCCCCTCGGTCTGGGCACGGGCGGCTACGAGGCGACCGTGCTGAAGGTGCCGGAACCGGCCCTGCTCGTGCTCTACAGCGACGGACTCGTCGAGTCCCGCGAACACGACATCGACCAGGAGATCGCCCGCCTCGCCCGCACGCTGGACGAGGCCGCCGCCGACCACCCCGACGCGGACGCCGGCGGCCCGGACCCGCTGCCGGCGCTGTGCCGGCGGCTGCTGCACAGCACGGCTGTCGCCGACGACCGCACCGTGCTGCTCGCCCGGCTGACGCCGGCGCGGGACTGAGCCCACCGCCGTCCCGCCCGGAGCTCAGGCCGTCAGGGTCGCCCACACGGCGTTGCCGCCGGTGAGCCGCGAGCGGTCCACGCCCCAGGCCTGGGCCAGTTGCTCCACCAGCAGCAGCCCGCGTCCGCCCTCGTCGTCGGGGCCCGGGTCGCACCGGGGCAGGTCGCGGCCCGTGTAGTCGTGGTCGTGCACCTCCAGGCGCACGCATCCGTCGGCGACCAGTCCGATGCCGCACAGGATCCGCGCGCTGAGCGTGTGGCGCACGGCGTTGGTGGCCAGTTCGGACAGCAGCAGCACCGCGTCCGCGCACACCTCCCCGGGCACCCGCCAGCCGGTCAGCCGCGCGCCGATGGAGCGGCGGGCGACCCGGACGCTGGAGCGGTGCGCGGGCAGTTCGAGCCAGTGCGCGCGATCCGGGTCAGGGACGTCTAACAGCTGGGAGTACGAGGTCGTCTGGGAGAACACGGTGTTGGCCTTCCGTGGGGGCGGAGCACAGCCGGGGGGCGGGGGACGTACACCGAACGACTGAGCACGCCAACTCCATTGGGAATATGGATCGTTGGCAGAAAAGCGCTCGCGTTCTGGCGGCACGGATCACACAAGTAACTATGCTCGCACCCGAGTTCAGGCTGCAACCGGCTCCCTGATAATTTCACACAGCCGGTGTCGGTCTGGCGGCGTCATCAAGTGCCTGTCAGACTCGGGTGGGTGACGGACCCTCAGGAGGTAAGGGCGTGAGCGAAGGCCGTTCGGGTGCGGGCAGCGGCGCCAGCGCACCCACCGTGCTCCGCATGATCCTCGGCCGACGGCTGCAGGAGCGGCGGCAGAACGCCGGCGCCTCGCTGGAGGACGCGGCGCGGGCGCTGCGGGTGAAGACCCTGACCATCCGGCGCCTGGAGAAGGCGGAGGTCGGTCTCAAGCCGCTCTACGTGGAGAAGCTGCTGGAGACCTACGGGGCGGACCGGCAGGAGATCGACGAGTTCGTCGCCCTCGCCGAGCGGGCCAACGAGCCCGGCTGGTGGCACACGTACCGGGACGTGCTGCCCACCTGGTTCAGCGCCTACGTCAGCCTGGAGACCGGCGCCAAGACCCTGCGCACCTACGAGCCCCATTACGTCACGGGCCTGCTGCAGACCCCCGCGTACGCGCGCGGCGTCCTCGGCGGCGGCTTCCCCAACGACAGCGACGAGGACCTCGAGCGGCGCGTGGACCTGCGGCTGCGCCGCGCCGGCCTGCTGGACAGAGCCGACGCGCCCACGCTGTGGGTGGTGATGGAAGAGGCCGTGCTGCACCGGGTGGTCGGCGGTCCCGAGGTCATGCGGGAACAGATCGAACGGCTCCTGGAGGTCTCGGAGCTGGAGCACGTCAGCATCGACGTCGTGCCGTTCACGGCAGGCGCCCACGTCGGCGCCTGCGCGCCGTTCACGTACTTCCGCTTCGAGGAGCCGGAGCTGCCCGACATCGTCTACAGCGAGATCCTCTCCGGCGCGATGTACCTGGACCAGCGTTCGGACGTGGTGGCTCATCTCGAGGCGCACAACCGCATGTCCCTGCTGACCTCGGACGCGGAGAGCAGGGCGCTCCTGAACCGCATGCGCAAGGAGTACTCATGACCACCATCGACGGTGACGTCTACAACGGGATGCCCGCGTCGGACCTCGGCGAACACGGCTGGGAGTCTCCGTGGAGCGGCCCGAACGGGGGCCAGTGCGTGCAGACGAAGCAGCTCGCCGACGGCCGGGTGGCCCTGCGGCAGTCGACGGATCCCGCCGGTCCGGCGCTGATCTACACCCCCGAGGAGATCGCCGCGTTCGTCGCGGGGGTCAAACGGGGCCTCGCCGACCACCTGGCGGCCGGCTGAGCCGCCCACCGAGCCCGAGCGGGAGCCGGCCCCGGCCCGCGACCTGCCCGAAACCCCCACGAAAACCATTGAGAGGGACAGGATGACCAACTCGCACGCCGCGCGGGACATCGACACCAGCAGGCCCCACTCCGCGCGGATGTACGACTACTACCTCGGCGGCAAGGACCACTTCGACGTCGACTCGAAGGCGGCGGAGACCGTGGCGGCGGCCTACCCGGGCATCTTCACCTGTGCCCGCGAGAACCGCGCCTTCATGCACCGGGCCACCCGGGTGCTCGCCCGGGAGCACGGCATCCGCCAGTGGCTGGACATCGGCACCGGTATCCCGACCGAGCCCAACCTGCACCAGGTGGCGCAGTCGGTGGTCCCGGAGGCACGCGTCGTCTACGCCGACAACGACCCCCTCGTCCTGAAGTACGCCGAGCGTCTGATGCGCAGCACGCGGCAGGGCCGCACCACCTACATAGAGGCCGACGTCAACGACCCGGACACGCTGCTGAACGCGCCGGAACTGGCCGAGGTCCTGGACCTCACCCGGCCCGTGGCGCTGTCCCTCAACGCCCTGATGCACTTCGTCACGGACGCGCAGGACCCGTACGGCATCGTCAGCCGTCTGCTGGCGGTGCTCCCGTCGGGCAGCGCGCTGGCGCTGAGCCACTGCACGCCCGACTTCGACCCGGCCACCTGGCAGAAGGTGACCGACATCTACACCGGCGCCGGCACGCCGGTGCAGTTCCGCTCCAAGGACGCGGTGGCCCGCTTCTTCGACGGACTGGAACTGCTCGAACCGGGCATCGCCGTCGGCCACCGCTGGCGCCCGGACGGAGAGCCCGCCGCGTCGGACGCCGAGGTCAGCCTGTGGACCGGGGTGGGCATCAAGCCGTAGCGCCGCCGGGGGCGTCCTCGCCGCCCCGCGGCACGGTCGCCCCGGGCAGCGTGTACTCGTCGCGCCGGCCGCACATGCCGTAGCCGCCGAGCCGGGTGGGCGTCGCCGCGTACGCGGTCGCCCCGGCCAGGTACGCCGGCTCGCCGGCGGCCAGCGCGTCGAGCTGGGCGCCGGTGCGTTCGGCGGCGGCCAGGGCGCCGGCCCGCCACAGCTCGCGCCAGGCCGGGACGTTCCGGCGCACCAGCCGGGCGGCGGCGCGCTGGAACTCCCGGAACGGGCCGTCGTCGCCGGCGGCGAGGGCCTCCCGCAGCGGCAGGTAGCCCCGCACGGCCAGGTCCCGGCGGCGCCGGGCGGCCGCCTCCGTGCCGGGTCCGGTGCCCGGCGGGAGGGTCGCCGCGGCCCGGTACCTCTCGGGGTCGGCGAGCACCTCGGGCGGGAAGGTGAAGACGGCGTCCCCGGCCTCGGGCAGCCCGCTGTTCTGCATCAGGACCGTGACGCGCAGGCCGTCGCGCTGCACCATGCGGTGCACGGTGCCCGGCGTGAACCAGGCGACGGACCCGGGCTGCAGCGGGATGTCCCGGCAGCCGTCGGGGCTCAGGGTCTGCACCGCGCCCCGGCCGCCGGTGACCACGTACGCCTCCGTGCACACCAGGTGCAGATGCGGGCTGCCGCCGCACACGCCGTCGGCGGCCGGCCAGTCGTAGGCGCTGAGGTGGGACAGGCCGACGGCGCCGGGCAGCGGGTGCGGCAGGGCGGGGCCGGCCGGGGTCACCACGGCAGGCCCTTCAGATGCCCGGCGACGCGGTCGCGGTCCCAGGCTCCGTCGGCGACGACGACCCGGTAGCGGTAGGCGAAGGACGCGCCGGGCGGCAGCTCGAACGTCTCGAAGAACGCCCAGGAGAACGCGACCGTGGGGATCGGCTCGGCGCGCACGAACCAGTGCGACGGGTGGATCGCCGTCGTCTCGTCGAGGTTCTCCGGCGCGTGGGCGAAGACGACCGTGGAGTGCGCGTCGACCTCGTCGTGCTCGGCGGTGTACGCGAGCCACGGACCCCGGGTGCCCATCAGTGCCCCGGCGTCGGCGGCGCCTTCCGGCCCGAAGACGGTGCCGCCGGTGAAGTCGCGGGGACCGCGCCACTGCAGGCCGGTGTATCCGGCCATTTCGCGGCCCTCGGTGGTCGGGGAGCCGAAGACCAGGGGCTCGGCGCGGGCGTTGGTGAGCCGGATCGACCAGTCCAGCGCCCAGGCGCCGGCCTCCTCGTCGACCGAGTGCACGGTCAGCCCGCGGGTCTCGCCCGCCCACTCCTCGCCGCCGTGCGCGACCCAGGTGAGCCGCTCGGTGAGGGCGAGGCGGCCGTCCTCGACGGTGAGGGCGGTGAAGCCGTCGTGCCGCATGGAGCCGACGCGTCCGGGCAGGACCTGGTAGCCCTGGCCGCGGACGTAGGAGTTGCCGCCCCAGAAGTTCTGCCCGGACAGGTGACTCGCCGTCATCTGCAGGCCCTTGTGCCAGCGGTGGTCGCTGGGGCGGTAGCCGGTGACCGTGCGCCCGGCGAGGGTGCGCACCGGGTGGGCGTAGGGCTTGCGCGACTCGTACGCCTGCGGGTCGGGCCGGTAGACGTAGCGCAGGATCTCGGTGCCCGCGGCCGTCGCGACCGCGATGTGCTCGCCGTGGACGTGACTGACGCGGATGCTCATGCGCGCTCCTCGGGGGCCCACCGCGGGTGGTTGCCGTGCATCGCCGCGTAGTACGGGTCGCCGGGGCCGATCTCGCCCGCGTGCACCGGGCGGCCGGTGAAGGCCGACTTGTAGAGGGCGGCGGCGAATTCCAGGGTGGCGCGGGCGCCGGGGCCGCTGCCCGGCGGCCGGGTGCCGCTGTCCCAGGCGTCCAGCAGGGCGCCCAGTTGCGCGGAGTGCGAGCTGGGCACGTCCGTCGCGGGGGTGCGCCAGGCGGCGGCGCGCCCGGCGTCGACGTGCGGCGCCGGGGTGTAGACCCAGTCCTCGTTGCGGTACCCGTACAGGTGGGTGAGTTCGACGGTGGCGTCCGCGCAGTCGACGCGGATCCGGCTGACCTCCTGCGGGGACAGCACGCTGTTGACGACCGTGGCGACGGCGCCGTTCGCGAAGCGCACCAGGGCCGTGGAGACGTCCTCGCTCTCAGTGTCGTGGACCAGGCGCGCCGCCATGCCGCGCACCTCCTCCCACGGGCCGAGCAGGTGCAGCAGCAGGTCGTACTGGTGGATCCCGTGGCCCATCGTGGGCCCGCCGCCCTCGCTGGCCCAGGTGCCGCGCCACGGCACGGCGTAGTAGGCGGCGTCGCGGTACCAGGTGGTCTGGCAGTGGGCCACCAGGGGGGCGCCCAGCTCCCCGCTCGCGATCAGCTCCCGGGCGTGCGCGGCCCCGGAGCCGTAACGGTGCTGGAAGATCACGGACGCGTACGCCCCCGACGCCTCCTCGGCCGCCGCGATCTCGTCGTACTCGGCCAGCGACAGGCACAGCGGCTTCTCGCACAGCACCCACGCGCCCGCCTTCAGCGCGGCCACCGTCTGCTCGCGGTGCAGCGAGGGCGGCGTGCCGATCAGGACGAGGTCGGGCCGTACGGCGTCCAGCATGGCGCTCGTCGACGTGTACCCGGCGACGTGCTCCCCGGCGAGTTCCCGGAAGGCGTCGAGCCTGCCGCGGTCCACGTCGACGGCGGCGACCAGTTCCACCCGGCCGGCCTGGGCGCGCAGCGCGGGCAGATGGCTGCCGGCGACGATCGCGCCGGTGCCGACGACGGCGACGCGGCGGGGAGCGGGGCGTGGGGACATTCGGGTCCTCCTCGGGGTGCCGACGACCGATGGCAGGCAGAAAGCGCTTGCCCTGCGGGATGACCCTAGGCGCCGGGAGATTGTCAGGACAACCCCTCGCACCGTGACGGAGCCCGCGTCTCAGGGGCCGGAACAAGCCATCCCGCGCTACGCACGGCAGCGGAAGTGGGAGAAACCCTCGACACGCACCGCGGCTGGGCTAGCCTCGTCTTCCCCTCCCTGGACAGCGAACTGACATACGTCGAAGAGAATTTCGGGGGACCCGTGTCACAACAGCGGCCGGTACCGGACCCGGCGGCGGACGAGGTCGCCGTGCTGCGGCAGGCCGGCGCCTCTCCCCTGCGCGCCGGCGATCCGGACGGCATCGGTCCGTACGTGCCGCTGGCGCTGCTCGGCAGCGGCGGCATGGGGCGGGTCTTCCTCGCCCGCCCCGCGGACGGCAGTCCCGTCCTGGCCGCGGTGAAGGTGATCAGGCCCGAATATGCCGACGACCCCGGCTTCCGGCTCCGGTTCGAGCGCGAGGCGGCGGTGCACCACCGCGTCCGCACCCCGCACACGCCGAGGCTGTGCGGCACGGGCTTCGGGGACGAGCTGCTGTGGATGGCCACCGAGTACGTGCCGGGGCTCGACCTGGCGGCGGCCGTGCGGGAAGGCGGCGCCCTGGAGACCGCGGCCGTCTGGCGGCTCGTGGCGGACGTCGGACAGGCGCTCGCGGCGCTCGCCGCCGCGGAGATCGTGCACCGCGATCTGAAACCGTCCAACGTCCTGCTCTCCCCCTGGGGCGCGTACGTGATCGACTTCGGCCTGTCGAAGGCGGTGGACTCCAGCGCGCTCACCGGCACCGGCAACCGGGTCGGCACCCCGGCCTACATGTCGCCGGAGCACCTGAGGACCGGTCGCTGCGACACCGCGTCGGACGTGTTCTCGCTGGCCGGGACGCTGGCCTACGCGGCCACGGGCCGCGCCCCGTTCGGCGACGGGACCGGTGTCGACGTGATGCACCGGGTGGCGTTCGAGGAGCCGGACCAGGACCTGCTCGACGAGATCCGCGCCCGCGACGCGGACCTCGCCTCGCTGCTGTCCGTGTGCCTGGTGAAGGAACCCGGGCTGCGGCCCGCTCCGCACGAGCTGATCGAGGCGGCCGAGGAGCACATCGGCACGTCGTCCGTGTGGCCCGGGTCGCTGGAGAGCCGGGTGCTGGCCCGGCAGCGGGCGTACGAGGCGCTGCGCCGCCTCCCGGCCGGGCGGCCGGCCCGCTCGGAGCCGTCGAAGGCTCGGGCGGGGGCGGTGGATTCGCGGGCGGGTACGGCGGAGGCGGGGCCCGGGGCGGCGGAGGCGCCGGCTCCGCCGCCGGCGGAAGCCCGCTCCCGGGCGCGGCGCAAGCCGGTGCCGGCCATCGCGGCCGGCCTGGCCCTCTGCGCCGCCGCGGGCGGCTTCGTCATCGCCCATCACCAGGCCCCCGCGACCGCCACCGCCCCCTGGACCCGTGCCACGGCGGGCGCGGGCGGCGGCTCGGGCGGATCCGGCCTGCTGCCGCTGCCCGGCGGCTCGGACCGCGCGCCGGGCATGTCCGGCAAGAGCGCCGACGGCGCCGCGCTCGCCCGCGACGCCGGCCGGCCCCGGGCGTCGGGCTCGGTGGCGGCCACCCGCACGAACGCCGCCCCGGCCGCCGAGACATCGGCCGCCGGGACGCCGTCGCCGGGCGGCTCGCCCACCGCCTCGCCCTCGGAGTCCGCGAACGCGCCGGGGCCCTCGGAGTGCACGTACTACGCCGGCAGCGGCCGCACCCGCCGGGGGGACAGCGGCCGGCGGGTCCTGGAGGTCCAGTGCCTGCTGGCCGAACGCGGCTACACCGGGGCGGGTTCGGACGCCGAGGGCGAGTTCGGCGCCGGTACGGAGTCCGCCGTGCGCGGCTTCCAGAGCGACCAGGGGCTCCGGCCCGACGGCGAGGTGGGACGCGAGACCTGGGCCGCCCTGCGCGGCACCGGGTGACGCCGCGCGGACCGGGTCAGCCGGCGGAGCAGGCGGCGCCGTTCAGCGTGAACGCCGTCGGGGCCGTGTTGGCGGTGCCCTTGGCGGCGGTGAAGCCGACGGTGACCTTGCCGCCGGCGGGGACGTTGCTGGTGTAGGAGGCGGCCGCGACGCTGACCGTGCCGCCGCTCTGGGTGGGCGTGCCGCCCCACATGTTGGAGATCGTCTGGCCGTCGGCGAAGGCGAAGCCGAGCGTCCAGCCGTCGATGGCGGTGGCGCCGGTGTTGCCGATCGTGATCTCGCCCTGGAAGCCGCCCGGCCACTCCCCCACCACGCGGTAGCCGACGGAGCACGACGTCTTGACGCCCTCGGCCGTGGTGACGTCCACCGTCGCCGAGCGGGGCGAGCGGTTCCCGGCCGCGTCGCGGGCGCGGACGGCGAAGGTGTACGCGGTGGCGGCGGTCAGGCCGGTCACGGTGGCGGTCCCGGTGGTGGAGGTGGCGACCCTGGTCTCGGTGCCGTCGCCGCCGACGCGCACCACGTCGTAGCCGGCGACGCCGACGTCGTCGGTGGCGGCACCCCAGGTGAGGGTGACCGACGTGGCCGTCGCCGAGGACGCGCTCGGGGTGCCGGGGGCGGTCGGCGCCTGGGTGTCGCCGGAGCTCTGTCCGGCGTAGACGGTGGCCTCCTTCGCGGTCCGCGCGATGCCGTCGGCGCCGTTGAAGACGCGCACGCCCCAGGAACTGAGCCGGGTGGCGTCGAAGCCGGTCGCCAGATCCAGGATCGGGTCGGTGTTGCCGCTCCAGGACCAGGCCAGGTAGCCGAGGTTCAGCTGCTCGGCGGTGGCCATCATCGTGTCCTCGTCCGGATCGCCCCACTGGTCGGCGGGGCCGCCGAACTCGCCGATGAGGATGGGCAGTTCGGCGTCCACGAAGGCGTTCAGGTAGTCGGTGATCTCCTGGGCGGTGTCGAAGACGCTGTACATGTGGATCGAGAAGATCAGGTTGCCGGTGGAGTCGGCGTCGTAGACCGACCGGGCCTGGGCGCGCATGACGCCCTGCCAGTCCTGCCCCCAGTTGGGCGCGTCCACCATGAGGGTGTGCGCGAGTCCGGCGGCGCGCAGCTTCTTGACGGCGGCGATGGTCGGCGCGGTCCAGCCGGCGGGGTCGGTGTTGCCCCAGGGCTCGTTGCCGATGTTGACGACGATGTAGTCCTCCTGGCCGGCGAGCACGTCCTTCAGGCCGATCCAGTAGTCCGCGGCCTCGTCCAGCGTGCCGGCCGCGCTGTCCTCACCGTAGCCGGTGGTGTCGTGCACCTCCAGGACGCAGATGAGGCGGTTGGCCTTGCACTGCGCGACGACGTCGGCCACGTCCGCGGGGCTGTTCGCGCTCCAGCGGTGGCCGTCGGCCAGGACGACGCGCACCGTGTTGGCGCCCAGCGCCTTGATGTCGGCCAGCGACTGCCGCGTCCGGCCCAGGTACCAGGTGTGGGCGTGGTTGACGCCCCGCATGACGAAGTCGTTGCCATTGCCCTCGACCAGGCGGCCGTCGCTGATGTGCAGGCCGGCCGCGCGGACACCGGGCGGCTCGGCGTGCGCGACGGCGGGGAAGGCCGCGGTGACGAGGACGAGCCCGAGCAGGCCGGCCAGTGCGGTCAGCAGACCCTCCAGAGGGCGCTTTCGTGCCGTGCTCCTCGGTGCGGTCGTGGTTGTCGCTGTTCTCGCTGTGGTCGCTTTTGTCGCTGTGGTCGCTGTTCTCGCTGTTCTCACTGCGGCTCCAGGGAGTGAGTGCCGGATGGCCCAGGCGTCGGAAGGGAACGGGGCTGAACGTGGGAGCGCTCCCATGAAGCCATCTTTGCCAAGTACACGTCAACCCTGCGGGACGGTTCCGGGCCCGGGCGGACCCGTGTCACGTAAGCGGGTGAAGCCTGAGCCGCCCTCCGCGCCACGGGGCATTGATGAAGATCCCCGCCGTATCCGGCCGGGACGGCGGACACGACACGCTGGAGGCACGTGATGAACGCAAGAGCCGAACGGGCGGACGGGGCGGATCAGCGCGTCCCGGTCCTCATCGTCGGCGGTTCCCTGGTCGGCCTGTCGACCTCGTTGTTCCTCGGCAGGCTGGGGGTGCGGCACACGCTCGTCGAGCGGCACGCCGGCACCTCCATCCACCCCCGCGGTCGGGGCAACAACGTGCGCACGATGGAGCTGTACCGGGTGGCCGGCGTCGAACCCGCGATCCACGCGGCCGCGGTCACCCTCGCCGACAACCACGGCATTCTGCAGACCCCCGCCCTCGTCGGCGAGGCGGGCGAATGGCTGTTCAGGGAGATCGACCCGGGCGGCGGGCTGGCCCGCTTCAGCCCGACCTCCTGGTGCCTGTGCAGCCAGAACGACCTGGAACCGGTCCTGCTCGACCACGCCGCGGAGCTCGGCGGCGATCTGCGCTACTCCACCGAACTGATGTCGTTCGACGCCGACTCCGCGGGTGTCACCGCGGTGGTCAAGAGCCGGCGCACGGGCGAGCACACCACGATCCGCGCCGACTACCTCGTCGCCGCCGACGGCCCGCGCAGCCCCGTCCGGGAGCAGCTGGGCATCGGCCACAGCGGACCGGGCGACCTGTTCCACAACGTCAGCGTCACCTTCCGCTCCCGCCGCCTCGCCGAGGTCGTCGGCGACCGGCGGTTCATCGTCTGCTACCTCACCCGTCCGGACGCCGACGGTGCGCTGCTGCCGGTGGACAACCGCGAGAACTGGGTCTTCCACGCCCCCTGGCACCCCGAACACGGCGAGACGCTGGAGGAGTTCACCGACGAGCGCTGCGCCGGCCACATCCGCCGGGCGGTCGGCGACCCGGACCTCGACGTGGAGATCACCGGCCGGGCCCCCTGGCACGCCGCTCAGCGCGTGGCCCGCAGCTACCGGACCGGACGCGTGTTCCTGGCCGGCGACTCGGCCCACGAGATGTCCCCCACGGGCGCCTTCGGTTCCAACACCGGGATCCAGGACGCGCACAACCTCGCCTGGAAGCTGGCCGCGGTGCTCGACGGCTGGGCGGGTGAAGGGCTGCTGGACTCCTACGACGCCGAGCGGCGTCCGGTGGCGGAGGCGACCAGCGCCCGGGCGGCCGCCCGGTCCGCCGAGCACAGCCACCCCGGCTTCGCCCCGCCGCCCGGCACCGGCGGCGGGCCCCAGCGCGGACTGCTGAACGTCGCCCTCGGCTACCGCTATCCGCGCGGCGCCGTCGTCGGCGCCGACCCCGCGACCCCGGTCGTGCCGGAGCGACTGGAGCTGACGGGGGAACCCGGCAGCCGGGCGCCCCACCTGTGGATGGCGCACCGGGGCCGCCGGATCTCCACCCTCGACCTCTACGAGCGCTCGCTCGTCCTGCTCAGCGACGCCGACGTGCCCAACGGATGGCACGAGGCCGCCCTCCGGCTCGCCGGGCGGCTGTCCGTCCCGCTGGCCTCCTACCAGGTGGGGACCGGGCCGGACGCCGAGCTGGTGCCCGAGGACGGCGCGGGCTGGACGGAGCGCCACGGCACGGCGGCCGGGGGCGCCGTGCTCGTCCGCCCCGACGGGTTCGTGGCCTGGCGGTCGGCGGGTCCGGCGGCGGATGCCGAAGCGGCGCTGCGCGAGGTGCTGACCACGCTGCTGGCGCTGCCGCGGTCCGGCCCGGACGCTGGGCCGGCCCGGTGAACGCGGAGCCGGAGACGTGCCGGCCGTCACCCGGCTGAGCGCCCCGAGTGGTGGGCGGCGGCCGACTGCCTGACGGTGGTTCATATCGGGGCCGGGTCATTCCAGCTGACGAAGCACCAGCTGCCCGGCCCGCGACGGAAGGAACATCAGATGCGTTCTGCTCGCATGCTCCTGGCCACCGGGGCGGCCTCGGCCGTCCTCGCCCTCGGCGCCCCGGGCGCTTATGCCTACGCCTACGGAGGTGACAGCGGCCACGAGGACTCCGGCTACAGCAAGGACGACGGCGGCTACGACAAGAAGGAGGACGGCAAGAAGGAGGACGGCTACGGCAAGAAGGAGCACGACAAGGACGGGTACGGCAAGCCGCACGGCGGGATGCACACCGGTGGCGGCGCGCTGACCGCGATCAGCGGCGACTGGGGCGGCAAGGACGACTCCGGCTACGGCAAGAAGGAGGACGGCAAGAAGGAGGACGGCGGCTACGACAAGAAGGAGGACGGCTACGGCAAGCCGCACGGCGGGATGCACACCGGTGGCGGCGCGCTGACCGCGGTCAACGGCGACTGGGGCGGCAAGGACGACTCCGGCTACGGCAAGAAGGAGAAGGACTGGGACGGCGAGAAGTCGTGGGGCGGCGAGTACAAGAAGCCGAAGGGCGGGATGCACACCGGTGGCGGCGCCCTCGCCAACCCGGGTGTGACGGCGGGCGGCCTGGCCGTCCTGGCGGTCGCCGGTGCCGGTCTGTACGCGGCGCGGCGTAAGAAGAGCGCCGCAGGCCTGGCCTGATCCATGCCGGATGCGATAGCCGCCGTGGCCGCCACCCGCGTGCCCGGTGGCGGCCCGGCCGGCCCTTTCGTACCCTCGCGCCCCGCTGCCGCGTCCAAGTGAGGTGGTCTCTTCCATGGCAGCCCCCGCTCCGCCCGCCCCCCACGACGAGCCGGCTTCCACCGGAGCCCCCGGTGCCTCCGGTGCTCCCGGACCGAAGTCCGCATCGAATCTGACCATGCTGTGCGCCGCCGGCCTCCTGGTCCTCGCGGTCAGCCTGCTCGGCAGTCAGGAGAAGACGTCCGAGGCGCCCCGTGTGCCGGTCGCCGCCTCCTCGCAGGCCGTCCCGCAGGCCGCTCCGGAGGTCCCTTCGGAGGAGACCGCGCCGGCCTCGTCCGGCGCGCAGGGGGCGGACAGACACCTGCCCCGGTCCCGGCCGGTGCGCCTGCTGATTCCCAAGATCTCGGTCGACGCCCCCTTCACGGACCTCGACATCGGTCCCACCGGTCAGCTCGAACCCCCGCCCGCACACGACACCAACCTCGTCGGCTGGTACGCCAAGGGCGCCTCCCCCGGCGAAGCGGGCACCGCGATCATCGCGGGCCACGTCGACACGACGACGTCCGCGGCCGTGTTCGCCGGACTCAGTGAACTGAGGAAGGGTGACCAGTTCTCCGTCGTGCGCGCCGACGGGCGCAAGGCGACCTTCGTCGTCGACGACACGGAGACCTTCCGCAAGGACAACTTCCCCAGCGAGCGCGTCTACGCCGACACGCCCCAGGCCCAGGTCCGGCTGATCACCTGCGCGGGCGACTACGACCGCACGGTCCGGGACTACACCGACAACCTGGTGGTCTTCGCCCATCTCGTGTGAACCCCGGCGGGCCGGGAGCGGGTCACCCGCATAGTTCATCCGAGTCGCGGCCTTCCAGGGACGGGCACAGGATCGAGGCACGCTGACGTCGCGTCACCGCGGCCGACGCCCCACAGCCCCCGAAGGAGATTTGCGCACATGACCACCACGTCCACGACTGCCGCAGAATCACTGGCACGTCAGATGTCGAACCGGGTCTCCCAGTCCGTGTTCGACGGCTCCAGGCTCCGTGTCGTCCTGCTGGTGGACGTCTACGACGGAGCCCAGCAGCAGTTCCTGGAGGCCTACGAGCAGTTGTGCAACCAGGTGGCGTCCGTACCCGGACACGTCAGCGACCAGTTGTGCCAGTCGGTCGAGAACCCCTCCCAGTGGCTGATCACCAGCGAGTGGGAGAGCGCCCCGCCGTTTCTCACCTGGGTCAACAGCGAAGAGCACGTCCGGATGGTGGAGCCGCTGCACAGCTGCGTCCGGGACACCAGGTCGCTGCGCTTCCACATCGTCCGCGAGACCGGTGGTCCGTCGCAGGCCGACCCCGGCGAGCGCCGGCTGCAGGCCTCGCCGCGGATCGGTGACGGTCTCATCCGGCACGCGCTGACCTTCACCGTCAAGCCGGGCAGCGAGGCGGCGGTGGCGGCGATCCTGTCCGACTACGACCCGCCCGAGGCGCGGGTCGACGACACCACCCGGCTGTGCCGTACTTCGCTGTTCATGCACGGCAACCGCGTGTTCCGGGCCATCGAGGTGCGGGGCGACCTGATGGCGGCGCTGCGTCACGTGGCCCGGCAGCCGGAGGTGCGGGCCGTCGAGGAGGCCATCAACCCGTACCTGGAGCAGGACCGCGACCTCGACGACCCCGAGTCCGCGCGGGTCTTCTTCACCCGGGCGGCGCTGCCCGCCGTGCACCACGTGACGGCGGGAGAGCCGGACCCGGCGACGGAGCGGCACGCGCTGTACTACCCGGCCCGGCCCGGCTGCGGCCTGCGGCTGGCCGAGCTGCTGGCCCGGCAGGACGAGGCGGTGGCGGACGACCCGCGCAGCCCCGTGGTACGCAGCACCCTCTTCGAACGCGACCAGGTCGTGGTGCGGCTCATCGACGTGCGCGGCGGGCTCGACGCCGCCGACCCCGCACTGGTCCTCGGCATCCCGGACCCCGGCCCGCTGGCCGAGCTGACGGCGCTGCCCGGCGACGGCGACCTCACGCGCCTGCTGAAGCTCGCCCGCATGCAGCTCGTCACCGACCGCCGCTCCGCCGAGGCCTGAACCGTCCGGCCCAGGGATCGCGGCAGCCACGGCCACCTGTCGAAACAGCACATGATCGGAGCAACGTCGTGACCAAACCCCGCCCAAGAATCGTGAATCTCGGCGACGTCGAGCCCAACACCCGGCGCGGCGGCGACCTGCGCGCCATGCTCACCCCCACCACGGTCGGCTCCACCAGCGGTTTCATGGGAGTGGCCATCGTGCAGCCCGGGGACAGCGTCGCCGAGCACTACCACCCGTACTCCGAGGAGTTCATCTACGTCGTGTGCGGGCGGCTGGAGGTGGACCTGGACGGCGAGCCCCAGCCGCTGCGGGCCGAGCAGGGACTCATGATCCCGGCCCACATGCGGCACCGCTTCCGCAACGTCGGCGACGTGGAGGCCCGTGTCGTCTTCCACCTCGGCCCGCTGGCGCCGCGTCCGGACCTCGGTCACGTGGACACGGAGAAGCCCGCGGCCGTCGCGGCGGAGGGCCGGAAGTCCGAGCGACGCCAGGTCCCGTCATGAGCAGGCGCGTGGCGGTCACCGGCATAGGCGTCGTCGCACCCGGCGGTATCGGCGTGCCGGCGTTCTGGGACCTGCTGTCCCACGGTCGCACCGCGACCCGGGGCATCACGTTCTTCGACCCGGCCGGCCTGCGTTCGCGCATCGCCGCCGAGTGCGACTTCGACCCGGCGGCCCACGGGCTCGGCCCGGAGGAGATCGCGCGCAGCGACCGGTACATCCAGTTCGCCCTGGTGGCGGGCCGGGAGGCGGTGCTGGACGCGGGCCTCGACCTCGAACGGGAGAACCCCTGGCGGGTCGGGGTGTCACTGGGCACGGCGGTCGGCGGCACCACCAGGCTGGAGCACGACTACGTCCTGGTCTCGCACCGCGGACAGCGGTGGGACGCGGACCACCACCGGGCCGAACCGCACCTGCACCGCGCGTTCTCGCCCAGCACCCTCGCCTCGGCGGTGGCCGAGCGGTTCGGGGCGCACGGTCCGGTGCAGACCGTCTCCACGGGCTGCACCTCGGGCCTGGACGCGGTCGGCTACGCGTTCCACACGATCGAGGAGGGCCGGGCCGACGTCTGTCTGGCCGGCGCCTCGGACTCCCCGATCTCCCCGATCACGATGGCCTGCTTCGACGCGATCAAGGCCACCTCCCCGAACAACGACGACGCCGCCCACGCCTCGCGTCCCTTCGACGCCGACCGGGACGGCTTCGTCATGGGCGAGGGCGGCGCCGTCCTGGTCCTGGAGGAGCTGGAGCACGCCCTGGCCCGCGGCGCGCCGGTCTACTGCGAAGTCGGCGGCTACGCCAGCTTCGGCAACGCCTACCACATGACCGGTCTGACCCGGGAGGGCGTGGAGATGGCCCGGGCGATCGAGACGGCCCTGGACCACGCCCGGCTCGGCCCCACGGCGATCGACTACGTCAACGCCCACGGGTCGGGCACCCAGCAGAACGACCGGCACGAGACCGCGGCGGTGAAACGGGCCCTGGGACAGCACGCCTACGACACGCCCATGAGCTCCATCAAGTCCATGGTGGGCCACTCCCTCGGCGCGATCGGCGCCATCGAGGTCGTCGCCTGCGTGCTGGCCCTGGCCCACCAGGTGGTGCCGCCCACCGCGAACTACGAGACGCCGGACCCGGAGTGCGACCTGGACTACGTCCCCCGCGTCGCCCGTGAGCGGAAGCTGGACAGCGTCCTGTCCGTGGGCAGCGGGTTCGGCGGATTCCAGTCGGCGGTGGTCCTGACCCGGCCGAGGGAGAGGGCACGATGAGCCAACCGCGACCACGGCGCGCCGCCGTCACCGGCATCGGTGTGATGGCGCCGAACGGAACCAGCACCGGAACCTTCTGGAAGGCCACCCAGGAGGGCCTGAGCGTCCTGGACCGCGTCAGCCGCGAGGGCTGCACGCACCTGCCGCTGCGGGTGGCCGGCGAGATCCGGGGCTTCGAGGCGTCCTCGGCGGTCGAGGAGCGCTTCCTCGTCCAGACCGACCGGTTCACGCACTTCGCGATGGCCGCGGCCGACCGCGCGCTGGACGACGCCGGCCTCGGCCCGGCGGAGGCGGGCGAGGCGTCGTTCTCCGTCGGGGTGGTCACCGCGGCGGGCTCCGGCGGCGGCGAGTTCGGGCAGCGCGAGCTGCAGGCGCTGTGGGGGAAGGGCAGCAAGTTCGTCGGCCCGTACCAGTCCATCGCCTGGTTCTACGCCGCCAGCACCGGCCAGATCTCCATCCGCAACGGTTTCCGGGGACCGTGCTCGGTGGTGGCCGCCGACGAGGCCGGCGGCCTGGACGCGCTGGCGCACGCGGCACGGGTGGTGCGCAACGGCACCGACACGGTCGTCGTCGGTTCGACCGAGGCGCCGTTGGCCCCGTGCTCGATCGTGTGTCAGCTCGGCTATCCGGAGCTGAGCACCGCGGAGGACCCGGAGCGGGCCTACCGTCCGTTCACCGCGGGAGCCTGCGGTTTCGTGCCCGCCGAGGGCGGCGCCATGCTCGTCGTGGAGGACGAGGACGCGGCCCGCGGCCGGGGGGCGTCCGTGCGGGCGCTGATCGCGGGGCACGCGGCGACGTTCACCGGTTCCTCCCGCTGGGAGGAGTCCCGGCAGGGGCTCGCCCACGCCGTCCGCGGCGCGCTGGCCGAGGCCGGCTGCGTCCCGGAGGAGATCGACGTCGTCTTCGCCGACGCGCTCGGCGTGCCGGAGGCCGACCGGGCCGAGGCCCTGGCGATCGCGGACGCGCTCGGGGCGCACGGCACCCGGGTGCCCGTGACCGCGCCCAAGACCGGCATCGGCCGCAGTTACTGCGCGGCGCCGGTGCTGGACACCGCCGCGGCGGTGCTCGCGATGGAGCACGGCCTGATCCCGCCCACCCCGAACGTCTTCGACGTCTGCCACGACCTCGACCTCGTGACCGGGCGGGCCCGTCCCGCCGAGTTGCGCACGGCGCTGGTCCTGAGCCGGGGACTGATGGGGTCGAACTCGGCGCTCGTGCTGCGGCGCGGCGCCGCCGACGCCTCCCAGTGAGGCACCGACAAGCCAAGGAGAACAACCACATGAGTGACCGCATCACGGTGGAGGAGCTGGCCGAGCTGATGAAGAAGGCCGCCGGCGTCACCGTCGCTCCGGAGGAACTGCAGCAGCGCTACGACACCGGGTTCGACGCCATCGGCATCGACTCGCTCGGACTGCTGGGCGTCGTGGGCGAGCTGGAGAACCGTTACGGCGCGCCACTGCCCCCCGACGCGGAGCGCTGCAAGACGCCCCGGGAGTTCCTCGACCTCGTCAACAGCGCCCTCGTGGCAGGAGCCTGACATGGCCGGACACACGCAGAACGAGATCGTCATCGCCGCACCGCTGGACCTGGTGTGGGAGATGACCAACGACCTGGAGAGCTGGCCCCGGCTGTTCAGCGAGTACGCCTCCGTGGAGATCCTGTCCCGGGACGGCGACCGGACCCGGTTCCGGCTGACCATGCACCCGGACGAGAACGGCACCGTGTGGAGCTGGGTCTCGGAGCGGGAGCCGGACCGCGAGTCGCTGACCGTGCGCGCCCGCCGGGTCGAGACCGGCCCCTTCTCCTACATGAACATCCTCTGGGAGTACGAGGAGATGCCCGGGGGCGTGCGGATGGTGTGGACGCAGGACTTCGAGATGAAGCCGGACGCGCCCGTCGACGACGCCTGGATGACGGACAACATCAACCGCAACTCGCAGGTGCAGATGGCGTTGATCCGGGACCGCATCGAGAAGACCGCCGCCGAGCGCGGGGCCGCGCCGGGCCTGGACCACTGAACCGAACGGAGACAGCCCCATGCACCAGACAGTGATCGTCGCCCGGATGAAGCCGGGCTCGGCCCCGGACATCGCCAAGCTGTTCGAGGAGTCCGACCGGGGGGAACTGCCGCACCTGGTCGGCGTCTCCCGGCGCAGCCTCTTCCAGTTCAACGACGTGTACCTGCACATCATCGAGACCGAGCACGACCCGCGGCCCGTCATCGCCGAGGTGGCCGGTCACCCCGAGTTCCGGGACCTCAGCGAGCGGCTCCAGGCGCACGTCTCCGCCTACGACCCGGCGACCTGGCGCAAGCCGGAGGACGCCATGGCGCGCCGCTTCTACCTCTGGGAGCGCGACTCGGTCCGGTGACCCCGGCCCCGCACGACCGGCCGCCGGGTCCGTGGCGCTGCGGACCCGGCGGCCGGTGGTCTGTGCGGTCGGGTCTGCCCGGTCAGGCGGGGACGTGGCAGTCGAACGCGTGCAGGTAGGGGTTGACCGGGCGGATGTCGTCGATGACGAGGCCCGCGTCGGTCAGCCGGCCGGCCATGCTCTCGGTGGTGTGCTTGGCCCCACCGACGTTGAGGAGCAGCAGCAGGTCCATGCCGGTGCTGAACCGCATCGAGGGGGTGTCGTCCACCAGGTTCTCGATGACGACGACCCGGGTGCCGGGGCCGCCCGTCTCGATGACGTTGCGCAGGGTGCGGGCGGTGCTGTCGTCGTCCCACTCCAGGATGTTCTTGATGATGTACACGTCGGCCCGGACGGGGACGGCCTCACGGCAGTCGCCGGGGACGATGTTCACCCGGCCGGCGAGGTCTCCCGAGCCGCGCAGCCGCGGATCGGCCCTCTCCACCACCTGCGGCAGGTCGAGCAGGGTGCCGTGCATCGAGGGGTACTTGTCGAGCAGGCTCGCCACGACATGGCCCTGGCCGCCGCCGATGTCCACGACCGAGGTGCTCCCCGACAGGTCGAGGACCGCGGCGACCTCCTGGGCGGACTGCATGCTGGACGTCGTCATGGCGCGGTTGAAGACCTCGGCCGACTCGGGGGCGTCCTCGTTGAGGTAGACGAAGAACTCCTTGCCGTACAGGTCCTCCACGACGTTGCGGCCGGTGCGCACCGCCTCGTCCAGCTTGGGCCAGGCGTCCCAGGTCCACGGTTCGGTGCACCACAGCGAGATGTAGCGCAGGCTGTGCGGGTCGTTCTCCCGCAGCAGCCGGGACATCTCCGTGTGCTCGAACGTCCCGTCCTGCCGCTCGGCGAAGACGCCGTAGCAGGACAGGGCGCGCAACAGCCGTCGCAACGGCCGGGGTTCGGCCTTCACCGCGGCCGCCAGGTCCTCCACGCTCGTGGGGCCGTCGCCGAGGGCGTCGGCCACGCCGAGCCGGGCCGCCGCGCGCAGGGCGGCGGCGCACGCCGCCCCGAATGCGAGCTCCCTGAGCCGCATGGACGGCGGTGGTGCGGTCTGTTCGGTCGTCATGTGCCGCCTTTCTTCCTTGGGTGGTCCACGGCCGGCCGCGGGCGGCCGGTCAGCACAGTCCCGCGGGCTTGGACACCCGGCAGGTGTTGTCGGTGAAGGTGTTGTCCTTGCCGGTGTCCGCGTTGACGAGGTCGGCCGGCGAGTTGCGCCGCAGCACGTTGTCGCTGATGCGGTTGTGGTCGTTGGTGGCGCCGACGAAGCTCTTGAACAGCACGATGCCGCCCGACAGCGGGGAGGTGCCGGCGTGGTCCGTGATCCAGTTGTCCCGCACCGCGTTCTGCTCGGCGCCGGTGAGGACGACACCGGAGCCCTGCAGGGCGGGCAGCCGCGCGGTCTTCGGGCAGGACTTGTTGTTGCGGACGATGCGGTTGTAGGCGATGACCAGGTCGCCGGCCTTCGGCTTGTTCTCGTCGCCGACGACGAAGGCGCCCACGCAGTTGCCGGTGATGTCGTTGCGCACCACGTCGACGTCGCGCAGGCGCCGGACGGTGACGCCGGTGCGGTTGCCCTGCAGCCGGTTGTACTCCACCACCGTGCCGCGGGTGTCCACGGCCCCTTCCTCGGCCTTGACGGTGTTGGCGATGAACAGGCCCGCGTCGCCGTTGTCCCGCACGGTGTTGCCCTGGAACACGCCGTGGATCGACCGCTCCTGGGCGATGCCCCACACGGTGTTCCGGACCGCGGACACGTCGCGGACGGTGAGGTCGGTGGTGTACGTGCTGTACACGCCGGCCCTGGCGAAGCCGGTCACCGTCAGGGAGGCGACGGTGACGCCCTTCACCTCGTGGCCCTTGGTGCCCACCACGCAGATGCCGTTGCCGCCGGCGGCGCAGCTGTCGGCGGACTTCTCGGCGCCCTCGCGCCTGCCCTCGGCCGGGCCCGCCTCCTTGCCATGGGCCTCGGGCGGGCCGTCGGCCGTGCCCTTCCCCGCGTTCGCGCCCGGCTCGAGCACGGTCCTGGGGCCGCTGCCGCGCAGGGTGAGCCTGGGCGTGGTCACCTCGACGCTCTCGTGGTAGACGCCCGGTGCCAGGAGGACGGTGTCTCCGGGCGCGGCGGCGTCCACCGCCTTCTGGATCGACTGTCCCGGACGGACCGTGTGGACCTTGTGACCGGCGCCCGGCGGGGCCGCGCCGAGCGCGGTCGCGAAGACCGCCGCGGTACACGCCAGGCAGGTGATACGGATTTTCGCCATGCCGAGCAAGATATGACCTGTTTATCCCGTTTCTGGGCTGTTGAGCCGTTCAGTGGCGTGTCCGTCGGCGACCGGCGTCGCGTCACGGCGTAAGGGCCACGGAACCGGCTTGCGTTCGACCGCGCCCCGTCCGGCACACTCCCCCCATGGAGACAACCGAGTTCGTACGGATCCTCGACCGGGAGGGCCGCCTGCTGGCCGCGGCGGCGGAGGCGGCGGGAAGCGACGCCGAGATCCCCACCTGCCCGGGCTGGCAGGTGCGGGACCTGCTGCGGCACACGGGGGTGGTGCACCGGTGGGCGGCGGCGTTCGTCGCCGAGCGGCACACCTCCTTCCGGCCCATGCCGGACGAGCCCGGCGAGGACGGCGCCGAACTGGTGGCCTGGTACCGCGACGCGCACCGGCACCTGGTCGGCACGCTGGCCTCCGCCGCGCCCGGCGTCGAGTGCTGGCACCTCCTGCCCGCCCCGTCACCGCTCGCCTTCTGGGCGCGCCGCCAGGCGCACGAGACGACCGTGCACCGCGTCGACGCGGAGACGGCGAGCGGCGGCACGCCCACCGGGATCTCCCCCGCCTTCGCGGCGGACGGCGTCGACGAGCTGCTGCGCGGCTTCCACGCCCGCGCCACGAGCCGGGTCCGCAGTACGGAGCCCCGGGTGCTGCGGGTGCGGGCGACGGACGTGGACGGCGCCGTGTGGACGGTACGGCTGTCGCCGGAGGCGCCGGTGACCGAACTGGGCGGCGAGGAGCCCGCCGACTGCGAAGTGGCCGGGTCCGCCGCGCGGTTGTACCTCGCGCTGTGGAACCGGGCGCCGTTCCCGGACGTGAGCGGCGACGCGTCGGTCGCCGAGCTGTGGCGGGAGCGGTCCGCCGTGGGCTGAGCAGGAGCGCGGCACGGTACGCGGCTGGGGGCCCGCCTCCCCGCGGGCGTCCGGCGGAACCGGTTGCTTCGCCGGGCGTCCGGCTGTTGACTCGTCCCATGGAGCATCACGGGGGACGACGCGGTCAGGCCGAGCGGGACGCGGTGACCGTCGAGATCGGGTACGCGCTGTGCAGTGCGGCGTTCGCGGCGGCGGTGGTCTTCGGGGCGGTGGCGGGTCCGGCGCTGGCCTTCGACCTGCCCGCGGCCTTCTCGGTGTTGCTGGTGCGCGCGGGGCTCGTGATCGCGGCCGTGCTGTTCGCCGTCCGGGTGGTGAGCGTGCTGCTGCGTTTCCAGCGGTCGGGTCAGCCCAGCCAGCCGGGGCGCACCAGGCCCGACTCGTAAGCGAGGACGACCAGTTGCGCCCGGTCACGGGCGCCGAGCTTGACCATCGTGCGGCTGACGTGGGTCTTGGCGGTGAGCGGGCTGACGACCAGGCGGCGGGCGATCTCGTCGTTGGACAGGCCGAGGCCGACCAGGGCCATCACCTCCCGCTCCCGCTCGGTGAGTCCGGCGAGGGCGCTCTCGGCCGCGGGCTCCTTGGAGCGGGCCGCGAACTCGGCGATCAGACGGCGGGTGACGCCGGGCGACAGCAGCGCGTCGCCGGCGACCACCGCCCGCACGGCGCGCAGGAGTTCGTCCGGCTCGGTGTCCTTGACCAGGAAGCCGGACGCGCCGGCGCGGATCGCCTCGAAGACGTACTCGTCGAGTTCGAACGTGGTCAGCATGACCACCCTGACGTCCCGCGAGCAGGCGTCCCCGGTGATGCGGCGGGTGGCGGCCAGACCGTCCAGCAAGGGCATGCGGATGTCCATCAGGACGACGTCCGGGCGCAGTTCGCGCACCGCGCGCAGTGCCTCCGCGCCGTCGGCGGCCTCGCCCGCGACCTCGATGTCCGGCTGGGCGTCGAGCAGCGCCCGGAACCCGGCGCGCACCAGGGACTGGTCGTCGGCGAGCAGTACGCGGATCACCGGTCGTCCTCCTCGGCCTTCCCCCGCAACGGCAGTACGGCGAGCACCCGGAACCCCCCGTCGGGGCGCGGCCCCGCCTCGATCGTGCCACCCAGCGCGGCCGCCCGCTCCCGCATCCCCGCCAGCCCGTTGCCGCTGCCGCCCGCGTCGGCGCCGGTCGCCGGCCCGTCGTCGTCGACGCGCAGCCGCAGCGCCCGGCCGTCGCGCTGAACGCGCACGCGCGCCTCGCGCGAGCCCGAGTGCCGTACGACATTGGTGAGCGCCTCCTGGACGATGCGGAAGGCGGCGAGGTCCGTGCCGGGCGCGAGCCGGGGAGGCTCGCCCTCGACGGTCACGGTGAGTCCGGCGCTCGCCGCCTGCCGTACCAGTTCGGGCAGCCGCGCCAGGCCGGGCGCCGGAGCGCGCGGCGCGTCGCCCGGCGTGCGGAGCGTGTCGAGCACCTGACGCACCTCGCCGAGCGCCTCCTTGCTCGCGGTCTTGATGGTGGTGAGCGCGGTGCGGGCCTGCTCCGGGTCGGTGTCGAGGAGGGCCAGTCCGACACCCGCCTGGACATGGATCACGGAGATGCTGTGGGCGAGGACGTCGTGCAGTTCGCGGGCGATCCGCAGCCGCTCCTCGTCGGCCCGGCGCCGCGCCGCCTGCGCCCGCTCGGCCTGTTGCCGCGCCCACTGCTCGTGTCGCGTCCGGGCCAGTTCGGCCACCGCGACGATCGCGGCCACCCATGCGGCGATCACGGCCTCCTGTCCCCAGGAGGCCGGCGCGTCCCCGGCCGGCGGCAGCCACCGGTAGAGCAGATGGGCGACCAGCACGTGACCGGCCCACAGCATCCCCACCGCGGTCCAGGCGGCCCGGCGGTGCCCGGAGACCACGGCACCGAAGCAGGCCACGACGACGGTGAGGAAGACCGGGCCGTAGGGATACCCGGCGCCCAGGTAGAGCACGGCGGCCCCGGCCGTGCCGAACACGACGGCCACCGGGTGCCGTCGCCGCCACAGCAGCAGGCCCGAGCCCGCCAGCAGCAGTACCCGCGCGAACACGTCGAGCGGGGCCCGCTCGGGCTGCTGGCGGGCCGCGTAGGCGGAGCCGACCAGCACGAACGCGGTGAGCAGCAGGGTCGAGCGCCACGGCCACCGGTCCGCCCGCTCCCCCTCGCCCCGGCGGTCCGGCCACGGCGGCCCGTGCCGCCACCACGGCGGCGGCCCGGCGCCGGGCCCACGCTGCTTCGCCATGACCGCCACGCTAGACGGCGCGGGGCGCGGCGGGCGTCGGCCGGACGAGGTGATCACGCGTACTCCCCCGGAAGTACACCCGCTCCCCCCGGAAGTACACCCGTGCGCCGACGGGCTCCCCGGAGGACGCCCGTCGGCGCGGCGGGGCCTCGGAGGACACCCACCGGCGCACGGGCCCACGGAGGACACCCGGCGGCGCACGGGCCCACGGAGGACACCCGGCGGCGCACGGGGCCTATGCCAGGCCCACCGCGCGGCCCAGCCTCTCCACGGCGTACCGGAAGAACGGCTCCCGGTCCTCGACGACCCGGTTGAACTGGCCGAACAGTTCGAACCCGACGAGCCCGTACAGCTCGGCCCAGGCCGCGACCAGGGCCGCCGCCACGGCCGGCGGGAGGTCCGGGGCGACGTCGGCGGTCATCCGCTCGGCCTCGGTGCGCAGTTCGGCGGGCAGTGGGGGCTCGTTCAGGCCGGCGTCCCGGTGCGCGTCGCGCACGACGCCGATCAGCAGGAGGGGGACGCGGGCGGCGGCCGGGACGGTGGTGTCGGGGGCGGCGTAGCCGGGCACCGGCGTGCCGTAGATCAGCGCGTACTCGTGCGGGTTGGCGAGTGCCCAATCGCGTACCGCCCCGCACACGACGGTCCAGCGGTGCAGGGGGCCGGCGTCGTCGGCGAGTGTCCGGTGCGCCGCCTCGGCGGCCTCACCGAGGGAGTCGTAGGCGTCGATGATGAGGGCGGTCAGCAGGTCGTCGCGGCTGGGGAAGTACCGGTAGAGCGCCGAGGAGACCATACCGAGCTCGCGGGCCACGGCGCGCAGCGAGAGCTTGGCGGCGCCGTCGGCCGCGAGTTGTCTGCGGGCCTCGTCCTTGATGGCCGCGGTGACCTCGATCCGGGCGCGGGCGCGGGCGCTGTGTGCGGTGCTCATGGGAGCAGTCTCGCACGGAACGAGAGCAGTGCACACAGAAAAGAGCGGTGAACACAAAAGAGAGCACTGCTCTTGCCATGGGTCGCCGACGCATGCAGACTGTCCTACGAGCGAGAGCAGTGCTCACAAAAGAGAGCGACGCTCTGAAAACAGATGGGGATCACCATGTCCACGCACGTCCAGAAGCCCGGCTGGTTCACCGTCAACGTCATGAACCGTTTCGTCGCGTGGATGACCCGCCGGGGTGTCAGCGTCTGGGGCTCCAGGGTGCTGGCGGTCCGCGGCCGCAAGAGCGGACAGTGGCGGACCACCCCGGTGAACCTGCTGACCGTGGACGGGCAGCAGTACCTGCTCGCCCCGCGCGGCCACGTGCAGTGGACCCACAACATGCGCGCGGCCGGCGGGGGCGAGCTGCATCTCGGCAAGCGCGTGGACGTGTTCACCGCCGTCGAGGTCGCCGACGACGACAAGGTCCCGCTGCTGCGCGCCTACCTCAAGCGCTGGAAGGCCGAGGTCGGGGTGTTCTTCAACGGCGTCGGCCCCGACTCCCCCGACGCCGATCTGCGCCGCATCGCCCCCGACCACCCCGTCTTCCGCATCACCTTCACGGGGTGACCTCGCCCTCGGCGGGACGGCGGTCCAGCACGCCCAGGGCCCGCTGCGCCATGGGATGGCCGCGGACCAGCTCACCGAGCGAGGTCGAGCCCTGGGTGATGTCCTTGAACGCGTTCCACGCGGGACGGAAGCCGGTCAGCGCCGCGTGGAACAGCCCCGGACGGCGCTCGAAGGCCGCCAGCATCCGCTTGCCGACGCTCATCTCGACGCCGAGGCCCGCCTTGATCGCGAACGCGTAGTTCAGGGCCTGGCGCCGGGCGTCCACCGCGTCGTGCGCCTCGGCGATCCGCACCGCCCACTCCCCCGCGAGCCGCCCGGAGCGCAGCGCGAAGGAGATCCCCTCCCGGGTCCACGGCTCCAGCAGCCCCGCCGCGTCGCCGCACACCAGCACCCGCCCCCGCGACAGCGGCGAGTCGTCGGCCCGGCAGCGCGTCAGATGGCCGGAGGAGATGCTCGGTTCGAAGCCGGCGAGGCCGAGCCGGCCGATGAACTCCTCCAGGTACCGCTTGGTGGCGGCACCCTCGCCGCGCCGGGAGATCACACCGACCGTCAGCGTGTCCCCCTTGGGGAACACCCAGCCGTAACTGCCGGGCATCGGGCCCCAGTCGATGAGCACCCGCCCCTTCCAGTCCTCCGCGACGGTCTCCGGCACCGGGATCTCGGCCTCCAGACCGAGGTCCACCTGGTCCAGCTTGACGCCGACGTGCGCCCCTATCCGGCTGGCGCTGCCGTCCGCGCCGACGACCGCCCGCGCCAGCAGCGTCTCACCGCCCTGGAGGACCACGGCGACCGTGCGCCGGTCGGGCACCGCCGAGCCGTGCTGCTCGACGCGCAGCACGGTGACGCCGGTCCGCAGTTCGGCGCCCGCCTTCTGGGCGTGCTCGACCAACTGCGCGTCGAACTCGGGCCGGTTGATCAGCCCGAACAGCATCTGCTTGGAGCGGCGGGTACGGGTGAACCGGCCGTTGTTGGAGAACGTCACCGCGTGCACCCGGTCGCGCAGCGGCAGTTCGAACCCGGGCGGCAGGCAGTCGCGGGAGGGGCCGATGATGCCTCCGCCGCACGTCTTGTAGCGCGGCAGTTCGGCCTTCTCCAGCAACAGCACGCGCCGCCCCGCGACCGCCGCCGCGTAGGCGGCCGAGGCCCCCGCGGGTCCCGCGCCCACCACGACGACGTCCCACACCCGCTGCACGTCGTCCGCCGAAGAGTTCTCGCCGCTCACGATGGTCTACTGCTCCGATCAAGCCGCTGCCGCACCTGTCCCGTGCATCCTACGGCGGACGTCGTCGCAGGCCGCTGTGGGAGGATCGCAGCACTTCACTCGTACAACGTCGCACCCACAAGGAGCGTGCCCATGTCGTCGAATCCGGTCGCCGAGACCGTCGCCTCGCTGATGCCGAGGGCGAGGACGGAGCTCGCCGAACTGGTGGCCTTCAAGTCGGTGGCGGACTTCGACCAGTTCCCCAGGAGCGAGAGCGAGGGCGCCGCCCGCTGGGTCGCCGACGCGCTCGCCGCCGAGGGCTTCCAGGACGTCGCCCTGCTCGACACGCCGGACGGCACCCAGTCGGTCTACGGCTTCCTGCCCGGCCCCGAAGGCGCCAGGACCGTACTGCTGTACGCCCACTACGACGTGCAGCCCCCGCTGGACGAGTCCGCCTGGGCCACCCCGCCCTTCGAGCTGACCGAACGCGACGGCCGCTGGTACGGGCGCGGCGCCGCCGACTGCAAGGGCGGGGTGATCATGCACCTGCTCGCGCTGCGCGCCCTCAAGGCCGACGGCGGCATACCCGTGCACGTGAAGTTCATCGCCGAGGGCTCGGAGGAGCAGGGCACGGGCGGCCTGGAACGGTACGCCGAGGAGCACCCGGACCTCCTCGCGGCCGACACCATCGTCATCGGCGACGCGGGCAACTTCCGGGTGGGCCTGCCGACGGTCACCTCGACCCTGCGCGGCATGACCATGGTCCGCGTGCAGGTCGACACTCTCGAAGGCAACCTGCACTCCGGGCAGTTCGGCGGCGCCGCGCCGGACGCGCTGGCCGCGCTGATCCGCGTCCTCGACTCGCTGCGCGCCGAGGACGGCTCGACGACGGTCGACGGTCTGGCCCCCGCCACGCCGTGGGAGGGGCTGAGTTACGACGAGGAGCAGTTCCGCCAGGACGCCAAGGTGCTCGACGGCGTGCGGCTGATCGGCTCCGGCTCGGTCGCCGACCGGATCTGGGCGCGTCCGGCCGTCACGGTGCTCGGCATCGACTGCCCGCCGGTGGTCGGCGCCACCCCGTCCGTACAGGCGAGCGCCCGCGCGCTGATCAGCCTGCGGGTGCCGCCGGGCGTGGACGCGGCCGAGGCCACCAAGCTGCTGCAGGCCCACCTCCAGGCGCACACGCCGTGGGGCGCGCGGGTGAGCACCGAGCAGATCGGCCAGGGCCAGCCCTTCCGCGCGGACACCTCCAGCCCGGCGTACCAGGCCATGGCGGACGCGATGGCGGTCGCGTACCCCGGCCAGGAGATGCAGTACGCCGGCCAGGGCGGCTCCATCCCGCTGTGCAACACCCTCGCGTCCCTCTACCCCCGGGCGGAGATCCTGCTGATCGGGCTGAGCGAGCCGGAGGCCCAGATCCACGCCGTGAACGAGAGCGTGTCGCCCGCGGAACTGGAGCGTCTGTCGGTGGCCGAGGCACTGTTCCTGCGCAACTACGCGGCGAGCTGACCGCTCTGCCGACAGCAGAGGGCGCCCTGCCGCGCGCGGTGGGGCGCCCTTACGTTCCTGCCATGGACGTCATCGGGATCCTCCCCCGGCTGCGCCTGCTGCGCTTCGCCGTCGGCCAGGCGTACCTGTGGCGGGACGGCGACGCCGTGACGCTCGTCGACGCGGGCCCGCCCGGCGCCGCGGCGCGGATCGCCGCCGCGGCCCGGTCCTTCGGGACCCTGCGCCGGGTCGTGCTCACCCACTTCCCCGTCGACCACGCGGGCGGGGCGGGCGAACTGTCCGCGCTCACAGGCGCGGAGGTGCTGGCCCACCGCCTGGACGCCGCCGCGGTCCGGGGCGGAACGCCGGGCCCGCCCCCGGTGTTCGAGGACCGGGAGCGCCCGCTGCACGCGAAGGTCGCCGGTCTCCTGCCGGACGGGGACTTCGCGCGCCCCGAGCGGCTGACCGAGCTGTCCGACGGCGACGTCCTCGACTTCGGCGGCGGGGCCCGGGTCGTCCACGCCCCCCCGTCACACGGACGGCAGCATCGCCCTCCATCTCCCCCGGCACGGCGTGCTGTTCACCGGGGACACGGTCGCGGCGTCACCGGTGGACGGCGGACCGGCAGACGGACGCCCGCTGAACCCACGCCCGCCGACCTCACGCCCGCTGCACCCACCGGGCCCCACGCCCGCCGAACCGCACGCCGGGGCGGCCGGCGCCGTCGGCTCAGCCGCAGGGGACGCCCGCCTCCAGGTACAGCGCCGCTCCGCGCTCCCGCGCCCGCAGGGCCCAGCGCAGCCGCTCGTAGCGGACCGGCGGGAGCATGTCGGCGGCCTCCTGCTCGGTGACGAAGCGCCAGTCGCGCAGTTCGGGACCGGGCAGCAGGAGCCGGGCCGCCTCCGCGGAGTCGAGGAGGCCGCCGTCGAAGAGCAGGCGCAGCCCGCCGTAGCCGGGCGGCGCGGGCGCCTCCCAGTCGACGACGAGCAGGCGCGGTACGTCGTCGAGCTGGATGCCGGTCTCCTCGGCGACCTCGCGCATACCGGCCCGTGCGGGGGCCTCGCCCGGCTCGACGACGCCGCCGGGGAACTCCCAGCCGGCCTTGTAGGTGGGGTCGACCAGCAGCACACGGTCCTGCTCGTCGAAGAGGAGGACGCCGGCGGCGAGGGTCTCGGCGGTGGGCTCGGGCGTCTGCACGATGTCGCACACCGGCGCGTCGCCGCTGCTCACGGCGCCCGCTATGCGCACCGCCGTCTCGTAGGGGCTCAGGCCGCTGGTGTCGACGAGGTGGGCGTCGGCCGTGAGCCAGGAGGCGAGGGCGGCCCGGTAGGGATCGATGTGGTCGTACGCCCACTGCCGTCCCCGGATGTCCGCGTCGGGGAGGCCGTCGGGGACCTCCCGGTTGGCTATGCGCGCACGCAGGATCGTTTCGGCCGGGGCGAGCAGGACGTGCCGCACGGCGATGCGGCGTGCGGCCAGGCCGCCGAACATCTCGTCGCGGTACTCCTGGCGCAGCAGGGTCATGGGCACCACGAGGGTCCCGCCGAGCTCGGCGAGCATCGCGGCCGCGGTGTCGATCACGAGCCGCCGCCAGATCGGCAGGTCCTGGAAGTCACCGACCTCGGCGAGGTGTTTGGGCGGCAGCAGGTGCGTGAGCGCCGCGCCGATGACCTCGGGGTCGAAGAGCGTGCTGTTCGGGATCAGTTCGATCAGTTCCCGTGCGGTGGTGGTCTTCCCCGCACCGAACGCTCCGTTGATCCACACGATCACGGACGGGTCCCCCTCTTCTGTTGGCCCCCTGTGGCTTGCCCGCTCCACCCTGCCACGGAAACCAGCCCCAGTTGAGGGCGCACAGAACGGCGCCGGCGTCCCCGTCCCAGGACACCGGCGCCGGTCGCGGCCGTCCGGCCGCGTCAGCCGTCCTTCCCCGCGGCCGCGTCGTCGGGGGCCGGGCCGTCGAGGGCGACGGTGTGGTCGACGCTGCCGACGGTGTCCGGCGCGTTCAGGTCCGTGAGGCCGTGGGCCGCGTCGGCGTGGGACGGGGTGACGGCCGCGACGACGAATCCGGTGGCGAGGGAGGCGATGGCGAGCATGCTGCGCTTCTTCATGACCGTTCCAACTGCGCGGACGGCGTCCGGGTCACGCTCCGTGCTCAGCCCGCGTCGCGTCGCATGGGACCCCACGGCCCCCGCTGGTCGACGACCGCGGCCGCCGCTTCGCGGATGACCGTCTCGTCGACCCAGCCGACCGGTTCGACGTTCGTGACCAGCGGCTCGTTGTCGGGGCCCCGCCCTTCGACCCGGCCCCGCAGGACCCACGGCCGCACTCCCTCGCCCTTCTCCCGCGGCAGGTGGGAGTAGTCGTAGAGCCGGCGGGCCACCCACAGCTCGACCGGCCGGTCCTCCCACCACGGCTCGACGTCGAGCGGGTTGGCGGACAGCCCGGACATGCGCACCCCCGTCAGGGCGTCCCGGCTCTCCCGGTGGTTCTCGTCGGCCTCGGGACCGTGCGACCAGCGCACATAGAGGTGGGGGGTGCTGTCCACCAGGCGGGCCAGCTCACGGAGGTCCCGCAGAACGGGCAGCTCGTCGGAGGTGCTCATGGGGTCGCTGCTCCTTCCCGGCGCTGCGACGGGCCGTCGTCCGGTCGATCGGGTCGCCCCCCGCCCGGCCGCGGGCGTCGGCCTCCGCGGCGGACGGCTCGGCCAGCGCCTCGGGGGCGGCGGCGAGCCGGGGCACTCGGCCGGTCTCGGTGCGGGTGCGGACGTAGCAGGGCGTGCGCCCGGTGCTGAACCGGAGAGGGGAAGCCGGACCTGGCGGTCCCGTGCGGGAGCAGAGGTCCGGCGATCTCGCACGACCACCTTGCCCGTGCCCGGCCCGTAAGGAGTGCGGGCACCCCGGGGATCGGCGATGCGGTCATCCGGCGTCTTCACCACGGCACCTCCACGACCGGCGGCCCCAGAAGCCGACGGGTACCCGGTCGACAGGGGGCGGGAACTCCCGCGTGATCGCCCGCCGACGCCACAGCGGTCGCTTCACCGGCCGAGCCGGAACAGGCCGCCGCGCCCTGGGCCTTCCTGCTCGACCACGTCACCGACGAGTGCGCCGCAGAACGCCACCGCCGCGGCGGTCGCCGCCCCCACGAGCGGCGACCTCGTCCAGGCGGGGCTACGACGACTCGGCCCACGGTGTCCGGCGTACGCGCCGGCGCCCCACCGAGCCCGTACACCGGGCCGGGCGACTGGCACCCCGGACCCGGCCCGGGCCCAGGGCGCCTGGGCATGGGGCCGGGGCACAGAACTCGGCACCGGACCCAGGACGCTCAGCCACGGGGCACGGGACCGGGGCGGGGGCCAGAGCCGAAGCTCAGCATCCGGCAGACAGGGCCCGGCACCAGCGCCCCGACGCCCAGGCACCGGGCCGGGAGCCGGGGCCCAGGGCTCAGCGCGCGCGGCGGGGCAGCACGGCGCGGCGTGCGGCGCGCGGGGGAACCGTTACGGCCCGTCTGCCGGGCTCCGGTCAGACCGGGGCCGTGTCCGGGCGTCCGGCGAGGGCGGCCGCGGCCGCTCCCACCAGGCCCGCGTCCGTGCCCATCTGGGCCGGCGCGATGGTCAGGTGCCGCACGAAGGACAGGGTGGCGTAGTCGCCGAGGGCCTTGCGCAGCGGCGTGAACAGCACCTCGCCCGCCTTGCCCACCCCGCCGCCGATCACGGCGATGTCGATCTCGACCAGGGTCGCGGTGGCCGCGATGCCGGCGGCCAGCGCCTGGGCGGCACGTTCGAAGGAGGCGAGGGCGACCGGGTCGCCGGAGCGGGCGGCCGCGGCCACCGCGGCGGCGGAGGCGTCGCCGTCGGGGCCGGGCCGCCAGCCGTCGGCCAGGGCGCGGCGGGCGATGTTGGGCCCGCTCGCGATGCGCTCGACGCAGCCCCGCGAGCCGCACGGACAGGCGTCCCCGTCGAGGTCGACGCTGATGTGGCCGATGTGGCCCGCGTTGCCGGTCGGGCCCGGGTGCAGCCGGCCGCCCAGCACCAGACCGCCCCCGACGCCCGTGGAGACCACCATGCACAGCGCGTTGTCGTGTCCGCGTGCGGCGCCCTGCCAGTGCTCGGCGGCCGTGATCGCCACGCCGTCGCCTATCAGCGCCACGGGCAGTCCGCCGGCCGCCTCCCGTACCCGCCGCACCAGCGGGTAGGCGCGCCAGCCCGGCACGTTCACCGGGCTCACCGTGCCCGCGGAGGCGTCCACCGGCCCGGCGCTGCCGATGCCGATGGCCGTGGCCCTCGGCCACAGGGGCGAGCCGGTCAGTTCGCGGAGCACCTCCTCCACCGCTCCCATGACGGTCTCGCCGTCCTCCTGAGCGGGCGTCGCGCGCTGCGCTCGCACCAGTATCCGGCCGAGGCCGTCCACCAGGGCGCCGGCGATCTTGGTGCCGCCGATGTCGAGCGCGGCCACGAGGTCGGTGTGCATCAGTGTCTGATCTCCCCGTCAACCATCGAATCTCCCGTCAGCCAGGGGAAAGTTCCCCCGTCAACCATCGATGTACAGTGAACCGGTCTCGCGGTGGGGGCGCGGGCCCGAAGTTTGCGGTGGACAGTCTCTCGCGCGCATGACAACGTTGTCCAGGCTCTATGCTCGACGCCACATCCTCATACAAGCCCATGCTTCGAGGCAGCCCCGTGGGCGAGACAGGACAGGACAGCGCATCGTGCCCGAGACCGCACGCCGAACAGACCGTCACACCGGGACGCGTTACGGCAACCGCCCGACCATGAAGGACGTCGCCGCGCGCGCCGGTGTCGGCCTGAAGACCGTCTCCCGCGTGGTCAACGGCGAGCCCGGCGTCACCCCGGAGACGGAGCGCCGCGTCCAGGATGCCATCGACGCCCTCGGCTTCCGGCGCAACGACAGCGCGCGCGTGCTGCGCAAGGGCCGCACGGCGAGCATCGGCCTGATACTCGAGGACCTCGCCGACCCGTTCTACGGCCCGCTCAGCCGCGCGGTCGAGGAGGTGGCCCGCGCGCACGGGGCGCTGCTGATCAACGGCTCCAGCGCGGAGGACCCGGACCGTGAGCAGGAACTGGCCCTCGCGCTGTGCGCGCGGCGGGTCGACGGGCTGGTAGTGATCCCGGCCGGCGACGACCACCGCTACCTGGAGCCCGAGATCAAGGCGGGCGTCGCCGTGGTCTTCGTGGACCGTCCGGCCGGGAAGATCGACGCCGACGTGGTCCTGTCGGACAACTACGGCGGTGCCCGCGACGGCGTCGCCCACCTGATCGCCCACGGCCACCGCCGGATCGGGTTCATCGGCGACATGCCCCGCATCCACACGGCCGCCGAGCGGCTGCGCGGCTACCGGGCCGCGATGGAGGACGCCGGCATACCGGTGGCCGACTCCTGGATGTCCCTGGGCGTCACCGACCCGCAGCGGGTGCGCCTGGCGGCCGAGCAGATGCTCTCCGGCCCTGACGCGGTCACGGCGATCTTCACCGGCAACAACCGGGTGACGGTCACCGTGGTCCGCGTCCTCGCCGAGCAGTCCCGTCCGGTCGCCCTCGTGGGCTTCGACGACATCGAGCTCGCCGACCTGTTGCGGCCCGGCGTCACCGTGATCGCCCAGGACCCGGCGGCCATCGGCCGTACCGCGGCCGAGCGCCTGTTCCGCCAGCTCGACGGCACCCTGGTCGTCCCGGAGCGCATCGAGGTGCCGACCCGGCTGATCGCCCGCGGCTCGGGCGAGCTGCCGCCGGCCGACTGAGCGGACCGTGCCCGTGCGGGATCGCACTCTCGAGGCGCTCGGCCTGGCCGAGGCGCCGCGCGACGACCCGCTGCGCTGTCCCGGCGCCTGGCCCGCGGAGTCCGGCCTCCTCGACGGCGGCCGGCTGCTGCCGCTGGACCGGCCGGTGCACGACGACCGCGCGCCCGTCCTCGCGATCGGCTCCAACGCCTGCCCCGGTCAGCTGCGCCGCATGATGGCCGGGGCCGGCATCGCCTCCCCTGCGCCGATGGTGCGGTCGACGGTCACGGGCATCGACGTCGGCGTCTCCGCGCACGTCAGCCGGATGGGCCACGTGGCCGTCGCCGGTCGGATCCCCGGGGACGGTACGGGAGTTGTTCGTCCTCTGGCTGGATGCCGAGCAGCTGGCGGTGATCGACGCGAGCGAGGGCGTGCCGTTGCCGTACGGCAGCTACCGGCGCGCGTGGCTGCCCTCGCCCGCCGTCCGGATCGAGCCGGCCCACGGCACCGTGCTGCCCGGCGCGTTCGCCTACGTCAACCGTCGCGGGGTGCTGCACGACCGCGCCGGCCTGCCGCGCGCGCATCCGGGCCGGCGCCCGCTGCTGACCGAACTCCTGCTGCGCTCGCGCCGGTTGAGGGAGCTGTTCGGGTTCACGCCCGAGGAGTTCTGCAGCCGGGTGCGGGCCGACCGGCGGCTGTGCGCGCGGGGCACGGCGGTGTTCGCGGAGGAGGGACTGGTCGCCTCGTCCGGGCTGGAGCGGTACGTACGGGTTCGGCGGGCGGCCGGCTGATCACCGACGCCGCCGGTGCCGGAACCGGTGCCGGAGCCCGTGCCGGTGCCTATGCCGGAACCGGTGCCGGCCCGGTGCCGGGTCCCTGCGGCGGCCTGCGCGGGGCCACGAAGGCTTCCAGGTCGGCCCGGGTCAGACCGGTCGCCGCGGCGACCTCGGCGTCGTCGAGCGCGCCGCAGTGCAGTCCGCGCAGCAGGTAGCCGCTGAGGGCCTTGGCGGTGGCGGGCTCGTCCAGCACATCGCCGCCGGTCCGGGCGACGTAGCGGGCGAGGCGGTCGGCGGCCTGCCGGAAGCCCGCGCGGTAGAAGGCGAAGACGGCGGCGTACCGGGTCGGCAGGTGGCCGGGGTGCATGTCCCAGCCCTGGTAGAAGGCGCGGGCCAGGGCGCGGCGGGTGAGGCGGTAGTGCAGCCGCCAGGCCTCGTGGACCTGCTCGGTGGGGCCGACGGGCAGCACGTTGGTCGACCCGTCCGACACCCTCACGCCGGTGCCCGCGGCCGCGACCTGCATGACCGCCTTGGCGTGGTCGGCGACCGGATGGTCGGGGGCCTGGTGGGCGGCGGACACACCGAGGGCCGCGCTGTAGTCGAAGGTGCCGTAGTGCAGGCCGGTGGCGCGGCCCTCGGACGCCTGGATCAGGCGGGCGACCGTCGCGGTGCCGTCGGCGGCGAGGACGGCCTGGCCGGTCTCGATCTGGATCTCGAAGCCGATCCGGCCGGGCGGCAGTCCCCGCGCCCGCTCGAACGCCTCCAGGAGCCGGACCATGGCGGCGACCTGCTGGGGGTAGGTCACCTTCGGCAGCGTCAGCAGCAGCCCGTCGGGCAGGCCTCCGGCCTCCGTCAGACCGGTGAGGAAGACGTCGAGGGTGCGGATGCCCCGGTCGCGCACCGGCGCCTCCAGACACTTCATGCGGATGCCCGTCCAGGGGGCCGCGGTGCCCGTCGCGTAGGCCCGCGCGACCAGCCGGGCCGCCCGGGCCGCCGCCTCGTCCTCCTCGGCGTCCGGGCGCGGGCCGTAGCCGTCCTCGAAGTCGATGCGCAGGTCTTCCACCGGCTCACGCTCGAGCTTGGCGCGCACGCGCGCGTGGACGGCCTCGGCGAGATCGCCGGACAGGCCGAGTACGGCGGCGAAGGAGGCGGCGTCCGGAGCGTGCTCGTCGAGGGCGGCGAGGGCCTGGTCCCCCCAGGAGCGGACGGTGTCGGCGGCGAACACGTCAGCGGGGACGTAGACCGTGTGGACGGGCTGACGGGTGCCCGGGTCGCCGGGGTAGCGGCGCTCCAGTTCGGCGTCGACCGGCGCGAGGAAGGCGCCGATCTCCTCACTGACGGCGCCCGAGAGGCTGGTCGGCACCTCCGACCGCCGGACCTGTCTCATGCCACGTCTCCCGCCTGCCGCCTGCCGCTTTCCGCCGAGCGGAATCAACAATCCGTTGAATGACGGTATCCGCGCCTCTTCCCGCCGGTCAACAGCCGCCTCGCCGCGGTCCGCCGTCGCCGTCCGCTCCGGGTGAACGGGCCGAGGCCCCCGCGACCGTTCGCGCGGTCGCGGGGGCCTCGGGCCGTGATCGGAGGCGATCAGCCCTTGCGGGCGTTGATCTCCTCGGTGAGCTGGGGGACGACGTCGAAGAGGTCGCCGACGACGCCGTAGTCGACCAGATCGAAGATCGGGGCCTCGGGGTCCTTGTTGACGGCCACGATGGTCTTCGAGGTCTGCATGCCGGCCCGGTGCTGGATGGCGCCGGAGATGCCGTTGGCGATGTACAGCTGCGGGGAGACGGACTTGCCGGTCTGGCCGACCTGGTTGGTGTGCGGGTACCAGCCCGCGTCGACCGCGGCGCGGGAGGCGCCGACGGCCGCGCCGAGGGAGTCGGCGAGCGCCTCGACGAGCGCGAAGTTCTCCGCGCCGTTCACGCCGCGGCCGCCGGAGACCACGATCGCCGCCTCGGTCAGCTCCGGACGCCCGGTCGACTCCCGCGGCGTGCGGCCGGTCACCTTCGTACCGGTCGCCAGTGCGGAGAAGGACACCTCCAGCGCCTCCACGCTGCCGGCGGCCGGGGCGGCCTCGACGGCGGCACTGTTGGGCTTGACGGTGATGACCGGGATGCCCTTGGAGACACGGGAGGTGGTGGTGAACGACGCGGCGAACACCGACTGGGTGGCCACCGGGCCGTCCTCGCCGGCCTCCAGGTCCACGGCGTCGGTGATGATGCCGGAGCCGGTGCGCAGCGCCAGACGCGCGGCGATCTCCTTGCCCTCCGCGGAGGACGGCACGAGTACGGCGGCCGGGGAGACGGCGGCGACGGCGGCCTGGAGGGCGTCCACCTTCGGCACGACGAGGTAGTCGGTGTACTCGGACGCCTCGTGCGTCAGCACGCGGGTCGCGCCGTGCTCGCCGAGCACGGCGGCGGTGCCGGCGGCACCGTTGCCGAGGGCGACGGCGACCGGCTCGCCGATCCGGCGGGCCAGCGTCAACAGCTCCAGCGTGGGCTTGCGGACGGCACCGTCCACGTGGTCGACGTAGACGAGAACTTCAGCCATGGGAATGCTCTCCTGCGATAACGAAGATTGAGGGTGGTCAGCGAGCCGGGCTCAGATGAACTTCTGGCCCGCGAGGAACTCGGCCAGCTGCTTGCCGCCCTCGCCCTCGTCCTTGACGATCGTGCCCGCGCTGCGGGCCGGACGCTGCGCGGCCGACTCGACCTTGGTCCAGGCGCCCTCCAGGCCGACCTCCTCGGCCTCGATGTCCAGGTCGGACAGGTCCCACGACTGAACCGGCTTCTTCTTGGCCGCCATGATGCCCTTGAAGGAGGGGTAACGGGCCTCGCCGGACTGGTCGGTCACCGACACCACCGCCGGCAGCGATGCCTGAAGCTGCTCCGAGGCCGTGTCACCGTCCCGGCGGCCCTTCACCACGCCGTCCTCGACCGACACCTCCGACAGCAGGGTGACCTGCGGCACGCCCAGCCGCTCCGCCACCAGCGCCGGGACGACGCCCATGGTGCCGTCGGTGGAGGCCATGCCGGAGACCACCAGGTCGTAGCCGGCCTTCTCGATCGCCTTCGCCAGCACCAGCGAGGTGCCGATCGCGTCCGTGCCGTGCAGATCGTCGTCCTCGACGTGGACGGCCTTGTCCGCACCCATCGACAGCGCCTTGCGCAGCGCGTCCTTCGCGTCCTCCGGACCCACCGTCAGGACGGTGACCTCCACGTCGTCGTCGGAGTTCTCCTTGATCTGCAGCGCCTGCTCGACCGCGTACTCGTCCAGCTCGGAGAGCAGACCGTCCACGTCGTCCCGGTCGACGGTCAGGTCATCGGCGAAGTGCCGGTCGCCAGTGGCGTCGGGCACGTACTTCACAGTGACAACGATCCTCAAGCTCACGCCGGCTCTCCTACTGCATCGTCTTTTCAGTGCTGCCTGCTTGCAAGGCAGCATAGGCGCCACAAGCGGCCGATCCCGATCGGGGCGACCCGCGCTCCGAGCGAAATATTACTCGCCAGTACACCCAGTTGATTCCCGCTAAGCAAGCGCTTTGAACTGTGACCTGTGCAACGCAGCGTAATCGGAACCGCGGAGCCCTGCGAGACGAGGGAGCGGCCGGTCAGTCGCGCAGGCCGCTGAAGCGACCCTGGTGGTAGAGGAGAGGCCGTCCGGGGCCCGTGGGATCGCCGAGGACGACCTCGGCCACGACGATGCGGTGGTCGCCCGCGGGCACCCGCGCGACGACCCGGCACACCAGCCAGGCGAGGACGTCGTCGAGGACGGGGACGCCCTCGGGCCCGTCACGCCAGGCGGTGGACGGGCCGAAGCGGTCGGCTCCGCTGCGGGCGAAGGTGGCCGCCAGCTCCTGCTGGTGCTCGCCGAGTACGTGGACCCCGAGATGCTCGGTCTCGGATATCGCCGGCCAGCTCGACGCGCCGGTGCTGATGCCGAAGGACAGCAGCGGGGGCTCCGCGGAGACGGAGGTGAGGGAGGTCGCGGTGAAGCCGACCGGGCCCGCGGCACCGCGTGCGGTGATCACCGCCACTCCGGCCGCGTGCCGCCGGAAGACGGAGCGCAGCAGGTCGGGAGAGGCGAGCTGGGGGGCGCTGAGATCGGGTGTGGCCGTCAAGGGGCTGTCCTTCTGCGGGAAGTGGCGTCGGGGTCCGCGGCTGCTCAACAGCATGGACAGCACGCGCTCGCGGTGCGGGCGAGGTCGACGTGGATCCGCCCGTGGAGAAGGAGTTCTGACGGCATACAGTCAGGCTGACGATAGGTGGTGCACACAGTCAAGTACGTCCCGTCATGTGGGAGCCTCACTCGCGGCCGCACCCGTCACACCGCCTCGCCCAGCGCGGCGATGACGTCGGCCTTGCGGGGCCGGCCGGTGGCGCGCCGGACGACGTGGCCGTCGGCGTCGAGGACCAGCACGGTCGGCGTCTTGATGATGTCGAGCTCGCGGACGAGGCCGAGGTGGGCCTCGGCGTCGATCTCGACGTGGGTCACGCCCGGGACCAGGCCGGCCACCTCGCCGAGGATCCGCCGGGTGGCCCGGCAGGGCGCGCAGAAGGCGCTGGAGAAATGCACCAGGGTGGCGCGCTCCCCGAGTCGCTCGCCCAGTTCGGATCGGCCGAGCCGCCTGCCGTCGTCGCGTCCTCGCACGCGTACCCCTCCCGCTCCGCCGCCGATGCGGCACTCCGTGGCCGCGCGCCGCCGCGAGCACCGGCCACGCACACGACCAGTCCGGTCACGACCTGCACAAGCGTTCACGAGACTGCGGAGATTCCCGTCTCCGTCATTTTTCCCGCTGCGGAACGCTTGATCCATGACCTGGAACACGCCGGCGTTCGCGCCGGGCGCGCCGGGCGGAGTGGGGCGTTCGCCGTACGGCCGGCTGCTGCGGCGGGTGACGGTGCGCGCGGAGTGAGGGCGGGAAGGACCGCTGGGTGGACCACCGGGGCGGGCGTGACGAGGATCTCGCCGCGCCCCGGCACTTAGGCTGGCCCCCGGGCCGTTCTTCGGGCACGATCTGCCACAGGCCGTAAACCTACGGCAGCGTAACTTTCCGCCGGGACATCCCTTGCCCGGCAGAGAAGGAAGGGCTCACCCCGTCCATGGCAGAGCTTGTCTACCGTCCCGTCATCGGCCTCGCGCTCACCCTGTTCAAGGCGTGGGACCTGAAGATCGACTGCAAGGGGTCGGAGAACATCCCGCGTTCGGGCGGCGCTGTCCTGGTGAGCAATCACATCAGCTACCTCGACTTCATCTTCGACGGACTGGCGGCGCTCCCGCAGAAGCGCCTGGTCCGCTTCATGGCCAAGGAGTCCGTCTTCCGCCACCGGATCTCCGGCCCGCTGATGCGCGGGATGAGGCACATCCCGGTGGACCGCAAGCAGGGCGAGGCGGCCTACGAGCACGCGCTGAACTCGCTGCGGTCCGGTGAGGTGGTGGGGGTCTTCCCCGAGGCCACGATCTCGCAGTCGTTCACACTCAAGAGCTTCAAGTCGGGAGCCGCCCGGCTCGCACAGGACGCGGGCGTGCCGCTGATCCCGATGGCGCTGTGGGGCACCCAGCGGCTGTGGACCAAGGGCCACCCGCGCAACTTCAAGCGCAGCCACACCCCGATCACGATCCGGGTGGGCGAGCCGGTGGAGGCCCCGCGCGACCAGTACGCCGGGGCGATCACCCGCCGCCTGCGCGAACGCGTCCAGGAGCTGCTGGAGGCCGCCCAGCGCGCTTACCCGGTGCGCCCCAAGGACGCCGACGACACCTGGTGGATGCCGGCGCATCTGGGCGGCACGGCCCCGACCCCGGAGCAGGTGCGGGAGTCGGAGTCGCACTGAGGCGCGCCGGTTCAGCCCGCGGACCGCGGCGCGCGCACCTCGATCCGCGCGCCCGGACTGAACTTCTCGAGCAGTTCGGCGAGTTCGTGCGCCGCCGCCTCGACGTCGGCGACCGGCACCGGGGGCAGGCTCTCCAGGAGGAAGATCGCCGAGGTGGTGGTCTCGGTCAGCCGGGTGCGCGGGCCCTGGCGCCAGTTCCAGCGGCGGCAGGTCACGCCCGCGTCGTCGCGCCAGACCACCTCCCCCGCGTCCGGGTGCTCGACGACCTCCTCGCCGCCCGCCGTGGTCACGAAGTCCTCGTCGCCCGCGGCCCGGACGAGGCGCATGCCGCCCTCGATGCGGTCGACGTCCTCGCCGCCGACGGGGATCAGGTGGGTGACGCTGACGGCGTTGTAGAGGTCGACGAGCAGGTTGATGCGGGGCAGGCCGGCCTCGGTCAGGGCCCTCTTCGCCAGCGCCTCCGCGGAGTTGCGGGTGCGTGACGGCTTGGAGCCGAACGCCGTGTAGACGGCGCGCCAGGCGGCCATGTGCGGGTCCTCGTGCGGCGGGCGTCCGTCCAGGCGCGCGGCGAGACGCCGGGCCGCGTCGTCCAGGAGGGCCGCGCCGGCCTCCGTGCTCGGGCCGTTGACCAGGCCGTGCGCCTCGATCGCGACGTGGGTGAAGCCGGGTGCGACGGCGCGCACCTCGTCGGACACGGTGAGCGTGAGGGTCATGGTCCTGGTCCGCCTTGCCTCAGAGTTCGGTGGGGAGGTTCCGCCACAGCGAGGGCCGGTCCGGCGCGGCTTGGAGCGCGCCGAGCACAGCAGGGTGCGGTTCAGCATACAGAACCGGATAGTCCACCTCGCTGCACTTCGGATCGGGGACCCAGGCCAGGCGTTCCCCCTCCAGGGAGAACCGGGCGTCCACGCCCGGCTTGTTGCCGCGCGGGTCCTGCCGGTGCCAGGCGCCGTTGAAGCGGACGGCGACCAGGCCGTGGACGGCGTACCCGCCGCCGTCGTCATGCCGCAGCCGTTGGCAGCACAGCGCGGTGGGGATGTCCTCGGCCCGCAGCAGGGCGGCCAGGGCGTGGGCCTTGGCGTGGCAGATGCCGGTGCGCAGCTCCAGGACGTCGGAGGCGCGCCAGGTGACGCGCGGATCGCCGCTGTCGCCGGAGTGCGGGACGCCGTCGCGTACGAATTCGTAGGCGGCGCATGCATAGGCATACGAATCCTCGACGCCTCCGGCGAGCCGTGCGGCCGCGTTCCGCACCACCGGGTGATGGTGGTCGATGACCTCGTCAGCGGCGAGATACGCGGACAGGTCAGGGGTGTTCTGGATCAGCTCCATGTCCGCAGAGCATAGGAATGCGATCACCCGAGAGTCAATGATTTTCCAGGTGACCGCATATCTATGCATACAGGGGCGCTAGCCTGCCATCTCCTCCTTGAGAGCCGACAGGAACGCGTCCACGTCCTCCTCGGTGGTGTCGAACGCGCACATCCAGCGCACCACGCTTGCCGCCTCGTCCCAGAAGTAGAAGCGGAACCGCTGCTGCAGGCGCTCGGCCACGTCGTGCGGGAGCCGGGCGAAGACGCCGTTGGCCTGCACGGGATGAAGGATCTCCACGCCGTGCACCGCGCGCACGCCCTCGGCCAGCCGCTGGGCCATCTCGTTGGCGTGGCGGGCGTTGCGCAGCCACAGGTCCTTGGCGAACAGGGCCTCCAACTGCACCGACACGAAACGCATCTTGGACGCCAACTGCATCGACATCTTGCGCAGGTGCTTCATCCGCCGCACCGCGTCCTGCTCGATGACGACGACCGCCTCTCCGAACAGCGCGCCGTTCTTCGTGCCGCCGAGGGAGAGGATGTCGACGCCGACCGCGTTGGTGAAGGTCCGCAACGGCACGTCCAGGCTGGCGGCGGCGTTGGCGATCCGGGAACCGTCCAGGTGCACCCGCATGCCGCGGGCGTGGGCGTGCTCGCAGATCGCGCGGATCTCCTGCGGCGTGTACAGGGTGCCGAGTTCGGTGCTCTGGGTGATCGAGACGACCTGCGGCATGGCGCGGTGCTCGTCCTCCCAGCCGTACGCCTGCCGGTCGATCAGGTCGGGCGTGAGCTTGCCGTCGGGCGTGGGCACGGTGAGCAGCTTCAGGCCGCCCATGCGCTCGGGGGCGCCGCCCTCGTCGACGTTGATGTGCGCGCTCTCGGCGCAGATCACCGCGCCCCAGCGGTCGGTGACCGCCTGGAGCGCGACGACGTTGGCGCCGGTGCCGTTGAAGACCGGGAACGCCTCGGCGGTGGCGCCGAAGTGGCTGCGGATGATCCGCTGGAGGTTGTCGGTGTAGACGTCCTCGCCGTACGCCACCTGGTGCCCGCCGTTGGCCAGGGCCAGGGCGGCGAGCACCTCGGGGTGGGCGCCGGCGTAGTTGTCACTGGCGAAACCGCGGACCTCCGGGTCGTGCCGGCGGCGCGCGTCGGTCTTCGGGGGGTTCACGGCTGCTCGGTCAGCCACAGACGCTTTCCGTTCACTTCCGCGGCGGGCTTGCTCCAGACGTCGACGATGGCCTCGGCCAGGTCCTTGACGTCCGTGAAGCCCGCGAACTTCGCGTTGGGGCGCTCGGCGCGCATCGCGTCGTGCACCAACGCCTTCACCACCAGGATCGCAGCCGCCGACGTCGGGCCCTCGGCGCCCGCGGCCTTGCGGAAGGCGTCGGCCAGCGCCAGCGTCCATGCCTCGGCGGCGGCCTTCGCGGCGGCGTAGGACGCGTTGCCCGCGGTCGGCTTGGAAGCACCGGCGGCGCTGATCAGCAGGTACCGCCCGCGGTCGCTGCGCTGGAGGCCGTCGTAGAAGGCCAGGGAGGTGTGCTGCACCGTGCGGATGAGCAGCAGTTCGAGGAAGTCCCAGTCGTCGAGGCTGGTCTTGATGAAGGTCTCGCTGCCGCGCCAGCCGCCGACGAGGTGGACCAGGCCGTCGACGCGTCCGAAGTCCTTCTCGATGTGCGCGGCCCATTCCCGGGTCGACTCCAGATCCAGCAGATCGACCGGCTCACCGGTGACGGTGGCGCCGCCGGAGGCGTACCGGGCGGCGTCCACGGCCTCCGCCAGCCGCTCGGGGTCGTTGTCCGCGCCGACGACGGTCGCGCCCGCCTCGGCCAGCCGCAGCAGCGTCGCACGCCCCGCGGGTCCGCCCGCACCGGCGACCGCGATCACCGCGCCGCCAAGAGCCCCGTTCCCCATGTTCTTCGCCTCCTGAGCAGTGTTCCGCTGTTGCTTGCCCGCTCGCCGGAGGGGCGCCGCAGTCGGCGGCGAGGGCGCGAGTGTGCTCCCGCCCCGGCCGCTGCTGACGCGCCCCTCCGGCTCACTCCGGACGGCGCGATCGCTCACGCGGCGATCCGCTCGGCACTCTCCGCCGTGATGCCCTTGGTCGAGGAGATCACATTCTTCAGCTTCTTGGAGAGGGCCTCATAGAACATGCTCAGCGGAAACTCGTCCGGAAGCACGTCGTCGACGAGTTTCCGCGGCGGCTGGTTCAGGTCCAGGGCCTGCGGACCCTTGGCCCAGCGGGAGGCGGGGTGCGGGGCGAGGTAGGTGGAGACCAGCTCGTACCCGGCGAACCAGTGCACGAGCTTGGGGCGGTCGATGCCGTCGCGGTACAGCTTCTCGATCTCGGCGCACAGCTGGTTGGTGACCTGCGGAGCGCGTTCCCAGTCGATCGACAGCTTGTTGTCGGTCCAGCGGACGACGTCGTGCCGGTGCAGGTAGGCGAAGAGCAGCTGGCCGCCGAGGCCGTCGTAGTTGCGCACGCGCTCGCCGGTGACCGGGAAGCGGAACATGCGGTCGAACAGCACCGCGTACTGCACGTCACGGGCCTGCGGGACGCCCTCGGCCTGGAGCTCGACGGCCTCCTTGAAGGAGGTGAGGTCGCAGCGCAGCTCCTCCAGGCCGTACATCCAGAACGGCTGGCGCTGCTTGATCATGAACGGGTCGAAGGGCAGGTCGCCGTGGCTGTGGGTGCGGTCGTGGATCATGTCCCACAGCACGAACGCCTCTTCGCAGCGCTTCTGGTCGTGGACCATCGCGGCGACGTCCTCGGGCAGCTCGACACCGAGGATGTCGACGGCGGCCGCGGTGACGCGGCGGAAGCGGGCGGCCTCGCGGTCGCAGAAGATCGCGCCCCAGGTGAAGCGCTCCGGCGCCTCACGCACGGCTATGGTCTCCGGGAAGAGCACGGCGGAGTTGGTGTCGTAGCCGGAGGTGAAGTCCTCGAACGTGATGCCGCAGAACAGCGGGTTGTCGTAGCGGGTGCGCTCCAGCTCGGCCAGCCAGTCCGGCCACACCATGCGCAGCACGACCGCCTCCAGGTTGCGGTCGGGGTTGCCGTTCTGCGTGTACATCGGGAAGACGACCAGGTGCTGCAGGCCGTCGACCCGGTTGGCGGCGGGCTGGAAGGCCAGCAGCGAGTCGAGGAAGTCGGGCACCTGGAAGCCGTCGACGATCCACCGCTCCAGGTCCTTGACCAGCGCCTCGTGGTAGGCGCGGTCGTGCGGGAGCAGCGCGGAGAGCTCCTCCACCGCCGCGGCGACACGCCGTACGGCGGCCTCGGCGTCCGCACGGCCGGGGGCGCCCTCGGCCTCGAAGTCGATCGACCCGTCCTTGGACTGCCATGGCCGGATCAGCTCCACGGCATCCTTGAGCACAGGCCACGCCGGGTGCTCGACCACCCTGGTCGCGGGAGGAACCTGCTCCTCCACAGCCGCCTGCACAAGAATTTCCGTCATGTCTCATCCTCCACGGGAGAACCTCGCGTACGAAGACGGTATACACATGAGGTTTCCCTCAGCAAGGGGGACCTCAGTAAATTATCCTGCCCAACCCCCGCCGTCACCGAACTTTTTCCTGTCAGTCACGGTGAACGCGACGATTCCGGGTATCCGAACCCCTCGGCCGGGACGGGACGGCAATCCGCTCGCCGACCGGGGTTCAACGCGGGGCGGGGCGGCTAGGCTGCGGATCTGCCCGCGCGGTCGCCCGCTCCGGTCCGGGCGGGCTCCGAGCCGCCGTCGACGGGAAGCGAGTCGAACGTTGAACTTCCTCACCATCGGTCACCGCGGAGTGATGGGCGTCGAACCCGAGAACACCCTCCGGTCCTTCGTCGCCGCCGAGCAGGCCGGCCTCGACGTCATCGAACTCGACCTCCACCTGAGCAAGGACGGCGCGCTCGTCGTCATGCACGACACCGACGTGGACCGCACGACCGACGCGAGCGGCCCGATCGCCGGGAAGACCCTCGCCGAGCTGCGCCTGCTGGACGCGGGGCGCGGGGAGCGCGTCCCGGTCCTGGAGGAGGTCCTGGACGCGGTGGCGGCGCCGCTGCAGGCCGAGATCAAGGACGTGCGGGCGGCACGGGCGCTGGCGCAGGTCATGCTCGACCGGGACCTGGTCCCACGGGTGGAGGTGTCCTCTTTCCACGACGAGGCGGTCGCCGAGATCGCCCGGCTGGTGCCCGGCGTGCGGACCGCTCTCATCGGCAGCCGCTACCACACCGACATCGTGGACCGCGCCGTCGAGGCCGGCGCCTCGACCGTCTGCCTCAACATCCGCCGGCTGACGCTGGAGATCGTGGAGGCGGCCCGCAAGGCGGACCTGCGGATCATCGGCTGGGTGGTGAACACCCAGGACCACCTGCGGCTCGCCCGGGCCCTGGGGCTGGACGGCGTGACCACCGACTTCCCGGAGATCAAACGCACCGGCCGCTTCACGGCCTGAGAGTCGGCTTCACCACAGCCCCGGGGCCGATGCCTCGGGGCCGACTTCACGGCCTCGGGGCCGATTTCACGGCCTCGGGGCCGCCTTCACGGCCCGGGGGTCAGCCGAGTTCCTTGACCAGCAGCTCGAACTCCAGGTCGTCCCGCTGCGGGATGCCGAAGCGCTCGTCGCCGTACGGGAAAGGGCTCGTCCTCCCCGTACGGCGGTAGCCGCGCCGCTCGTACCAGGCGATCAGGTCCTCCCGTACGGAGATCACGGTCATGTGCATCTCCTTCACGCCCCAGGTCTCGCGGGCCGTGCGCTCCGCCTCCGCGATGATCACCTTGCCGAGGCCCGCGCCCTGCAGCCGCGGGCTGACCGCGAACATCCCGAAGTAGGCGTGGTCCCCGCGGTGTTCGAGCTGGCAGCAGGCGACGACGCGGCCGTCCCGTTCCACCGTCAGGAGCCGGCTGTCGGGCGACTTGATGACCTCGAGCACGCCCTCCGGGTCGGTCCGCTGCCCCTGGAGGATGTCCGCCTCGGTGGTCCACCCGGCCCGGCTGGCGTCCCCGCGGTACGCCGACTCGATCAGCGCGACGAGCACGTCCACGTCGGCGTCGGTGGCGTCACGGAAGGTCAGTCCGGCGGCGGACGCGGCGGTCTCAGCGGTCTCCATGGGTGCTTTCTCCACTCTCGGGCACGGCTGGGCAGGAATGAGAGTAACCCTGCCGCTAGGCTCCCGGTGCATGGTGCACGTACTGAGCAGCCGGGTCCTCCTGCGCCCCACCGACCCCGAGCGGTCCCGCGCCTTCTACGGCGATCAGCTGGGCCTCGCCGTCTACCGCGAGTTCGGCACCGGCCCGGACCGCGGCACGGTCTACTTCCTCGGCGGCGGCTTCCTGGAGGTCTCGGGCCGTGCCGAGACCCCGCCGTCCCCGCCCCTGCGGCTGTGGCTCCAGGTCGAGGACATGACCGCGGCCCACGAGGAGTTGCGCGGCGAGGGCGTGCAGATCGTGCGGCGGCCGGTGAAGGAGCCGTGGGGGCTGATCGAGATGTGGATCGCGGACCCGGACGGGACGCGCATCGTCCTGGTGGAGGTGCCGGCCGACCACCCGATCCGCTACCGGCCGGGCATCTGATCCGACTACTGCGACGAGGAACACTCCCGGCAAGGGTGAGGCTACGGCTACGGCTACGGCTACGGCGGAACAGTGGCGGCTCAGGCGCGCAGGGCGTCCAGGCGGCCCTCCAGGCGGCCGAGCAGTTCGCCGAGGAGGCCGGCGAGTTCCCCTCTGCCCTGCGGGTCGAGCACGGACAGCACGGCGGTCTCGTAGGCGAGCTGCTCGGGGAGGATGCCGTCGACCAGCTCGCGGCCGGCGTCCGTGAGGCGCACGTGGGCGACGCGGCGGTCGCGGGTGTCGCCGCGGCGCTCGACCAGTCCGCGCTCGGTCAGCTGCTTGAGGCGCTTGGTGACGGCGGCGCCGGAGGAGAAGGTCTCGCGGGCCAGCTCGCTGGGGGTCAGTTCGTGGCCGGTGCGGCGCAGCGCGCCCAGCAGGTCGAACTCGGCCCGGCTGAGCCCGGCCCGGCGCAGTGGGGCGTCCTCGGCCTGCTGCAGGAGGGCGGAGCAGCGGTTGATGCGGCCGATGATCTCCATCGGCCCGGTGTCGAGCTCCGGGTGGACGGCCCGCCACTGCCGGACCACCGCCGAGACGGTGTCGCCCCCGGTCGTGTTCCGTGCGCCCGCTGCGGTCCCCGTCATGGCCGAATGCCCTCCGTGCTCGTTGCCTTGTCCCCGTCCAGGTGCAGTCCCTGGCGTCGTACCGTCGCGGCGAGCGTACGGTGTCCGGCCTGTTCGGCGCGCATCACCCTCTCCTGGGGCAGCGCGCGCTGCCACCACTCGCCGGACGCGGCGTCGACCGTGGCGCGCAGGTCGGTCAGCGCGGCGGCGAGGCCGCGGCGGGCGGCCTCCAGGGCCGCGGGGGCGGGCGCCGGTTCCGCGAGGAGGCGGGCCGTGCGCTCGCGGGAGCGTTCGACGGCGGTCAGGGCCGGCTCGACGCGGTCGGCCACGCGCCGGTTGGTGACGGCCACCCCGGCGAGGAGCCCGACCAGCGCGCCGACGACGGTGTCCGCCACCCGCTCGGTGATCAGCCGCCCCGGCTGCTGGAAGCCGGCGAACTCGGTGATGAGCAGCGCCATCGGTGTCACGCAGACGTTGCCGAGCCAGTAGTTGCGGCCGATCAGCGCCTCGGCGCCGAAGTTGAAGGCGAGGCAGCACAGCACCAGGGCCGCCTGCCCCAGGTGGGCCAGCGGTACGACGGCGGCGAAGAGGAGGACGCCGGCCAGGTTGCCGACGACGCGCTGGACGGCCCTGCCGAAGGTGAGGGCGAGGTTGGCCTGGTAGAGCGAGGCGGCGGTGACCAGGGCCCAGTACGGGCGGCCGACGCCCAGGGCGAGGGAGGCGTAGCCGGCGAGGGCGCAGCCCAGGGCGGTGCGCGCGGCGATCGGGGCGAGCGGGCCGAGGTGGTGCCACCAGGCGCGGTGCGGCGCGGCCGGCTCGGCGTCCGTGCCGAGGAGTTCGTCGGCTTCGGTCTGCGGCGCTCCGGGCTGCGGCTGCGGGATGCGGCCGGTGCCGCGCAGGCCGCGGGCCCAGTCGCGCAGCCGCCGCGGGTCGGTGTCGGCGGGCGCGGCGAGGGCGACCTCGGCGCGGACGACGAGCCGTTCGAGGGCGTGCCGGGTGCCGGTGGAGCGCGTGCCGAGGCTGAGGAGGGTGTGCCGGGCGGCCTGGACCGCGGCGGCCGCGGCGGCGCGGGCCCGGCCGTGCGGGTCCTCGCGGTGGCTCTCGGCGTAGGAGGCGGCGGCGTTCAGGGCGTGGGCGGTGGCCCGGCGCTCCGGGCCGTGCGGACGCACCGGGGCGGGCGCCATGCCGACGATCCAGGCCCAGGCACCCGCCGCGAGGGCCAGCGCGAGGTGGCCGGGGACCTGGCCGAGGGTCTGCGGGGCGAAGAGGGAGGCGGAGGTGATGAAGGTGAGGACCACGTTGCCGGGCGGGCCGATGCGGGTCGCGTCGCACAGCGCCTTCTGCGCCGCGGCCAGCAGCGCGCCGACGGCCACGGGGACGACGGCGCCGGTCGTGACGGAGGCGGTGACCAGGGCGACGGCGAGGCCGCCGACCATGCCGAGGACCACCCAGGCGAGCGCCCGGGCCCGGGCCGCGTACGGGCGGTTGTGCCCGTAGAGCGCGCACAGCGATCCGGCCATCGTGTACATCGCCAGGTCGAGCCGGCCCAGCGCCAGCAGGAGCAGGTTGGGCGGCGCGACGGAGACGATCACGCTCAGGGCGGGCTTGAACCAGATGTCCGAGGGCCGGCCCACACGCAGCACGCCGGCGAGCGGGAGGCGGCGGACGCGCGGGGTCGCGGGGGCAGGAGGCGCACTGATCATACGTACAAGATTAGCAGGTGTTTTACTCGTAAAACGCATACGGTGACCTGCCGTGCTCCGTCCGGCGCTCCCCGTGTACACCCTTGCGCTCGCGTGCGCGCCGCGTCGCGAGGGCATCGACGCACTGTCCGGCACCGACACCGTCGAGCGGGGAGGCGCGAGTGCACGGAGCGGCTTCGTACGGCTGGCTGCTGGTCGCGCTGTGTGCGGCGACCGGCGCCTACTGCCTGCTGCGGATGCGCAGCACCGTCGAGGAGCAGCGCCGGGCCGCGGGCGGCGAGGCGCTGATGGGCTTCGGCATGGCGGCGATGGCCGTGCCGGCGGCCGCGTTCAGCCCGCCGGCGTGGACGTGGCCGGTCTACGCGGGCGTGTTCGGCGTGGCCTCGCTGCGCGCCCTGTGGGCGGCGCGGACCAGCGTGCACCATCTGCACCACCTGGTCGGCACCTCGGCCATGGTCTACATGGCGGTCGTGATGGCCGGCTCCCCCGGGCACCACACGGAACACGGCGCCGCCTCGGGGGTCCCGCTCGTGACGGGCGCCCTGCTGCTGTACTTCACGGGCTACGTCCTGCGCTCCGGTGTCCGGCTGGTACCCGCCGGCGCGGGCAGCGCGGCGGCGGGGTGGGGCGACCGGCCGGAGCTGTCGCGGGCGTGCCGGCTGTCGATGGGGATCGCGATGCTGGCGATGCTGGTCGCCCTGTGATCCGGTGCCGGCCGGCCGTGGCATGTCCGCGCTTCGCGGCCGTCGCCGGCGCCGCTCCGGCCGCTTCGGGGCAGAGCGGTGCGGTGCCGCCCGCGGCGCCGGTGCGCGTGGCGTCCGGGCCTGTATCGCGGGCCTCGGGGTAGCCGGGATCCCAGGCGGCATTCGCCTCCCGCCCCGGACGTCGACGAGGATCAGCCCATGCACACCCAGTCCGTCGACTCCCCGCCCCGTCCCGCGGCCCCGCGTACCGCCCTTCGCGCCGCGACCGTCCTCGCGCTGTGCTCGGCGCTGCTGCTGATCCTGGTCGCGGCCCGCTGGCGTCCGCTGACCGGGTTCGACGGTGACGTCTCCCGCACCACCCACCGCTGGGCGGTCGACGATCCCGGCCTGACCCATGTCTGCCGCGTCCTGACGGACTGGGTCTGGGACCCGACGACGATGCGCCTGCTGTGCGCGGCCGTCGCGGTGTGGCTGGTGTGGCGGCGCTCGGCGTGGTGGACGGCCGGCTGGCTGGTGGCCGTGAGCGCGGTGGGCACCGTGCTGCAGCAGTCCCTCAAGGCCGCGGTGGACCGCCCGCGGCCGGTGTGGCGGGACCCCGTCGACTCCGCCCACTACGCGGCCTTCCCCTCGGGCCACGCCCTGACCGCCACCGTCGTCTGCGGCCTCCTGCTGTGGCTGCTCCACCACTACGGCGTGGGCCGCGCCCTGTGGCGTACGGCGGTGACCGTCGTCGTGGTGTCGGTGGCCGGGGTGGGCCTGACCCGGGTGTGGCTGGGGGTGCACTGGCCGTCGGACGTGCTGGGCGGCTGGCTGCTGGGTGCGATGGTCGTGGCGCTGGCGGTGGCGGCTCACCAGCGGTGGCGTCCGTGAGGCCCGGCGGTGGGCCCGGCGCGCCGTAGGATCCGCTCATGACCGCCGTGCTGTTCGACTTCTCCGGCACCCTGTTCCGTATCGAGTCCGCCGAGTCCTGGCTGCGTGCGGTCCTGGACGAGGCCGGGATCGCGCCGGCGGAGGCGGAGGTGACGCGGACGGCGCGGGCCCTGGAGGCGGCGGGGGCGCTGCCGGGCGGGTCGGCGCCGGAGCGGGTGCCCGCCGAGGCGGCCGGACTGTGGACGGTGCGCGACCGCAGCGCCGGGGAACACCGCGCCGCCTACACCGCGCTCGCCCGGCAGGTCCCGCTCCCCGAGCCGGGGCTCTACGACGCCCTCTACGACCGGCACATGACGCCGCAGGCGTGGACCTGCTACCCCGACGCCCCCGAGGTGCTGCGCACGCTGCGCGAGCGCGGGATCGCCGTGGGCGTGGTCGGCAACATCGGCTGGGACCTGCGCCCGGTCTTCCGCGAGCACGGCCTCGACCGGTACGTGGACGCCTACGTCCTGTCGTACGAGCACGGCGTCCAGAAGCCCGACCCCCGGCTGTTCGCGACCGCCTGCGAGGCACTGGGCGCCGAGCCGGCCGCGACGCTGATGGTCGGCGACGACCGGCGGGCGGACGGCGGAGCGGCGGCGCTCGGGTGCCGGGTGCACTTCGTCGACCACCTGCCCGCCGGGCAGCGGCCGGACGGACTGCGGCCGGTGCTGGACCTCGTGGGCTGACCCCGGGGCCCGGCCGCTGGAAATGAAACAGCCGCCCGCCTGAGACGATCCCCCGCGTCGCCCCAGACGGACGGCAGCCCTGAACAGCCCTCTGGGGGCCGGTGCGGACCAGCTGAGTATAGTTGGCTGGCAGCCAGTCAACGCAGGAGTTACAGCATGTCCCCGCGCAGCGCCTCGGTCAATGAAGAGTTGCGGAGACGTTCCCGGGAGCGGCTCCTGCAGGCGGCCGTCGAGCTGGTCGGAGAGCGCGGCTACGAGGCCACGACGCTCGCCGACATCGCGGACCGGGCGGGCTCGGCGCGCGGCCTGGTGTCGTACTACTTCCCGGGAAAACGCCAGCTCGTGCAGTCCGCCGTGCACCGGCTGATGCACCGCACGCTGGAGGAGGGGCTGGAGCGGGAGCCGCGCACCGAGGACGGCCGCGAGCGGATGGCGCGGGCCATCGACGCGATCCTCGGCCTGGCCCGGGACCGGCCGGTGCTGATGCGCCAGCACATGGCGGGACTGCTGCAGGCGGAGGGCTTCGTGCAGTGCCCGGAGCAGCAACGCCTGGCGGAACTGCTGCGGGACACGGCGGCCCGGCACGGATCGCGGGACGTCGACGCGGACTATCCGATGCTGCGCTCGCTGCTCATGGGCGCCGTCTACACGATGGTGCTGCCGAACGTGCCGATGCCGGCGGTGACCCTGCGCGCCGAGCTGTTCAAGCGCTACCGGCTCGACTGGGAGTTGGGCTTCCCGCCGGATGCCGGGGCGGCGTCCGGCGGCACGCCGTGCGAGACGGACCTGTCACGGTACTTCGCCACCGGCGGGCAGCCGGACGGCGGGCAGTCCGACGGCGGGCAGTCCGACAGGGAGCCGGATCCGCAGAAGTAGCCCGACCGCGCCCGGACAGTGGGACTGGGCCGACGCTTCAGTTTCGCATGTGGCGCGGCGTCAGCAGGCCCGCGTCGCGGGCCCGGCCGATCAGCCGGAGCGAGGTGCGGCGGCTGTGGCCGGTCGCGCACATCACCGCCAGGACCGGATCGGCGCCCCGTTCCTGGGCCGCCCGGTACTCCCGTGCCACCAGCCACCGCTCCTCGATCCCGCGCGGCGCCGGGCCGGCCCGGTGTGCTCCGGAGGGTTCGCCCGGGGCGCAGAGCGGCTCGCCGTCCGCGCCGCACGACTCGGCCAGCGGCTCCTCCAGCCAGTCGGCGAGCACCGCGAGGTCGTCCAGGGACAGCGCGGGCTGCGCCTTCACGTCCTCGATGCACACGCCTCCGTCCCGGACCACGGCGAGGGCGTCGACCCGGGCGCCGTCGTCGAACGCCAGCCGGACGTCGAACCAGGCCGTCGTCACCGGTCCCTGGCTCTCCCGGACCCTCCAGGCGGGCCGCACGGACACCGTGCCGTCCGTGGGGCGACGAGCGGAGAGATCAAGAAATGATGCGTTCAGCACATACGCAACGTAACCGCATGATCACTTAACGCACGAACGAACACGCGCTGCCGCACCCCGCACGGCACCCTCCCGGCGGAGCGCCGACGGACCGGGGGCGAGCCGGAGCGGACCGGCGAATGGACCGGCGGGCGGACCGGAGGCGGGCCGGCGGGCGGGCCGGTGGCGGGCCGGATGCGGGCCGGAGGCGGGCCGGTGGCCGGGACACAGACCGGCAACAGGCCGGAAATCAACAAACTGTTCAAGCCACATACGGTCTCGTGCTGTCCGGATTCCCTCCCCGCCGCCGCTCTGGAGTGCCCATGACGACGACCGCTCCCCTCCATCCCGCCGACCCCGTCGACGAAGTCCCGCCCGCACGGCAGTTGGCCGCCTTCGGCCTGCAGCACGTGCTCGCGATGTACGCGGGCGCCGTCGCGGTTCCGCTGATCGTGGGCAGCGCGATGAAGCTGTCGCCCGCCGACCTGGCGTATCTGATCACCGCCGACCTGCTGGTGTGCGGCATCGCCACGCTCATCCAGTGTGTGGGCTTCTGGCGGTTCGGCGTGCGGCTGCCGATCATGCAGGGCTGTACGTTCGCGGCGGTGTCGCCGATGGTGCTCATCGGCACGACGGGCGGCGGACTGCCCGCGATCTACGGCTCCGTGATCGTCGCGGGGCTGGCGATCATGCTGCTGGCGCCGGTCTTCGGCAGGCTGTTGCGCTTCTTCCCGCCGCTGGTCACCGGCACCGTCATCCTGATCATCGGCATCTCGCTGCTGCCGGTCGCGGGCAACTGGACCGCGGGCGGAGTCGGCTCGAAGGACTTCGGGGAGCCGAAGAACCTCGCCCTGGCCCTCTTCGTACTGCTGGTGGTGCTGGGCGTGCAGCGGTTCGCGCCGGCGTTCCTGAGCCGGATCGCGGTGCTGACCGGCATCGCGGTGGGTCTGGTGGTGGCCGTGCCCTTCGGGTTCACGGACTTCGGCGCGGTCGCGGACGCCGACTGGGTCGGCATCAGCACGCCGTTCCACTTCGGCACGCCCGCGTTCGAGGCGTCGGCGATCGTCTCCATGCTGGTGGTGGCGCTGGTGACGATGACCGAGACGACCGGTGACCTCATCGCGGTCGGCGAGCTGACGGGGCGTAAGGTGCAGCCGCGTTCGCTGTCCGACGGGCTGCGCGCCGACGGCCTGTCCACGGTCCTCGGCGGCGTCTTCAACACCTTCCCGTACACGGCGTACGCCCAGAACGTGGGCCTCGTCGGCATGACCCGGGTGCGCAGCCGCTGGGTCGTCGCCACCGCGGGCGGCATCCTGGTCCTGCTCGGCCTGCTGCCCAAGCTCGGCGCGGTGGTCGCGGCGATCCCGGCGCCGGTGCTCGGCGGCGCGGGCCTGGTGATGTTCGGCACGGTGGCGGCGAGCGGCCTGCGGACGCTGTCCCAGGTGGACTTCAAGGGCAACAGCAACCTGACGGTGGTGGCCGTCTCGGTGGCGATGGGCGTCCTGCCGGTCGGCGTGCCGACGGCCTACGAGAAGTTCCCGGACTGGTTCCAGACGGTCATGAACAGCGGGATCAGCGCCGGCTGCCTCACCGCGATCGTCCTGAACCTGCTCTTCAACCACCTCCCCGCGAAGGCCGGTCCGGCCCTCCCCGAGTCCGTCGGCCTGCCGGTCGGCGGCGGCGAGGAACCGGTCCGGACGTCGCCGGAGGAGATCGTCGGGGCGGAGGCGCCGCGGACGGCCGAGGCGCCACGGACGGCCTGACCTCCGCTCGGACCGCAGGACCGTAGGACCGCAGCCGGGGTGCCGGCCGTCGGACGTGAGGACGTCCGACGGCCTGCGGCCTGCGGCCGGCACCGGTGTCACCGGGCGGCGGCGGGCGCCGTGGCGGCGGAGCGTCCGGCCAGCCGCAGGACCGTCTCCTCCAGCCGCGGCAGGGCGCGTTGGCCGGTGACGGCGAGCGCGATCGCCGCGAGCACACCGGCCCAGGCGAACGGGCCCAGGGGCGTGCAGCCGAACAGCCGGCTCGCTCCCGGGACCTGCACCAGCGCGACCAGGGCGGCGGCGGAGCCGAGGGAGGTGACGCGCACCAGCGGACTGTCGCGGCGGTCGGCGAGGGTCTGGGCGAGCTGGGTGCCCACCAGCGCGCACAGCGCCATCGTCGTGGAGCGCCGCGCGGTGCCCGGCGTGAAGCGGCCGAACAGCCAGGCGGCCGTGGCCCCGAGACCGGTCGTCAGGGCGCGGTGCCGGATCTGTTCCATCAGCGGGGTGCCGAGCATGGCGGTGCCGAGCGGATGCTCGGGGTCCTCGTGGTCCTCGCGCGGGGTGACCGCCACGGCCATCGCCGGGAACAGGTCCGTGAACAGGTTCACCAGCAGCATCTGCCGGGTGGACAGCGGGGCGGAACGGCCGAGGACGGTGCCGAGGATGCCGAAGCCGACCTCGCCGGCGTTGCCGCCGATCAGGATCGCGATCGCGTCGGCGACGCTGTGCCACAGGGCGCGCCCCTCACGGACGGCCTCGATGAGCACCGTGAGGTCGTCCTCGGTCAGGACGATGTCGGCGGCGTTGCGGGCGGCGGCGGAGCCACGGGTGTTTAGGCCGACGCCGATGTCGGCGGTGCGGATGGCGGCCGCGTCGTTCGCCCCGTCGCCGACCATGCCGACCACCCGGCCGCCGTCCCGCAGGGCCTCCACGACCTGGAGCTTCTGCTCGGGCGCCACCCGGGCCACGACGCCGGTGTCGCGCAGCATCCGGGCCCGCTCGGACCGGTCGGCGGCGGCCAGTTCGTCGCCGGTGACCACCTCGATGTCCTCCGGCCAGCCCAGATGGACGGCGATGGCCCGCGCGGTCTGCGGATGGTCGCCGGTCAGCATCACCGGCCGCACGTCCGCCTCGCGCAGCCCGCGCACGAGTTCGGTGGCCGTGGCCCGCGGCACGTCGGCCAGCGCCACCAGCCCGGTGAACCGTAGCCGCTCCAGCGGCTGTCCGAGCACGTCCGGGTCCTTCTCGGCGCCGTCGAGGACGCGTTCGGCGACCGCCAGCACGCGCAGCCCGTCGCGGGCCAGCGCGTGGGCGGTCTCGGAGGCCGTGCCGGCCAGGTCCGCGCACAGCGGCAGGACCGTCTCCGGGGCGCCCTTGACCACCAGCCGGCGCGCGTCGTCCGCGGCGTACCCCACCGCGGCGGCGTAGCCCCGGCCGGCCTCGAACGCCAGGCCCTCGGTCTGCGTCCACTCCGGGTCCTCGCCGGCCGCGTCCAGGACCGCCTCGTCGGTGGCGTGCACGGGCCGGCCGGAGCCGCCGTTGAGGCGGGGGCAGGCCCGTGCCGCGGTCCGCAGCACCGTGTTGTCGGCCGCCTCCCGCGGGGATCGGACGGTGCCGTCGGCGTCGGCCACCCGGACCAGGCGCAGTTGGTTCTCGGTGAGGGTGCCCGTCTTGTCGAAGCAGAAGGTGTCCATCCGGCCCAGCGCCTCCAGCGTGCGCGGGGCCCGCACCAGCACGCCGCGCCGGCTGAGCCTGCGGGCGGCGGCCAGCTGCGCCACGGTGGCCACCAGCGGCAGCCCCTCGGGGACGGCGGCCACGGCCACCGCGACACCGCCGCTCACGGCCCGGCGGATGGGCGTGCCGCGCAGCAGCGACAGCCCGGTCACCGCGGCTCCGCCGGCCAGGGTCAGCGGCAGTGCCTTGCGGGTGATCTCCTGCAGGCGCGCCTGGACCCCGGCCGCCGGCGGGGTGCGGGCGGCGAGGTGGACGGCGCGGGCCGCCTCGGTGCGCTCGCCGGTCTCCACCACGACGGCCCGGGCGTGCCCGGCGACGACGGTGGTGCCCTCGAAGACCATGCACCGCCGGTCGGCCACCGCGGCGCGCGGGGTCGGCTCGGTCTGCTTGTCGACGGGCAGGGACTCACCGGTGAGGGCCGACTCGTCGACCTCCAGGGCGTCCGCCCACAGCAGCCGCGCGTCGGCGGGCACGACGTCGTCCGCCTGCAGCGCGATCACGTCGCCGGGGTGGAGCTTGGCGGCGTCCACGGTGCGCGTCGCCCTTTCCTCGTCCTCCGGGGCGATGCGGGCCTTCTGTTTGTGTTCCGCGAGCAGTCCGGCCAGCGCGCGCTCGGCGCGCAGCCGCTGGACGCCGCCGACCACGGCGTTCAGGTCGAGTGCGCCGACGACCAGCAGGGCGTCCGCGACGGAGCCGAGGATCGCCTCGGCCGCCGAGCCGACGGCGAGGACGGGGGTGAGCGGGTCGTGGAGTTCGCTGCGTACCGCGCGGGCGAGCTGGAACGTCCACCGCGCCGGCGCCAGCACGGGGACGCGGCCCGCGGCCGCGGCCGCGCGGCGCACCCGGGAGGCCGCGTTCTCGAAGGTGCCCGGCGGTTCCTCGTGGGTGTCCGCCAGCCTGCTCTCCACGTCCCCCGGGGCCAGGGCGTGCCAGGCCACCCGGGGCCGGGGATGGGGGGTGCGGGCCACCGCCACGCCGAGGGCGGCCCGGGCGCCGCTGAGCAGGGCCACGGCGGCGCTCGCGTCGACGGGGATGTGCCGCAGCCCGGGGATGACGCGGCCACGGCGACCGCGGCGGGCCTCGCCGATGGCCACCAGCAGCCCGGACAGGGCCGCGCCGGACTTGGCCAGGGTCTGCGACCTGTGGCCGACGGCGCGGGCGGCCGGCACCGCGGTCAGCAGCCGCCACACGTCCGGCAGGCCGCCGGGGGCGACCACGTCGGCGCCCCACACCACCGGGGCGTCCCCGTCCGCGAGCGCGACGGCCACGTCGCCGGCCAGCAGCCCCGCCAGCACGTCGGCGGCTTCCGCCGGCTCCGGCCGGGCGACGGTCAGCACGCCGCCGCGCCGGCGCAGGACGTCCACCGCCTCGCCCAGCGGACGGTCGGCCGGTATCAGGTGGTCCGCGAGGGTGGTGAAGTCCGCCAGCGCCGGGTCGTCCACCACCACGACGCGCAGCCCGGCGGTGCGGGCCGCGTCGAGGACCGCCTCGACCCACGGGTCGGCGCCCGCGCCCGGGCCGCGCAGGGCGCTGGGGTGCAGCAGCACCGACTCGGTCGTCTCCAGCTGCCCCAGCCGCTCGGTGTCCCGTACGAGGATGCCCGCGCGGGCGAGCATGCCGCCCAGGACGGCGTTGAAGGCGGAGGGGCCGTAGCGCGCGGCCTTGGGCGAACCCGCGAGCACCGCCTCGGCGGTCTCCGTCACGTCGTGCTTGACCAGCAGCGTCGCCGCGGCGCCCAGCAGGCTGCCGGTGCCCGCGTGGGTGGCGTACTCCTGGGCCGGGGAGCCGCGCAGCGGCGGGCGTGGGCAGGCGCCCGCCGGCACGCCGGGGCGTTCGGGGACGCACAGCCGGTCGTGCAGCGCGTCGAACGCGGCGGCCCGCGCCACGGTCTCGCCCAGCTGGCAGGCGCGCAGGGCGCCGTCCAGCGCCAGCGCGGTGGACGTCTGGCCCGCTCCGTGGACGACAGCGTTCACGAAGGCCAGCATCAGGTCCATGCGGGAACGGCCGTAATGTTCCCGCAGCAGGCGACGGAAGCGCGGGTTCTCGCGCAGCAGCGTCACCAGTGCCGTCACCAGGCGGGGCGAGGCAGGCAGGCGCAGGGCGTATCCGGCCAGCCCGGCGCTCATGCCGGCGGCGTCGGCCAGCAGGGCGGCCGCGGCGGTGCGGACTCCGGCCGGGTCGCCCGGGTGCGGGAACTCCTCCACCGCCTCGTCGTCCGCGCCCAGGCCGTGCTGTTCCGCGAGGTCGGTGGCCCGCTCCAGGACCCGGTCGGTCACGGCGTCCTCGCCCGCGGCCACCACCAGGCGGGCCAGTCCGCCGTCCCAGTAGGCGTAGGCGACGTCCGGCCGTTCGGCCAGCGCCTTCGCCACCCGCCGCGCCACCTGTGCCGTCCCGCCCGCGCGCCGTACGACGTCCGGCTCGGCGGGCCGCAGCGCGAGGTGGGCACGCCGCCCGGAGCGCCAGTGGCGATGGCCGCCCGGCAGGGCGTTGCGGGCCACCCGCGTGACCCTGACGGTGGCGTCCGCGCCGCGCACGCCCGCCCTGGCCGTCCCGGCCGCTGCCGCTGCCACCGCCCCGGCGGCCGGCGCGGTGCCCCGCGCCAGCAGCCGGGGGCCCGCCAGCGCCAGGCCGGCCGCGGCCGAGGACACCCTCAGCAGTCCGGACGCCATGGCGGACCTCAGTCCTTGCCGCGGCCGCGCCGCGCGGTCGGGGCGGTCTCGGCGGCGGCCGTCTTGACCTTGGTCTTGGTCTTGGTGCCGCCCGCCCGCTTGGCGCGGGCCTTCGCGGCCGGCGTCTGGGACGGCTTCGGGGCCGATGTCTCGGCGGGCAGCGTGGGCAGCTTGTCGGACGGCGTGGACGCCATCGGGGCCGCCTTGGGGTGCCCGGAGGACTGGGCCGCCAGCACCGCGGGGGTCGGCGCGTGCGTCTCCGCGGCCTCGGCGGCCTCGGCGGCCTCGGCGGTCTCCGGCGCCTTTTCGGTCTCCTCTGCCTCGCCGGTCTCCTCTGCCTCGCCGGTCTCCTCTGCCTTGCCGGTCTCCTCTGCCTCTGAGGGCTCGGAGACCTCGGCCGCCTCCGGCGCCTCGGAAGTCGTGGACGGCTCGGACGGCTCGGACGGCACGGCCGTTGCGGCCGGTTCGGACGGTTCGGACGTCTGGGCCGCCCCCTCCTCAGGGCCGTGTTCTTCCTCGGGGCGCGGCTGGGTCAGCCAGGCCACGGCCGCTCCGGTGATCGCCACGGGCCACTCCACCACGCCCGCGACGCCGAGGACTCCGGCTCCGGTGTACACCGCCAGCCGCCGGCCCCGGGGTGTGATCGCCTCGACCTTGTCGAGCGTTCCTTGGGCCGCCCTTTCCAGCAGCCCGACGCCGGGCACCCTGCGCAGTGCCGAGACGGTGGTGCGCAGTGGCTCCGGCAGGTCACTCGTCGACTTCTCCCCTGCCATGACGTCGTCGCCTCCCGAGCTGATCCGGATCGTGGGTCAGCCGAGTTCCCGGGATGCGCGGCCCCATCCGCCCTGGTCGGAATTCCCTTGGCGACCGTGAAGCCGCGGCCGTCGGCCGCTCGTCCGGACGGCGTCGGCGGGAGCACTCGCAGCGCCGGACCGCCCAGGACCGGGGGAGCGCTCCCACACGTCCGCCCCGGAGGTGACTCCGCACCTCCCGCCCCGCTGCCGCCCCGACCAGGGTCGGCCGAATGTGTTCCGCGCGAAGCGTTGACCAGAAAGCGCTTACCCCTTACGGTCCGTTCAACAGAGTGACCGACAGGCGCCCTACAGGGCCCGAATGGCCGCTCTGCTCGCGCGCGGCGTTCAACATGGCGTACATCGTTCACGTACACGTCGATCAAGTCCCCTGAAAGGACGCACCCGCATGCGTACTCGCCCCCCACGTACACACGCGCAAAGGGCCTCACTGGTGACGGCCGCCGCGGCCGCCCTCGCGACGGCGGCCGTCCTCGCCCTGCCGCAGTCGGCCGGCGCGGCCGAGTCGTCGCCGATCGGTTACGGCGCCGGGACGACCGGCGGCGGCAGCGCCACCGCGGTCACCGTCTCGACACTGGACGCCTTCAAGTCGGCCGTGAGCGGCAGCACGGCGAAGGTCGTGAAGGTCAACGGCACGATCTCGCTGAGCGGTCAGGTCGACGTCGGGTCCAACACCACGGTCCTGGGCGTCGGTTCGTCGTCCGGGTTCACCGGCGGCGGGCTGCGGCTGAAGAAGGCGACCAACGTCGTCGTCCGCAACCTGAACATCAGCAAGGCGGTCGGCACCGACGCCATCACCGTCCAGCAGTCGACCAAGGTGTGGATCGACCACAACACCCTGTCCTCCGACCTGGACCACGGCAAGGACTACTACGACGGCCTGCTCGACATCACGCACGCCTCGGACAACGTCACCGTGTCCTGGAACACCTTCAAGGACCACTACAAGGGCTCGCTCGTCGGCCACAGCGACAGCAACGCGAGCGAGGACACCGGGCATCTGCACGTGACGTACCACCACAACTGGTTCAACAACGTCAACTCGCGCATCCCCAGCCTGCGCTTCGGCACCGGGCACTTCTACGACAACTACGTCGTCGGGGCCTCGACCGCCTGCCACTCGCACATGGGCGCCCAGATGCTGGTCGAGAACAACGTCTTCCGCTCGACGCAGGTCGCGGTCACCACGAACCGGGACAGCGACCAGGACGGGTACGCCAACCTGCGCGGCAACGACCTCGGCGGAGCCGCCACCGAGATCTCGCAGGTCGGCACCTTCACCAGCCCGCCCTACAGCTACACCGCCGAGCCCGCCTCGAGCGTGGTGGCCTCGGTGACGGCCGGCGCGGGCACCGGGAAGATCTGACCCGCGCCCACCAACCCCCCACCGCTCCACCCCACCCCCCACTTGTCCACCCCCCAACTGGAAGAAGGCATCGGGACATGGCTTCACCAGCACGTGTACGCGCCCGTCGGCGCGCCCTGACCGGGGCACTGACCGCCGTCGGCCTTTCTGCTGTCATGATCATGACAGAGGGGGCGCTGACCCCGGCCGCCGCGGCCACCTGGCCCGCCGCCAACGGCAGTCAGGCGGTCACCGCCACCATCTCGGTCTCCGGCACCAAGGACTACGGGATGAAGCGCCTCTACGGCAGCGGCGATCTCGGCACCGGCGGCCAGAGCGAGAGCCAGGACCCGATCCTGGACCTGGCTCCCGGCACCGTCCTGAAGAACGTCATCATCGGCGCGCCCGCCGCCGACGGCATCCACTGCGAGGGCAGCTGCACGCTGCAGAACGTGTGGTGGGAGGACGTCGGTGAGGACGCGGCGACGTTCCTGGGCTCCTCGTCCTCCAACGTGTACACCGTCTCCGGCGGCGGCGCGAAGGAGGCCAGCGACAAGGTGTTCCAGTTCAACGGCGCCGGGACGCTCAACGTCTCCAACTTCGCCGTGCAGAACTTCGGCAAGCTGGTCCGCTCGTGCGGCAACTGCTCCAAGCAGTACAAGCGGACCATCAACCTCAACACCATCGAGGCGACCTACAAGGGCAGCGCGCTCGTCGGAATCAACACCAACTACGGCGACAGCGCGACCCTGAAGAAGATCACGATCGTCGGGGACAGCAGCAAGAAGATCGTGCCCTGCCAGAAGTACATCGGCAACAACACGGGCGCGGAGCCGACCAAGAACGGCAGCGACGCCGACGGCACGTACTGCAAGTACTCGTCCTCGGACATCACCTACAAGTAGCCCCACCGCTCCCCCACGGTGATCCCGGCCGTACGAAGCGCCCCCGCACGGCGCTTCGTACGGCCGTCCTGTCGTCACCCACGCCCCGCGTGACCGGGTCCCGCGGAGGGCCTCACCGTCCCAGCGAGCCGGCGATCTCGCGCCGGTACTCCGCGTAGGCGGCGCGCAGGGCCGCGCCCGGCCACTCCGCGGGGAGGAGTTCGGCGGGCAGGACGGGGTCGGCGAGCAGATGGCGTACCACCGCCGCGAAGGCGGTGAAGCGGTCGGCCGGGTCGTGCGCGCCGGCCAGGTGCGCGAGCAGGGCGCGGGCGGTGGCCGCCCAGGCGTCGAGTGGCCACAGCCGGGCCGCGAGTGCGGCCGCGGACCCTTCGGGGCGGGCGGTGAAGCGCTGGGCCACCGGCTCCAGATCGTCCGGCACGGGCCGGCTCAGGTTGGCGGGTCGCAGCCACACCCCCTCCCGCAGCTCGGCCAGGCGCAGCTCGGCCAGGTGGGCGCGCAGGCCGGCGCGTTCGGCGGCGCCGCGGCCCGTGGCGGTGACGACCACCGTCTCCCAGTCGCCGTCCCACGCGCGCGTGCGCGGCCGCACCGCCTCGTCCTGGCGCCGTCGCCGCTCCAGCAGACGCTCACTGAGCCGGTAGACGCCATCGGTGCGGCGCAGGTCGCCGGCCGCCGCCATCCGGCTGAGCGCGGCCCGGAGCGTGGAACCGCCGATCCCGAACGGCTCCACCGCGCGGACGAGGTCCTTGACCGCGAGCTGAGGAGGGTGCGCGCCCAGCAGCAGGCTGAGCACGACCGAGCGCGCGGACAGCGGCCGCAGTTCCACCTCGCCGGGCGGCACCGGCACGTTCATCCGCATGGGCACGTACTGTACGTGCCGGTGTTGTTGCGTCATTGCTACAGTCGCAGGAAAGGTGCAACATGGCGGCATGGTCTCGATGCCCGCGCCACCGCAGCCGCAGCCGCCGTACGCCACCCACGACGTCACCAACCAGCCGCCGCCCCTGACCCCGTACGACGCCGCCGAGGACGCCGCCCTGCTGGAGGGACTGCGCCGGGAGGGGGCGGGCTGGGCCGAGGAGGGCATCAGGCGGCTGGGGCTGCGCGCCGGCAGCGCCGAGGTGCAGGAGTGGGCCGAGCTGGCCAACGTCCACGAGCCGGTGCTGCGCACGCACGACCGGTACGGCAACCGCGTCGACGAGGTCGACTTCCATCCGAGCTGGCACCACCTGATGCGGGCCGCGGTGGCCGAGGGCCTGGCGGGCACGCCGTGGGCCGAGGACCGGCCCGGCGCCCATGTCGCCCGGACCGCCGGGGGCCTGGTGTGGGGACACACCGACGCCGGGCACGGCTGTCCGACGTCGATGACGTACGCGGCCGTGCCCGCGCTGCGGGCGCAGCCGGACCTGGCGAAGGTCTACGAACCCCTGCTGACCGGCCGCGAGTACGAGCCCGGCCTGAAGGTGCCGACCGAGAAGCGGGGCCTGCTCGCTGGCATGGGGATGACGGAGAAGCAGGGCGGCTCCGACGTCCGTACGAACACCACCACGGCGACGCCGACCGCCGAGGAGGGCGTGTACACGCTGCGCGGGCACAAGTGGTTCACGTCGGCGCCGATGTGTGACGTCTTCCTGGTGCTGGCGCAGGCCCCGCAGGGGCTGTCCTGCTTCCTGGTGCCGCGCATCCTGCCCGACGGCAGCCGCAACACCTTCCGCATCCAGCGGTTGAAGGACAAGCTGGGCAACCGGTCCAACGCCTCCTCCGAGCCCGAGTTCGACGGGACCGTCGCCTGGCTGGTCGGGCCCGAGGGCCGCGGCGTCAAGACGATCATCGAGATGGTCAACTGCACCCGCCTGGACTGCGTGATGATGTCGGCCGCGCTGATGCGCAAGACCCTGGTCGAGGCCGGCCACCACGCGCGTCACCGCAGCGCTTTCGGGGCGCGGCTGATCGACCAGCCGCTGATGCGCAACGTGCTGGCCGATCTGGCGCTGGAGTCGGAGGCGGCCACCACGCTCGCGCTGCGACTGGCCGGCGCGGCCGACCGCGCGGTGCGCGGGGACGCGGAGGAGACGGCGTTCCGCAGGATCGCCACGGCCGTCGGCAAGTACTGGGTCACCAAGCGGGGTCCGGCCTTCACGGCGGAGGCCCTGGAGTGCCTGGGCGGCAACGGCTACGTGGAGGAGTCGGGCATGCCCCGTCACTACCGCGAGGCGCCGCTGCTGTCGATCTGGGAGGGTTCGGGCAACGTCAACGCCCTCGACGTGCTGCGGGCGCTCCGGCGCGAACCGGCCACCGCCCAGGCCCTGTTCGGCGAACTGGCCCTGGCGCGGGGAGCGGACGCCCGGCTGGACGCCGCCGTCGCCCGGCTCGAAGGTCTGCTGGCCACGGGCTCCGAGGCCGGCGCGCGCCGGCTGGTGGAGCTGATGGCCCTGACGCTGCAGGCCGCCCTTCTGGTCCGGCACGCCCCGCCCGCCGTCGCCGACGCCTTCTGCGCGACCCGGCTGGGCGGCGACTGGGGACACGCCTTCGGCACGCTGCCCGACGGGGCCGCCCTGAACGCGATCCTGGAACGCTCGCTGCCGCAGGGCTTCTGACGCATTGTTGCTTCTGAGCCTCCGGGCCGGCGGGCCTCCGGGCCTCCGGGCCTCCGGGTCGGCGGACCTCCGGGCCTCCGGGCCTCCGGGTCGGCGGACCTCCGGGTCGGCGGACCTCCGGGTCGGCGGACCTCCGGGTCGGCGGTGCCGCAGGACGTGCTGCGGCACCGCCGACCCGGCCCGCGGGGCGCCGTCGACCGGCACCGCGCCGCGTGCGGCCGGCGGGCCGCGGTCAGCTCGTCTTGCGTCCCCACAGGGGGCCGAAGCGCGCCCACTCGGCGTCCCACTGGTCCATCCGGCGGCGTTCCAGGCGGCCCCGCAGGACGCGGCCGCAGGCCAGGGGCGCCATGGCGGCGCTCACCCCCACGAGGGCGCCGATCAGCGAGGCCCGCAGCCTGGCCTGCGAGACGGTGGCGGGCTCGGCCACCAGGCGGCCCTGCGCGTCGGTCCACACGCTGACGGTGCTGCCGGCGGCGCTGCCGGGCCGCACCCGGACCCGGCCCGTGTGCGCCGAGCCGTCCGGTGCCGTCCAGCGCACCTTCCCCCACACCTGCTCGGGGTTCGCCGCGCCGGGGTGCGCGGGTGCCGCTCCGGGCGCCTTCTCCGCCAGCCGTGCCACGACCGGACGCCACTCCGCGCGCTCCCGGGCCAGCCCGTCCTCGACGGACCCGGTCGCCGTCAGACCGGCCAGCACCCCCGCCAGGACGGTGAGCACCCAGGTGCCGAGCACCACCCAGGCCTCCACCGCGTCGGCGCGGCGCCTGAGCGGGTTGCGCCGCCAGCGCCACAGCCACACCTTCGGACCACGCAACGCCATCGAAGGCACCCTCCTCATGAGCGCACGACCCTCCCCCGACCGCCTTCCCATACGGGCGAGGTTCCCCGGATGCTCAGGCCGAGTCCCCCGGCTCGCGGGCCGCACACGCCCGCCGCCCGCCCGAGCGCCGTCACCGAAGCGCCCCGCCGCCAGTCGCTTCACGCCGGAATCACCGCCCCCACCTGCGGTGACGCCGTTCGGCGGGGTGACTGTCAGTGGCGGGGTGCAGACTGATCGCGATGGAGACGAAGACGTCCCGGAGGTGATCGGCATGACCGAGGTACTGCTCGCTGTGGGCACACGAAAAGGCCTGTTCATCGCGCGCAGGCGGGGAGGCGCCTGGGCGTTCGACGACAGCCCGTACTTCAACGCGCAGGCCGTGTACTCGGTGGCCATCGACACGCGCGGCGACCGTCCGCGGCTGCTGGCCGGCGGCGACAGCTCGCACTGGGGTCCGTCGGTGTTCCGCTCCGACGACCTCGGCCGCACCTGGACCGAGCCGTCCCGGCCGGCCGTCAAGTTCCCCCAGGACACCGGCGCATCGCTGGAGCGGGTCTGGCAGTTGCATCCGGCCGCCGCGGAGCCGGACGTGGTGTACGCGGGCACGGAACCGGCCGCGCTGTACCGCTCGGAGGACCGCGGGGAGAGCTTCGAACTGGTCCGTCCGCTGTGGGAGCACCCCACGCGGTCGCAGTGGGTGCCCGGCGGGGGCGGCGAGGGCCTGCACACCGTGCTCACCGACCCGCGCGACCCGCGGTCGGTGACGGTCGCCGTCTCGACGGCCGGCGTGTTCCGCACCAGCGACGGCGGCGCGAGCTGGTCTCCGTCCAACTCCGGGGTGTCGGCGGTGTTCCTGCCGGATCCGAACCCGGAGTTCGGCCAGTGCGTGCACAAGGTCGCCCGGGACGCGACGGCCCCGGACCGCCTGTATCTGCAGAACCACTGGGGTGTGTACCGAAGCGACGACGCGGGCGGGCAGTGGACGGACATCGGCGAGGGCCTGCCGTCCACCTTCGGTTTCGCGGTCGCCGCCCACCCGAGCCGCGGCGACACGGCGTACGTGTTCCCGATCAACGCGGACTCCGACCGGGTGCCCGCCGGCCACCGGTGCCGGGTCTTCCGCACCGCGGACGCGGGCCGGAGCTGGGAGCCCCTGTCGGCGGGCCTGCCGCAGGAGGACCACTACGGCACCGTGCTGCGCGACGCGATGTGCACCGACGACGCCGACCCGGCGGGCGTGTACTTCGGCAACCGCAACGGCGAGGTGTTCGCGTCCGCCGACGACGGCGACAGCTGGCGGCAGTTGGCGTCCCACCTGCCGGACGTGCTGTGCGTGCGGGCCGCGGTGGTGGGATGAGCCGCACGGGGGGACCACACGCTCTCGGCCAAGGGTTGATCACCGCTGCCCGTACGGCAGTAGGGTGACGCCCGTGGCATCACGACCGTTGCACGAAATCGTCGAACCGGGCTGGGCGAAGGCCCTCGAACCCGTCGCCGGACGGATCGCCGAGATGGGCGACTTCCTGCGCGCGGAGATCGCCGCCGGACGCACCTATCTCCCGGCCGGACCGAACGTCCTGCGGGCCTTCCAGCAGCCGTTCGACGAGGTCCGGGTCCTGATCGTCGGACAGGACCCTTATCCGACACCGGGACACGCGGTGGGGCTGTCGTTCTCCGTGGCGCCGGAGGTGCGTCCGCTGCCCGGCAGTCTCCTCAACATCTACCGCGAGCTGACCACGGACCTGGGAGTGCCCCAGCCCTCCAACGGCGATCTGACGCCCTGGACGCGGCAGGGAGTGCTGTTGCTCAACAGGGCGCTCACCACCGCCCCGCGCAAGCCGGGCGCGCACCGCGGCAAGGGCTGGGAGGAGGTCACCGAGCAGGCGATACGCGCCCTGGCGGCGCGCGGCAAGCCGCTGGTGTCGATCCTGTGGGGCCGCGACGCCCGCAACCTGCGTCCGCTGCTCGGAAGTCTCCCGTCGGTGGAGTCCGCCCATCCCTCCCCCATGTCGGCCGACCGCGGCTTCTTCGGCTCCCGGCCCTTCAGCCGGGCGAACGATCTGCTGATCAGACAGGGCGGACAGCCGGTGGACTGGCGCCTGCCGTGAGCGGTCGCGGTCCGGCCGGCTTCCTCGCCGTCGACTCCGGGGGTTCGGGACTGCGGGTCGTCGTGGGGACGGTGGACCGCGGGGAGCTCGGACGGCGGGAGTCGCGCGCGCCGGTGCGCACCGGCGCCCGGGGCATCGAACCGGGGCACCTGATGGAGCAACTGGTGCCCATGGTGCGGGACTTGACCGCCGAGGCCGGGATCGCCGCCCCGGCCACGGCAGTCGTCGGCGCCGCCGGGTTCGCCACCCTGGGCGCCGCGCTGCGCGCGGAGCTGCCCGCCGCGCTGGGGCGGGAGTTCGGCGTGCGGACGGTCGCACTGGCCGCCGACGCGGTCACCGCGTACGTCGGCGCCCTCGGACCCCGGCCCGGTGCCGTGATCGCCGCCGGCACGGGGCTGATCGCCATCGGCACCGACCTGACGCGCTGGCGGCGCGCGGACGGCTGGGGGCATCTGCTGGGCGACTGCGGCAGCGGCGCCTGGATCGGGCGGGCCGGACTGGAGGCGGCGCTGCGCGCGTACGACGGCCGGCCCGGCGGGTCCGCCCGGCTGCTGGCCCGCGCCGAGGAGTCGTTCGGACCCGTGCCGGAACTGCCGGGCAAGCTCTATCCGCGCCCGGACCGCCCCGCCGTCCTGGCCTCCTTCGCACCCCAGGTGGCTGCCTGCGCGGACGGCGACCCGGTCGCCGCGGACGTGCTGCGCACGGCGGCCCGGCACATGGCGGACTCGGCCGCCGCCGTGTGCCCGGCCGACGGCGAGCCCCAAGTCGCCCTCACCGGCGGCCTGTTCAAGATCGGAGACGCTCTCCTCGTACCGCTGCGGGAGGAGTTGTCGACGCTGCTGCCGCACGCACGCCAGGTGCCCGCCGCCGGCGATCCGCTGCGGGGCTGCGTGCGGATGGCGACGGACCTGGCGGCCGGCGCGCTCCCACTGCCGAGCGACGAGGCACTGTTGTCCGTAGTGACCGCAATGGGAGACTGATCCTTGTGGTGCGCAAACCGCCTGGTTCGCACGGGGATCAGCGGTGATCCGCACGTAAGTCATCAGACAAAACCGGACGGATACCGCTCACCTGCACCCTCCCCGAACAGAGGAACCCAGGAAGCCAGTAACATGCGGCGCCATGAGCTCCCCCACTGGGCCCGCGTCCGGCCTGCCAGTACGAATGCCGCGCCCCCGCCAGCCCGGGCGGCACCGTCGCCCCGAACCCGTGGCGGCTCCCGAGGGCGCGCCCGCGCTCGTCCTCGCGGTGCCGGGCGCGCCCGGCACCGCCACCCGCGGCCTCGCCGAGGAGGTCGTGAGCATCGCCCGCTCCGAACTGCCCGGCCTGGACGCCAGGATCGGCTACCTGGACGGGGACGACGCGGACTTCCCGACGCTCCAGGCCGTGCTCGCGCACGCCGGCGAGGAGCGCACGGCCCGTTACGAGCAGGCCAAGGCCGCCGGTGAGGACGTCAAGGAGCCCGACGGCCCCGTCGCCGTCGTCGTGCCGCTGCTCGCCGGACCGGACAGCGCGCTGCTGCGCCGGATCCGCCAGGCCGTGATGGACAGCCGCGTCGCGGCCGACCTGACCGACGTGCTGGGCCCGCACCCGCTGCTGGCCGAAGGACTGCACGTGCGCCTGTCCGAGGCCGGTCTGGCACGCGCCGACCGCGCTCGCCTGTTCACCGTGGCGACCGCGGCGGACGGCATCATCCTGGCGTCCGTGGGCGGCGACGAGGCCGTGCAGGCGGCCGGGATCACCGGCATGCTGCTCGCCGCGCGCCTGGCCGTGCCGGTGATGGCGGCGGCCCTGGACCAGGACGGCTCCATCGCCGACGTCGCCGAGCAGCTGCGGTCCTCCGGCTCGCAGCAGCTGGCGCTCGCGCCGTACCTGATCGGGCCGGAGATCGACGCGGGCCTGATCGAGGAGGCGGCCAAGGAGGTGGGCTGTTCCGCCGCCGAGGCGCTCGGCCCGTACCCGGCGATCGGCAAGCTGGCCCTCGCCAAGTACACGTCCGCGCTGGGCATCGCCCCGCAGCAGCCGCAGGGCGCGCCGGTCCGCTGACCCGCACGCCCCACGGCCGGAAAGACCGAAAGGGCCTGCTCCGCGCCAGGAGCGGGCCCTTCGGCGTCGGCGGCCCGCACCGGACGGAAGCGGCAGCGGCAGGCCGCAGCCTCCGACGGACGGCCGAGGCCCGGCGGACGGCGGAAGCCCGGCGGACGGCGGAAGCCCCGCGATCGACCGGATCCTGACGGTCAGCCGAGGCTCGGCGGACGAACAGGGCCCGACGGTCGGCTGACGCCCCACGGACGCCCCGCGCCCGACGAACGGCCGGCGCCCCACGGACGCCCCGCGCCCAACGAACGGCCGGCGCCCCACGGACGTCCCACGCCCCGCCGGCGGCTCAGCCGAAGACGACGCAGGACGCGGCCGGTACCTCAAGTGAGCCCCGGCGGTGTGGCAGTCCGGTGGCCGGGTCGACGGCGAACCAGACGACCCGCCCGGAGTGCTCGTTGGCGGCGTACAGGTATCCGGCGTGCTCGGTGAGCGCCCGCGGCCAGCGGCCGCCGCAGGGCACCGTCCCGAGCAGCCGCAGCCGTTCCCCGTCGACGGCGAACGCGGACAGCACGTCCTCGCCGCGCGTGGCGGTCCACAGGAAGCGGCCGTCGGGAGAGACGGCGATGCCCGACGGGTAGGCGTCCCCGGCGGGCGCGGCGGGCAGCACCTGCGTCTCGGTCAGCGGCTGGAGCGAGCCGGCGGCGGCGTCCCAGCGGCAGGCGGTGACGGTGGGCGTGAGCTCGTTGACAACGTAGGCGTGCTCGCCGTCCGGGTGGAAGGCCAGGTGGCGCGGTCCCGAGCCGGGGCGCAGGGCGATCTCCCGGTGCACTTCGAGGCGGCCGTCGCGCAGGGCGCACACGCGGACGGAGTCCGTGCCGAGGTCGACACTGACGGCCCACCGCCCGCTCGGGTCGGGCTGCACCTGGTGGGCGTGCGGGCTCTGCTGACGGTGGACGTGCGGGCCCGAGCCGGTGTGCCGGAGCACCCCGGACGCGGCCGGCGCGAGGGTGCCGTCGGCGCGCACGGGAACGGCGGTGACGCTGCCGGAACCGTAGTTGGCGGTCAGGACGTGACCGGCGAAGAGGCTGAGGTGCGTCGGCCCGCTCCCGTCGACGGGCACCGGCGGCCCGGCCTGTTCGAGCCGGTCGCCCCTCACCCGGTACGCGGCCACCGCGCCGCGGGTGGTCTCGCTCACGGCGTACAGCGCCTCCCCGCCGGGCGCCACCGCCAGATACGAGGGGTCGGGCAGGCCGGCCGTACTGCTCAGGCAGGTCAGCGCGCCGGTGTCCGGGGCCACGGCCGCCGTCACGATCCCGGGACCGCCGGCCGCCGTGAACGACCCGATGAACGCCCGCCGCGTGCTGCCGTCCGCCACCGCTGTGTCCCCTCTCGGTCCTGTGCCGTCCGGGGGTGACGGTAGCAGCCGGCCGGTCCAGGTCTAGACCAGACGTTCTGACATCCTGGCCCCATGAGCGGCCTGGGCGGCGTATCGGTCATCTTCGACCTCGACGGAACGCTGGTGGACAGCGAGCCGAACTACTACGAGGCGTCGCGCCGGCTGCTCGCCGCGCACGGCGTCCCCGGCTTCACCTGGCCGGACCACGAGCGGTACGTCGGTCTCAGCACGTGGGAGACGCTCGGGCTGCTGCGGACGCGCTACGGCATCCGCGCGCCCCGCGCCGAACTGCTCGACGAGCTGAACGACCGTTACCTGGAGCTGGCCCGTCTCTGCACGCCCGCCTACCCGGAGATGCGCACGTTCGTGAAGCTGCTGGCCGGCGAGGGTGTGCCGATGGCCGTGGCCTCGGGGTCCTCGCCCGGCGCGATCGAGGCGGTGCTGGCCGGCACCGGGCTGGACGCCTGGCTGCGCACCGTCGTGTCGGCCGACGAGGTCGCCCGCGGCAAGCCCGCGCCGGACGTGTTCCTGGAGGCGGCCCGACGGCTCGGCACGCCCCCGGCCGACTGCGTGGTGGTGGAGGACGCGGCGCCCGGTGTCGCCGCCGCGCACGCCGCCGGGATGCGCTGCATCGCGGTGCCCTACCTCGCCGAGCAGGCCGACGCCCCCGAGTTCGCCACCGCGGGACTGCTGCTGCGGGGCGGCCAGTCGGAGTTCACGGCCCAGGGGGCGTACGAGTGGCTGGCACGGTCCGTTTTGTCCCCGTGACCTGGTACTCGGGCTCCGGGACCGCATTGACGTGGGCATCCGGGTCACTGAGCATGGCGGGGCCGGTCGATGATCTCCGCGTCCTGGAGGACGCTCATGGGTTCTGCCGCCTTGCTCGTCGCCAACCGCGGGGAGGTCGCCGTGCGCGTCCTCAGGGCCGCGGCGGAGGCCGGGCTGCGTACCGTCGCGGTCTACGCCGACGGCGACGACGCGCACACGCTCTCGGCCGACGAGGCGGTGCGGACGAGCGGTTACCTCGACGCGGACGCGCTGCTCACCGCCGCGCGGGAGACGGGCTGCGACCATCTGCACCCGGACTACGGGTTCCTGAGCGAGGACGCCGGTTTCGCGCGGCGGCGCGCCGAGGCCGGGATCACCTTCGTCGGGCCCTCCCCCGAGGTGCTGGAGGTCTTCGGGGACAAGGTGCGGGCGCGGGCGCTCGCCGTGGAGGCGGGCGTGCCGGCCTGCCGGGCAGCGGGGGTGCGACGGGCCCCGAGGAGGCGCGTGAGCTGCTGGCGGGCGGGCCCGTGATGATCAAGGCGGTCGGCGGGGGCGGCGGTCGCGGCATGCGCGTCGTGCGGCGGCCCGAGGAACTGGACGAGGCCTGGGAGCGGTGCCGTTCGGAGGCCCGGCAGGGTTTCGGGCGCGCGGAGCTGTACGTGGAGCGGCTGCTGGATGGCACCCGGCATATGGAGGTGCAGGTCGTCGGCGACGGTCTGGGCGCCGTCACCCGGGGCGGGGCGGCCGGTGCGCAGGCCGGGGCCCCTCGCGCGGGGTCACGAGCGGCGGCGGGGCTTTCCGCGCTTCGGGGTCTTCGCGCCGCCTGTGCCCGTCCTCGGGTTGCGGCCCGCCGTCCTGCCCGTGGCCTTCGCCGGCGCGGGCTTGCGGCGGGCCGCGGGCTTGTCGGCGCGCTTGTCCTTCGGGGACTCCTCGGCGGTCCTGCGGCCCCGGGAGCTGTTGACCGTACGGCCGCGGACGATGCCGATGAAGTCCTCGACCAGGTCCGTGGTGGCCTCCTCCGGCCAGGACAGGGCGACCTCCGAGCGGGGCGCGTCGACGACCGGCCGGTAGGTGAGGTCCCTGCGGTGGTGCAGGCGGGCCAGCGACTGGGGGACGACGAGCAGGCCCACGCCCGCGGCGACCAGCTCGACGGCGTCGGCGGTGGTGGCCGGGCGCTCGAACGCGGGCTCCCCCGGCGGCCGCTCCCAGCCGAGGACGTCGTCGAGCGGGTGGAAGACCACCTCCTCGGCGAGGTCGTCGAGGGTGACCTCGTCGGCCGCCGTGATCACATGGTCCTTGGGGACCACGACCACCGTCGTCTCGGCGTAGAGCGGGATCGCGCTGAAGTACGTCCGGTCGACCGGAAGTCGGACGAATCCCGCGTCGGCCTCACCGGCGCGCAGGACACCGGCCGCCTCGGTGGCCGCCACGGCGACGAGGGTGAGCGGGATGCCGGGCAGGCGCTCGTTCCAGATCCGCACCCACTTGGCGGGCGTCACCCCCGGGACGTACGCAAGCCGGAACTCAGGGGATGCCTCGGTGCCTGTCACGCCAGCCAGGTTACCGGCCGTGGTCGGAGGTCCCGCACCCGATCGATACCCTGGGCGTCATGAAGTCGCACCAGACCGCCCAGACCATGAAGCCCGCCACCGCGGCGAAGAAGCTGGGTGTGTACCTCGAGGCCACCCCTGCCGAGTTCCGGGAGGGGCCCGTCTCGCGCGCCCGCCTCGACGAGTTGCAGGCCGATCCGCCCGAGTGGCTGCGCGAGCTGCGGGCCAAGGGCCCGCACCCCCGTCCGGTGGTCGCGGCGAAGCTGGGGGTGTCCATCGCCGGGCTGGCCCGCGGCGGCGTCACCGAGCCCCTCACCACCGAGCAGATCGAGGAACTCAAGCGGGAACGCCCGGAGTGGCTGGAAAAGGAGCGGGCGACCCAGGCCGAGGTCCGCAAGGAGGCGGCCCGCATCAGGAAGCGGAACGCCGAGCGCGCCGCCGGTTCCTGACACCGCCCGCCACCACGTTCCGTCACCGTCGAGGCACCTCCCGTGCACCTGACGGTCCGTCAACGGAAAGGTCACAAAAGCGTATCGGACATTCCGCACTCCAATCTTCACACGAGGCGCACAAGTTGGCTAAGTTGACGCCCAGGCTGCTCGACTGCCTCCGGCGAACCGCGCCGGGTCGGGCGGCCTCCGCCGAGTCCGGTGCGCCGCGTGGCAGCCGGAGCCGGGAACCCGACCGAACGACTGGGGTTGATCGGCCCGACCGCCCGTAGGGGCAGGGCCGTAGGGCAAGCCTTCCGAATCGACCGCCCGAACCCTCTCCCAGGGCCTGACGGCCCGGGAACCCCCGCCGCTGACCCGGTAGGCGGAGTACGGAAGGAGTACGGCTCCCATGGCGCCGGAACGCACCCCGCGCGCGGGCGGCCTCGGCCTCCCCGGTATGCGCGACTCCGCTGTCGCAACGGCCGACTCGACCTCGGTGGCCCTGTTCTCGCAGGCCGCCGACGCCGCGCTCGGAGCCGACGGTGACGGCCCGAGCCGCGAAGAGGTCCAGCAGCGGGTACGCATGCTGTACGACCGGGCCGAGAGTGACACCGGAACCTTCAACGCGACGCGCGCGATGACGGCGCGGACGCGCGGGCGTGCCGCCTCGGCGGGCGGCGAGGGGCGCAGGCGTACCGATCCCGCCCTGGACGAGGTGGCGCGGAAGTGGTTCGACGTGGTGCGTGCGTCACTGGGTCCGACGGTGCCGGCGGCGCTGCCGGCCGGGCGGGCGCCGGCCCGCCCGGTGCAGTCGAGGCCCGCGCGTCCGGCGGCGGCCGCCCTGGAGCGCGGGCGTGAGCAGCGGCCCGTCGCGGAACTCCCGGCCGGACCGGCCTCCCGCCCGGCGGCGGAACTGACCGCGCGGCCCGCGGCCGCGCTTCCACCTCTGCCCGGGCCCCGGACGCAGGCCGCCCCCGACCTGCCCGCGACCCGGCCCTCGACGGGCGGCACGCAACAGCAGTGGCCGGACCCGACGGCGACCGGTTCGCTGACGATCTCACCGGACCCGACGGCGACCGGTTCCCTGGGGATCTCACCGGACCCGACGGCCAACGGTTCGCTCCAGACCTGGACCGACACCACCACGACCGGCACGCAGCAGACCTGGGCCGGCGCCCTGACAACCGGCACGCAGCAGAGCTGGCCGGCCGCCACCCCGGCCGGCGCACAGCAGCCCTGGACGGACACCACCGCAACCGGAACACAGCAGAGCCGGCCGGACACCGCCCCGGCCAGCGCACAGCAGGCTCTGGCCGGCACCCCGACGACCGGCACACAGCAAAGCTGGCCGGCCACCGCCCCGGCCGGCACACAACAGCCCCTGGCCGGCACCCCGGCAACCGGCACACAGCAAAGCTGGCTGGGCACCCCGTCGGCCGCGTCACCGCAGGCCATGGCTGGGGTCGCGTCGGCCGCGTCGCCGCAGGCCGGGGCGGGAGTCGCGTTGCCCGCGTCACCGCAGGCCGGGGCGGGAGTCGCGTTGCCCGCGTCACCGCAGGCCGGGGCGGGCGCCGGGTCGGCCGGGGTGCGGCAGGCCGGGCTGGGCGTGGCCAAGGAGCGGAACCGGCGCAAGCTCGCCGCGGCCCGCGAGTCGCTGGCCCGGTACGCGGTCCCGCAGGCCGCGCCCGTCGCGGCGATCACCTCCGAACCCGCCGCGGCCCCGTGGACCGACCCGGCGCAGCAGGCCCGCCACGCGGAGGAGGAGCGGCGGCTGCTTCAGCCGAGCGTCCTCGACACGGGCGTCCTGCCCGTCGCCGCCGCCCCGGAGACCGGCCCCGTCACCAAGGCCGAGCGGGCGGTCGCCTTCGCCCGCGCGCAGATCGGCAGGCCGTGCCTGTGGGGAGCGGCAGGCCCGGGGTCGTACGACGACGCCGGCCTCACCCAGGCCGCGTGGAAGGCCGCCGGGGTGGCTCTGCCGCGTACCGCGTCCGAGCAGGCGAACGCGGGCACGGTGGTCCCGCTCGCCGAGGCCCGGCCCGGTGACCTGATCTTCTTCAACGACCAATTCACCCACGTCGGCCTCTGCACCGGCGGCGGCACGATGATCCACGCGCCGGGCCCGGGCACCTACGTGCGCGAGGAATCGGTCTTCTACGCGGGGGAGTCGGCGATCCGCATCGCGGTGCGCCCGGCGTAACACCCTCCTGTGCCGCGCGGGCCGCCGGTCCCCCGTGCCGGCGGCCCGCGCGGGGTCCGCGCAGCCGCGCGCGGACGGCAATCGCCCACGCCGCAGCCGTGTCCACGAGGCGTGATGACACGTTCCGGATGTCGCCCACCGGCCGTCGGGTCCGGGGGCGGAGGCCGGGCCCCCTCCCGCCCGGCCTCCCCCGCCGTGGCCGCCGCAGCGCCGATGTGCTGGAGTTCATCCGAGAACGTCGCTGTTGCTCGGTTGAAGTCTGAGCAATGCTTGACGACGCCGGTATGGGTACAACTGCGTACGCGGCGGACGAGCGGAGAGGGAACGTGGCACAGGGGCTGGGCGAGGCCAGGGCCTACGAGCGCATGCTGTCGGTGGCGGTCGCCGCGCTGCACGAGCGGCAGCCGGAGCGGCTGTGGCCGTTGCTGACGGCCGCGCTGCCCGGCCTGTGCGGCGGCGAGACTCTGGTCTACAAGCTGGACGACTGGAGCGAGCGCGCGGGCACGGTCGGCACGTCGCCCGGGGTCGCCGCCGAGTTCGACCGGCTCGGCGAGGAGGACATGGGCGTCCTGCGGGCGGGGTTCCCGTTCGCGCGCCATTACGAGAGCGGTCCCGACCGGTCGCCGCTCACCGCCCGCCGCGCGGCCGGCCGCGCCTGGTCGTCGAGCCGGACCGCGCGTCTGATCGGCGACGTCATGGACATGGACCACGTCCTGGCGATCCCGCTGCCCGGGACGTCGGACCCGATCACCGGGTGCATGGTCTACCGCTCCGGCACGGACTTCACCGACGACCACCTGCGCATCGCCGGTCAGATGCAGCCGCTGCTGTCGGCCGTCGAGCAGCAGCGGCAGCTGCTGGAACACTGGCAGCGGTCGGCCGGTCCGGGCGGCGCCGCGGGCTCGCCGCGCGAGGCGGCCGAGTCCTGTGCCCTGACACCCCGCGAGACGACCGTCCTGCTGCTGCTCGCGGACGCCCTGACCGCCGCCGCGATCGGCCGACGGCTCGGCATCTCGGACCGGACCGTGCACAAGCACGTGGAGAACATCTACCGCAAGCTCGGCACCCGCGACCGCATCAGCACGGTGCTGCGCGCCCAGCGGCTCGGCCTGATCCCGGCGCCGTCGCTGCCCGGCTAGGACGGCTGTCACGGAAAGCCGTCCGCCGCTGCCCGAAGGGCGGCCGACCGGTGGGCGGGCCCGGGCGGCCGGTGGGCGGGCCCGGCGGCCGATGGGCGGGCTCAGGCGTCGGGGGCTGCGAAGGGGCCGTCGGCGGTGAAGGCCAGGGCGGCGAAGCGTTCGCCGATCAGGCGGTGGGTGGCGGCGTCCGGGTGGAGCTGGTCGGGCAGCGGGAGTTCGGCTGCGTCGGCCTCGCCGTAGAGCGCGCGGCCGTCGAGGTGGTGCAGGTTGGGGTCATCCGCCGTCCGCTGCGCGACGATCCTGGCCAGTTCCTCGCGGATGACGTTCAGGGTCAGCTTCCCGCTCGCGCGCTCCGCCGGGTCGCCCATGGCCACGAACCGCAGCCGGCCGTCGGCGAGGTCGGGCGCGGCGGGACCGGGGGTGTCCTCGTGCATGGGGCACAGGATCGGCGAGACGACCAGCAGCGGGGTGGCGGGGTGGCCCTCCCGGATGGTGTCGAGGAAGCCGTGGACGGCCGGGGCGAAGGCGCGCAGGCGCATCAGGTCGAGGTTGACCAGGTTGATCCCCAGCTTGACGCTGATCAGGTCGGCGGGGGTGTCACGCATGGCGCGGGCGGTGAAGGGGTCGAGCACCGCGCTGCCGCCCAGGCCCAGGTTGATCAGCTCCACGCCGGCCAGCCGGGCGGCGTGCGCGGGCCAGATGCCGGTGGGACCGGCGGCGTCGGAGCCGTGGCTGATCGAGCTGCCGTGGTGCAGCCACACCCGACGGCCGCGGTCCGGTACGGGTTCGACGGGCGCGTCGGTGCGCAGGGCGACGAGTTCGGTGGTCTCGTTGTGCGGCAGCCAGATCTCGACGTCCTTGTCGTGACCGGGCAGGCCGGTGAAGACCAGGGTGGCCGGCGTTCCGGGCCGGTGCTCGGTCGTGCCGGTCACCATGTCGACGGTGAGGGTGTTGCCGCCCGTCGACTCGGCGCGGCCGGCCGGCCGTCCGTCGACGAGCAGTTCGTACACGCCGTCGGGGCGGGGCGGGGCGCCGACGTAGACGCGTTTGGTGCGCAGGGCGTCGAGTTCGACGGCGGTGGCCCGGGTGCGGAAGGCCAGCCGGACGCCGGAAGGCTGGGACTCGGCCATGGCGAGCTGTGCGTCGGTGTTCTGGGCGCGGGCCCGGGCGGGCAGCCGGTGGGGCAGCAGGCCTTGCTCGGTGCGCTCCACGTCGAGGGCGCCGCGCAGGAGGTCCGCCGTGATGGGCGTGGTGGTCCAGTTGTCAGTGGTGTGCATCGCCATTGCCTCAGCCTGTGGGTCGCGTCGGGAAAAGGGGTGCCGGGTCCTGGCCCGGTCAGGTGGCGGGCGGCCAGTTGCGCAGCACGGTGTCGAGGGCGTCGAGGATCCGGGTCCAGGTCTCCTGGGTGTCGGGGGCGCTGTGGCTGAACCCGCCGCCCAGTTCGAGGCTGACGTAGCCGTGGAAGACGCTGCCCAGGAGGCGGACCGCGTGGGTCTGGTCCGGTTCGGCGAGGTCGTAGCCGCGCAGGATGGCCCGCGTCATCTGCGCGTGCCGCACGCCCGCGCTCGCCGCCGCCGTCGCCGGGTCGAGTCTGAGCTGGGCCGCCGCGTAGCGGCCCGGGTGTTCCCGGGCGTAGTCGCGGTAGACGTCGGCGAGGGCGGTCAGGGCGTCCTTGCCGGCCCGTCCGGCGAGCGCGTCGGCCGCGCGGTCGGCCATCTCCTCCAGCGCGAGCAGGGCGATCCGGGTCCTGAGGTCCTGGGAGTTGCGCACGTGCGAATACAGGCTGGCGACCTTGACGTCGAACCGGCGGGCGAGCGCCGAGACGGTCACCTGCTCGAACCCGACCTCGTCGGCCAGTTCGGCACCGGCCTGCGTCAGGCGTTCCGCGGACAGCCCCGCGCGGGCCATGGGCATCCCTTCGGTCGACGGCAGTCTGCCTAATATTTTTAGGCAGACTAGCACGTCCTTTAGGGAAGTCGGTGGTTCGCGGCCAGGAGCGGGCGGACGCGGCATCGCCCCATGCCGCGTCCGCCCACCCCGCGTCTGCCCGCGCGGCGTCGGATCACGCGCGGCGTCGGATCACGAGCGGCGTCGGATCACGAGCGGCGTCGGATCACGAGCGGCGCTTGTGGGTGGCGGCGAACGCGTCGGCGGCGGCGAGGTCGAAGTCGCCGTGATCGCTGCCGAGTCCCCGCGCGACGAGGGCCGCGGCGGCGCTGCCGAGGACGGCTGCCTCGCTCAGGGGGCGTCCCAGGCTCACCCCACGCAGGTAGCCGGCCGAGAACGCGTCGCCGCAGCCGGTGGTGTCGACGACGTCGATGTCGAAGGCCGGCACGGACCGCGTGCCCTGCGCCGTCACCAGCAGCGCGCCGTCCGCGCCGCACGTCACCGCGACGGCGCCCGCGCCCGCGTCGAGGAACTTCTTCGCGCCGGTCACGACGTCGGTCTCCTCGCTGAAGCCGAGGACCTGGTCGTCGTTGGGCAGCAGGTGGTCGACGTACGGCAGCACCGCCTCGATCTGGTCGAAGGTGCCGAGTTCGCCGGGCGCGAGGAGGTCGACGGAGGTGACCACGCCGTGCTCCTTGGCGTGCGCCAGGACGCGCGCGGCGACGTCGGCGCCGATCAGCTCGGGGCCGCCCAGGTGGAGGTGGCCGGCCCCGGCGACCGCGTCCCAGGGCACGTCGTCGAGGCCGTAGGTGATGTTGGCGCCGAGGAGGTGCAGGGAGGGGCGGTCGCCGTTGGGGCGGATGGGCAGCACGCTCGCGGAGGTGGAGGTGTCGGGGCGGCGGACCAGGAGCCCGGTGTCCACGCCGGCCCGCTCCAGCAGCAGCAACAGCAGGTCGCCGGTGGGGTCGGCGCCGATCGCCCCGGCCGTGCGCACCGAGGCGCCCAGCTTGGCGAGGGTGAGCGCGGTCCCGGCGGCCGTCCCGGCGGCGGTCAGCCTGATGTCCTCGACGAGGGTCGCGCCCTGCCCCTGGGGTATCTCCTCCACCGGCCGCACCAGCACGTCCAGTACGTGCACGCCCATCGTGACGACGTTCATCGCTGTCCCTCCTGCGCGGGTGGTACGGGGTGGGTGGTGCCGTAGTCACGGGCGAGCGCGGCCTCGATCACCGCGAGCTGCTGCCCTTCGTCCAGGACGCGGGGCCGGCCGAGCGCGGCCGCGCGCTGGTAGACCCCGCACGCCCACTCCAGCAGCAGGGCGTGCTCGACCGCCTTGTCGAGGCTCGGCGCGTGGGTGAGCGCGCCGTGGTTGGCCATGAGGGCGGCGCTGCGGCCCTCCAGCGCGGCGACCACGGACGCGGCCAGCTCCGGGGTGCCGAAGGTGCCGTACGGCGCGACCCGCACCGAACCGCCGAGGGCGAGCAACTGATAGTGGAAACAGGGCAGTTCGTCGAGGACGCAGGCCAGGGCGGTGGCCATCGGGGCGTGGGTGTGGACGACGGCACCGGTGCCGTAGCGCCGGTAGACACCGAGGTGCAGGTCCAGCTCCGAGGTCGGCTCCAGGGTCCCGGCCACGACCCTGCCGTCCAGGTCGACCACGGTCACCTGGTCCGGGGTGAGGCCGGCCAGCACCGCTCCGGTCGCGCTGACCGCGACCCGCTCCCCCACCCTTACGCTGACATTCCCGGCCGTGCCTATGAGCAGACCCTCGGCCCCGAGGCGGCGGCAGGCGGCCGCCACGGCGGCCCGCTCCCGGTCGGGGGCCGCGCTTGAGTCGGTCATGAGCGCGACCGTAGCCTAAACCTGAAACAAAGTCACGTTCACATTCGGGAGGTTGTTCTCGTGGGAGAGCCCACCGCGGGTCTCGACGGAGTCGACGGACTCGAAGGGGGCGCTCCGCTGCGCCGCAGACCCCAGCAGGCGCGCAGCAGGGCGCGGTTGGCCCGGGTGCTGCAGGCCGCGGAACGCGTCCTGGTCGAGGAGGGCGTCGAGGCGCTCACCACGACCAGGGTGGCCGCGGAGGCGAAGGTGTCCATCGGGTCGCTGTACCAGTACCTGCCCGACCGTGACGCGATCATCGACGCCCTCGCGGCCGGGTACTTCACCAAGCTCGAGTCGGTCATGGACGGCTTCGCCGAGTCCGCGGCCGCGCAGCGGTGGGAGGACCCGGTGGGGGTGCTGGTGGACGCCTTCGCCGCGCTCTACCGCTCGGAGCACGGGTTCCGGGCGCTGTGGTTCGGCAGCGGCCTGACCGAGCGGACCCGGGCGGCGGACCGCGAGCACAAACGCCGCATGGCCGACGGGCTCCGCCGGGTGCTGCTCGCGCTGGGCGTCGCCGACGGCGAGGCCCTCGCCCGCGCCTGCCACGCCGCGGTGCTCGCCGCCGACGCGCTCTCCCAGGAGGCCTTCCGCCGGGACGCCGAGGGCGACGCGGGCCTGCTGGAGGAGGCGAAGGTCATGCTGCGCGGGTACCTCGCCGCTGTCGTCGAGCGCGGCCCGGGCCGGTAGACGGCTCTCCGCCGCACCCCCGGCCCCCGCCGCACCCCGGCCTCCACCGCACCCCGGCCTCCACCGCACCCCGGTCTCCACCGAACCCGGGACCGGGACTGCCTTGACGACATGTCAATAAAACGTTCGAAGCCTACGCGGAACAATCACCCCGCGAGGTCTCTTGTCCACCGGGCTAGGATCTCGGTATGACGCACCGACCGGCCCCCTCACACCCCGCCGCACCGTCCTCCTCCGGGCAGGGGGTGGCCTGAGATGGCCGGTCTGCGCGAAGCCCAGAAGCAGATGACGCGGAAGCTCCTGCTGAGCACGGCACTGGAACTGTTCCGCACGAAGGGGTACGCGGCCACCACGGTCGACGACATCGCGGCCGCGGCGGGCACCACACGGGTGACGTTCTACGCGTACTTCCCGTCCCGCAGCGACCTGATGCGGGCGCTGATCGGCGAGCTGAACGAACTGCTGGAACGCATCGCCTCCCCCACCCACGGCTCCACCGCGCGCGATCTGGTCGCGGTCGTCGCCGACGGCAGCCGTCAGTCGATCACCCGGTGGCTGCTGGACATCTCCAGCCGCTGGGACACGGCCCGCCCCTACCTCAACGCCGCGTTCGAGGCGGCGGCCGCCGACCCGGAGCTGCGCGGGCTGGTGGACGCGTGGATCGAGGAGGCCATCGGCGACGTAGAGGACGGCCTCGACCAGGCCGGACGCTTCGCGCCGGAGAGCCGCCACACGCGGGGCGTGCTCGCGATCGCCCAGCTCGACCACGCGGCACGCAACTGGACGCGGGAGCGCTGGGGCACGGAGCGCGAGCAGCTGATCGAGGTGCTCGCCGACAGCTGGGTCGGGCTGCTGGGCAGCGACACCGAGGGCTGACAAAGACCCGCCGGGTCCCCGGCTGCCGCGGCGGCGGACCGTCGGTCAGCGCGCCGGCCGCCGCCCGCCTGCCCATCCCCACAGGACCACCGAGCACAGCGCCGCGAACGCGCACCAGGTCGAGACGAACTCCAGACGCCACAGCGCCCAGCAGACGGCCGCGCCGGCGCCCGCGAGGACGCCGAGGACGCGCAGGCGGCGGTCGCCGGACAGCAGCAGCGCGCCCACGGTCGCGACGAGGTACCCCGCGACGAGCAGCTGCGCGTGCGGCAGGCCGAGGGCGTAGCCGACGGTGTGCCCGCGGATCTCGGCCCGGACGGGACGGGTCGCGAGGGCGTACGCCAGGGCCGCGGCGGTCACGGCGCCGATCACGGCCGGGACGACCAGCCGGCGCGGAGCCCGGCGCGGCGCGGCGCACAGCACGCCGGCCGGCACCCACACCGCCAGCAGGGGCAGGGCGATCACCGCCCAGGCGACGGTGGCGGGGCCGGAGCCCCCGCCCGCGTGCCAGACCGCCGCCTGGACGAGCTGGTGGGCGCCCAGCAGCAACGGCAGCGCGGCCAGCGGCAGGTCGCCGGCCCGGCGCGTGCGCGCCACCGAGGCCACCCCCACGGCGGCGATCCCGGTCCCCGCCACGAGGTCGGCCGTCGCACTCCAGCACATCGCGCCACCCAGGGTCGGACCGTCACGGGCTCTGGCCCCGCATCATGCCCCGCCGGCCGGACCCGACAGCATGTTTCCGGCCGGACCGCCGTCCGGGCCGCCGTCCGGGCCGCCCTCCGGACCGCCGCCCGGCCCCGCCGGTACCGTTGCCGGTGAACGCGAGAAGGGCGCAATCCGCGCGAAACCTTGATTTCGCCGCCCGATTGTTCGATAAAGCTCTCGTCGGCCCGAGGCTCGGGGCAGGGGCAGGGGCACCGGCCGCGGGCGCGCTGCCCGTCCGTCCCGAGGAGGGTTCCCCGTCCGGCCGGACAGGTACGCTCCTCGCGATCGTGACGGACAGTGGGCGATCGTCCCCGTACGACGGCAGGGGAAGGCATGTCACAGCGCAGTGACCTCCGGCGGCGCAGGGCCACGCTGGAGGACGAGTGGTCCCGTTGGGTGCCGCGGCTGAAGCAGCCCGCGCCCGCGCGCCGGTCCGCCGCCGACGGCCCGCTGCGGCCCGAGGTCACCGAGTCGTGGCTGCGCTCGCTCGGCAGTGTGGACCCGTGCCGGGACAGCGCCCCGGTCGCCGACACCCGCTCGGTCGCGGAGCGCTGGGCCGCCTCGCCGCTGCGCAGGCCGGTCGACGACCTGTCCGACGAGCTGCACAGCATCGCCGACGACGCCGGGTTCGTCACCGCGGTGACCGACGCCTCCGGCACCATCCTGTTCACGCGGGGCGGGCAGACCATGCGGCGGCGCGCGGAGCGGGTCAACTTCGCGCCGGGCGGCCGCTGGGACGAGCCGGACATGGGCACCAACGCGCTGTCCCTCGCACTGCGCACCGGACGCCCCAGCACCGTGTTCTCCGCCGAGCACCTGGTGTCGGCCCTGCACGGCTGGGTCTGCTACTGCGCGCCGGTGCACGGCCCGGACGGCCGGGTGCTGGGCGTGCTGGACCTCTCCACCACCTGGGACCGCTCGCACCCGCTGGCGATGTCGACGGTGCGCTCGCTGGTGTCCGCCATCGAGGGCAGGCTGCGCACGGAGGCGCCGGCGCCGGGCGCCGCGCAGGCCGCCACGAGCGCCGCGCCGGCCGCCCCGGTGCGGCTGCGCTGCCTGGGCGCGGAGCGGGCCGACCGGGCGGGCGCGCCGCTGCCGCTGCGTCCGCGCCAGCTGGAGATCCTGACCCTGCTCGCGCTGGAACCGGACGGCTTCACGCCGGAGCGGCTGCGCGAGGCGCTGTACGGGGACCGGGCGGTGACCGCGTCCACGTTCAAGGCGGAGATCTCCCACCTGCGGCGCGCCCTCGGGGGCGGCGTCGCGGCCCGCCGCTACGCGCTCACCGCGCCCGTCACCTGCGACGCGGTCGACGTGCTGCGTGCCCTGGAGCGCGGCGACACCGGCACCGCCCTCACCCACTACCGGGGCCCGCTGCTGCCCCGCTCCGAGGCGCCCGGCATCGTGGAGTATCGGGCCCAGCTGGAGGTCGCCGTGCGGGAGGCGGTGCTCTCCAGCACCGGTCCCGAGCACGCACTGCGCTACGGCGAGCGCGCCCCGTACGACGCCGAGGTGCACGAGCACGCGCTGCGCCTGCTCGGCCCGCACGACAGGCGGCGTCCGATCGCGGTGGGCCGGCTCAGCACCGCCCTGCGCGACTGACGTCTCCGCGCCAACCTCGCGCCAACCTCCCGGGGTCACAGTGAGCGGCGTCACGGCGGCACGGGCCGCCTTACCACCGCCCTCACCATCCTCCGAGGAGAGCCGCAATGGTGTACGCGCAGCCAGGATCCGAAGGCAGCATCGTCGACTTCGCCCGCCGCTACGACAACTTCATCGGCGGTGACTGGGTCGCCCCGGTCGACGGCCGCTACTTCGACAACACCTCACCGGTGACCGGCAAGGTGTTCTGCGAGGTCGCCCGCTCCTCCGCCGCCGACGTCGAGCTCGCGCTGGACGCCGCGCACGCCGCGGCGGACCGCTGGGGCCGCACCTCGACCGCGGAGCGCGCCAGGCTCCTCAACCGGATCGCCGACCGGATCGAGGAGAACCTCGAGCGGATCGCCGTCGCCGAGACCTGGGAGAACGGCAAGCCGGTCCGGGAGACGCTGAACGTCGACATCCCGCTCGCCGTGGACCACTTCCGCTACTTCGCGGGCGTGGTGCGCAGCCAGGAGGGCACCATCGGCGAGATCGACGAGGACACGATCGCCTACCACTTCCACGAGCCGCTCGGCGTGGTCGGCCAGATCATCCCGTGGAACTTCCCGATCCTGATGGCCGCCTGGAAGCTCGCCCCGGCGCTCGCGGCGGGCAACTGCGTGGTCATCAAGCCGGCCGAGCAGACCCCGGTCAGCCTGCTGAAGGTCGTCGAGCTGATCGCCGACCTGCTGCCGCCGGGCGTCCTCAACGTGGTCAACGGCTTCGGCGTCGAGGCGGGCAAGCCGCTGGCCTCCAGCCCGCGCATCGCCAAGATCGCCTTCACCGGCGAGACCACCACCGGCCGCCTGATCATGCAGTACGCGTCCGAGAACATCATCCCGGTGACGCTGGAGCTGGGCGGCAAGAGCCCCAACATCTTCCTGGACGACGTCCTGGCCGCCGACGACGCCTACCTGGACAAGGCCGTCGAGGGCTTCGTGATGTTCGCGGTCAACCAGGGCGAGGTGTGCACCTGCCCCTCCCGCGCCCTGATCGCCTCCTCGATCTACGACGAGTTCATGGCCCGTGCCCTGGCGCGCACCAAGGCCATCAAGGGCGGCGACCCGCTCGACCCCGAGACCATGATCGGCGCGCAGGCCAGCAACGACCAGTTCGAGAAGATCCTTTCCTACATCGACATCGGCAAGCAGGAGGGCGCCGAGCTGCTCACCGGCGGCGGGGCGCGCACGGTGCCCGGTCTGGAGGGCGGCTTCTACGTCGAGCCGACCGTCTTCAAGGGCACCAACGACATGCGGATCTTCCAGGAGGAGATCTTCGGCCCGGTCGTCTCGGTCACCACCTTCGACTCCCCCGAGGAAGCCGCGAAGATCGCCAACGACACCCTCTACGGCCTCGGCGCGGGCGTGTGGTCCCGCAACGGCAACCTCGCCTACCGGCTCGGTCGCGAGATCAAGGCCGGACGCGTGTGGACCAACTGCTACCACGCCTACCCCGCCCACGCGGCGTTCGGCGGCTACAAGGGCTCAGGCATCGGCCGCGAGACCCACAAGATGATGCTCGACCACTACCAGCAGACGAAGAACCTGCTGGTCAGCTACTCGGAGCAGAAGCTCGGCTTCTTCTAGGACGCAGACGGAGGGGGCGCCTGACCGGCCGACTGCCGGACAGGCGCCCTTTCCGGCGTGCCGGGTTCGCGTCGACTCCTGGCAGGCGACTGGCCCCCGTTGGCGCCGCAAGGCTTCCGGCAGCCAGCGATGGGCGACAAGCTGAGCGGCGGCACCGCCGTGCCATGACAGGGCCGGTCCCGCCGCTCCCCCGGCGGGACCGGCCCTCGCGCAGGACCGTCGTCTACAGCGGACCGGGCGGGAGCCCGTAGGTGCGGGCGGCGGTGCCCGCCAGGATGTCCCCCTGTTCGGCCGGGGTGAGACCGGCGATCAGGGCGCGGGCCGCCCCGAGGACGTCGGCGTAGCCGGCGGCGAGCCGGCACACCGGCCAGTCGGAGCCGAACATCACCCGCTCGGGACCGAAGGCGTTCAGGACGGTGTCCGCGTACGGCGCGAGGTCGTCGACGGTCCAGGACGCCCAGTCGGCCTCCGTGACCATGCCGGAGAGTTTGCACACGGTGTTGGGCAGGGCCGCGGGCCGGTGCACCTCCTCTGCCCAGGGGTGGAGCCCGCCGGAGGCGATGGGGGGCTTGGCCAGGTGGTCCAGGACGAAGGTGAGGCCCGGCAGACGCCGCGCCGCCTCGACGGCCGCGGGGAGCTGGTGCGGCTTGACCAGCAGGTCGTAGACGAGTCCGGCGTCGGCGACGGCGGACAGTCCGCGCAGGACGTCGGGGCGCAGCAGCCAGCGGGGGTCGGGCTCGCCCTGCACCAGGTGGCGGATTCCCACCAGGTGTTCGCCGCCGGGCGATTCGCGCAGCGCGGCCAGGGCGTCGGCGATGTCCGGGGCGGTCAGGTCGGTCCAGCCGACGACCCCGGCGACCAGGTCGCTGCCGGCCGCCAGGACCAGGAACTCCGGGGTCTCCTCCGCGACGGCGACCGTCTGGACGAGCACGGTGGCGGTGACGCCGGCGGCACGGGCCTCGGGTTCGAGGTGGGCGAGGGTGAAGTCCCGGCGCAGTGGGGCCAGTTCCGCTTCGCCGAGCCAGTCCTGGTCGCGGACGGCGAGGTCCCAGACGTGGTGGTGCGAATCGATGACGGCCGGCCCGTCCGGCACGGTGCTCACAACTCCCACACCACGGGGAGCGAGGCGTCGGCGCCCGCGGCGGAGTAGTCGTGGACGACCTCCAGCAGGTCGGCCGTCCGGGCCTGCCGGGCGATGTTGACGGGCAGCTTCTCCAGTTCGGCGATCATCGCGGAGTAGTCCTCGGTCTCCAGGAGGTGGAAGAGGTGGGTGCCGCCGCGCCAGATGGTCCAGGCGGTGACGCCGGCCGCGCGGATGGCGGCGGTCAGTTCCGCGGGGACCTCCCGGTGGGCGGCCTCGTACTCCTCGACGCGGTCGGCGCGGACCTCGGTGTGCAGGGCGATCCTCACCTCGGCTCCTTCGGCGGCGGGGCTTGTCCGGCGGCCGGTCCGAGCGTGGGGACCGGCGTGTCGTGGTCCAGCAGACCTTCCGCGCGCAGGTCGTCCCAGACGGCGTCCGGAACGGCGCACCGCAGCAGGTCCACGGCGTCGCGCACCTCGTCGGCGGAGCGGGCGCCGGTCAGCACCGCGGCCACGGCCGGATGGCCGAAGGGGAAGCGCAGGGCGGCGGCGCGCAGCGGCACACCATGACGTTCGGTGACCGCCTTCAGCCGCAGCGCCCGGTCGAGCACGGCCTCGGGCGCGGGCGCGTAGTCGTATGCGGCGCCCGGTCTCGGGTCGGCCAGCAGACCGGAGTTGAAGACGCCGCCGATGAGGACGCCGCGGCCGCGGGCGGCGGCCGCGGGCAGCACGTCGGCGAGGCCCTCCTGTTCGAGGAGGGTGTAGCGGCCGGCCAGCAGGACGACGTCGATGTCGGTCTCGCGCAGGAACCGGGCGGGGACGGCGCACTGGTTCATGCCGATGCCGATCGCGCCGACGACGCCTTCGCCGCGCCGTCGTTCCAGGGCCGGGTACGCCTCGCGCAGTGCCTGGTCGGCGTGGTCGTCGGGGTCGTGCAGCAGGACCATGTCCACCCGGTCCAGGCCGAGCCGGGCGAGGCTGGCCTCCAGTGAGCGCAGGACGCCGTCGGCGCTGAAGTCCCAGACGCGGCGGTGGGTCGCCGGTACGGCGAAGCCGTTCGCCAGGTCGTCGCCGCCGCCGCCGTCGTCCGGCACCAGCAGGCGTCCCACCTTCGTCGAGACGGTGTAGGCCTCCCGGGGCCGGCCGCGCAGGGCTGCGCCCAGGCGGCGTTCGGACAGGCCGAGTCCGTAGTGGGGCGCGGTGTCGAAGGCCCGGATGCCCGCGTCCCAGGCGGCCTCCAGGGTCGCGGCGGCCGCCTCGTCGGTGACGGGGCGGTAGAGGTTGCCGATGCCGGCGGCCCCGAACGCCAGCCCGGTCACCCGGACTCCGGAGCCGCCCAGCGCCGTCGTCCTCACGAGCCGGCCGCCGGACGCAGCCGGAGCCCCTGCATCCCGCCGTCCACCGCGAGGGCCGTGCCGGTGACGGACGCGGCGGCGGGACTCGCCAGATAGACGACGGCCGCCGCCACCTCTTCCGCGGTGACCAGGCGCCCCATCGGCTGACGCGCGTTCAGGGCGGCGCGCTCGGCCTCGGGGTCGTCGGCGGCGTCGAGCAGCCGTGCGATCCAGGGGGTGTCGGCGGTTCCGGGGTTGACGCAGTTGACCCGGATTCCCTCGCGGACGTGGTCCGCGGCCATGGCCAGGGTCAGCGCGAGGACCGCGCCCTTGCTGGCGGAGTACAGGGCACGCTGCGGGAGCCCGGCGGTGGCCGCGATCGAGCAGGTGTTGACGATCGCCGCGTGCGGCGAGCGCCGCAGATGCGGCAGGGCGGCCCGGCTGGTGCGCACCATGCCGAGGAGGTTCACGTCCAGGACGCGGTGCCACTGCTCGTCGGGGTTGTCCTCGACGGTGCCCTGCGCGCCGATCCCGGCGTTGTTGACGAGGATGTCGAGGCCGCCGAGCCGCTCGGCCGCGTCGGCGACGGCCCCGCGCACCGCGGCGTCGTCGGTGACGTCGGCCTTCAGGGCGAGCAACGGGGCGGGCACGCCGGAGGGGTCCAGGTCGAGCACGGCCACCGCGGCGCCCTGGCCGGCGAGCATCCGGGCCGCGGCGAGACCGATGCCGGAGGCGCCGCCCGTGACGATCGCCTTCAGGCCTGTCAGACCGGTCATGCGCGCTCCTCCTGCTCCGCGAGGTCGGCTGCCCAGAACGTGCCGTCCGGGTAACGGTATGCGGTGACGGATTCGGGGCGCATGGTGGCGGAGAAGCCAGGGGCGAGCGGCGCGGTGTAATGGCCTTCGCGCATGACGACCGGTGCGGTGAAGTGCTCGTGGAGGTGGTCGACGTACTCGATGACCCGGTCCTCGGTGGTGCCGGACAGCGTCAGGTAGTCGAACATGGACAGGTGCTGCACGAGTTCGCACAGGCCCACCCCGCCGGCGTGCGGGCAGACCGGGACTCCGAACTTCGCGGCGAGGAGCAGGATGGCCAGGTTCTCGTTGACCCCGCCGACCCGCGCCGCGTCGATCTGGAGCACGTCGACGGCACCGGCCTGCAGCAGCTGCTTGAAGACGACGCGGTTCTGCACGTGCTCCCCGGTGGCGACCTTGACCGGCGCGACCGCCGCCCGGACCGTGGCGTGTCCGAGGACGTCGTCGGGGCTGGTGGGTTCCTCGATCCAGTACGGGTCGAATCCGGCGAGCGCGGTGGTCCATTCGACCGCCTCGGCGACGTTCCAGCGCTGGTTCGCGTCGATCGCGATGCGCACGCCGTCGCCGACGGCGGCCCGGGCGGTGCGCAGGCGCCTGATGTCGTCGTCCAGGTCGGCGCCGACCTTCAGCTTGATCTGGGTGAAGCCGTCGGCGACGGCCTGCTTGGCCAGCCGGGTGAGCTTCTCGTCCGGGTAGCCGAGCCAGCCCGGTGACGTGGTGTAGCCGGGGTAGCCGTGTTCCAGCAGGACGGATTCCCGGTCCGCCAGTCCGGCGCGGCCCTCGCGCAGCAGGGCGAGGGCCTCCTCGGGGGTGAGGGCGTCGGCGATGTAGCGGAAGTCGACCTGCGAGACCAGCCATTCCGGATCGGCATGGGCCAGCAGGCGCCACAACGGCTGTCCGGCCCGCTTCGCGGCGAGGTCCCAGGCGGCGTTGACGACCGCCCCGATCGCCATGTGCATCACCCCCTTCTCGGGTCCCAGCCAACGCAGTTGGCTGTCTCCGATCAGGTCCCGGCTCAGCGTCCCGGGGTCGGCGCACAGTTCGTCCACCGAACGGCCGAGGAGATGGGGGCGGAGGGCCCCGATCGCGGCGACCTGCACGTCGTTGCCGCGTCCGATGGTGAAGGTGAAGCCGTGCCCTTCGAGGCCGTCGCCGGCGTCGGTGCGCAGGACCACGTACGCGGCCGAGTAGTCGGGGTCCGGATTCATCGCGTCGGAGCCGTCCAGTTCCCGGGAGGTGGGGAAACGGACGTCGAAGGTGTCGACCGCGGTGATCCGGGCGATGGTTGCAGTCACAGAGGTGCCTTTCGCGCAGGCGTGATGGGCTCACGGGCTGGGGGGTCCAGAGCGCGCTCGAACGTCTCACCATGGATTCATCGGAGGAATGACAGCAACGTGACTGTAGACGCACTACGGCCGCCTGGCAACGGACCCCTCGGGCGTGTGCGCCCTGCGAGCCGGCCCGCACACGGGTGACGGCTCGTCATAGTCGTTATTTTTCGGGCTCATTGCGCGCACGAAACCCTGGCATGGAAGAAGCCCCGGCCATCGGCGGCAAATCGTCGCGACGCTCCCCTTGCCAGCATCCGCAAGGCGGCCGTAACGTCCTCGACATCCCGAGATACATCGGAGGAATCACTGCGCCATCCGCCCGGACACCGGGGTCTCGCTGTCCGTCGGCGCGGGCGAGGTGGTCGGGCTCGCCGGCGCGACGGCGAGCGGCAACGTCCGGGTCGGCGAGGCCATCGCCGGTCTGCACCGCGCCGCGGCCGGCACGATCTCGGTCGCCGGCCGGTCCGTCCGCACCGGCAGCATTCCGTCGGCGCTCGCCGCGGGGGTCGGTCTGGTCCCCGAGGACCGGCATCTGCAGGGCCTGGTCAACGGCCGCAGCGTGGCGGAGAACGCCACCTTGACGGTCACCGGCCGACTGGGCCCCTACGGCACGGTCCTTCCCGCCCGCACCCGTTCGTTCGCCCAGCGGATGATCCGCGACCTCGGCATCAAGACGCCGAGCGCGGCCACCCCGGTGTCGGCGCTCTCGGGCGGCAACCAGCAGAAGGTCGTGGTCGCCCGGGCCCTGGCCACCGACCCGCACGTACTGGTGGCCGTCCGCCCCACCAACGGAGTGGACGTCAGGTCCAAGGAGTTCCTGCTGAACCGGATCCGGCAGGTGGCGGACGGCGGCAAGGCCGCGCTGATCGTCTCCGACGAACTGGACGACCTCAGGGCGTGCGACCGGGTCGTCGTCATGTTCCACGGCCGGACGGTCGCCGAGTTCGAGCACGGCTGGAGGGACGAGGAACTGGTCGCCGCCATGGAGGGCGTGGCCGGCAGGCACGGAGCATCCGACACCGAGGAGCACGAAGGGTAGTCATGTCCGCCACCACAGATGTCACCGACTCCACGGCGACCACCTCACAGGCCGTCGCCGGGGACGCCCGGCGCGGGCTCCGCCTCGGCCGCTTCCGTGAACTGTCCCTGATCCCGGCCATCCTCGCCTTGATGGTGATCGGTTTCATCGTCTCGCCGGCCTTCCTCACCGCCGACAATCTCATCGGGGTCGCCCAGCAGTCCACGGAGCTGAGCCTGCTGGTCCTCGCCACCGCGCTGATCCTCGTCTGCGGGCGGATGGACCTCTCCCTGGAGTCCACCATCGGCGTGGCGCCCGTCATCGCGGTCTGGCTGGTGCTGCCGGCCCATGGCGGCCGGTTCAGCGGGCTCGGACTGCTGCCCGAGTGGACTGCCGTACCGCTCTGCCTGCTGGTCGGCGTCGTGATCGGCGCGGTGAACGGCTTCCTGATCCTGAAGCTGCGCCTCAACGGGTTCATCGTCACCCTCGGCATGCTGACCATGCTGCGCGGCCTCCAGGTGGCCCTCTCCCAGGGCCAGTCCATCGTCGAACTGCCCTCCTCCTTCACCTACCTGGGCAGAGCGTCCTGGCTGGGTGCGCCGGCCGCGATCTGGATCTGTGCGGTGCTGTTCGCCCTCGGCGGCAGCGCGCTGGCCTGGCTGCGCCACGGCCGGGCGCTGTACGCGATCGGCGGCAACACGGAAGCGGCTCGCACGGCCGGCATCGAGGTCGACCGGATCGTGTGGGCGGTGCTGGTCCTCGGCAGCCTGCTGGCCGCGTTCGCCGGTGTCCTGTACAGCGGCCACTACGGGTCCATCTCCGCCACCCAGGGCAGCGGCTGGATCTTCCAGGTCTTCGCCGCGACCGTGATCGGCGGGGTCAGCCTCAACGGCGGCAAGGGATCCGTCTTCGGCGCGCTCACCGGCGTACTGACGCTGCAGCTCGTCGTCAACGTCATGACGCTGGCGGGCGTGCCCCCGCTGTGGAACCAGTTCCTCAACGGGGCGATCATCATCGTCGCCCTGGTCATCTCGCGGTTCGCCTCGGGCGAGAAGCAGGAGTGACGGCGGGCCCGGGAGGCATGCTCGTGGTGCTGACGGACGAGGCGCTGAAGCGACGGAACGAACCTGCGGAGAAGCCGGACCGCCCGGCCGCGGTGAGGCGGCCGGACGGTCCGGTGCGGGGGCCGGGGCGGTCCGGTGCGGGGGCCGGGGCGGTCCGGCGCGGGTGTGCCGGGGGAAGCGGCGGTCAGCCGCGCCAGGTGTCGTTCAGCGTGATCACGCCGCTGGACGGGACCGTGGCCGTGCGATTGGAGCCGCTCTCCCAGGTGACCGCGCCGCCGGCGTCCTTGCGGATGTACTTGTACTCGAAGGACGTTCCCGCGGGCATCGACACGTCGAGCTTCCAGACGGGGTAGCTCGCCGGGTCCAGCTTGAGGGCGGCGGAGGTGTCCCAGTTGCCGAGGGCCGAGGTGTTGCCGACGACGTAGATGTTCTCGCCCCACTGGGTGGTGGCGTTGACGTTGAAGGAGGCGCCGGCGGTGGGCGCCGGGTCGGGCGGGGTGGTGGTGTCGCAGTTCTTCGCCCCCACGTGCAGGGCCAGCGCGGTGTTGGCGCCCAGCGTCGCGGTGAACTGCCCGGAGGAGTCGACCGTGACGCCCTTGCCGCTCTGCACGTCGCAGTAGCTGCCGGAGGGCAGGGAGGTCTGGAAGGTACGGGTGAGCGAGGAGCCCTCGTGGTTGATGGCGACGTACGCCTTGTCGCCGCGGCCGAACGCGATCTGGTTGCCGCCGTTGTCCCACCAGTTGGTCACCGAGGTGCCGGCGGCGGTGTTGCGGAACTTGACCATGCTCGCGATCTCGCGCCAGGCGTGCTGGCACTTCCAGCCGTCGGTGTAGCAGGCGTTCACCTGGCCGTTGTTCGGCCCGCCGGCGTCGGTGTTGGTGAACTCGTATCCGGAGTGCACGTCGGGCGAGCCGTAGGGCCAGGCCAGCATGAACACGTGGGCCAGGGTGTAGTTGGCGCCGTCCTTGTAGGTGAGGGTGCCGCCGTTGCGTTCGGTGTCGTGGTTGGTGACGAAGACGGACGCCTTGCCGCTGGGGACGTAGCCCCAGGCCTCGCCGAAGTTCTTCAGCTCGGCGAGCTTCTCGTTGTTGAAGACCCGCTTGAGGTCGTAGCCGTAGTGGAACTCCTGGACGTCGCCGGTGTTGTAGTACTCCGACGGCTGGACCGCCTCGCCGGAGGCGCCGATGGTCTCCTGCTTCCAGTACACGCCCGGGTTGCTCAGGCGGGACTTGATGTTGGCGAGGTCGTCCTCGGCGATGTGCTTGGCGGCGTCGATGCGGAAGCCGTCGACGCCGAGGGAGAGCAGGTCGTTCAGGTAGCCGGCGATGGTCTTGCGGACGTACTCCTCACCGGTGTCGAGGTCGGGCAGGCCCACCAGTTCGCAGTGCTGGACGTTCCAGCGGTCGGCGTAGTTGGTGATGTTGGCCGTGCAGTCGTCCATGTCGGCGGCGGAGTACGTGCCGGGGTAGTCGTACTTGGTGAAGGACGACCCGGCGGTGCCCGTGCCGGAGGCGTTCGCCATGTGGTTGATCACGCTGTCGACGACCACCTTGACGCCCGCCGCGTGGCAGGTGTCGACCATGCTCTTGAAGGCCGAGCGGTCGCCGAGCTTGGTGCCGATCTTGTAGCTGACCGGCTGGTAGGCCGTCCACCAGGTGCTGCCCTGGATGTGCTCGTTGGGCGGGGAGACCTGGACGTACCCGTACCCGTCGGGGCCCAGCTCGTCCGTGCAGGCCTTCGCGACGGACGCGAAGTTCCATTCGAACATCACCGCGGTGACGTCCTTGCCGCCGGGCGCGCTTGCCTGCGCCGGCGTCGGTGCCGTGACGGCCACAGCGGCTCCCGCCACCAGGGCGAGTGCAGCTGCCACGGTCTTTCTGGCCATGTTTTCTCCAGTTCCGGAGGGGGGTGATACCGGAGGCGGCCTCGTGTGACAACGCGCCGTGCCAGGGAAGGCCTCGTCGATGGTTCTTGCTGCAAGAAATTTCGTCGAGACCGTAAGTCGTGGGTTACCGAAGGTCAACCCTTCTCGCAGAAAACGGAGTTGACCAGGCAACAGTTGAACGCGGCACGTGAAAGCTCTTTCGCAAGGATTGCATCGGTGTTACTTTCAACCGACTCCGGCCCCGGCCGCGGGGTGCGCGCAGGCCGCGCCCCCGACGCGCCCGGCCGTCCGGGCCGGAGCTTCGACCGCGGACCATGAACCCGGCTCGCCGCTCCGGAACCGGGCGGGTCCTACCGGGGGTCCCCGGGCCGGACGAGGCCGACACGGTGTCCGAGGCCGGCGGCCGACGACAGCCGGGAACAGGCGCGGGCCCGGCCGACCGCCTGCGCGTGGCCGACCGCCTGTACGCGCGGGACCGCCTGCGCGTGGCCGTCCGCATGCGCGCGCCCGACCGGCAGCCGTCGGCGACGGCGTTCAGCCGACGGGCGGAGGTGCCCCGTGGCACACGCGGCGCGACGCGCCCGTTCGGCGGCGCACAGAGGCCGGGGGGGCACCAAGTTCCCTGTCCGGGGGCACGGCCCGGACCCGCCGCCGCGGCTCGCGGCCCGCGCCTTCCTAACCCGGCGCGGCGCCGCCGACGTGACTCGGCGACCGGCTGTTCCGGCCGTCAGGCGCCGGCGTCCGCCGCCTGCGCGGCGACGCCGCGGCCGGCTTCCTTCGCCTGGAGAACCGCGTCGGCGAGCAGGTCGAGGACCGGCTCGGGCTGTGTGCCCTCGGGATCGGCGAGCCAGGCCAGGGCGAGGCCGTCGAAGGTGACGGCCACGAGCTGGGCGAGCGCGGCGGCCCGCCCGGGTTCGACGTCCACGAGCAGGGACGCGAGGGTGTGCGCCGCCAGGTCCCGGTAGCTGCGGTACTGGCGCCTGGCCAGTTCGCGCATGGACGGGTTCCGCAGCGCGAGCGCGGTGAGTTCGTAGTACCCGAGCTGGGTGCCGGGGTCGTCGCCGGACACCTCGGCCCACGCGGCGCGCAGGCCCGCCCGCAGGTCCTCGGGCGTGACGACGCCGTCCAGCCGGTCACCCGCGGCGACCGACTTCCGCAGGCGCTCGACGATGGCGAGGACCACGTCCTGGAGCAGTTCGTTCTTGTCGGTGAACCAGTAGTGGACGGTGCCCTGCGGAACGCCGGCCTCTTCGGCGATCTTGCGGGTCGTGGCCGCGGCGACGCCCTCCCGGCCGATGACCCGGATGGCCGCCGTGACGAGCTCCTCGCTCGTGGCGCGCTGCGCGCGACGGCGCCTGCTCGGCGACTGCCCGGACTCGACGGGTTCGGCATCCATGGGCCTCAGTCTCGCACGGCGTCTCGATTTGGTCACGCTACCAAGATATTTGGTCAGCCGACCAACCGCCGCGTACGCTCACGCCCAACCTCGCCGAGGAGCAGCAGCAGCAGGAGGAGACACCGTGAGACGATCAGCAGGGCGAACGTTCCGCACCCACCACAGGCGCGCCCGAAGCGGGCAAGGGCCGAGCGCGCCGCGTACTGTCCACCCGCCGGGTGGTCTTCCTTGTCATCGCCGCCGCGGCCCCCATGGCCGCCATTTCCGGCAACGCACCCCTCGCACTCGTCCGCGGCAACGGCATATCGCTGCCCGCCGCGTACATCCTGGCGGCCGCGGTCCTGCTGTGCTTCGCCGTCGGATACTCGGCGATGAGCAGCCGTGTCGTGAACGACGGCGCGTTCTACGTCTTCGTCGCCCGCGGCCTCGGCAAGCAGGCCGGCGTCGCCACCGCGTACATCGCCGCCCTGGGCTACCTCTCGCTCGCGGTCGGGATGGCGGCGGTGTTCGGGTACTTCACCTCCCTGGTCTTCGCCCAGTCCGGGGTCGACGTCCCGTGGGGCGTGTTCACCGCGGCCGGGGTGGTGGTCGTGGCCGCGTTCGGGCACCGCAGCGCGGACGTCTCGGCACGCTTCCTCGGCATCCTCATGGCCCTGGAATTCGCGGTCCTGCTCGTCCTCGACGTCCTCGTCGTCGGGCACAAGGGCGGCGCCGCGTTCCCGGCCGAGTCGTTCTCGGCGGGCCAGTTGTTCGGCGGCTCGCTCGGCATCGCGCTGATGTTCGCCTTCACGAGCTTCGTGGGCTTCGAGTCGGCGGCCCTGTACGGGGAGGAGACCGGAGACCCGGTGCGCAGCATCCCGCGCGCACTGTACATCTCGGTGACCTCGATCGCCGTCTTCTACGTGCTCACCGCGTGGATCGTGATCGGCGGCGCCGGCGGCACCGCGGCGCCGGAGCGGGCCCGCAAGGATCTGGGGAACCTGGTCTTCACCCTCGCCCAGCAGTACGGCGGGACCGTGCTGCTCGACGCCTGCGCGGTGCTGCTGTGCATGAGCGTCCTCGCCTCCTGGATCGCGCTGCACAACGCCGCGAGCCGCTACCTGTTCGCGCTCGGCTGGGAGCAGGTCGCGCCGCGGGCCCTCGGCCGCTACCACCCGGTGCACCAGAGCCCGCACATCGGCAGCACCGTCGTCACCGCCGTCACGGTCGGCGTCGTCGGCGTGATGGGTCTGGCGGGCGCGGACCCCTACGAGACGATCGCCGCGGCGGTCGTCGGCCTGGGCACGCTGTCGATCGTCCTCGTCCAGGCCTGCACGGCGCTGGCGGTCGCGCTGTTCTTCCGCGGCCGCGGCGACCGGCGGCCGTTCTCCGGCGTCGTAGCGCCGGTGGTCGGCGCGCTCGGACTCGGGACGGCGTTCGTCCTGGCCTCCACGAACTACGAGACCCTGACCGGCTCGGACAACGTGATCGTCAACGCCGTTCCGCTGCTGATCGCCGTCACGGCCGCCGCCGGTGTCGCCGCCGCGCTGCGACTGCGCTCCCGGCGCCCGCTCGCCTACACCCAACTGGCCGGCACCAAGAACCGGCACCGCCCCGACCGGCGCACCCCGGACGAGCGGCCGGCGTACACCCGGCGCTACTGCGTCGTCGGCGCCGGACCGTCCGGGATGATCATGGCGCGCAACCTGCTGCGCGAAGGTGTGCCGTTCGACTGGTACGAGCGCAGTCCGGACTTCGGCGGGATCTGGGACCCCGACTTCGCCGGCAGCCCGATGTACGACAGCTGCCACTTCATCAGCTCCAAGTACACCAGCGGCTTCTACGGCGCGCCCATGCCCGCGCACTTCCCGGACTACCCGCGCTGGCGGGAGATCCGCGACTACATCAGGGACTTCGGCCGCCAGTACGACCTCCACCGGCACGTCCGCTTCAGCACCGAGGTCACGTCCGCCGAGCCGATCGCCGACGACCGGTGGCGGGTCACGCTCTCCGACGGCACGGTCCGCGAGTACGACGGGCTCGTCTGCTGCCCCGGCGTCACCTGGCACCCCAACGAGGTCACCCTGCCCGGACAGGAGGTCTTCCGCGGCACGATCAGGCACTCGGTCACCTTCCGGGACGGCCTGGAGTTCCGCGGCAAGCGGGTGCTCATCGTGGGCGCCGGCAACTCCGGCGTCGACATCGCCTGCGACGCCGCACGGCACGCGGAGACGGCGTACCTGTCGGTGCGGCGCGGCTACCGGTTCGTGCCCAAGCACGTCGCCGGTCTGCCGACCGACGCCCTGCTCACCGGGAAGCTCGACCCGCCGAAGGGTGTCGTGCTCTCCAGCGACGTCAACGCGATGCTCGACTCGCTCGTCGGCGACCTGACCCGCTTCGGACTCCCGGCGCCGGACCACGACGCGCTGAGCAGCCACCCCATCATGAACACCCAGGTGCTGCACCACCTCGCGCACGGCGACCTGGTCGCCAGGCCGGACATCGCGCGCCTGACCGAGACCGGCGTCGTGTTCGCCGACGGCAGCGAGGCCGAGGTCGACGAGATCCTCCTCGCGACCGGCTACGAGTACCGGATGCCGTTCCTCGACCAGGGACTGCTGGAGTGGAAGCACGGCCACCCGCAGCTGTACCTCAACGTCTTCTCGCGGGAGCTGGACTCCCTGTACGTGCTGGGCTTCGTCGAGTTCGCGGACGCCGCGTACAAGCGGTTCGACGAGATGGCCCAGCTCATCATGATCGACATTAACGCCCGGGAGACCGGCGTCCGCAAGGACGAGCTGGCCGGGCTCAAGCGCACCGACACCCCGGACCTGCGCGGTGGCGTCAAGTACGTCGACAGCCCGCGGCACACCAACTACGTCGAGCGCTCCACGTACATGGCCTACCTCGCGCAGTTCCGCGACCGGTTCGGCTGGCACGACGTCGACGACCACACCTACGACGGCCTGCGCGCCGACGCGCCGGCCGGCACCTCCCCGGCCTCCCCGGCCTCCCCGGCCTCCTCGGACTCCTCGACATCCCCGACCTCCTCGAACCGCACGTCCGAACCGCCGAAGGAGCCCACCCATGTCTGACCGTCCGTTCCTCGCGCTCGTCACCGGCGCGGCCGGCGGGATCGGCGAGGCCGTCTGCGCCCGGCTCGCCGCACGGGGCGGCACCCTGCTGTGCGTCGAGCGGGACGAGACACTCGCGCGGAAAGCGGCCCTGGCGGCCGGAGCGGACGCCGTCCCCGTCGCCTGCGACCTGTCCGACCGGGACGCGGTGGCGGCGCTGTGCGCACGGGTCGAGGAGGACTGGGCCGACCGGCTGGAACTGGTCTTCCTGAACGCCGGCGTGATCGTCCCCGGAGACGTCGTGGACTCCCCGGCCGCCCGGCTCCGCCTCCAGCTCGACGTCATGCTCGGGTCCGTCACAGAGCTCGCGGCGTCCGCGGCCCGCGTCATGAAGGCGCGTGGCCGGGGGCACATCGTCGCCACGGTGTCGACGGGCGGCATTCTCGCGCTCCCCGGTTCGGCGGCGTACTCGGCGGCCAAGGCGGGGCTGCGCGCCTACCTCGCGGCGCTGAGCGCCGAACTGCGCGGGAGCGGGGTCGCGGTCAGCGGCATCTACCCGAGCGCCGTCGACACCCCGATGCTGCTCCACGAGGCGACCCACGACGGCAGCCTGCTCAACTTCCTGGGCAAGGTGAGCACGGCCGACGACGTCGCGCGGGTCTTCGAGCGCGCGCTGCGCCGGCGCCGCCTCGAGCACTACCTTCCGTACAGCGACTCGGTCCTGTGCCGGATCCTCGAGTCGTTCCCGTGGGTGGTGCCGCACCTGCTGGGCCCGGCGGAGGCGATCGGCCGGCGGGGGCGCGCGAAGTACCTGGCGGGCAAGGGGATCCCACAAGGATGAGACCGTCGCCCGTGGAGGCCGGCCCACCCGGCCTCCACGGGCGACGGGCCCGTGTGAGCATGAGAACCGCCCGCCGTACGGAGAACACAGAAGAGCCGTACGGAGAACACAGAAGAGAAGAGAGAGGGCGCATGCGCCGAGACAGCCGCCGCGCAGCCGAGGACCGGCACGACGTGCTGAGGGTCGTCACCGGCCGGTCACGTGACGGCAGCAGGCCCGGCGAACGCCGCGACGGCCTGCGCCTGGCCCTGGTCATCGAGGGCGGCGGCATGCGCGGGACCATCTCCGCGGGAATGGCCCTCGCCCTGCACGAGGCGGGGTTGACGGACGTGTTCGACGCCGTCTACGGGGCCTCCGCGGGGGCCATCACGGGCGCCTGGCTGCTCAGCAGCACCCCGGAGAGCCTGACGGGATGGGCGGAACCCGCCTACGCGAGGGCGATGATCCGCCCGTCCAACCTGTGGCGCGGGCGTCCCGTGGTCGACGTGCGCAACCTGGTCGAGCACCTGTACCGCGAGGTGGCCCGCATGGACTTCGAGTCCATCCTGGCCAACCCGGTGGAGTACCACCCGCTCGCCACCGACGCGCACACCGGCGTCTCGACCGACCTGCGCCCGTTCCTGGCGGGCCCCGTCGAGTTGCGGCTGGCGCTGCGCGCCAGCGCGGCCCTGCCGTTCCTCGCGGGCCCGCCCGTCGAACTGGGCGGGCGGGTCTTCTACGACGCCGGGCTCGCCGAGTCGATCCCCTACCGCACCGCCCTGGCCCAGGGCGCGACGCATGTTCTCGTGCTGCGCTCCCGACCGGCGCCGCAGCCGCCCGCCGCGGGCCCCGGCGCCGCGGTGACCGTACGTCCCTCCTTCGGGGCGCGGGTGGTCACCGCGACCGCCCTGCGGGGCTACCCCAAGGCGCTCCACGACGTCTTCCACGCCCGCGACAGCCGGCTGGCCGAGGACGACGCCCTTCTCGCCGCCTACGACCGGTCGGGACTGCCCGCCGCGGCGCCGCCGGACGCGGCACCGCGGACGGAGCGGGCGGAGCGGGCGGATCCGGCCGTCCTCTCCGTCCGTCCGGCCCTGGACTCACCACGGGTCGGACGCCTCACCCGTGACGGACAGACGCTGAAGGCCGCCCTCGAAGCGGGACGCATGGCCGTCGCACGCCTTCTGGCGTGACAGGCGCGGCGTCCCGGTCTCCGCCCCGCGCGCGATGTCCCGCTCAGCCCGGCCGGCCGGTGCGGCGCAGGACCGGGCGGAGCGTCTCGATCACGCTCGGGTCGTCCACCGTGGAGGGGATGGGTTCCTCCTGCCCGTCGGCGATGCCTCGCATCGTCTTGCGCAGGATCTTGCCCGAGCGCGTCTTGGGCAGCGCGGGCACGACGGCGACGTCCTTGAGTGAGGCGACGGCGCCGATCCGCTCGCGCACCAGCTGGACGAGTTCGGCCTCGACCTCCGCCGGGTCGCGGTCGCTGCCCGCCTTCAGCACGACGAAGCCGCGCGGCACCTGTCCCTTGAGGGCGTCGGCGACGCCGATGACGCAGCACTCGGCGACGTCGGGGTGGGAGGCCAGAGCCTCCTCCATGCTGCCGGTGGACAGCCGGTGCCCGGCGACGTTGATGACGTCGTCGGTGCGGCCCATGACGAAGACGTAGCCGTCCTCGTCGATGTGGCCGCTGTCGCCGGTGAGGTAGTAGCCGTCGAAGGCGGAGAGGTAGGAGGCGACGTAGCGCGCGTCGTCGTTCCACAGGGTGGGCAGGGCGCCGGGCGGCAGCGGGAGCCTGACGACGATCGCGCCGTCGACGCCCGCCGGGAGCGGCTGCCCCGAGGGGCCGACGACGCGGACGTCCCAGCCCGGCAGCGGGACGGTGGGCGAGCCGGGTTTGACGGGGGCTGCCTCGATGCCGACCGGGTTGGCGACGATGGGCCAGCCGGTCTCCGTCTGCCACCAGTTGTCGATCACCCGGATGTCCAGCAGTTCGCTCGCCCAGCGGTAGGTCTCGGGGTCGAGGCGCTCACCGGCGAGGAACAGGTAGCGCAGGTGGGAGAGGTCGTACTGCGCGGCGAGGGCGCCCTCCGGGTCCTGCTTGCGGATGGCGCGGAAGGCGGTCGGCGCCGTGAACATGGACTTGACGCGGTACTCGGCGGCCACCCGCCAGAACTGGCCGGCGTCCGGCGTGCCGACCGGCTTGCCCTCGTACAGGATCGTGGTGGCGCCCGCCAGCAGCGGCCCGTAGACGATGTACGAGTGCCCGACCACCCAGCCCACGTCGGAGGCGGTGAACATGGTCTCGCCCGGGCCCACGTCGTACACGGCGTCCATCGACCAGCGCAGCGCGACGGCGTAGCCGCCGCAGTCGCGGACGACGCCCTTGGGCTTCCCGGTCGTTCCGGAGGTGTAGAGGATGTAGAGCGGGTCGGTCGCGGCCACGGGGACGCAGCCGGCCGGCTCGGCGCCGGCGACCGCCTCGTTCCAGTCGAGGTCGTCCGGCCCCAGTTCGGCCTCCGCCTGCGGACGTTGCAGGACGACGCACTTCTCCGGCTTGTGGGCGGCGAGTTCGATCGCCCGGTCCAGCAGCGGCTTGTAGGGAATGACGCGCTTGCCCTCGATGCCGCAGGAGGCGGAGACGACCACCTTGGGGGTGGCGTCGTCGATGCGGACCGCGAGCTCGGGCGGGGCGAAACCGCCGAAGACGACCGAGTGGACGGCGCCGATGCGGGCGCAGGCCAGCATCGCCACGGCCGCCTCGGGGACCATCGGCATGTAGATCACCACCCGGTCGCCGGGTCCCACGCCGAGCTGCGTGAGCGCTCCGGCGAAGGCCGCCACCTCGTCCCGGAGGCCGGCGTAGGTGTAGGTGCGGCGGGTGCCGGTGACCGGGGAGTCGTGGACGAGCGCGGGCTGCTCGCCCCGGCCGGCCTCGACGTGCCGGTCGAGCGCGTTGAAGCAGACGTTCAGCCGCCCGTCCGGGAACCAGCGGTGGAAGGGGGCGCCCGTGGAGTCCAGGGCCCGCGACGGCGCCACTTCCCAGTCGATGCCCTGCGCCGCCTTCAGCCAGAAGGTCTCCGGGGCTTCGAGGCTGGCGCGGAAGACATCCTCGTACGTTCCCATCGCGCTCTCCTTGACCGGACTCGTATGGGTCACTTACATGATCTCGCGGTCGGCCGGTGTTCGGGAGGCCAGGTCGCCGTCGGGGGCCGGATTCTTCACGCCAGGAAGCTCAAGCGCACCTTTCGATGGGGATTGTCCCGGTTCGTGTCGACCAGGCACACGGACTGCCAGGTGCCCAGTTCCAGCCGGCCGCCCAGCACCGGCAGCGTCGCGTGCGGCGGCACGAACGCCGGCAGGACGTGGTCGCGGCCGTGGCCGGGGCTGCCGTGCCGGTGCTGCCACCGGTCGTCGGCGGGCAGCAGGGTGTGCAGGGCGGCGAGGAGGTCGTCGTCGCTGCCGGCCCCGGTCTCGATGATCGCGATGCCGGCGGTCGCGTGGGGGACGAAGACGTTCAGCAGGCCGTCACGGCCGGCCGCCGCCTCCCGCAGGAAGGCTTCGCAGTCGCGCGTGAGGTCCACGACCCGCTCGTGGGAGCCGGAGGCCACGTTCAGGACTCGGGTGGTGAAGGCATCTGACATGCCCCCATCCTGACCCATGCTCCGGGTCTTCCACCTGTCCGGCCCCACGGGTGCCGGGTGGCGGGAAGACCCGTGACCTCGGCACGGTTGGTGGAAACGTGAACAACATGCGCGAGGTCGAGGTCGTCGTCACAGGCGCCGGTCAGGCCGGTCTGTCCGCCGCCTACCACCTGCGTCGTACCGGCTTCGAGCCGGCGCGCGACTTCCTGGTGCTGGACCACTCCCCCGGTCCGGGCGGCGCCTGGCAGTTCCGGTGGCCGTCGCTGACGTACGGCAAGGTGCACGGAATGCACTCGCTGCCGGGGATGGAGCTGACCGACGCCGACCCCGCGCGACCGTCCTCCGGGGTGATCGCCGAGTACTTCGCCGCGTACGAGCACGCCTTCGGCCTGCCCGTGCGGCGGCCGGTCGACGTGCGTGCCGTGCGGGAGGGCGCGGGCGGCCGGCTGCTCGTCGAGACCTCGGCCGGTGTCTGGTCGACGCGGGCGCTGATCAACGCGACCGGCACCTGGGAGCGGCCGTTCTGGCCGCGCTACCCCGGTCAGGAGACCTTCCTCGGACGGCAGTTGCACACGGCGCAGTACCCCGGGCCCGAGGAGTTCGCCGGGCTGCGGGTGGTCGTGGTGGGCGGCGGCGCGTCCGGCACCCAGCACCTGATGGAGATCGCCCCGTACGCGGCCGCCACCACCTGGGTGACCCGCCGGCCGCCGGTCTTCCGCGAGGGTCCCTTCACCGAGGACGTGGGCCGGGCGGCAGTCGCGCTGGTGGAGGAGCGGGTCCGGCGGGGGCTGCCGCCGCGGAGCGTGGTGTCGGTGACCGGGCTGGCCCTGAACGACGCGGTCCGGCAGGCGATCGCGGACGGGGTGCTCGACCGGCAGCCGATGTTCGACCGGATCACACCGGACGGGGTGGAGTGGCAGGACGGGCGGCACGTCGCCGCCGACGTCATCCTGTGGGCCACCGGGTTCCGGGCGGCGATCGACCATCTGGCGCCGCTGCGGCTGCGTGAGCCGGGCGGCGGTATCCGGATGGAGGGGACGCGGACGGTCGCCGACCCCCGCGTCCACCTGGTCGGCTACGGGCCGTCGGCCAGCACCGTCGGCGCCAACCGGGCCGGCCGGGCCGCCGTCCGTGACATCAGGCGCCTGCTCGCCGGGGAGCCGGCCGTCGCCGCGTGACGCCCCGCGGCGGCACTGCCGAGGCGAACGGCCTCCCGGTCATCGCGCCGGCTTTCCGCCGCGGTGGCGGGCGTCGGACTCGGCGACGTCGCGCCGGTGCTCGGCGAGGCTGGCGGTGAAGCGGGTGTCGCCGGGCTTGACGGTGACGAAGTACAGCCAGTCGCCCGGCGTCGGACTGATCGCCGCGCGCATGGCGTCCACCCCCGGGTTGTCGATGGGCGTGGGCGGCAGGCCCATGCGCTGGTAGGAGTTGTAGGGGCTGTCGATCCGGGTGTCGTTCTCGGTCGTCCGCCCCTTCGCGCGGTTGAGCGCGTAGTTGACGGTGGAGTCCATCTGCAGCGGCATGCCGCGCTCCAGCCGGTTGAAGATGACCCGCGCCACCTTGCCCATGTCGGCCTTGGTGGCGGCCTCGGCCTGGACGAGGCTGGCGATGGTGACCGCCTGGTAGACGTTCATCGCGTTGCGCTGCGCGCCGGCGGCGATCGGGGCGCCGTTGAACTTCCTCCCGGCGTTCTCGGTCATGGCCGACAGCAGGGACTCCGGAGTCGCCTTCTCGGGCAGCGGATACGTCGCCGGGAAGAGATATCCCTCGGGGTTGCCCCGGGCGTCGTCCGGCAGCTTCAGGTTCGCCTTCGGGAGCGACCTCCGCGTGCTGCCCGGGGGCAGGGCGAGGGCCTTGTCGACGGCCGCGTAGATCTGGCTCGCCCGCCAGCCCTCCGGGATCACCAGCGAGGTGGGCCGGGTGTCGCCGTTCCCCTCCCGGGTCAGCAGCGGCACCGCCACGGCGGTGCCGGCCACGACGGCTCCGGTCGCGATGAGGACGAGCCGGCCCCGGCGCGTCAGTCGGATCGTGTTCCGAGGCGGAGTGTTCGTCTGCATGCGGGCACGTTAACCCGCATATCACCACAAACCCGGCATATTTTCAGCTTGTCGGCTCCAGTTGGGCATCCCGGCGTACGAGGGCGGCGTACCGCCCGTCCCGCGCCAGCAGTTCCTCGTGCGTGCCCCGCTCGGCCACCTGCCCGGAGTCGAGGACCACGATCTGGTCCGCGCCGCGGACCGTGGACAGGCGGTGCGCGATGGTGATCGTGGTGCGGTCGGCCGACAGGGCGTCGATGGCTTCCTGGACGGCGCGCTCGGTACGGGTGTCCAGGGCGCTGGTGGCCTCGTCGAGGATCAGCACCGGCGGGTCGCGCAGGATGGTGCGGGCGATGGCCAGGCGCTGCTTCTCCCCGCCGGAGAAGCGGTGGCCGCGCTCGCCGACGACCGTGTCGTAGCCGTCGGGCAGCGACGCGATGTGCTCGTGGATCTGCGCCGCCTTGGCCGCCGCCCGCAGTTCCTCGTCGGTGGCGTCCGGCTTGGCGAAGCGGAGGTTGTCGGCCACCGAGGCGTGGAAGAGGTACGTCTCCTGCGAGACGACGCCGACCGCGCGGGCGAGGGTGTCGAAGTCGAGGTCGCGGACGTCGACCCCGTCGAGGGTGACCCGCCCGCCCGTCACGTCGTACAGGCGCGGCACCAGGTAGCCCAGCGTCGACTTGCCGGCCCCGGTCGGGCCGACGACCGCGAGGCCGCTGCCCGCGGGGACGGCGATGTCGATGCCGTCGAGGATCGGGGCGCTCCTGCCGTCGCGGCCTTCCTGCCCGTCGTAGCGGAACTCGACGCCCTCGAAGCGGACCTCGCCCTTGATCCGGTCGAGGCGGACGGGGTTGTCCCGCTCGGTGATGTCGATCGGCAGGTCGAGGTACTCGAAGATGCGCTGGAACAGCGCGAGGGAGGTCTGGATCTGCACGCCGGTCGACAGCAGGCCGACGGTCGGGCGGAACAGGCCCTGCTGGAGCGAGACGAAGGCGACGATCGTGCCGATCGAGACCTCGGGCCCGCCGAGTTGCAGGGCCATCCCCGCGGTCCAGTAGATGACGGCCGGCATCGCGGCCATGACGATGGTGATCACGGCCATGCGCCAGCGGCCGGCCATGTTCGCCCGCACCTCCAGGTCGACCAGGCGCTCGGACTCGTCGGAGAAGGTACGGGTGAGCGAGTCGGAGCGGCCCATGGTGCGGCCCAGCAGGATGCCGCTGACGGAGAGCGACTCGGTGACCGTGGCCGCCATCGCCGCCATCTGCTTCTGGCGCTGGGTGGTGATCCGCTTGCGTTCGTTGCCGACGCGGCGGCTGATCCACACGAAGACCGGCAGCAGCAGGAGGGAGACCACGGTCAGGCGCCAGTCGAGGGCGATCATCGCGACGATCGTGGCGACCACGCTGGTCAGGTTGGAGACCAGGGAGGTGGCGGTGGAGGTGACGGTGGCCTGCATGCCCCCGATGTCGTTGGCGATGCGGGACTGCACCTCGCCGGTACGCGTGCGTGTGAAGAACGCGAGCGACATACGCTGCAGACGGCCGTAGACGGCGGTGCGCAGGTCGTGCATGACGCGCTGGCCGACCGTCGTGGAGATCAGGGTCTGCAGCACGCCGAAGACGCTGGTGAGGACGGCGCTGACGATCATGCCGAGCGCGAGCAGGCTGAGCAGGCCGGTGCGGCCCTCGGGGATGGCGACGTCGAGGATCGCCTTCAGCAGGAACGGGGTCGCGACGGAGACCAGGGACGCGGCGCCGACCAGGAGGCCGACGACGGTGAGGCGCCCGCGGTAGGGGCGGAAGAGTCGCAGGATGCGGCGGACCTGCCGGGGCTGCTCCTTGGCGTCGGCCGGCGGTGTCCAGCGGGGTTCGTGGTCGGGATGCATGGGCTCCTACGGGGAGTGAGAGTGAAGAGAACGAGCGGAGCTTAGCTCATTGTTACCTATACTCACAATGAACCTGGTCCTGTTATTGTTCCCGTATGACGACCCCCGATCGGGACAGCCTGCTCGCCGAGCAGCTGCTGCGGTTCACGCGCCGCGTGCACCGCATCCAGAAGCGCCACATCGAGCAGTGCGGCCTGGGCGTCACCCCGGCCCAGTCCCGGCTGCTGCGCACCCTGGCGCACTTCGGCTCGCCGCCCCGCATGGCCGACCTCGCCGAGCGCCTGGAGGTGGTCCCGCGGGCGGTGACGACGCTGGTCGACGGGCTGGAGGCGAGCGGCAAGGTGCGCCGGGTGCCGGATCCGGCCAACCGCCGGGTGATCCGGATCGAGCTCACGGACGACGGACGCAAGGCCCTGCGGGAGCTGCGCGGCGCCCGCAGGGCGGCCGCCGAGGAGATCCTCGCGCCGCTCACCGGCGAGCAGCGCGAGGTGCTCGGCGACCTGCTGGACACGCTGGTGGAGGGAGCGCCCGAGCGGGGCAGCAGCTGCTGAGCGCGGGGCGCTGTATCGTTCCGCCGCCCGTCGTCGTGCCGCTCGTCTTCGTGCAGCCTGTCGTCGCGCCGCCAGTCTTCGCGTCGCCAGTCTTCGCGTCGCCCGTCGTCGTGCCACTCGTCGTCGTGCCACTCGTCTTCGTGCCGCTCGTCTTCGTGCCGTGGCGAGCCGGGCACGACGTCGCTCAGTCCTTCAGGTGGGCCCGGTCCCCCATCACCACCACCGGACGGCTGTCCGGGTCAAGGGTGCGCAGCAGGTACTCCATCGCCGGTTTCGACAGGCTGACGCAGGCCGACGTGCCGCTGCCGTGGTCCATGTGCAGCCAGATGCCGCCGCCCTTCTCCTGGCCCTGCGGTCGGGCCGGGTCGTTGGGCGGCCTGCCCGCGACGCGGTTGTAGTCGATGGCGATGACGTAGTCGAAGTCGTGCCAGTGCGACCTGGCCCACCAGCGGGGGGCCGCGAAGGCGGCGGAGCGCGTGTAGGGCAGCCTCGCTCCGGGGTCCGGGAGGACACCGCCCGCGTCGGTGAGCGTGAACACGCCCACGGGGCTGCGGTTGTCGTCCTCGTGATGGTCGGTGGTCCAGCCCTTCTTGCCGTTGTGCGCGGGCCAGCCGCGGACCCGCTGCCAGGAGGTGCCGTGCCTCGTGTACAGAACGGCGGTGGAGTCGGCGGAGTCCCGGCCCTCGCCGTAGACCGCCAGGACCTGGCGAGAGCCGGCAGGGATCCTGCGCAGCAGACGGTCGCCGATGCCCGGAACGCGGGTGTGGTCGGGGGCGGGGTGGCCGGCGGACCGGGAGTCCGCGCCGTCGCCTGCTCCGGCGTGGTGTGCGCCGTCGCATCCGGACAGGACGGTCAGGGAGGCCAGGAGGCCGACGAGGGCCGCTGTGGTGACGATCGCGTGCCGGACACCGCTGCCGCTGTGCATCGCCCCATGGTCGCACCACCGGCTGCGGCGAACCGGACACGACAGCCGGTTCTGAGCGGTGGCGTCGAAAACCGTTTGCCTCCGACCGCTTTCTGACGCGAGCCTTTCACGGTTTGCTGCCACACCGCGCGGTTCCACCTTGCTCCCCTTCCCGCCCCTTCCCGCCCTTTCTTGCCCCTTCCCGCCCCTTCTCGCAGCTCCCCGCTCCTTCTCGCTCCTTCTCGCCCCTTCACGACCCGAGCCTCCGGGTTGCTGACACGAGCTTCCGGGACGTCATCCGTCATGCAGATCCAAGACCTTCCTTACTCCGACCCCGGCCTGCCGGACGCGCGCTCCGGGCCGCGATTTCTGTGGTGGCTGACCCGGAATCAGCTCGGTGGACAGGTCACGTCGTTCGCCTGGGGACTGCTGCATTTCGCCTCGGTCTCCGCGTTGCCGTTCTGCGTGGGCATCGCCGTGCAGGCCGTCGTCGACCGCTCCGGTGGCCGACTCGCCCTCGCGGGCGGGCTGTTGGCACTCGTCTGCGCCGGCAATGCGGTCGGCGACACATTCCTGCACCGGGCCGCGGTCACCAACTGGATCACGGCGGCCGCCCGCGTGCAGCAACTGCTCGCCCGCAAGGCGGCCCGGCTGGGCTCGGCGCTGACCCGGCGCGTCGCGGCCGGTGAGGTGGTCGCCGTCTCCACGGGCGACGTCGAGAAGATCGGCTGGTTCGTCGAGGCCGTCTCCCGGTTCACCGCGGCGGCGGTCACCATCGTGCTGGTCTGCGTCGCCCTCGTCGTCTACCAGCCGGCGCTCGGTGCCGTCGTCGCCGTGGGTCTGCCGGTGCTGGCGGTGGCGGTGCTCCCGCTGCTGCCGCGGGCGACCCGGCGCGCCGACCTCCAGCGCGAGAAGGCGGGCCGGGCCACCGAACTGGCCTCGGACACCGTCGCCGGTCTGCGCGTGCTGCGCGGCATCGGCGGTGAGGAGCTGTTCCTCGACCGCTACCGCCGCGCCTCGCAGGAGGTGCGGCGGGCCGCGGTGCGCAGCGCCCGCATGTGGTCGCTGATATCGGCGATCCAGGTACTGCTGCCGGGGCTGCTGCTCATCGCGGTCGTCTGGTACGGCGTCCGGCTGGCCCGCGAGGGCCGGGTCACCGTGGGCGAACTGGTCACCGTCTACAGCTCGGTGATGGTCCTGACCTATCCGCTGCGCAACTTCGAGGAGATCGCGATGGCCTACTCCTTCTCGCGGCCCTCGGCCAGGCGGGCGGCGCGCGTGCTGTCGCTGGAGCGGGCCACGGACACCGCGGGCACGGGCGCCGACGGCCTCCCCTCCGGAGAGCTGTACGACCCGGAGACCGGTCTGCTCGCGCCCGCCGGTCTGCTGACCGCCGTGGTGTGCGGCGACCCGGACGCGGCGGGGCGGCTGGCCGAACGGCTGGGCGGGCACCCCGCACATCCCGCCGAGAAGGGCACGTCGGTGCTGCTGGGCGGGGTGCCGCTGGACGATCTGCCGCTCGACTCGGCCAGGGCGGCCGTCCTCGTCCAGGACAAGGACCCCGTCCTGCTGTCGGGCTCGCTGCGTGAGCTGTTCGACGTCCCCGCCTCCGGTGACGTGTCGGCGGCCGAGGCGCTGGCGGCCGCGCAGTGCGCGGACGTGCTGGCGGCGCTCACCCAGGGGTCGCTCGACGCGGCGGACCCGATGGACGCCCGCATCACCGAGCGCGGCCGGTCGCTCTCCGGCGGCCAGCGCCAACGACTCGCGCTGGCCCGGTCCCTGGTCACGGACCCGGAGGTGCTCGTCCTGGACGAGCCGACCTCCGCCGTCGACTCGCACACGGAGGCGCGGATCGCGCAGGGCGTACGGGATCTGCGGGCAGGCCGCACGACGGTGGTGTTCACCTCGTCGCCGCTGCTGCTGGATCGCGCGGACCGGGTCGTGCTGGTGCACGAAGGCGAGGTCGCGGCGGTCGGCCGGCACCGGGAACTCGTCCGCACCGAGCCCCGGTACGGAGCGGTGGTGTCCCGCGAGACGGCCGCCGGAACAGCCTCACGGGACGTGGACGCCCGCGCCGCCCCGCGCGGACGGGGCACAGAGGCTGACGCCCCGCGCGGACGAGACGCAGACGCTGACGCCCCGCACCGACGGGGCACAGGCACTGACGCCCCGCACGCACCGAACATGAACGACGACGGCGCCCTGCGGGTCGTCCTGGAAGAGATCGAGGAGTCGGCATGATCGGCGTGGCGCCACCGGCGTACGACCCGGCGGCCCCGACGACGGCGAACACCCTGCCGGTCGGCGCCGCCGCGACCGTGCGCGCCTACGTGGCCGAACTGTTCCGGCGCCATCGCCGGGCCTTCCTCCTGCTCGTCACCGTCAACACGGTGGCCGTCGGCGCCTCGATGGTCGGCCCCTGGCTGCTGGGCGGTCTCGTGCAGCGCGTGTCGGACGGAGCGCGGGAACTCCGTCTGGAACTCACCGTCGGGCTGTTCCTGCTCGCGCTGGTCGTGCAGGCCGTGTTCGTGCGGCAGGTGCGGCTGCGCGGGGCGATGCTCGGCGAGCGGATGCTGGCCGACCTGCGCGAGGACTTTCTGGTGCGGTCGGTCGCCCTGCCGCCGGGCGTCCTGGAACGAGCCGGGACGGGCGACCTGCTGTCCCGGATCACCACCGACATCGACCGGCTGGCCAACGCGATGCGCGAGGCCGTGCCCCAGCTGTCCATCAGCGTGGTGTGGGCCACGCTGCTGCTGGGCGGGCTGGTCGTCACCGCTCCGCCGCTGGCCCCGGTCGTTCTGCTGGCGCTGCCACTGCTGATCATCGGCTGCCGCTGGTACTTCCGGCGGGCGCCGGCCGCCTACCGGTCGGAGGCCGCCGGGTACACGGCCGTCGCCGCCGCGCTCGCCGAGACCGTGGACGCCGGGCGTACCGTCGAGGCCCACCGGCTCGGCCCGCGCCGCACCGCGCTGTCGGAACGGCGGATCAAGGAGTGGACGGCCTGGGAGCGCTACACGCTCTGGCTGCGGTCGGTGCTGTTCCCGATCGTCAGCGTCACCCACGTGACGGTCCTGTCCTCGATCCTGATCATCGGCGGTGTGTTCGTCCTGCGCGGCTGGATCGACGTCGGGCAGCTGACGACCGGCGCGCTGATCGCGCAGATGCTCATCGACCCCGTGGGACTGATCCTGCGCTGGTACGACGAACTGCAGGTGGCGCAGGTGTCCCTGGCCCGCCTGGTCGGCGTGCGGGACATCGAGCCGGCGGCCGGTGACGCCTCGGTGGTCCCCGACGGGCGGGACGTGCACGCCGACCGGGTCCGCTTCGGTTACCTGGAGGGCGTGGACGTCCTGCGCGAGGTGTCCCTGCAGGTCGCCCCCGGCACCAGGCTGGCGCTGGTCGGCCCGTCGGGCGCCGGCAAGTCCACCCTGGGCAGGCTGCTCGCCGGCGTCTACGCGCCCCGGGACGGCCGGGTCCTGCTCGGCGGCGCCGAACTGACCCGGATGCCCGCCGAGCGGGTGCGCTCGCACGTGGCCCTCGTCAACCAGGAGCACCACGTCTTCGTGGGTTCCCTGCGCGACAACCTGCTGCTGGCCCGCACCGACGCCACCGACGCGGAGCTGTGGGCGGCGCTCGGCGCGGTCGACGCCGACGGCTGGGCCCGCGCCTTCGACGAGGGACTGGACACCGAGGTCGGCTCGGGAGGGCTCGCGCTCACCCCCGCCCAGGCCCAGCAGATCGCGCTGGCCCGGCTGGTGCTCGCCGACCCGCACACACTGGTCCTGGACGAGGCGACCTCGCTCCTCGACCCGCGGGCGGCCCGGCACCTGGAACGGTCGCTGGCCCGGGTCCTCGACGGCCGCACCGTCGTCGCCATCGCCCACCGCCTGCACACCGCCCACGACGCCGACGTCATCGCCGTCGTCGAGGACGGCCGCATCAGTGAGCTGGGCAGCCACGACGAACTGGTCGCGGCGGACGGCGCCTACGCGGCGCTGTGGAGGTCGTGGCACGGGTGACCGCGCGCGGCTGCCGGGAGCGGTGACCGGGGGTGTCGTACGGCGCGGTGGGTGAGGACCGCCGGCCCGCCGGGCTCCCGATCGCCCCGGCACCCGCGCCGTGGCGTTGCGCAGCCCCGAACCGGGGTGGAAGGCTGGACATCGGCACCGGCTCGGGGAGCGCCCGGGGAGCGTCGGTTCCTCCGCGTGCGCGGTCTGTGCCCCGCGTCCCGGCGGCCCGCCGCCGACCGCGGCGAGAAGGGCCCGTCCCCAGCACCTGGAGGTACCGTGACCAGCGCCGAAGGATGGGGAGACGACGTCTACCAGCCAGACGCGTCCGAGATCCGGGAGGACTCGGGTGTGCTGGATGCGGAGGACACCCTGGACTACGACGGGGTCGACGACCCCCTCGACCGGGGCTGGTCCCCTCCGGAAAGGCCCTGGGCCGTGGACCACGTCGGGGTGACGGCGGCGGAACGCCAGCAGGGGGAGACGCTGGACCAGCGGCTCGCCGAGGAACTGCCCGACCTCGCGCCGCCCGACGGCGACGGAATCGGCGACTGCGACGGCACCGACGGGGAACCCCTGGACAACGAGGTCGGCGCCGTCCGCTCCGGCCGGCTGGTGGCCCCCGACGAAGGGGCGCACGAGGATGAGGAGAGCGCGTTGGTCGCCACCGACGTGGGCATCGACGGCGCGGCGGCGTCCGCCGAGGAGGCCGCCATGCACATCGTCGACGAGGAGGGCCTGTCCGGTTGACCGCGACGCTCCGCGTCGTGCGCCCGAAGCCATCCCTTCCGCACGGGCAAGGCCGGGACCCGCACGGGCAAGGCCGGGACCGTGGACCCGGAGGGCCGCATCGCCCGGTTCGAGCGGCGGTACGGCGCCGGTGCGGGGCAGGACGGATGACGCCCGGCGCCGGACGTTGAACCTCGCGCGGCCCGGCCCGCCGGGGACGGCCCGCGCGGGCGCCCGGCTCAGATGAAGTTCAGCGCCGCCGCGCAGCCCACCCCGCCGAGCAGCATGAACGCCGGCATCAGCACCTTCAGCTCGACCCAGCTGCCCGCCCGGAACCGCATGGCCTTCGGCGGGCCGATCGGATACCAGCGCTTGCGGCCCACCGGGATCGGCCACAGGATCGGGCAGCCGGACACCGTCAGCGCGTCCCCGATGTCGTGGACGAGCGCCCCCAGCACGATCGGCAGCCCCAGCCACAGATACGCCTGGCCGGGCTCGGTGAACAGCCAGCTCGAACCGTTCCCCGGCTTGTCCAGGATCCCGGCGAGGATCCACGCGGTGGCCGCGGCCAGCAGCCAGACCAGGACGTCGCTGCTGGAGCCGCGGGCGGCCCGCCACAGCAGGCCCTCGATCGCCAGCACCATGTGGACGAAGAGGAGGGCCAGCACCGCCCAGCGGCCGCCGGTGATCGCGATGCCCGAGGCGCCCGCACCGGTCAGGACGGCCCACAGCCAGGTGTGCGTGAGCGTGCGGTGGCCGCCGGAGCGGCGCGGGTCGCCCTGCTTCCTCGTCGCCTTGTAGACGGCGTAGGAGAGCTTGTCGACTATCTCGCACAGCCACCGCGACAGCGGCCCGAAGGCGCGCGAGATGGTGGCCGCCTTGTGGTCGAGGTCCGGAGCGAGCGCGGCTCCGGCGCAGATCAGGGCGCCGGTCAGCAGGACGGGCCAGGGCATCGCGTGCCCGGCCGCGGCGGCGGCCGCACCGACGCCGAGCCAGGCGGCGGCCCCCGACAGTGAGTGTGCTGGTCCCATCATCGCCGCTGCCCGCCCCATTCGTCCTGTGCCGCTGTCCGGTTGACCCGGTGCGCTGACGCGCCGTCGGCGACACAGCGTAGCGGCCGTGATCTTCCTCAGGACATCCGATTCCCCTACCGGGCGGAAGGCCAGGCAAGATGGGTGCGTGACCCTCATCGACCAGCTGCCGCCGACCGCCGACCCCGACGCCCTGTACGAAGCCTTCGAGTCGTGGGCCCAGGAGCGCGGTCTCACGCTCTACCCCCACCAGGAGGAGGCGCTGATCGAGGCGGTCTCCGGCGCCAACGTGATCGTGTCGACGCCCACCGGCTCCGGCAAGAGCATGATCGCGGCGGGGGCGCACTTCGCCGCGCTGGCCCGGGACGAGGTCACCTTCTACACGGCTCCGATCAAGGCGCTCGTGTCGGAGAAGTTCTTCGAGCTGTGCAAGCTGTTCGGCACCGAGAACGTCGGCATGCTGACCGGTGACGCGTCCGTCAACGCCGACGCACCCGTGATCTGCTGCACCGCGGAGGTGCTCGCGTCGATCGCGCTGCGCGACGGCAAGCACGCGGATGTCGGCCAGGTCGTCATGGACGAGTTCCATTTCTACGCCGAGCCCGACCGCGGCTGGGCCTGGCAGATCCCCCTGCTGGAACTTCCCCAGGCGCAGTTCATCCTGATGTCCGCCACGCTCGGCGACGTCTCGATGTTCGAGAAGGACCTCACCCGGCGCACCGGCCGGCCGACCTCGGTGGTCCGCTCGGCGACCCGGCCCGTGCCGTTGTCGTACGCGTACCGGTTCACCCCGCTCACCGAGACGCTGACCGAATTGCTGGAGACCAGGCAGGCGCCGGTCTACATCGTCCACTTCACCCAGGCGCAGGCCGTCGAGCGGGCGCAGGCGCTGATGAGCATCAACATGTGCTCGCGCGAGGAGAAGGAGCAGATCGCCGATCTGATCGGCAACTTCCGCTTCACCACCAAGTTCGGCCGCAACCTCTCCCGCTACGTCCGGCACGGCATCGGCGTCCACCACGCCGGCATGCTGCCCAAGTACCGCCGTCTGGTGGAGAAGCTCGCGCAGGCCGGGCTGCTGAAGGTGATCTGCGGCACGGACACCCTCGGCGTGGGCGTCAACGTGCCCATCCGCACCGTGCTGTTCACCGCGCTCACCAAGTACGACGGCAACCGCGTCCGCACCCTGCGGGCCCGCGAGTTCCACCAGATCGCGGGCCGCGCCGGACGGGCGGGCTTCGACACGGCGGGCTTCGTCGTCGCGCAGGCGCCCGAGCACGTCATCGAGAACGAGAAGGCGCTCGCCAAGGCCGGCGACGATCCGAAGAAGCGCCGCAAGGTCGTCCGCAAGAAGGCGCCCGAGGGTTTCGTCGGGTGGACGGAGAACACCTTCGACAAGCTCATCGAGTCCGAGCCGGAGCCGCTGACGTCCCGGTTCCGGGTCACGCACACGATGCTGCTGTCGGTGATCGCCCGCCCGGGCAACGCCTTCGAGGCGATGCGGCATCTGCTGGAGGACAACCACGAGCCGCGCAAGCAGCAGCTGCGGCACATCCGGCGCGCGATCGCGATCTACCGCTCGCTGCTCGACGGCGGCATCGTGGAGAAGCTCGACGAGCCGGACGCCGAGGGCCGCATCGTGCGCCTCACCGTCGACCTGCAGCAGGACTTCGCGCTCAACCAGCCGCTGTCCACCTTCGCGCTCGCCGCGTTCGAGCTGCTGGACCCGGAGTCGCCGTCCTACGCCCTGGACATGGTCTCGGTCGTCGAGTCGACGCTGGACGACCCCCGGCAGATCCTGGCCGCCCAGCAGAACAAGGCGCGCGGCGAGGCGGTGGCCGCGATGAAGGCCGACGGCGTCGAGTACGAGGAGCGCATGGAGCGCCTCCAGGACATCACCTACCCGAAGCCCCTGGAGGAGCTGCTCTTCCACGCCTACAACACCTACCGCAAGAGCCACCCCTGGGTGGGCGATCACCCGCTGTCGCCGAAGTCGGTCGTCCGCGACATGTACGAACGGGCGCTCTCCTTCACCGAGTTGGTGTCCCTCTACGAGCTGGCCCGCACCGAGGGCATCGTGCTGCGCTACCTCGCCGGCGCCTACAAGACCCTGGACCACACCATCCCGGACGACCTGAAGTCCGAGGACCTTCAGGACCTGATCGAGTGGCTCGGCGAGACGGTCCGCCAGGTCGACTCCAGCCTGCTGGACGAGTGGGAGCAGCTCGCCAACCCGGAGGAGATGACGGCCGAGGAGGCCCAGGAGAAGGCCGACGAGGTCAAGCCGGTCACCACCAACGCGCGTGCCTTCCGCGTGCTGGTCCGCAACGCCCTGTTCCGCCGCGTCGAGCTCGCCGCCCTGGACCAGGTCGAGGAACTGGGCGAGATGGACGCCGAGGCCGGCTGGGACGCCGAGGCCTGGGGCGAGGCGATGGACAAGTACTGGGACGAGTACGACGAACTCGGCACCGGCCCCGACGCCCGGGGTCCCAAGCTGCTGGTCATCCAGGAGGAACCGGACAACCGCCTGTGGCGCGTCCGGCAGATCTTCGACGACCCGAACGGCGACCACGACTGGGGCATCAGCGCGGAGATCGACCTCACGGCCTCCGACGCGGAGGGCCGCGCGGTGGTCCGCGTCACCGACGTCGGTCAGCTGTGAACCGTCGGTCAGCTGTGAACCAAGGAGACTCCCCCGCATGACGAACCCGGCCGACAGACTGGTCGACCTCCTCGACCTGGAGCAGATCGAGGTCGACATCTTCCGTGGCCGCAGCCCCCAGGAGTCCCTGCAGCGGGTCTTCGGCGGCCAGGTGGCGGGCCAGGCGCTGGTCGCCGCGGGCCGCACCACGGACAGCGACCGTCCGGTGCACTCGCTGCACGCGTACTTCCTGCGCCCGGGCCGGCCGGGGGTACCGATCGTGTACCAGGTCGAGCGGATCAGGGACGGCAGGTCGTTCACGACCCGCCGGGTCACCGCCGTGCAGCAGGGCCGCACGATCTTCATTCTCACCGCCTCCTTTCACCGGCCTGAGGACGGTCCTTTCGAGCACCAGCTGCCGCCGGCCCGGAAGGTCCCCGATCCGGAGTCCCTGCCGACCGTCATGGAAGAGGTCCGGGCGCATCTGGGCGCGCTGCCGGAGCAGTTGGAGCGGATGGCGCGCCGGCAGCCCTTCGACATCCGCTATGCCGACCGACTGCGCTGGAGCGCCGAGGAGGTCAAGGGGGCGGAGCCGCGCAGTGCCGTGTGGATGCGCGCGGTCGGGCCGCTGGGCGACGACCCGCTCGTACACACCTGCGCGCTGACCTACGCCAGCGACATGACCCTGCTGGACGCCGTCCGCCTCCCGGTCGAACCCCTGTGGGGTCCGCGCAACTTCGACATGGCGTCGCTGGACCACGCCATGTGGTTCCACCGGCCGTTCCGCGCGGACGAGTGGTTCCTGTACGACCAGGAGTCACCGATCGCGACGGGCGGACGCGGCCTGGCCCGCGGGCGCATCTACGACGTGAAGGGGCGGCTGCTGGTGTCCGTGGTGCAGGAAGGGCTCTTCAGGGCCTTGTAGCCCTCGCATCTCCTGCCCTTCCTGCCGAGCAGCCGGACCAGCAGGCCACCGCGGGAGCGTTCCGGCCGCGTCGGCGGGGGCGCGCCGTGCGACCGCGCCGACCGGGCGATCACCGGCGCCGGCAGCGGGCGCGGGACCGGACGGTGCTCGCGCGCCGCTGCCAGGGCTCGGGTGAGATCGCCCCTGAGCCGGCCGACCTCGTCCGGATCGTCCGCCGTCATGATCCGTTCGGCAAGGAGCGCGGCCGGTGAGCCCGGCGCCCCGTGGACAGGCGGCCCGGGCCGGAACCGGAGCAAGTGGGTGCGCTCGTACGGATCCTCGGCGATCTCCGCGATCTGCGTGAGTTCGAGAAGGGCGGCCACGGCTCCGGCGCGCTCCCAGGGACCGTCGGCCCGTCGCAGCAGGAATCCGAGGTGCCGTCCCCGCCAGTCCCGGGCCCGCAGGGCCAGGCCCGCCTCCAGCCGACTGCGCAGCTCTCCGGGCGTTCGTCCGCTCAGCAGGTGGGCGTTGTCCTTCCCGGCGGCGAACTGCCTCAGTTCGGCGGCACGGTACAGCCAGACCACGGCGCGGTACCGGTTGAGGTAGAACCTCACCGGAGTCACGAGGCCGAGACGCGCGAGCCGGGTGAACCGGGTCGCCGGGACCTCCATGACGGCCGCGCCCTCCCTGGTGCCCACGACGCGGACGCTGTCGCGGAGCGACTCGGGAAAGCCCTGTTCCGAACACAGCAGGTCGATCTCGGCCCTGGTGACGCGGCAGCCGCCGCCTCCCTCGTCGGGCACGGTCCGGATGCGCCCGAGGTCCACCGCGAGGTCGAACTCACCCCGTGTGAGCCCCAGGTCCCTGGCCGCGCGGCTCAGCGTGCGGGATGCGGGGTGTGGTGCCGTGATGGTGTCGCCTGCCATGGTCGGTCTCCCCCCGTGGAGTACGTGGTCCCGCGCTGTCCGCGCGGCCTCGGGAAAAACCGTAGCCGCTTCCGCGGATCTCGTGGCGGGCCTGTGGATAACTCCACGGGAGAGGAGGAACCTGCAGGTCAGGGGTCTTCCGGCGAGTTCCGCTCCGGCTGCCGGGCCTCCACGCCGAGATGCTCGCCGACCCGGTTGACGAGGAGGGTCATCTCGTAGGCTATCTGGCCGATGTCGGCGTCCGCGGCGCTGAGCACGCACAGGCAGCTGCCGGTGCCGGCCGCGGTGACGAACAGCACCGCGTCGTCGAACTCGACCATCGTCTGGCGGACCCTGCCCGCGCCGAAGTGCCGTCCCGAACCCTTGGCCAGGCTGTGCAGTCCGGAAGAGACGGCCGCGAGATGCTCGGCGTCCTCACGTCGCAGCCCGGCGCTCGCTCCCGCCACCAGCCCGTCGTTGGACAGGACCAAGGCGTGCCGTACGTGGTCGACGCGCTCGGTCAGATCGTCCAGGAGCCAGCCAAGTCCCTGGTTCTGCACCATGTTTCGGTCTCCCCGTGTGACGACTCCCCCCGGCCGGAGGATCTGCTCGCCAGCCTTCCCCACGTCCGGTCGCCGGGCAAGGAGGATGGGGGCATGGCACAGAAGATGACCGATGAGGAATGGCGGGCGTTCGTCTCGGAGGGCACCCGCACCGGCAAGCTCTCGACCGTACGGGCCGATGGGAGCCCGCATGTGGCGCCGGTCTGGTTCCTGCTGGACGGCGACGAACTGGTCTTCAACACCGGCAAGGAGACCGTGAAGGGGCGCAATCTGGCCCGTGACGGGCGAGTCGCCCTGTGCGTGGACGACGACCGGCCGCCCTTCCACTTCGTCGTGCTGAACGGCCGCGCCCGGCTGTCGGAGGACCTCGACGAGGTGCGGCTGTGGGCCACCCGCATCGCGGCCCGGTACATGGGCGAGGAACGGGCCGAGGAGTACGGCGCCCGCAACGGCGTTCCCGGCGAACTCCTCGTCCGCGTCACCGTCGACAAGGTGGTGGCGGTGCGGGATCTCGCCGACTGAGGTTCGGGCCCGGCCGACGGCCACCGGTGAGCAGCCGGGCGGACGGTTGCCGCCCGGCTGCCGAGCGTGTGCGCGGCGGCGCCGGGCCGTGGGTGCGGGATCATGCGCGGCATGAGCGACGATCACACGCACGTACAGGAGTTCTTCACCGCCCGCGCCGCCGACTGGGACAGCCGCTTCCCGGACGACGGCCCGGCCTACGCGGCCGCGGTGGCCACCCTCGGGTTGCCCGAGGGGGGCCGCGTGCTGGACGCGGGCTGCGGCACGGGGCGTGCCCTGCCACCGCTGCGGGCGGCCGTGGGCCCGTCCGGGGTGGTGGTGGGGGCCGACCTGACCCCGGCCATGCTGCAGGCCGCCGTACGGGCCGGACGGGACCGGGACGGGCGGTTGCTGCTCGCCGACGTCACCGCGCTGCCGTTGCGGTCCGAGTCGCTGGACGCGGTGTTCGCGGCCGGCCTGATCGCGCACCTGCCCGACCCGGCGCGGAATCTGCGGGAGCTGTTCCGGGTGCTGCGGCCCGGCGGCACGCTGGCGCTGTTCCACCCGATCGGCAGAGCGGCGCTCGCCGCGCGCCAGGGCCGCCGGCTCACCCCGGACGACTTGCGCGCGGAGGACAATCTCCGTCCCCTGCTGGCCGGTTCCGGCTTCCGCCTGACCTCGTACGTCGACGAGGACGCCCGCTTCCTGGCGCTGGCGGTACGCGAAGGCTGACGCCGGTGCTCAGCGGCGGCCGGCGAACGCCGCCGCGAAGGCACCGGGGTTGTCGGACATGACGTGTGCCCCGCGCCCGGCACCGTCACCACGCGCACGCCCGCCGCTTCCAGGGCGTCGACGAACTCGTCCTCGCCGTAAGAGGCGATTTCGCCGCTCCCCGCCGTGGGCGGCGGGAACGCGTCGAGCTCGGCCTCCGTGAGCACCGGCCGGGCGACGAGTGCCGGCCTGCGGTGCGCGAGCACGGAGTCACTCGGCGGCTGATGGGTCCAGGTGCCGGACGGGGCAGCCGCGCACGCCGGGGACCGGGCGGGTGCCCAGTTCGTCCAGACGGTAGCCGTTCGGGTAGCCCTTGACCTCCCAGTTCTGGCGCGCGTGGTGCGGTGCCCGGCGCGGCGGCAGCAGGCGCACGAGGCGGCCACGCGCGCGCACCGCGCGCCGCACCAGCGCGCGGGTGGCCGGATGCGGGGCCGGGTAGCGGAAGGCGCGCAGCAGCGACTCGTCGAGCAGAGCCAGCGTCGAGGCGCGCAGCACGGGCGCCAGCGGGCGCGGGTACCAGGAGGCCATCAGGTCGAGCGTGGCGTCGGAGACCCGCCGCGCGCCCTCGTCCCAGGCGAAGTGCGCCTCCTCGTAGGCGTCCAGGCAGGCCTCGAACTCCTCGTAGGACCCCGGAATGTCCTTGATGCCCATATGGCGGCCCAGGGTGTTGTAGTGGACGCTCGCCGCGACGGTCTCGTGGCGCGAGAACCTGCGCCAGCCGTAGGCGTCGATCCACCGCTTGGGCATGACGACGAACGTGCACAGCACGTACCGCATGTCGTCGTTGCTGATGTCGTAGCTGCGGTGCATCTGGTTGATGCGGCGGATCGCGGTGCGGCCCTCCGGGCTGCCGAATCCGTGCTCGACGACGGCGTCGAGGAGCAGGCTGGTGTCGTCGTAGCGCTTCTGCGCCCGCTCCGTGAGCTCGGCCGTCTCGGCGAGGAGCCGGCCGATGCCGGGGACCGCGTAGGTGCGGTAGAGGGCCAGTTCGAGGGAGCGGGTGAAGTCCCACGGGAACTCGTACGCCGAACTGAGCCGGTAGATCTCGGACGCGTCCTCGTACGGGTCCATCCGCCGGATCTGCTCCAGCCGCTCGAACCGCTTCACCGCGCGCTCCTTCTTCCGCCGCCGGGGCTCCAACTCTACGGTGCGTCACGGAATGTGGACGATCAGCGAGGGCGGCGGCGCGAGGGAAGAACGGTCGGATTGCTCGACGGGTGCGCAGCTCCGGTGCCGGGTTCCTCGGCCTGGTCCGCGCGGGGACGGACGCCGGCCGGGCCAAACGTACACACAATCTTTTCGAAGCCGCCGCCGGGTATGTCGCGGCCCGCGCGGAGGACGACCGGGCCCGCGTGGCGGAGGCGGCCGGCCGGCTGTCGGCGGAAGCGCTGTCCTTCGGGGTCAGCGAGCCGGCGGGCCGGGCCGTCGCCGCGCTCGCGCGGGAGCGCGGGGAGTCGCCGGGCGCCGTCGCCCGGGCGCCCCTGGGGGTTCCGGTGGCCCGTCGCGCGGGTCGACGAGCGGTCGATTCGCCCCCGTCCAGCCGGAAAACTGCAGCTCCGCGTGGCCGGGGAGTCGTGACAAGCGCCTTCCGCTCGGATTAGGGTGCGCGCCGTTGGACGAACCGATGGGGAGGCTGGGATGGCCGGGACGGACGAGGACGCCGTCGCCGCCGCGGACGACGCGCTCTATGTGCTCACGGCGGTGCTGCTGACGCCGGCGAAGTTCCCGAGCGTGCTGGGCGACGACTACCCGGAGGCCTGCGCGGCGCTCGGCCTTGCGCCGCTGGCCGACGGCTACGGTCTGGTGCTCGGCCAGGACGGCGAGGGGGCCCGGTGGACCGTCGTCGTCGACGACGTCTCCCTGGTCGCCGTCGCCATCGCGTCCTGGGACTGCGGCATGGAGTACGACCTGTCGCCCGACGAGCGCTCGGTCGTCGCCGCCCTGCCCGGCTGGCCGCTCGCGGTCGCCGTCGCGGCTCCCGGCGTGCCCGACCCGCACGATCCGGACCCGGAGGTCGCCGAGCGGCCTCCGCTGTCGCCGCCGGACACCTCCACGTGGGGGCCGGCCCAGCGCCGGCTCGGGGCCGACGAGATCGCGCTGCAGTGGGCGCTGTGGCGGGAGCAGATCGACGACTCCGAGTTCCCGTCGGCGCCGGACGCCTCCGAACCCTCCGAGGGCGCGGAGTCCTCCGAGGGCGCCGGCGGGGCGGCGAGTGCCGCGCGGGTGAGGAAGGCGGACGGGAGCGCGGGTTCCAGCAGGATCCGGCGGGTCCTGGCGGAGGCACGCGCGTACGTGGACACGCCCCCGCCGCTGGGCCGCGTCCGGTCGTCCTTCGCCCCGGGCGACGCGCGGACCCTGCGCGCCGACGGTCCCGGCTGGTCGCTCGTCGCCAGGACCGACGACATCGCGTTCGTGCTGCTCGACGAGGAGCCGGGTGAGGTGCTGCCGGTGGGCAGGGGGCCGGAACTGCCGGGTCTGCTGGAGGCACTCGACAAGATGGCCGTCCGTCCCAGCTGAAACCCCGCGCCGGTCCGCTGACGCACCCTCATCCATCACTTCCATCCCTGTCTTCGATCCCTATGTGACGAGGTCGTTCCATGTGGCCCCAGCCCATGGATGCGGCATACGCCTGACAGCACCATGAGGCAGCCCCCGGCGCCCTGTTCCCACCGGTCGCCGTTTCCTTCCGCCTGCCTGGAGGCTGCCATGCGTCCGTCCCGTCTTGTCCCGCCCGTCGTCGCCGCGCTCGCCGCGGCGACCCTCACCTGGCCGGTCTCCGCCTCGGCCGTGGGAGCCGACGACGTGGGGCACTGCGCCCGGCAGACACGGGTCCACGTGCCGGGTGCGGCCTTCCAGCAGAGCGCCTGTCTGCCCGACCTGACGACGGCCGGGCTCGCCGGCACGCAGTACACCGACATGGCCGACCAGGCCGGGCTGACGGCCAAGGCGACCCCCAGACCCTCCGGAGTGCCCGGAGCGCAGATCGACGGCTACTTCCCGGACTCCTCGCACTTCAACGCCACGCACGGCTGGAGCCACGACGCCCAGTTCGTCATCAGGCTGCCGGACCACTGGAACGGCGGTCTGGTGGTCACCGGCGCACCCGGCACGCGCAAGCAGTACGCGACCGACACGGCCATCTCCGACCAGGTCCTCGCCCGGGGGTACGCGTACGCGGCGACCGACAAGGGCAACAACGGGGTCGACTTCTACCGCGACGGCACCCGGCCCGGTGACGCGGTCGCCGAGTGGAACGCGCGCACCACCCAGCTCACCCGGGCCGCCAAGCGCGCCGTGGCCCAGCGGTACGGCCACGCTCCGCGTCGTACGTACATGACCGGCATCTCCAACGGTGGCTACCTCACCCGCTGGCAGCTGGAGAACCACCCGGAGCTGTACGACGGCGGCGTGGACTGGGAGGGCGCCCTGTGGACCGAGGACGGTCCCAGCCTGCTCACCTCACTGCCGGCCGCCGTGGCGCGCACGCTGGGAGCGGCACGGGACGAGGACCTCTACGCGGTGGGATTCGCGCGCGGCTCCGAGTTCCTGTGGCCGTACCACGAGAAGGCCTACTGGGGGCTCACGCAGAAGATCTACCGTGCGGAGTTCGACCCGGGCTACGACCCCGCCTGCCCCGGTCCCTCGGCCGGGACCACCACGGAGCAGATCCTGGCGCCGTGCGCCTCCGACGCGGCGTACGACTTCGCGTCGCGGCCCGCGTCCGTCCATCGTGCCGTGGCACGGGTGTCGCTGACCGGGCGCATCGGCAAGCCGCTGATCACGCTGCACGGCGACCTGGACGCGCTGCTGCCCGCGGCGGCCGACTCCGACGTGTACGCGCGCATGGTCGACGGGAGCGGACGCGGCCTCCTGCACCGCTATTACACGATCCAGGGCGGCACGCACGTCGACGGCCTGTACGACACCTATCCGGACCGGTTGCGGCCGATCCTGCCCTGCTACCGGTCGGCCTTCGACGCGCTGGTGTCATGGGTGGAACGAGGCGCGCAGCCGCCCGCGGACCATGCCGTGGCCAGGCCCGCGGACGGCGACGTGGTCGGCTCCTGCGCCCTGTCCGACCGGGCCGCTTCCGCGCGTTAGCGCCTCAGCGGCCGAGCTCCTTGCGGCTGACGCGGCGCAGTCGCCGCCGCTGCGAGGGGTCCAGGGCGAGGTAGGCGGCGGCCGGGACTCCCAGGACTATCAGAAGCGCGGCCCACCAGGGCAGCCAGATCAGCAGGATCAGTCCGGCCGCCACGCCTCCTGCGGCGATCTTCGCGTTCTTCGACATGTGCGTCGCCTCCTTCGCGGCCACTGCCGCTCTCTGTCGTGAAAACGGGTCCGCGCTTCCCGCGGTTCCGCATCGCGACCCTGATACGTCCCTGAGCCACGACCCCGACGCACCCCTGAGACCCGGAAGACGCGCGCTCCGCGGACTTCTCCTCAGGAGGCCTGATGTCCCCGCCGCCGCGGGCGTCCCGGTGCTCGGCAAGAGGCTCGTCGTCGACCTCGGCGCCGTCGCCGGCGTGCCCGGGAAGATCGAGGGTGCCGCGCGCGTGGACCATGACACGCTCGCCCTCGTCAACGACAACGACTTCGACTTCGGGATGACGGACGGCGCGGGCGCGTTCGACGCCCGCGTGTGAGCCGCGACGGGCGACGCGCCTCACACGCGCGCGGCCCGCTCACGGACGGCTACGGCAGTTCGCCGCCCGTCAGGGAGGGGATCAGCGACTCCAGATCGCTCGGGATGCCGCTCGGCAGCCCGCTGGGCAGCCGGGACGGCAGTGCTGTGGGTAGCTCGCTGGGCAGCCGGGACGGCAGCGCGGTGGGCAGCTCGCTCGGCAGTCCCGACGGGACGTTCAGGGACGGCGAGGGCGTGCGGCCGCCGCTCGCGCCGTCCCCGGCGGGCTTCCCGCCGGGTGAGTCGCCGCTGCCCGAGGAGACCGACAGCAGCACGACCACCACGACGGCCGCCGCCGCCACGAGTACGACGAGCAGCACGAAGACCGGCCTTCGGCGCCCTCCCGGCCCGGAGGGCGAGGGCGGGCCGAAGGGCGCGGGTGGACCGGGCGGCGCGGGCGGGCCGGGCGGCGCGGGCGGGCCGGGCGGCGCGGGCGGGCCGGGCGGCTGAGGCGGTACGGGCGGGATGGCCATGCCGACCAGCGTCGCCCGCGTCCGACGACGGGACGGCCTCCGCGCGGAAGTCGGTACGGCACCATGCCATGGACGGCACGATTCCGGAGCATTGTCCGCGCGGAGGGCGTGCACGACGTGTACCCGTGCGCATCGTGATCCCAGGTGCGCGCCTGGGTCCGTGCCCATCGGTGATCAAGCACGCGCGTGTGCCCGCTGGAGGCGCGCACACACGCGTGCGTGTGCTCAGCCGCGCGCCCCCAGCAGGTGGTCCATCGCCAGCTGGTCGAGCTGCTCGAAGGCCATGCCGCGCGCGGCTGCCGCCTCCACGTCGAACTCCTCGAAGGCGCCGCGGTCCGCGAGCAGCGCCTGGAGCCCGTCCGCCGCGGTCGGCTGCGCGAGCTGGTCCAGGCGCGACGCGCGCAGCGCCTCCTGCACCTCCGGGTCGGCCCGGAAGGCGGCCGAACGCTCCTTGAGGATCAGGTAGTTGCGCATGCAGCCCGCGGCCGACGCCCACACGCCGTCGAAGTCCTCGGTCCGCGGCGGCTTGAAGTCGAAGTGGCGGGGACCGTCGTAACCGGCGCTCTCCAGGAGGTCGACGAGCCAGAAGGCGGCGCGCAGGTCGCCGGCGCCGAAGCGGAGGTCCTGGTCGTACTTGATGCCGGACTGGCCGTTGAGGTCGATGTGGAAGAGCTTTCCGGCCCACAGCGCCTGGGCGATGCCGTGCGGGAAGTTCAGGCCGGCCATCTGCTCGTGGCCGACCTCCGGGTTGACGCCGTACAGCTCCGGCCGCTCCAGGCGCTCGATGAACGCGAGGGCGTGGCCGACGGTGGGCAGCAGGATGTCGCCGCGCGGCTCGTTGGGCTTGGGCTCGATGGCGAAGCGCAGGTCGTAGCCCTGGGAGGTGACGTACTCGCCGAGGAGGTCGAAGGCCTCCTTCATGCGGTCGAGGGCGACGCGCACGTCCTTGGCGCCACCGGACTCGGCGCCCTCGCGACCGCCCCAGGCGACGTACGTCTTCGCGCCCAGCTCGACCGCGAGGTCGATGTTGCGGATGGTCTTGCGCAGCGCGTAGCGGCGCACGTCGCGGTCGTTGGCGGTGAACGCGCCGTCCTTGAAGACGGGGTGCGTGAAGAGGTTCGTGGTGGCCATCGGCACGGTCATGCCGGTCGTGTCGAGAGCCTGGCGGAAGCGCTTGATGTGCGACTCGCGCTCGCTGTCGGAGGACCCGAAGGGGATCAGGTCGTCGTCGTGGAAGGTGACGCCGTAGGCGCCGAGCTCGGCCAGGCGCTGCACCGTCTCGACGGGGTCGAGGGCACGCCGTGTGGCGTCGCCGAACGGGTCCCTTCCCTGCCAGCCGACGGTCCACAGGCCGAAGGTGAACCTGTCCTCGGGGGTGGGCTGGTAGTTCATGCCGCGGCTCCTTGCTCGCTTGCGACTATTTCGTCATGGCGGTTTACAAATTAGTATGCGGACGCATCCCTGGGAAGGGACACGATGTCCCCGAAGAGGTGATGTCCGGGTGATCGCGACCCGGACGCCCTCGAACCAGCAGGTCAGAGCCGCAGAGCCGCGGAAAGAGGGAGAGCATGTCAGCAGCCGAAGGTCCGCTCGTCGTCGGCGTGGACACGTCCACCCAGTCCACCAAGGCGCTCGTCGTCGACGCGGCCACCGGGCAGGTCGTCGCGAGCGGCCAGGCGCCGCACACCGTGTCCTCGGGCGCCGGCCGCGAGAGCGACCCGCGTCAGTGGTGGGACGCGCTGTGCGAGGCCCTGCGCCAGTGCGGCGACGCGGCGCACGAGGCCGCCGCGGTGTCGATCGGCGGGCAGCAGCACGGCCTGGTCACGCTGGACGACCGGGGCGAGCCGGTCCGCCCGGCCCTGCTGTGGAACGACGTGCGCTCCGCGCCGCAGGCCCGCCGGCTCGTCGAGGAGCTGGGCGGGCCGAAGGCCTGGGCCGAGCGCACGGGGAGCGTGCCCGGCGCCTCCTTCACCGTCACGAAGTGGGCCTGGCTCGCCGAGCACGAGCCGGAGGCGGTCCGCGCGACCAGGGCGGTCCGCCTGCCGCACGACTACCTGACCGAACGCCTCACCGGGCAGGGCACGACCGACCGCGGTGACGCGTCCGGGACCGGCTGGTGGGCTTCGGGGACGGAGTCGTACGACGAGGAGACCCTCGCCCACGTGGGGCTCGATCCCGCGCTGCTGCCCCGTGTGGTGCGGCCCGGCGAGGTGGCGGGCACCGTGCGCGACAGCCACGACCTGCCGTTCTCCAAGGGCACCCTGGTCGCCCCCGGCACCGGCGACAACGCCGCCGCCGCGCTCGGCCTCGGACTGCGTCCCGGTACGCCGGTCATGAGTCTCGGCACCTCCGGCACGGTGTACGCGGTGTCGGCGAACCGGCCCGCCGATCCGACGGGCACCGTGGCGGGCTTCGCCGACGCCCGGGGCGACTGGCTGCCGCTGGCCTGCACGCTGAACTGCACGCTCGCCGTCGACCGGATCGCGTCGCTGCTGGGCCTGGACCGCGAGGCCGTGGAGCCCACCGCCGGCGTCACCCTCCTGCCCTACCTGGACGGCGAGCGCACCCCGAACCTGCCGAACGCCTCGGGCCTGCTGCACGGGCTGCGCCACGACACGACCGCCGGCCAGCTCCTGCAGGCCGCCTACGACGGCGCGGTGCACGCGCTGCTCGGGGCGCTCGACCTGGTCCTCGACGAGGACGCGGACCGCTCGGCCCCGCTGCTGCTGATCGGCGGCGGCGCCCGGGGTACGGCCTGGCAGCAGACGGTACGCCGTCTGTCGGGACGCCCGGTCCAGGTCCCCGAGGCCAGGGAACTGGTGGCGCTGGGCGCCGCAGCCCAGGCGGCGGGCCTGCTGACCGGTGAGGACCCGGCCGCGGTCGCCCGGCGCTGGAACACGGCCGCGGGCCCGGTGCTCGAGGCCGTGGAACGGGACGAGGCGACCCTGGCCAGGATCTCCGGGGTACTCTCCGACACGGCCCCGCTGCTGGAGCGGGGCACCGGCGCTCACTGAGGACGCGGAGGCATGACCGCACCCCTGCACGAGGCCCGCCCGGCCGGACCGGGGCGGGCGCTGCCCGACACCCAGCAGGGCATGCGCCGCCGCAACCTCGCCCGGGTGATGCACACCGTCAGCGCCGAGGGCCCGCTCTCCCGTGCCGCCGTCGCCTCGCGCATCGGGCTGACCCGGGCGGCCGTGTCCACCCTCGTCGACGAGCTGATACGCACGGGGCTGCTGGAGGAACTGGGCCCCGAGCGGCCCGGCCGGGTGGGCCGGCCCGGTTCGGCACTGGCCGTCAGCGGACGCGGCCCCGCCGGGATCGGCGCCGAGGTCGGCGTCGATCACCTGGCGGTCTGCGCGGTCGACCTGCGCGGTCGGGTACGGTCCCGGGCCGTGCGCCACGGCGCGAACCGCGGCCGCGCGCCCGAGCCGGTGATCGCGGAACTCACCGGTCTGGTGCGCCGGGTGACCGCCGAGGCGGAGCGGGAGGGACTGTGGCCGGCGGGGCTCGCGGTGGCCGTGCCGGGTCTGGTGGCCCGCGACGCCCGAACCGTCGTCCGCGCCCCGAACCTCGAGTGGCACGACACCGACCTCGGGGCCCTGTTGCCGGCCGGTCTCCCGCTGACCGTCGACAACGAGGCCAACTTCGGCGCCCTGGCGGAACTCTGGCTGGGCGAGGGCACTCCGCGCGATTTCCTGCACGTGTCGGCGGAGATCGGCATCGGCGCCGCGGTCGTCGTGGCCGGGGGGCTGCTGCGCGGAACCCGCGGCTTCGCGGGTGAGCTGGGGCATGTACCGGTGCGTCCGGAGGGGCCCGCGTGCCCGTGCGGCGGTCGCGGGTGCCTGGAGCAGTACGCCGGCGAGGAGGCGGTGCTGCGCGCGGCCGGGCTGGAGCCGGGCGAGGACCGGGTGGGGCTGCTGGCGCACCGGGCCGCGGAGGGCGACGAGGCCGTACGGCGCGCGCTGCGCGACGCCGGCACAGCACTCGGCATAGCCCTGACCGGCGCGGTCAACCTGCTCGACCCCGAGAGCGTGGTCCTGGGCGGCGCGCTGGCCGCGCTCGCCCCCTGGCTGCTGCCGTCCCTGGAGGCGGAGCTGGCCCGCCGGACCGCGGGACCGGCCTGCCCGGTGTCGGTGTCACGGCTGGGCCCCGAGGGACCCCTGCTCGGCGCCGCGCACTCGGTGGTACGGGCGGTACTGGACGACCCGGCGTCCGTGGCCGCGCGGGCCTGATTCCCCGCGCACTCCGCCTTTTGACGCACCGTCGGCCACCCCTGCGGGTGACCGAGTTATCCACAATTGGCCCGTTGTCCACCGAACCACGCATCATCCTTCTGCCCAACCCGTGTGCGCCGTACCGTGATGCACGCGAGCCGCACCCGCCAGGCGCACCGCGTTCATCTCAACCGGCTCACGACAGAGGACGACAAGGGACGGCAAGGGGACCGAGAGGCAGGACTTCATGGATCGCACCAGACCGCACGGCACCAGGCGGCGGTTCCTCAAGGGCGCCGCGCTGGCCGCCGTCCCGTACGCGTTACTCCCCAGCACGCGGGCCGGGGCCGACGCCCAGGCCGTCGACTACCCGACCGGCGAGTGGCAGCCGGCGAGCACCTCCAACTACACGGTGTCGAACCGGCCGGCCGCCTATCCCCTCGACTACGTCGTCATCCACGTCACACAGGAGACCTACGCCGGCACCCTGTCCATCTTCCAGGACCCGAAGAAGAAGGTGTCCGCCCACTACGTGGTGCGCTCGGCCGACGGGCACGTGGCGCAGTGCGTCCGCGAGGCCGACATCGCCTGGCACGCCGGGAACTGGGACTACAACACGCGCAGCATCGGCATCGAGCACGAGGGCTGGGTCGACCAGCCCGCCTGGTTCACCGACGCCCTGTACGAGCGGTCGGCCGCACTCACGGCGGCCATCTGCACCGAGTACGGCATCCCCAAGGACCGGGCACACATCATCGGGCACTACGAGGTGCCGGGGACGGACCACACCGACCCGGGCCCCAACTGGGACTGGACGCGGTACATAAGGCTCGTCAATTTCGCCTGAAGTCCAGGGGCGGGACCACGTTCGGGTGACGGCGGTCGAAAAGGTTGTCCGCGCGCAGGCCGGGAGTGACGATGTCCCCAGCCGCATCGCACTTCGGGGAGGCCGAGTTGACCGAGCCGTGGGTGGCCCTGGAGCCGGGGGCCGACCCCGCCGAGCGTGCACGGATACTGCGTCGCGCGCATGAGACGTTCACCGAGGCGGGCACCGTGCCGGGACCGGTGCGGCCGGTGGTGGCCGCGTCGTGGCGGCGTTCCGCGCGCGCCGGGGTGGGGCCCGACGGCACGGCGAGCGTGGAGCTCGTGGACGGGGACCTCGGCGCCTACCGGGCCGAGCATCCGCTGGCACGGGTGATGCCGCTGTTCAGGGAGCTGATGGGGACGTTCGCCGCGGACGGCGAGCATCTGCTCGCCGTGTGCGACGCGCACGGCAGGCTGCTGTGGGTGGAGGGCCACCCGACGACGCGGCGGCAGGCGGGGCGGATGAACTTCGTGCCGGGCGCCCGGTGGTCGGAGACGGCGATGGGGACGAACGCGCCGGGCACGGCGGTCGCGGTGGACCGGCCCGTCCAGGTCTTCGCGGCCGAGCACTTCATCCGGCGGGTGCAGCCCTGGACGTGCGCCGCAGCTCCGGTGCACGACCCGCGTACCGGCCGGGTGCTCGGCGCGGTGGACGTCACCGGCGGGGACGGGCTCGCGCATCCGCACAGCCTGGCGTTCGTGCAGGCGGTCGCGCGAGCCGCCGAGTCGCAGCTGGCGCTGCTCGATCCGCCGCGGCCGGCCGCCGGCCCGCCCGAGCTGACCGCGCTGGGCCGGGACGAGGCGCGGTTGCTCATGGACGGGCGCCGGATCAGGCTGAGCCGTCGGCACAGCGAGATACTGGTCCTGCTCTCCCGCCACCCGGAGGGACTGACCGGTGACGAGCTGCTGTGCGCGCTGTACGAGGACGAGTCGGTGACGCCGGTGACGCTGCGCGCCGAGCTGGCGCGGCTGCGCAGGCTCCTCGGCCCGGGCCTGCTGGCCTCGCGGCCGTACCGGCTCACCGTTCCCGTCGAGTCCGACGTCGGCGTCGTCGAGCGGCGGCTGCGGACCGGCGCGGTCACATCGGCCGCGGCGGCTTACACCGGGCCGTTGCTGCCCGGCTCCCGGGCACCGGCGGTCGTACGCCTCAGGCATCGCGTGGCGGACGGGCTGCGGGCGGCGTTGATCGTCCGCCGCGATCCCGATCTGCTCGCCGACTGGGCGCACGCGCCGTGGGGCGAGGACGACCTGGACGTCTGGCGGGCGCTCGCCGCGGTACGGCCGGCACCGGCGGTCCGTTCGCGCCTCGCGGCACTGGAGGCAGAGCTGGCACCGGAGGCGGAGCTCGCGCTGGAGGCGGGCGGGCGCCGGACGGCGGTCCGCCGGCCGGACGCGGCAACGTGGTTGCAACGTGCGCGTCCCTAGCCTCCGGACGGACGCTGCCCAACGGCGGGCAGCGCTGTCGAAGGAGGCACTCCGGCATGACCCGTTACGCGGCGCCCGGGACCGAGGGCGCGATCGTCTCCTACCAGGCGCGTTACGACCACTTCATCGGGGGCGAGTACGTGCCGCCGGTTCGCGGGCAGTACTTCGAGAACCCGTCACCGGTGAACGGGCAGCCGTTCACCGAGATAGCGCGCGGTACGGCGGAGGACGTGGAGCGGGCGCTCGACGCGGCGCACGCGGCCGCCCCGGGCTGGGGCCGCACGTCGGTCACCGAACGCTCGGACATCCTGCTGAAGATCGCCGACCGGATGGAGGCCTACCTCGAACCGCTGGCGGTCGCCGAGAGCTGGGAGAACGGCAAGCCGGTGCGGGAGACGCTGGCGGCCGACATTCCGCTGGCCATCGACCACTTCCGCTACTTCGCGGGGGCGCTCCGCGCGCAGGAGGGCTCGCTCGGCGAGGTCGACGACGACACCGTGGCGTACCACTTCCACGAGCCGCTCGGGGTCGTCGCGCAGATCATCCCGTGGAACTTCCCGATCCTGATGGCCACGTGGAAGCTCGCCCCGGCGCTGGCCGCGGGCAACGCGGTGGTGCTGAAGCCGGCCGAGCAGACCCCGGCGTCGATCCACTACTGGCTCAGCCTGGTGTCCGACCTGCTGCCGCCGGGTGTCGTCAACATCGTCAACGGCTTCGGCGTGGAGGCGGGCAAGCCGCTGGCGTCCAGTCCCCGGGTGGCCAAGGTGGCGTTCACCGGCGAGACCACCACCGGCCGGCTGATCATGCAGTACGCCTCGGAGAACATCACCCCGGTCACCCTGGAACTCGGCGGCAAGTCCCCGAACATCTTCTTCGAGGACGTCTGGTCGGCGGACGACGACTTCCGCGACAAGGCTCTTGAGGGCTTCACGATGTTCGCCCTCAACCAGGGCGAGGTGTGCACCTGCCCGTCGCGCGCCCTGGTGCAGCGGGGCCACTACGGCGAGTTCATGGAGGCGGCGGTCGCGCGGACCCGGCAGATCAAGACCGGCCACCCCCTCGACACGGACACGATGATCGGCGCGCAGGCGTCCAACGACCAGCTGGAGAAGATCCTCTCCTACCTGGACATCGGACGCCAGGAAGGCGCCAAGGTCCTCACCGGCGGTGAACGCATCGAGCACGAGGGCGAGTTGAAGGGCGGCTTCTACGTCCAGCCGACCATCTTCGAGGGCGACAACCGCATGCGGATCTTCCAGGAGGAGATCTTCGGCCCGGTCGTCTCGGTCACCTCCTTCGACGACTTCGACGACGCCATCAAGATCGCCAACGACACGCTGTACGGCCTCGGCGCGGGCGTGTGGACGCGGGACATCAACACCGCCTACCGTGCGGGCCGCGCGATCCAGGCGGGCCGCGTCTGGACGAACTGCTACCACGCCTACCCGGCGCACGCGGCGTTCGGCGGCTACAAGGGATCGGGCATCGGCCGCGAGACGCACAAGATGATGCTGGAGCACTACCAGCAGACGAAGAACCTGCTGGTGTCGTACTCGCCGAAGAAGCTGGGCTTCTTCTAGGTCCCGGAAAGGGCGCCTGAACAGGGCGGATGCCCGTCAGGCGCCCTTCTGGGCGCATGTGTGAGCAGCGAGTACGCCCTCGCCCGGGAGGTGCCGCGGCGGCCGGCTCAGCCCAGGCGCCACTTCTGGTTGGACGTGCCGGCGCAGTCCCACAACTGGAGCCGGGTGCCGTTGGCGGTGCCGCCGTCCTTGGCGTCGACACACTTGCCGATCTGGGTGTTGACCAGGTCGTGGGCACTGTTGAGGCGGAAGCGCTGGGCCCAGCCGCCGTTGCAGGTGGCCAGCTGGATGACCGCGCCGTCGGCCTGCGAGGCGTTGGCGATGTCCAGACACCGTCCCATGGATCGCACGCTGCCGTCGGACTTGAAGAGCCACTTCTGCCAGGCATGGCCGTCGCATCCCCACAGCCGCAGCGGGGAGCCGTCCACGCCCGCGTGGGCGCTCACCTCGATGCACTTCGAGGACCCGTAGCCGACGATCGCGTCACCGGCCACGGCGGTCGTGGTGGTCTGCTCCGAGTTCCCGCTCGTCGACTTCTCGCCCGTCGACGTGCCGCCGCTCTCGGCGGCTGCGGCCCCGGTGGCCGGGGCGCCGGCCGCCGGGTGCTGGTGGCCCGGGTCCGCCTTGGGGGTCGGACTTCCGGCGGCGTGGGCGTCCTCGGCGCGGTGGGTTCCCGTCCCCTTCTCGTCGTGCCCCCGGCGGCCCTTGGCCGAGGCCGACGGGGACCCGGTCGGTCCCGGCGCTCCGTCCGTGGCGAGACGGGGGACGGCGCCGTCACCGACGGACGCGGCGCGCGGCTCGGAGTCGCTGTCGCCGGGCACGGCAAGGAACGCGACGGCGCCGAGGCCGAGGCCCAGCAGAACGCAGGCGGCGACGGTGGCCCCGACGATCCGCGCGCCACGCTCCGGCTCGGCCTCCCGGGAGCCCGCTCCGTCCCTCGGACCGGGCGCCTGCGCTCCGGTCGCCGACGGCCGGAACAGCCCTCCGGGCGGGCCGCCCGCCGTTCCGGACCCGTCAGCGCTGTCCGGCGTGCGGGCGGACGGGCCCTCGGGCGCGGGCGGGGATGTGAGCGCGGGTGTGGTGTCGGGTGCGAGTGTGGTGTCGGGTGCGGGTGTGGTGTCGGGTGCGAGTGCGGGTGCGGTGTCGGGCGCGGGTGACGGGGCGGGCGCCTCATTGTCGTGCGACGCCGACGCCCGTTCCCCTTCCCGTTCCCATTCCGGATCCGATTCCGGTTCCGGTTCCGGTTCCGGTTCCGGCGTCCGTGGCGATTCCGGGCCGGTCTCGCTCACGCCGTCGGGTGCCTGCCCGCCCTCGCTGTCAGGCGTGGCCCCCGCGAGCGGCGCGAGTTCGGGGTCCGGCCCCTCGGGAGCGGGGCCCGGTTCCGTTCGTACGCCGGGCACGGCGTCGGCGTCGGCCGCCGGGCTGGTCGCGGCCCCGGCCTGGGTGCCGGTCTCCTCCAGCCACGGCAGCGGCCGTTCCCAGACGGCTGACTCCCCGGGGGACTCCGGAAGCCCCGTTGCGCGCTCCATGTCTGCCTGCCCGTCTCCGCGTGATGGTCCGTCGGCGAGCGACCCTAGAGCCCGGGGCGGCTGCGGGGCGGTCGGTGCCGGTCGTTCTGCCCGGCAGGGCGGACATTCCTTCCCCTGGGTGCCGGGTTCACCGGGGCGCGCCCTGGGGGGACTACAGCGTTCCGGAGCGCAGGGCGAAGGCGACCGCGTGGGTGCGGTTGCGCAGGCCGAGCCGGGTCATCATGACGCTGACGATGCTCTTGATGGTGCGCTCGGAATAGTTCAGCTTCTGGGCGATCTCTCTGGTCTCGAAGCCCTCGGCGAGCAGCCGCAGCACGTCGACCTCGCGGGCCTCCAGACCGGACGCGGTCAGTCCCAGCGGGCCCAGTACGTCACGCTGGACCGCGCGGATGTGGTCGACGAGGCGCCCCTGCACGGGGAACGGCATAGCGGCACCGCCGTCGGCCACGGCCCGCACGGCCTCGACGATCTTGTCGTAGGTGCTCTCCTGACGCCACATCACCCCGCGCAGGCCGAGGTGCACGGCCCGGATCAGGTGGGCCTCCCCGATGTGCCCGGTGACCAGGACCACCCCCATGCCGGGGTTGGCCGAGTGGGCGGACACGGACTCCATGAGCAGCATGGTCTCCTCGACGACGTCCGGCGTGATCATGAGCACGACGTCCGCGTGGCGATGCTCCTCCTTGGGCAGTACGTGCAGCCCCGGGTACCTGCGCAGGCACCAGACGGCTCCCTCTCCGGTGATCGGGTCACCGGCGAGCACGGCGATCGAGATCATCCCCAACGTCCTGGCTTTCCTTCCGAATGCGGGCCGTCGCCCCCGTGGGCCGGGCGTGGGCGCCACCCGGCGGAGGAGACGGTGGACGAGGATCTTCACCGGGCCGTCTTGGTGCCGACTTGGCGTGCACTTGCAACGACGCCCGTCCGGCCAGGTTTCGTTGTCCGCCGGGACAGACATCCGCCGTACGGCCCGGGCTCCGGGCGGCCGGCTGCCTAGGCTCGCCGCGCAGTTCCAGCCTCCGGAGAGCAGGGAAGAGAGCACGTTGAGCACCGTCATCGCGAAGCGCCCACCGCGTACCGACGGTCCCCCGATGCCCGAGGGACAGGTCGAGCTGGCCGAGCCCCCGGTCCTCGGCGAACCGGCCACCGCCGACTTCGGATCCGTGCTGACGTATCTGCCGATGGGCCTGGGCGCCGGGGCCATGGTGCTGATGTACTCGGTCGGCAGCGGCGGCGCGGCCATGTACATGATGACCGGGATGATGGGCGTCGCCATGATCAGCATGACGCTGACCCAGATCGGCCGGCCCGGCGCCGAACGGCGGCGCCGGATGCGCGCCGAACGCCGCGACTACCTGCGCTACCTCGGCCAGAAGCGCGCACAGGCCCGGCAGGCCGCCGACGCGCAGCGGGCCGCGCTGCTGTGGGACAACCCGGCCCCCGCCGACCTGTGGGCGCTCGCGACCGGCCCCCGGCTGTGGGAACGCAGGCCCGGGCACGACGACTTCGCCCACGTCCGCTTCGGCCTGGCGACCCGTCGCTCCGCGCTGGAGTTCCTCCCGCCGCAGACCAAACCGGTGGAGGACCTGGAACCGCTGTGCGCGGTGTCGCTGCGCCGGTTCACCAAGGCCCACCAGACGGTGCCCCTGCTGCCCGTGCCGGTGGCGCTGCGGCGCTTCACCAGCGTCGAGTTCACCGGCGAGACCGAGGACGCGCTGGCCCTGGCGCGGGCGGTGCTCGGGCAGCTGGCGGTCTTCCACTCACCGGACGAACTGCGCGTCGCGGTGCTCGGCGACGAGGCCGCGCGCCTCGAGTGGGACTGGCTCAAGTGGCTGCCGCACAACGCCCATCCCACGCAGGAGGACCCCGCCGGTCCCGTCCGCCTCGCCGCCGGCGACCACGACGAGCTGCTCGACCTGCTGGGGCCCGACGTCCGCGACCGCCCCGACCACGACGCCGCCTCCTCGCCCAGCGTGGCCGAGCCGTTCACGGTGATCGTCGCCCAGGGCGTACGGCTGCCGGAGACCTCGCGGCTGCTGGGGGCCGGAATACGCGGCGTGGTGCTCCTCGACCTCACCGGCACGGTGCCCGGCGGCCCCAAGGTGCTGCGGCTCGTCGTCCGCGGCGGCGCGGTCGACTTCCCCAACGGTGACGAGATCGTCAGCGGCCACGCCGACGCACTCGACCGCGTCGAGGCCGAGACGCTGGCCCGCGTCCTCGCCCCGATGCGCACCGGCGGCGGCGTCGACCTGGTGGACCGCCCGCTGGAATCCGACTTCGACCTGGCCACCATGCTCGGCATCCGCGACGTGCGTGCCTTCGAGGTACCGGCCAAGTGGCGCCCGCGCCAGGCCCTGGAGGCCCGGCTGAAGGTGCCCGTCGGCGTCACCGAGGACGGCGACATCGTCGAACTCGACCTCAAGGAGTCCGCCCAGGGCGGCATGGGCCCGCACGGTCTGCTGATCGGCGCCACCGGCTCCGGCAAGAGCGAACTGCTGCGCACCCTCGTGACGGGCCTGGCCGCAACCCATTCCTCCGAGATCCTGAACCTGGTCCTGGTCGACTTCAAGGGCGGCGCCACCTTCCTCAACATGGAGCGGCTGCCGCACACCTCGGCCGTCATCACCAACCTCGCCGACGAGCTGCACCTCGTCGACCGGATGCGGGACTCCATCAACGGCGAGATGATCCGCCGTCAGGAACTGCTGCGCGAGGCCGGTCACGCCTCGCTGTACGAGTACGAGAAGGCCCGCGCGGCCGGGGCGGACGGCCTGGCCCCGCTGCCCTCGCTCCTGATCATCGTGGATGAGTTCTCCGAACTGCTGGCCAGCAAACCGGAGTTCGTGGAGCTGTTCGTCTCCATCGGCCGGCTCGGGCGCAGCCTGGGCATCCATCTGCTGCTGGCCTCCCAGCGGCTGGACGAGTCCCGCATCCACCGGGTCGAGGGCCATCTGTCGTACCGCATCGCGCTGCGCACCTTCTCCTCGATGGAGTCGCGCAGCGTGATCGGCACCTCCAGCGCCTACGAGCTGCCCCCCGCCCCCGGCAACGGCTACCTCAAGGTCGACACCACCAACCTGGTCCGGTTCAAGGCCGCGTACGTCTCCGGCCCCGCGCCCGCCGCGCCGGGCCCGGAGGAGACCGGGCACGGCGCGGGCACGGTGCGTGAGGTGACCGCCTTCGGCCTGGCACGGCAGGGCCCGCCGGTTCCGGCCGCGGCGGAGGAAGCGGCCGCCCGCCTGGTCTCGTCGGCCGAGGAGGCTCTGCGCGACCAGGGCGCCGGCGCCGGGCGGCCCGAGGAGGACGGCGGCGAGAGCGCCGAGGACAGCCTGCTGGAGGTCTTCGTCGGACGGCTGGAGGACAGCGGGCCGCCCGCCCGGCAGGTCTGGCTGTCCCCGTTGTCCGAGTCGCCGGGCCTGGACCAGTTGCTGCCCGCCATCGTGCCGGACCCGGACCGCGGCATGGGCGCCGCCGACCCCCAGGTCCAGGGCGCGCTGCGCGTCCCGCTGGGTCTGGTGGACCGCCCGTTCGAGCAGCTGCGGGAACTGCTGGTCGCCGACCTGTCGGGGGCGGACGGCCACATCGGCCTGGTGGGCGCGCCGCAGACCGGCAAGTCGACCCTGCTGCGCACCCTGCTGCTGTCGCTGGCGCTGACCCACACGCCCCGCGAGGTGCAGTTCTACTGCCTCGACTTCGGCGGCGGCGGTCTGGTGTCCACCGCGGGGCTGCCGCACGTCGGTTCGGTGGCCACCCGGCTGGAACGCGACCGGGTGCAGCGCACCGTCGAGGAACTGAGCCAGCTCCTGGAACAGCGGGAGCAGGTGTTCACGTCCAGGGGACTGGAGTCGATGGCCGCCTACCGGGCGCTGCGTGCGGACGGCACGATCGACGACCCGTTCGGCGATGTCTTCCTGGTCGTCGACGGCTGGGCGACGCTCCGCCAGGACTTCGACGACCTGGAGCAGCGGATCATGGAACTCGCCGCCCGGGGGCTGTCGTTCGGTCTGCACGTGGTCGCCTCCGCGGTCCGCTGGTCGGAAGTGCGGCCCAGGCTGCGGGACATGCTCGGCACCAAGCTGGAACTCCGGCTCGGCGACTCGATGGAGTCCGAGGTCGGCTCCCGCGCGGCGGCCGGTGTCCCGCACCGGCCGGGCCGCGGTCTGACCGGGTCCGGTCACCACTTCCTGTCCGCGCTGCCCCGGCTCGACAGTTCCTCGCGCACCGACGACCTGACGGCCGCCACCAAGGCGGCGGTCGCCGAGATCGACTCGTTCTGGACCGGCCCCCGGGCACCCGGCGTGCGCCTGTTGCCCGCCCGGCTGGACGCGCGCAGGCTGCCTGCCCCGGCGGACACCCGCGACCTGCGGTTCTGCCTCGGCTGGGACGAGCAGCGGCTCTCCCCCGTCTGGCACGACTTCGGCGCCACCCCGCACCTGCTGGTCTTCGGTGACGGCGAGACGGGCAAGACCAACGCCCTGCGGCTGGCGATCCGCGCCATCACCGCCCGCTACCGTCCGCAGGAGGCGAAGATCCTGCTGGCCGACCCCGGCCGCGGACTGCTCAAGGACGTGCCGGAGGAGTACCGGGTCGGTTACGTGGTCGACAACGACGCGCTCGGCAGACTCGCCGACAGCGCGGCGGTCTCCGTGGCCAAGCGGCAGCCCGGGCCGGACGTCACACCTGAGCTCCTGGAGAAGCGGGACTGGTGGACCGGTCCGCTGCTGTTCGTCCTCGTCGACGACTACGACCTCTTCACCGGCGCGCCCGGCACGCCGTCCCCGATGACGCCGCTGGTGCCGCTGCTCGCGCAGGGCGCCCACATCGGACTGCACCTGGTGGTCGCCCGTTCCACGTCCGGCGCCATGCGCTCCGTCATGGACCCGCTGATCCGCCGCATGTGGGAACTGGGCAACCCGGCGCTGCTCTTCTCCTACCCCAAGGAGGAGGGCAAGTTCATCGGCGAGGCCAAGCCCCGCACCCTGCCGGCCGGCCGGGCCCAGCTGGTGACCCGGCGCACCGTCACGCTCGTCCAGACCGGCCTGGTGCCGGCGGCTTCCACCCCCACAGGAACACGATGACCAACACCGCACCCCCGCCCCTCCGCGCCACCGAGGTCTGCCGCTTCACCGTCGAGGCACCCGACGGCCGCGCCGACCTGGCCGCCCCGGTCACCACGACGGTCTCCGGCCTGCTGCCGGTCCTGCTGCGCCACGTCACCGCCCGCCCCGGCACACAGGACGGCCCCTGGGTGCTGCAACGGCTCGGCGAGGAACCCCTCGATCCCGGGGCGACCGTCGAGAGCGCCGGGCTCCGCGACGGCGACGTCCTGCAGCTGCGGCCGGCCGACGCGGCGCTGCCCGCCCTGCACTTCGACGACATCGCCGACGGGGTCGCGCACGCCGCCGCCGGCGCGCCCGCCCGGTGGCGCCCCCGGCTCACCCGCAACCTCGCCCTCGCCCTGTCCTGCCTGGCCCTGGCCGCGCTCGCCGCCGCGACGCTCGGCGCGGGCCCCGGGCCCCGCACGGCGGCCGCCTGCGCGGCGATCGCCCTGCTGCTGGCCGTCGGCTGCGCCGCGGCGGCCCGCACGGGCGTGGACCCGGGCAGCGGCCTGGTGGCCGGGACCGGCGCGTTCGCGTTCGCCGCGCTGGCCGGGGCGACCCTGCGCGAGAGCCCGTCCGGTGGCTTCGCCCCCGGTCTGACCGGGGTGTTCATGGGCGCCGCGCTCGTGGTCGCGCTGGCCGGCGTACTGCTCGCGCTGAACGCGCTTCCCCTCGTGGTGCCCGGCACCGTCCTGCTCACGGCGGTCGCCGCCGCGGCGGGCGCCGGACTCGCCGAGGGGGTCGGACTTGGCGCCGTCCAGGCCGCCTCGGTGGTCGCGGTGGCCCTGTTCGTGCTCGGGCACCTCGCCCCCCGGCTGGCCCTGCGCACGGCCCGGCTCCGGGTGCCCCGGCTGCCGCACGACGCCGAGGAACTCCAGTCGGACATCGAACCCGAGCCCGGCGAGACGGTGAACCGCCGGGTCACCGTCGCCACCGCCTGCCTCGACGTGATCGGCGTCTCCTCCGCGCTGGTCTGGGCGGTCGCCCTCTGGCTGCTCGTCGACCGTGAGCGCGGCTGGACCGGGTGGCTGCTGCCGCTCTCGCTCAGCCTGGCCGTCCTGCTCCGCGCGCGCGGCGCCAACGGCACCCTGCACCGGGTCCCCGCCGTGCTGGCGGGCGCCTGGGGCCTGGCGCTCGTGCTCGTCGTCCGGGTCGCGTCCGCCGGCCCCGCGGGCCGGGCCGCCGCGCTCGCGGTGCTCCTGGCGACCGTCGCGGCACTCCTCGTCGGCTCCTGGCGACTGCCGCGCGCCCGGCTGCTGCCGGTGTGGGGGCACCTCGGCGACCTGCTGGAGATCGTCACGGCGATCGCCCTGCTGCCGCTGCTGCTCCAGGTGCTGCACGCGTACGCGTACTTCCGCGGCCTGGCGGGCTAGGAGCGCCGGGCATGCAGACACGACGTGATCATGTGCAGGCGTACCAGTTCGCCATGGGCCGCCTCGCCTCGGCCCTGGTCAGCGGGGATCCCGGCCGGGGCGACAGCCCGACCAGGCGGTCCACTCTCGGCACGGTCTTCGGGGCGGGCCTGGTGCTGCTGCTGTGCGCCGGGTTCGCGGTGTACGGGCTGATCTCGCCCGCCGCCCGGGACGACTGGCGCAAGGACGGGACCGTGGTCCTGGAGGAGGACACCGGCAACCGCTACGTCTATGCGAACGGCGTGCTCCGCCCCGTCCGCAACTACGCCTCCGCGCTGCTCATCGCGGGCGGGCGGACCGCCCCCGAGACGGTCTCCGCCAAGTCTCTCGCCGGGGTCCGGCACGGCGGCCCCGTCGGCATCGAGGACGCTCCGGACACCGTCCCCGAGGCGTCCGCGCTGGCCTCCGGCGCCTGGGCGCGCTGCCTGCCGGGACAGGGGGCGGCCCACCAGGGGCAGACCCTGGTCTTCGGCGGCTCCGCGGCCGCGCTCACCGCACTGCCCGACGACCGGCAGGTGCTGCTCGGCGGACCGAAGGGCGCCCGGTACGTGCTCCTGCGGGGGGTGAAGTACCCGGTCCCCAGCGACTCCTCGCTGGTCGCCCTCGGACTGGACGACCAGCCGGCGCTGCCCGCCACCGCCGACTGGCTGGCCTCCGTCCCCACCGGCGCGGCGCTCGCCCCCGCCGTACCAGCCGGTGCCGGAAAGGCGGCCGGGAAGGTCGCCGGACAGACCGCCGAGGTCGGCGACGTCTTCCGCGCCGGCACCGGCGCCGTTCAGCACTACTACCTGATGCGCTCCGACGGGCTGGAACTCGTCGACGCCACCGAGTTCGCCCTGCTCGCCGCGCGCCCCGGCGCGCACGCGCCGCGGCAGGTCGGGCAGGCGGACATCGCGGCCGTCCCGGTCTCGGCGGTCCATGGCACGGCCGGCCGGGTGCCCGACCTGTCGGGTGTCCGCGCCCTGGACGGCGGCACCGTCTGCCTCACGCCGCTGCCGGGCGGCCGGGCCCGGATCACCGTGGGCACGGTCGACGACAGGGGGATCGTCCTGCCGCCGGGGGGCGGGGTGCTGGCCGTGCCGGAGGGCGGCGGGAGCCAGTACCTGGTCACCGAACAGGGCCTGAAGTACCGGATCGCCGACGACGACGCAGTGCGGGCCCTCGGGTTCGGCGACCGCGGGCGTCGGCTCACCCTGCCCGCCGGCGTCCTCGCCCTGATCCCGGACGGTCCGGTGCTCAGCCGTGCCGCCGCGGCGAAGGGCTGAGCCCGGTGAGCAGACTCCGGCTGCGCTCGACGCCCGTGGGCGACGCCCTGCTGATCCACCCCAGGGGCCGGTTCGACGACCGGGCCGCCGCCTTCGCCGGGGGAATCGCCGAGGACCCGTACCACACCCTCGTCGTGGTGGACCTCCCCGCCGACGCCCTCGCCACCGAGTGGGAGTCGGTGGCCCGGCTGCTGTCGTCCTCCCGGTACGGCAGCCCGCGGCTGGTCTTCGGCCGGGGCTCCGGCGACGAGATCCGCACGGCCGGCCGGCTCATCGCCGGCCGGCTCGGACGGGAGGTGCTCGCCCCGGACGGCGACCTCGTCCCGACCCGCACCGGCGGGCTGTTCGTGCCCGGCGACGACGGCGGTGCCTGGCTGCGGTTCCGCCCGGGTCACGACCCCGAACCCGTGGCACAGCGCTTCCCGAAACCGCACTGGGAGTTCTCCGTACCGACCCGGGCCCGCCCGGTCGGCGCCCGCACCGTCGTGCAGCCGGTGCCCGCCGGCGTGTGGTTGCGCCGCGCAGACGGGGACCCTCCGGCCGACCGCCACCGGCGCGCCGTCGAGACCACGCCGACCGACCCGCACCTCTTCCTGGTCGTCCTCGGCAGCCCCGGCACCCCTCCGCTGCCTCTCGACGACGTGGCCCGCTTCTGGGACACGGTGCTCTCCGGCGCCCGCCCCGCGGCACGGTTCGTCCTGTACGGCGCCCTGGACGCCGTCGGCGACCACGCGCCCGGCCAGGCACTCGCCGACGCCCTGGGCCACCGCGCCGTCCTGTACGACGGACCGGTCCTCGACGAACCCGTACCGCCGGGGGAGGCGGCCGAGCGGGTCTACGTCCCTTCATCGGCTCCCCTGACGGTCCCGGTATCCGCGCCCGCGCCCGCGGTCGCGCCTGCGCCTGCGCCTGCGCCTGCAACGGGAGCGGTCGTGTCCGGCGCGACGGCCGCGGCTCCGGCTCCGGGTTCCGGACCGGCCGACGTCCGGACGCAGTCCCGGGGCGGTGCCCCCGCGCACCCCACGGACCCGCCCCCCGGCCGGAGTCCGGCCGTGGCGCGGGACGCCATGGCATCGGCCGTCCCGACGCGGAACGCCGTGGCCCCGGCTGCCGTGCCGACCATCGCTTCGACGGTCGCGGCGCCCGAGGTTCACGACCCCGTCCCGTGGCGCGCGGAGACCGGCTCGGCGGATCCCTCGCCCGCGCCCGACGCGCGCGACGGAGTCCCCGCGACGAACCCGTCGGAGTCACCCGCGGTGGGCCAGGGGGGTCGCACGGCGGACCTGACGGAGACGCCGGCCGTGCCTCATGACGGTGGCGCGGCGGACCTGACGGAGGCACCGACCGTGCGCGACGGTGGCGGCACGGCGGACCTTCCGGAGACGCCGGACCAGATCGACGGTGACGGCACGGCCGATCCGGACGAGACGCCCACCGTACGGAACAGACCCCGGTCCGCACGGGACGAGACTGCGGGCGGGACCCGGGAACAGGAACCGGAACCGGAGCCGGCAGGCGTCCCGGAACCCCCGGCCGAGGCGGCGCGGATCCCGGTTCCGGCGCCGTCCGCGGTCCCGGAGACGCCGGAACCGGAGCCGGCACCACCGCCCCTTCCGAAAGCGCCGAGCGCCCCCGCACAGCGACTCGCGCCGGCCGCCGCCCCCCGGTTCCGGCTGGAGTCGGCCGTACCCGAACCGGAAGCCGACGGCACCGACCTGCCCGCGCCGATGCCGGACCCGCCCGCGCCGATGCCGGACCCGCCCGCGCCGATGCCGGACCCGGACGGCGGCCCGTCCGTGCCGTCGCCGTCCATCGCCGTCGCGCCGTCGCCGTCCGTCCCCGTCGTGCCGTCGGCGTCGGCGTCGGCGGGTGCGGCGCCGGAGGTACGGGTGCAGCCCGTGCCGCGGGCCTCGGCCTGCGCGCTGCCGCCCGAGCGGGGCATCGCGCAGGAACGGGACTGGGTGCGCCGGACCCTCAGGGAGCAGTACAACGCGCTGGCCGGCTCCGTCTCGCGCGTGATGTCCGAGTCACCGGGGCTGCGCGGCAGGTCCAGGACGGAGGCGGCGGAGGCGCTGACCGAGCTGGTCGCCGTCCGGCTGTACCTGTCCGGCGACACCCGCCGGGCCGACGCGGCCGTGCGCGAGGCCGCGGCCGGACCGCACGTACCCCTGGCGCGCTGCGTCACGGCCGGACTGCGGCGGCTGCCCTCCTACCGGGGCCCGGCCCTGCTGCGCACCCGGCTCGGCGAGGCCGAACGCGCCTGGTACCGCGAGGACCGGCCGGTCACCGAGTGGGCCTTCTGCCACGCCCGCACGTCCCTGCACCCGGGCCCGCGCGGCAGTGGCGCCACCGATGTCCTGATCTGGTCGATGACCGCCCGCCGCACCACCGCACTGGACCCGGCCGTCCCCGACCGGGTGCTGTTCCTGCCCGGCACCGTCTTCAGGGTGCTGCGCTCGGAGGGCTCCACCGTGCTGATGCGGGAGGTGTCACCGTCGGAGACCGCCGGGAACGGCGGGAACGGCGGGGATGCCGAGAAGGCCGGGGACGGCGGGCAGCGGGCGAAGCTCGACCGGATCGCCCTCAAGGGGCTGGAGAACATCCTCGACGCGCTGGAGAGGGCCGGCACCGCCGCCGGGGCCGAGAGCGCCGACCCACCCGGACTGATCGTGAGCTCCCACGCGGTCCGCGGAGAAGGAGCCGAGCAGTGAGCAGGCAGGTCCTGTTGGTCTCCCCCGACCGCCCGGGCGCCCACCGGACGATCGCCCACGCCCTGGCCGAGGCCGCGGAGGGCGCGCTGATCACGGTCGCCCCCGGCCGGTACGAGGAGGCGCTGGACATCGTCCGGCCGGTGACCCTGGCCGCCGAGGGCGGCGCCGGGACCGTACGGGTGCACGCGTCCTCGGGGAGCACGGTCGTGGTGGACGCGGAGGCAGTGCAGCTCTCCGGGCTCGTCCTGTCGGGCGCGGACCGGGACGCGCCGGTCCTCGACCTGCGGCGCGGGCAGTCGGCGCTGGACGGCTGCCGGATCGAGGGCGAGGCCTGGACGGCCGTGCTGGCCTGGAACGAGGGCACCCTGGCCGTCCGCGGCTGCCGGGTGACCAACCCGCACGGCGCGGGTGTGGTCGTCACCTCGCGCGGCGCCAACGTGCTGGCGGACACCGAGGTCGCCGAGACGGGATCGTCGGCGGTCGTGGTCGCCGAGCACGGCCGACTCGCCGTACAGGACTGCCGCCTGGACCGTCCGCGGGGCAACGGCGTCTGTGTCAACGGCCATGCCTCGGCGACCGTCGAGGCCACCACGATCACCGGCAGCGGCAAACCCGCCGTCGCCGTGGAGCAGGAGGCGAGTGCCGCCCTGCTGAGGGTCACCGTGACCGGCAGCACCGTCCTGGACGCCTATCTCGCCGGCCGGGGCGAGACCACTCTCACCGAGTGCGCCTTCTCCGGTTCGGCCGGTCACTCCGTGCACATCGCCGACGGCGCGGCGCCGCGGCTGCGCGGCTGCGCCGTCACCGGCGTGGCCCGCAGCGGCGTCCACGTCACCGCGGGTGCCCGCCCCCGCCTGGAGGACTGCCGGATCACCGGTACCCCGGTCGGGCTGCACGTCACCGGGGCGGCGACCGCCGTGACGGCGACTGGGCTCGTCGTCCGGGATGCCACGACGGCGGCCGTGCAGGCCGCCGACGGCGGTGCCGCCGAGCTGGAACGGCTCACCGTCACCGGCACCGCGGGCGCCGGGGTCCGGGCGCAGGGCGGTGCCCGGCTCACCCTGCTGGGCGCCGAGATCGCGGTGAGCGGAGGCGGCCAGGGGGTGGGAGTGACCGCGTCGGCGAGCGCGTACGTGACCGGCTCGGTACTGCGCGAGTGCGGTGCCGTGGTCGGCGAGGACGCGGAACTGACCGCTCACGACACCGAGTTCACCGGTTCGGGAGGAGACGCCGTACAGGTTCTGGCGGGTGGTTCGTTCACCGCCGTCGGGTGCCGGATGACCGGTGCGCGTGGCCATGGCGTCAACGCGCACGCCGCCGCCCGCACCGACCTCAGCAACTGCGTCGTCCAGGACAACGCCCGTGACGCTCCGGCCGGCGCGGTCCGCGACGGTTCCGGCCGGGGCGCCGACGCGCGTCCCGGCGGGGGCGCGGGCATCCGGGGCGCCGACGGCCTCGCGGGCGCGGCGGCCGACGCGGACGTCTCCCGGCCGGACAACGGGCCGCTGGCCGAACTGGAGGCACTGGTCGGCCTGGAGAGCGTCAAGCTGGAGGTCGCCGGGCTGATCAACCTCAACAAGATGGCCAGGCGGCGCACCGAGATGGGCCTGCCCATGCCGCCCGTGAGCCGCCATCTGGTGTTCGCCGGGCCTCCGGGCACCGGCAAGACGACCGTGGCCCGGCTGTACGGAGCGGTCCTCGCGGAGCTGGGCGTCCTCGAGCAGGGCCACATCGTCGAGGTGGCCCGTGCCGACCTGGTCGCCCAGATCATCGGCGGGACCGCCATCAAGACCACGGAGGTCTTCACCCGGGCGCTGGGCGGGGTGCTCTTCATCGACGAGGCGTACACCCTGACCAACCAGTCGCGGGGCAGCGGCCCGGACTTCGGTCAGGAGGCCGTGGAGACCCTGATGAAGCTGATGGAGGACCACCGCGACGAGATCGTCGTCATCGCGGCCGGCTACTCCGGGCACATGGACCGGTTCCTGGCCTCCAACCCCGGTATGGCCTCCCGTTTCGCCCGCACGATCGAGTTCCCGAACTACGCTCCGGAGGAACTGGTCACCATCGTGCGGGGTCTGTGCGCCAAGCACTGCTACGAGTTGTCCGACGACGCCCTCGACGCGCTGAGCCGCTACTTCGAGGAGGTCCCCAAGGGCCCCACCTTCGGCAACGGCCGGGTCGCCCGCCAGGTCTTCGAGTCGATGATCAGCACCCAGGCGTCCCGGCTGGCCGCCCGGCCGCCCGGGCACGACAGCGAACTGAGCCTGCTGACCGCCGCCGACATCACGCCGGCGCCCCAGCCTCCGGCGCCCGGGGGACCCACCGGGACGCCGGGGGCGCCGGGTGGCCCCGCCCGAGCCGGCTCCCCCGCACCGGCTCCCGCACCCGCTCCCGGACCCGGACCCGGACCAATTCCCGGATCCCCGCCGCTTCCCGACCCCTCACCGGATCCCGCGATCGGCAACGCTCCGGCTCTCACCCCCGGCCCGGGCGCCGCCGCCGGCACCACGCCCGCGAGGCCGCCGGTGCCAGGTTCCCCCGCACCGCCGACGCCCGCCCCGGCCGCGCCCGTCCCCGCCGCCACCCGTCACCTGACCGCCCTCACCGGTCTCGGCCCGGTGACCGACGCACTGGCGGCACGCCTGGACACCCTCGTCGAACTCGGCCGGGGCACAGCCGGTCTCGCGGACGTCGTCCTGGATGGCGCGCCCGGCAGCGGGCGCCGGGCCGTGGCCGCCGCCTACGGCAGGGCCCTGGCGGAGCTCGGCATCGTCCCGTCCGGCGCGTTCACCCACGTCCCGCTCTCCACCGTCCCGGCCCGCTGGGCGGCGCAGCCGCGCACGTTCCTCGCCGACGTGTTCCGCCGTGCGGCCGGCGGCCTGCTGGCCGTGCAGGCCGACCCGGCTTTCCACGACCGCCCGGACGCCGAACGGCACGCCGTGCTCGACGCGTTGACCACCGAGACCACGGCGCGCGATCCGTACGGTCCGGTGCTCGTGCTGTCGGGCAGCGCCCCGCACCTGATGGAACTGCTGCGTACCCGCACCGACCTGGCGGGGGCCTTCGCCGACTACCTGAGGCTGCCGCCCTGCACCGGCGCCGTTCTCGCCGAGCTGACCCGGCGGCGGCTCACGGCCCTGGGCTTCGACGTGCCCGACGACGTGCTCGCGGCGCTCGCCGCGCAGGACCCGGTCCACGGCGCGCACGGCGCACACCGGCTCGCGGACCGGATCGCCGCCCGCGCGGGCGGCCCGACGCTGGTGCTCGGCGATCTCTCCGGCGAAGTCCCGCTGCCGGACGCGCTGCTGGTCTCCTGACCGGCCGCACGGGCAGGGAATCACGGCCGCGGGGGCAGCGAGCCCCCGGTCCGGCCCACGGCAGGCGCCACCCCGTACCACCATCACGAACGACGACCACGACGCCCCCGCGACGAGAGGAACGGCCATGGCCGCCAATACGAACACCTCGGTGGACACCTCGGGCATGAGGAGCGCCCAGGGCAGCTTCCAGACCGCCCTGGAGGACGCCAACAGCACATACACCCAGATGCAGAGCCAGATCGAGGCGCTGCGGGCCAGCTGGACCGGTGACGCCGCCGGCACCTTCCAGACCGCCATGGACACCTGGCTCTCCGACTTCAGCACCGTCAAGCAGCAGTTGGAACTGATGCTGCACAAGCTTCAGGCCAGCACCGGGACCTACGACACCACGCACCGGGCCACCAACGACATGGCCACCCAGCTCCACAAGAACATGACCACCCCGCTGCCCGGCTTCTAGACCCCTTCCCCACCCACACGAGGAGCGACCCGTGCCCACCTACACCGTCAACATGAACCAGGTCGAGTACGTGATCGGCGAGATGACCGCGATCAGCGGGAAGATCAAGGCGGCTCTCGCCGAACTCGACGACAGCGCCAAGATCCACCTGAGCGAGTGGACCAGCGACGCCCGCACCACCTACGACGTCGCCAAGGCCAAGTGGGACGCGGCCGCCGCCGACATGGTGACCCAGGCCCAGAACGCCACCAACGCCCTCGGCCACATCAACGAGTCCTACTACGCGGGTGAGCGGCACGGCGTGAGCCTCTGGGAGCAGTGACGTGGGGACCACGGACGAAGAGCTCAGCAACCGGGACCCCAACAACAACGGCAGCGACCAGAACTACAACTGGTACGAATCCCCCGACAACAACGCCGGCGACAACACCACCGGTTCCGGGGACGACCACCACTACCACGGCGGCACCGATGTCCTGCACAGCCCGGGGATCCTCACCGACCTGCATCCCTTCGTGCCGCCGCCGGTGCCCGGCGGGGACGGGCACAACGGGACCTCGGTCAGTACGCCGTCCATGGACCTGTTCGCCACCAACATCGACCTGCTGATCCAGCCGGTGCGCGACGTCGCCACCGGCCTGAGCGGCATCGCCGTCGCGCCGGGCGCCTTCTACCACGCCAACGTCATGCGGACGACGGTCAACGGCCCCAACGCCGACGGCGGGCTGAAGAAGAGCTACGGCGACGCGCTCTCGGCCCTGGTCAAGGGGCTGACGGACCTTCGGGACGGGGTGCGGGCACTGAGCCGGAAGTACAGCACCGCCGAGGAGGCCAACCGCATGACGGCCGGCGACCTCGCCGAGGCCTTCGCGGCCACCACCGCCGACTTCAACACGATGATGACGTCCAACGGCGGCAACGGCATGGCCACCACCACGGGCACCGGCACGGGCACGGGCACGGGCACGGGCACGGGCAACACCAGCAGCAACACGAACACCACGACCGCCTAGGCGCGGGCTCACCGGGCGACGGTCGGCGGCTCCGCGGGAGGGCGAAAATGCCGGACTACAACAGCGGCGGTTTCCACCAGGGCGACGACGGGACGATCTTCGGCAACCCCGACGGCTCGTCCAACGGAAGCGTCACGGACTACGACAACTGGGACTGGAAGCAGATCAAGGCAGCCATCTACGGCATGTCCTCCGGAGTCGAGACCCACGACAACGTGGCCCACGCCCGGTCCGTCGCCAACCCGCAGTCGCTCCTGGACGCGGCCAACGCCTTCTACCACGTCCAGCGGACCCTGGAGGGAGTCACGAAGAGCCTGGTCGCCCAGGCCAAGGCGCTCGCGGGCGACAACGGGCCGTGGAGCGGCAGCGCGGCGGACGCCTTCCTCGACATGATGACCAACTTCTCCCGCCAGGTGAAGGCCAACGCGGACGTGCTGTCCGGAGGCTCGACCGGCGACCACTCCGTCCCGCACCAGCTCGCCAACAACGCGATCTCCTTCCAGAGCGCGCAGAACAAGCTCGCGGAGATCGACATCTGGTATGCCAAGCAGGCCGTCGCGATGGGGGTCACCCCGATGGCGAACGGGCTGATCCCGATCAGCCGGAAGCCCGAACTCGTCGCGATGATGAACTCCGACATGCGCGCGGTACTCAAGAGCCTGGCGCACTCCTACCAGGTCACCACCGACGCGATCGTGAACCCCACTCCGGTGACCTCGCCCACGAACAACCCGGACGGCCCGGGGAACGAAGACGGTTTTCCGGGCCCGGACCCCGGCGGGTTCGACGGGGGGACCGGCGGCATCGGCGACGGCATCGGGGACGGCCTCGGCGGCGACGGAAGCCTGTCGGGCCTGTCCGGCTTTCCCGGCGGCGGTCTCGACGGCGGGCCCGGCACGGGCGACGGCATCGGCGGCCTGGAGGGTGCGGGGGATCTCGCCGCCTCGGACCTGTCCGGCGGCGTGAGCCCCTTCCCCGGGGACCTGTCCGGGCTGGACGACAGCGGCCTGGGCACGTCCGGCCTCGACGACCTCGGTCTGGACGGCCTCGACCCGTCGGCCCTCGACCCGTCGGCCCTCGACAACACGCTGAACCCCGTTCCCTTCCCGGGGCTCGGCAGCCTGGCCGGTCTGGGCGGCCGCGGTGCGGGGGCCTCGGAGGGCAGCTCCCTCGGCGGTCTGTCCACGGCCGACCCGGCCGCCTTCGGCGACACCGCTCTCGACGACGGTCTCGGCGCCGGCCTGACCGGCGGTCTGGACGGCGGCCTCACCGACGGCCTGTCCACCGGGTCGGCCTCGCCCGCGCAGTTGGCGACGTCCTCCGGGATGCCGTACCTGCCCGGAATGGGCGGCACCGGGTCCGGCGGTGCCGGTCTGTCCGCCGAGCCGACCGATGCCTCGGGGCTGCTCGACGCGAGCGCGGACCCCTGGGAGGGCGAGGAGACCCCCGGCGGGGACGAAGTCGGCTCCGCGGAGGGCGCCGCGGCCGGCGGCGAGGGCCTGGGCACGGCCGGGATGCCGTACCTGCCGGGCGTGGGCGGTACGGGCGCGGCAGGTGCGGGACGGGACGGCACGAACGAACGGACCGACGCCTCCGGGCTGTTGGACCCGAGCGCCGAGCCCTGGGCCGCCGACGAGGAGGCCGGTGACGACGAGGTGGGTTCGCTCACGGGCGCCCTGCCCGGTGTGCCGTACCTGCCCGGGTTCGGCGTCACCGGGCCGACGGCCCGCGCCGCCGCCGACCGCGCCGCCCCGGACCGCGCGTCCGAGCCGTCCGGGGAACGCGCCGGGGAACGCGTCGGGGAGCCGGCGGCGGAGGAGGGCGCGAGCGCCGCCAGGACCGGACCGGAGACCACCACCGCCGGCTCCGCGACCGCTCCGGGCGCGGCCGGGACCGACGGGCCGCCCCCGCGCCCGGCCGAAGAGGGCGCCATGGCCGGGCAGCCGCCGGCCGACGACGGCGAGGAGGACTTCTCCGCGTGGGAGACCGGAGCCGGCGCGTTCGTACCCCTGTTGTGGGCGCTGCCCGGTGAAGGCGGCGATCGGGCGAGCGACCCGGAGGCGGTCGGGCACGACGAGCGGACCGAGCCGCGTACCACGTGGCAGCCGGACCGCACCGGCACCGGATCGCCGTCCGGGACCGTCGTCGCTGCCTCCGGGGAGCCGTTCTGCGGCGACGGGGGGCCCGAACCGGAGGAGCCCGAGGGGCCCGAGGAATCCGAGGAGACCCAGGAGACCGAAAAGGAGCCGGCCGCCCGGGGCATCGCCGACCTGCTCGTCCAGGAAGAGAGCGCCTGGGGCGCCGTTCCCGGCGGGTCCGCCGCCTTCTGACCGGGCCGCCCGGTCCGCCACCACTGCCCGGAAGGAGTCGACTTCACATGCCCAGCCCGTACGACCAGCAGATCGAGGACCTGCTGGACCAGTACCGCCGCCAGCGCGACGAGGCCGCCGAGACCCGGCGCCGGATCAACGAGACGACGGCGACCGTGACGGCCCCGCGGCAGACGGTGAAGATCACCGTCGGGGCCCAGGGAGAGGTCACCGCGATCGAGTTCCCCACCGGCGCCTACCGCCGTATGGCGCCCCGGGAACTGGCCGACGTCCTGCTCACCACCCTGCGGCAGGCCAGGTCCGAGGCCCTGGAGAGCGTCGCCGGAGTGCTGGCCGACCGGCTGCCGCCCGGCGTGACCGTACCCGACCTGCTCCAGGGCCGGGTCGATCCCGGCGCCGTCCTGCCCGAGGACCCGGCCATGCCGCGGTCCGTCCGCGACTACGTCGACCACGGCTTCCAGGGGGACTCCCATGAGTGACGGCACCTTCTCCGTCGACACCGAGCGGCTCGAGCAGGCCGCCCCGCAGATGCAGGAGCTGGCCGCGCGGATCAGGTCCATCGCCACGAAGCTGGACGGCCGCCTGGAGTCCCTCGGCGCGTGCTGGGGCGACGACGAGAGCGGACGACAGTTCAGGGAGCAGTACGCCGAGCCCAAGCGGCAGCTGAGCGCCGGCATCACCGCCGCCGGGGCGGTACTGGACAGCACCGTGGACGGCATCAGGACCATGGCCAAGGGATTCGCGCGGACCGAGGAACACAACGTGGAGGCCCTGCGCGCCGTCACGCCCGCCGCCGGCTCCGCGGCCGCGGGCGGCTCTTCGCGGCACCCCGGCCGGCGATGAGATCAGGCGCCGCGACGGAACCCGGCACGACCACAGAGGAACACGGCACCGCATGAGCGTCGACATGCCCCCCGAGCTGGCCTGGGTCGCCCGGCTGGCGGTCGGGCAGTCCTGGCCCAAGGGCGACGAGGACGGCCTGCAGGCCCTCGGCCAGGCGTGGCACGAGGCCGCGCAGGAGCTCAAGGGCATCAGCGGGCAGATCGGCGCGTCCGGCAACGGGGTCCTGGCGAGCGTGGGCGGGCAGGTCGCGGACGAGTTCCGTGGCTTCGTCACCCAACTGGAGGCGAGCCTGCCGGAGATGGCGGAGTCGGCGAACCAGCTGGGCAGGCTCGGCAAGCACACCGCCGTCCAGGTCGAGTACTCCAAGTACATGATCCTCGGCCAGCTCGTCCTGCTGGCCGGGCAGATCGCCCAGTGGGCCTTCTTCGCGCCCGAGGTCATCCCGGTGGCCGTGACCGGCGCGCGCCTCGCGGTGAAGATGATCCTGCGCCGCCTGCTCATCTCGGTCGCGACCGGTGTCGCCCTGAACGTCGGCCTCGACGTCGCCGTCCAGACCATCCAGTTCCTCAAGGGCGACCGCACCCAGTGGTCCAGGGACAACACCGTATCCGCGGTGGTGTCGGGCGCCATCGGCGGAGCCATGGGCGGCGTCTTCTTCGGCGTGGGCAGCGTCCTCGCCCCGAAGTTCGCGCACTCGCTGCTCGGCAAGGGCGTCCTCGGCGCGGCCACCGGCCTGAGCACCGCCGGGATCATGTACGGCGTCTACCACAGCGGGGAGAACGAGTTCGGCTCGTCCATCAGCGCGGGTGCCCTCGGGGCACTGGGCGGCGGCGGGAAACGGCGGTTCGGCGGCACGGGTGACACGGCCAAGATCGACCCGGTCCACGTGAACGTGCCCGGCGCGCTGAAGATCGACCTGCCGGGGCTCACGTCGGCCGAGAAGCCGGAGCTGTCCCAGACGGGCACGTTCCCGGGCACGTTCCCGGGCACGTCGAAGAACACCGCGACCACGGCGGGCACGAACGACGGCGGAGGCGGCGGCGGGACGGGGAACGGCGCCTTCCGGGGCGGGAACTCCGCCGTCGTACGGGAGACGGGCGGGGCCACGTCCACCCCCTTCACCGCACACCACGACGGTGGCCTGCCCGGATTCGCGACCACCCTCACCGCCGCGCAGGGCGATCCGGCGTCCACCGCGGCGGGTGGTGCCGCGACCCGATCCGGGACCGCGGTCCCCGCGCCGGCCCGCGGCACCACCGGCACCACCGGCACCGGCAGCGGTGCGGGGGCCGGCGCCACGGCCGCGAACGTGGGCCGCCCCGCGACCACCGGCGGTTCCGGCAGCACCGCACCGGGGTCGGGACGTCCCGCCACGGAGAGCACGGGCGCGCCCCGCCAGTCCGCCACCGGCCCCGGCACCACCGCCGGCACCCCTGGCACGACCGAGCCGACGGCACCGGTCCGTACGGAGAGCCGGCCGGAAGCCACCGGGACGACGGAGCCCGGCGTCGGCACCGCCGCACAGACCGCGACCGCGACCACCGCCGCCGCCGGCACCACCACGGAATCCACCGCCACCCCCGGACGCGACGCCACCACGGCGCACGCCGCGACAGACACCGGACCGCACGCTGCGACGGCCACCGGCCCGCACGCCACAGCGAACGCCGGACCCCACGCCACGACGGCCACCGGGCCCCACGCCACGACAGCCCCCCGGGAGACCGCATCCGTCCCCGCGCCCCGGGGAGAGACGGCCGTCCCCGGCCCCGGTCCCACTCCGCCCCCGGGCGGGCCGGACCAGGCGCCCCGGGCGACGCTGGACCGCACGCCGCGCTTCGTCGTCCGGTCGGCCTTCGAGGCCCGGCGGTTCACCTACCGCAGCGAGCGGGTCACCGACCTGACCGTCCGGGTGGCGTTCCGCCACGGCAGCGACGGACACGACACCGACGGGGTCTGGAACCGGATGTCCGACGGTGTCCGGGAGTTCCTCAACGCACCCGGTTACCGCCTCCCCAACGGCGACCGCCTGCACGTCACCGTGTTGCGCGCCCGCCCCGGCGAGGAGCCGCACCTGACGGTCGAACTGGTCGGCCGGGACCGGGCCATGGACCAGCGGTCGTGGTGGCCGGACGCGCAACCCGTCGACTTCGCCCACGAGATCGGCCACCAGATCGGCCTGCGCGACGAGTACCGCGACCGGAGCACCCCGCACCGCCCCGCCGTCGAGGGCAGCCTCCAGGGCGACTACCGTGCCGCCGCACCCGAGGGCCTGCGGCAGGCGGGTCTGCGCGAACGGCACCTGCATCTGATCGGCACCCTGGTCGGCGACCTCGGCGAAGGCGCCGGGCCCAGGCATGCCGGAGAACGGGCGGGCAGGGCGCCGGAGACGGCGTCCACCGCCCGCCAGCACGACGAGGTACTCGCACACGACGAAGTACTCGCACACGACGCGGAATGGGCACGGGCCTGGCACGGCGCCGAGAGCCACGACCGCCGCCACGTGTGGGTGGACCCGGTCTCCGATCCCCTGGGCGCCGGGCGTGCCGCCCGTCCCCGCGCGGACGGCGGGCGGGCGGCACCGGCGGTGCCTCCGCGGATGCACCAGCCGGAGCGACAGCCGGTCTACTCGCCCGACAACCAGCTGATCATGCAGCCCGGTTACGCCTCCGGCGACCGGTTCGCCATCCTCGCGACGCTGCTCGACAAGCCCAACATGCATGTCCTCATCGCGCGCGGTCCCGACCCCGGCCATCCGGGGCACGACCCAGTCCTGGACAAATCCCGGGACATCGCGGAGTTCTACCGGGACAGCGGCATCGACCCCGACCGCATCTGGACGGTGGATGTCCCGAACCTGGAGAAGCGCAGCACCTGGCGCGCGCTGAACGAGGAGGCGACCCGTATCGCCCAGCACCAGTGGGGGATCAACAAATACTTCGAGGAGATGCACCAGAATCAGGAGCTGTGGGGCGTCACGCATGGCACCGACCACGTCGCCGCACACTTCTCCGAAGCGCTGCGGTCGAAGATCCGCCGGGCGTGGCACCTGGAGGACCATCGCGACGCGGAGATCACCGACTGGCTGGCCGGCCGGGGTGTACGGATCCCGGAGGGCGACGGGAAGGTCCTGGTGCTGTGGTCCCGCTTCACCGGCAAGGCCACGGAGTGGGCGCACCTGGACGGCAGGATGGAGCACGACACCAGCTTCGAGGGCATGCGCCAGCTCCTGCGGAACCTGGCCGGGGACTACAAGGCGGTGATCATCACCGGTGACCCTCATCCCCACCCGGCCAAGGCGGGAAAGTGGGACGAGCTGGTCCGGGAGATGCGTGCCGAGCTGGGCAACGAGCACATCCACCAGATCACCGGCTTCTGGCGGGGGCGGGGGCGCGACCCGCGGCTGAGCGCCTGGGACGGCGACACACGCACCGGCCAGTTCCGTCTGTACGACCACCTGAACCGGCACCACGGCGTGCAGCACCTCGGTTTCCGCTCCGGGAACCTGGAGGCCGTCGCGCTGATCGGACACCCGGTCCGCTACCTGGAGGAGGGGGATGCGACATCCGGTGCCCGGCGTATGGAGGCATGGCACGCGGCGCTCAACGAACGGACCCGCAAGGGCGGCCTGCCTCCCGGGTACGAGCGGACCGTCGTCATCGACGCGGCCACCGCCTCGGGCCGGTACTCCAAGGACTTCTACAAGCCCGAGCTGAAGGGGACGTACCAGCCGCCCGACCCGGACTCCCCGTACCGCAAGCCCGTGGCGGTGTACGGCAGGGAACGCGGCTTCGCCCACGCGGACCTGGAGAACATCCGCACCGATCTGGGGCTCGACGGAAACCGCCAGGAACGGGAGGAGTTCGACACGTTCCGCCTGCACGCGGTCCGGCGCAGGTATCTCAAGACGGCGACGGAGATACGACGGCTCTCGGCGTACCACGACCGCTTGGGGTTCGACGTGGAGCCGTACCTGGCGTACTACGAAGGCCTTCTCAGCCATATGCCGACGGTGGATCAGGGCGGCGCCGTCGCCATGTACCAGTACGTCGCCGACCAGATCCTGCCGCAGTTCCCGAGCCTGTGGGGGGTCCGCCGCACGCTCGAACACGCCGAGCGCCAGTACGGTCAGTGGCAGGGTGCCCAGGGCGCTGACGAGGTGCTGCCGCGCGCTCCCCAGTCGGACGGCGTCGTCGCGCAGTCCGACGGCACCGCCATGATGACGCGCCCCGCGCGGTCCTCGGCGGACGGCGTCCCGTCGGCCGCGGAGGACGGGGCCCCCGCCGTGGCGGCAACCCGGGCGGAACTGTCCCCCGACCACCCCTCGCTCTCCGCCGTCCCGAACACCGACGGCTTCGCCGAACTGCGGCATCTGTCGTCCGTCGGCGTGTCGGAGGACCAGGCCCGGCCGTCGTCCACCGGCGCATCGGAGGACCAGGCCCGGTCGTCGTCCACCGGCGTGTCGGAGGACGAGGCCCGGTCGCGTTACGGCATGCCGACGGCCAACTTCCGCAAGTTCCGGCAGATCGCGGCCGGTCACCACCTCACGATCGACGTGCGGCCGACCAATCCGACGGCCGTGCGGTGGCTCGAGGAGGGAAAGCTGCCGAAGCCCAAGGACATCAAGGCGAAGTCGATCAACGACCTCGACGTCCTGCTCGGTGCCAAGGCCGAACACCGGGGCCTGATCGGGTACTTCCAGCCGGTCAGGCCCGAGCGCGGGACTCTCGACGACACGACCTGGAACCGGCTCCAGCAGCGGTTCGCGCAGCGGGACGAGGAGTTCAGGACGCTGGCTCCGGTCATGGCCCGGCTCCAGGCCGAGGACCGGTTCAAGGTCCAGGACGGCCTGGTGTTCGGCAGGGACGGTCAGGGGAACTGGCGGGAGATCACCGGCGACCACGACGTGTTCGACATCAGCACACCCGGCGGTACCCGGCTGAAGGGGAACCGGTACGAGGAGGTGGTCGGGGCGATGATGGCCAACGACATGGCCGTCATGCACGGAGCCCACATGGACTGGGAGCCGTCCACTCCCTTCAGCAAGAGCATCTTCACCAAGATCGTCGAGTCGCACCGGGAGGGCGGCGAGCCGCTGCTCCGCTTCCGGTCCGACGTGAACGACGTCGAACTCGTCCACGTGCCGCGGGAGTTCCGCTTCACCGGACCGGCACCGGAGGAGAAACCGGCCGAGTCGGCGCCGACACCCCTCGCGCACCCGGAGTCCAGCGCCGACCGAGGCGAACCGTCCCCCACCCCCGCGCCGCCGGCCACCGCTCTGCCCGAACGACAGGAGTCGCCGGCCGTACCGCCGCCCGGAACGGCCGAGGTCACGGCCCCGGAGCCGACGACCGCCCCGGCGGACGCGGTCAGGAGCGCGACCCGCGAACCCGAGCCCGAGCCCGAGCCGATGACCGTGGAGCCCGACGGCGACCCCGAGACACCGCGCCCGCCCGGCGGCTCCCCCGGCCGGGACGGTGATGCGGCGCCGCCCGAGCCCGTGCCCCACGCGGCACCGTCCCCCGAACCGCCCGCCGGACCGGCCGGGAAGCTGGGCGGCCGGTACCAGAGATCGCTGGCCGGGATCAGGATCACCCAGGCTCCCGGCCCCGAGGAGCTGCGCGCCCGGGTACTTCAGACCCTGCCCGCCGAACATCGCGAGGACCGCCGGGTCGTCCAGAAGGTCGACGTCGAGTTCGCCCCGGCCAACTTCCGGGCCGGGCACGAGCAGATGGTCAACGGCGGCTGGCGCTTCCGGCTCTGGGCCGGCGGTGCACCGCACGACGTGGTGCTCACGGCCAGGCCGGGAGAGTGGGCTCCGCGGGAGGAGCGGACGCCGGACGGGAAGAACGACGGGAAGGGGTTCGAGCGGAGCTTCGGGGCCAAGGGCCGGGCGGAGCCGGAGAAGATCTCCCTCACCACGTCCAAGGCGCCCGGCGAACTGGCCCCGACCGTGATGCTCTCGGTCGCGGGTCGCGACGACATCATGCCCGTTCTGATCCCCTCGGTCAGGGCGTCCGGTGCCACGTACGCGACCGACACCTCGGTGAAGGCGGACGCGGAGACGGGTGCGAAGACCGCGCTCACCGGCCCCACCCACACCTACGTCTCCCGCTTCCGCTACGAGACGGCCGTCATCGGCCCCGACGGCCGGCCGCTGCCGCAGCCGGGCAGCGGTCCGGTGCACGGCCGGGTGACGGCGGAGATCGCCCACCCCGAGACGGGCCCGGCAGCCTCACGGGCCGGCACGTGGGAGGGCTGGCAGAGCGACCGTCCCGGGCCGGCGCGAGGCCGTCCGCTCGACGTCACGGGCCTGAGCGCGCTGCACGCCGACGTCTTCCGCCGTCTCCCGCTCGAGGGACGCCCCGACGGCACCGCCCACCTCGACATCCTCGAGTTCCTGTCCCCGAAGAACGTCCTCGACGGCTTCGAGCACGCCGCCGGCTGGGGCCTGACCTCCAAGCGCCTCGACCTCTCCGACGGCGGTCACGCCTGGCTGCGTCTCACCCTGGAGCCCGAGACGTCCGTCCGCGAGGGGACGGTCTCCGCCAAGGACACCTTCACCGGCAAGGAGACCGGCGAGCACGCGGTCGGCAGGACCGGCACCTCGACCTGGGGCCTCGGACTGAACGGGGGCGCGGCACGGCGCGTGTGGCACAGCGGTACGACCAGCGAGTCGGCCTGGCTGACGGTCACCGGCGGCTACGCCTACGCGCACAGCCACGCGCACCAGCACAAGGGCAAGCAGACCTTCGCGCTGGAGCACAGCCTGGAGCACACGGGCACGGGCGATCTGGTCACGACCAGGGTGCGCCTCCGGGTCGAGGTGCTGCGCGAGCACCTGTCACCGCGCATGGACGGCCTGCTCGCCGTCCGCCCCGAGCCCGGGCCGGATTCCCGGTCGGCGCGGCCCGATCCGGAGGCCGCTCCGCTCGTCCACACCGGCGAGGTGGTCCGGCTCCGCCACCACCCGGACCCGGCCTCGCCGGCGGGGAGTCCGGCTCCCCACGACGCCCAGGGCCCGGGCACGCGCGCCGCCCCCGCGGACCTGCGCGCGCCGCTGACCGCGCAGCGCACCGCGTTCGTGGAGGTACCCGGCTCGGCGGAGCTGGAACGGCACATCACCGAACGGCTGCGCGAGCTGGCCCCCGGCATCCTTCCGCCGCCGGCCGGCGCGGAGGGCCGCGTGACGCCCCGGGCGATGGAGAACCAGCGACTGCTGCGCGAACGCCTGTCGCCCTCCGCCCTGCGCGCGGGCGGCGGGCGGCTCCTCGACGGCGCCTTCCGCATCACCCTGGACGCCTCCCACTCACCCGTACTGTCCGGCCGCGGGTACGAGGTGGTGATCCGGGCCGACCTCGGGGCGGGCCGCCACGAGGGAGCTCCGGCGGCGACGGCGAAGAGCACGGTGACCCGGGGGCACGTGTCCGAGAAGGCCGTGACCCGCGGCGGCAAGCACACCCTCAGTGCGAACGGGACCTTCCGCAGGACGCTGAACCCGGTGGACACCGTCCGGGTCTTCGGAGGGGGCGGCGCCGACGGCTCCTACTCCCCGTCCCGGCAGACCGTCGCCTCCGCCGAGACCCAGGTCCAGCGCGCGTTCCAGCACAAGGGCCGGGCCGACGCCTTCAGTTACCCGGTGACGTACCGCGTCGAGGTCGGCCCGCACCGGCCGGGGGACACACCGGGCGCGCGGCCCGCCGGCTCCGGCGCGCGCACCGCGACCGAGGTCGTGCCCGCCGGCGGCGACCGGCTGCGCGTCGAGGTGCGGCGGTCGCAGGACGACCCGTCGGCGCCCCGCTACCTGCGGCCCGGCCGTCTTCCGCAGCTGCACTCCGTCGCGCACGTCACCGACGAGGCGCTGTTCAGGGACCAGGCACACGCCGCTCTGCGCAGCGCCTACGAGTCCCGCGACCCCGGCAGCGAGCCGCCGCGCGTCCCGGACCTGGACGAGGCCGTGGACGCGCTGGCCGGCCGGGCCCAGCTGCACGGGCTGGTCTCCGCGTCGCACTCCGGCTGGGCCAACACGCTCGACCGGCACGTCGGCGACGGAGGCGAGCGCGACACCGTCGGCCTGTCGGTGCGCACCCGGCTGGGCGGCCTCACCTACCAGGAGACCCTGGCCGGTGACGGCACGCTCGACCTGGAGCTGAAGGCGAGCGGCGCCACCACCCTGGCCGACCAGACGTCGTGGTCCGCCAAGGGCAACCTCAACGCGGACCTCGGCCGGTTCCCCGAGACCGTGACCGGCGCGCTGACCACGAGCTACCAGGTGCGCGGCGGCCCCAAGGTCAAGGTCGGCGGCCAGCGGGACGACACCGACACGTTCAAGGGACAGACCGGCACCGCCCGCAAGGTCGGCCACACCGGCACCTGGCACGTGTACCGGGCCACCGCCGAGATCAGCGTCGCCGGACGGATCACCCGGCCGGACGGGGAGCCGCACACCGGCCGCCCGCTCCGGCGCGACCACGAGGTGTTCGTCGTGCTGTCCGACGAGGACGTGAAACGACTGCGCACCGCGTCCGGCGGGCCGACGGGCGCCGCGCCGCCGAAGCTCCGGGCCACCATGCTGGACCAGGGGATCTCGGGCGGCGTCCTGGTGGACATCCCCGACTCGGATCTCGTCCTGCGGGCGATCGACCGGCAGTTGGGCGGGACCGGCCGGGAGACCGTGCCCGTCGCCGCGCTGCCGTTCGCCGACACGTACTCGCCCGACGCCCTGGCCGCCCGCTACGACGAACTCGTCGGCCCCGGCATCCTCGACCGGCATTTCAGGACGACCCGCTCCGGGCACGTGGTCACCGAGGTGCTGGTGCGCGGAATCGCGGCCGGCTGGCAGGACGACGGCGCCCGTTCGGACCGTGCGCTGACCCGTGAGGTGACCGCCTCCGACACGGTCAAGGGCAAAGCCGCCGGCAAGTGGTCGGCGGGGGGCGAGGGAAACCTGCGTGCCTCGGTACGGCCCCCGACGGAGCGCTTGGACGCGGCCTCCTGGACTCCCTCCGCCGCCTTCGAAGGCGGCCGGGGCAGCGGCGCCGAGTCGGGGGTGACCACCACCGTCGGGCACAGGACGTCCGGGTTCGGCGACACGAACGCCCGGTTCAGCACGACCATGCGGTTCCGGGTGACGGTCAGCCGGCGCGCGGAGACCGGCCGCTTCGTCAGTCTGCCGAAACCTCCGCAGGAGGTCGGTCCGCTCGCGGTGACCGCCTGGGTGCCCGAGTCGCTCACCGAGCGTGCCACCGCCCCGGACCACCCGGGCATGCCGCAGGACCCCGGCCTCACCGCCCCCCTGGCCGTCGGCCCGTTCGGCATCGAGCTCGGCCGGACGGACACCCAGGGGCACACCGCCCGCGCCGCATGGCAGGACGCTCTGCGCGAGGCGCACGACCTCGTCGGCTTCGACAACACCAGGGCCCTGCACGACGTCGCCATCGAGGTCCAGGCGGCCCCGCGCCCCTGGGGGGACGGACTGCTCGGGCAGGCCGGCGCCTATTCGTCGTGGGCGCTCAACCGGGGCGCCGGACTGGCCCGGTGGGCGGTGCGGTCGGCCCTGCCCGAGCACCTGAACGGCACGGTCTCCCGCTTCCTCGACTCCTTCGCGGCCGATCCCCGGCTGCGCACCGGCCAGCACCTGGAACGGGAGGACGACCCGGGCCGGGCGCCCGACCCGAAGCTGAAGCACGACCTGCGCGAGGAGCAGCGCCTGACTCCGGAGCAACGGTTCGCGATCCGCCAGGCGTTCTCCGGGCAGTCGCTGCCCGCCCTGTTCCACCACTTCGCCACGCGGCAGAGCAGGTACCGCGTGCCGGGCACCTCGGTCGCCCTGTCGATCGAGGCCATCGGCCCCGCCCAGGAAGTGGGCCGCCGGGGCGCGGCCGAGGACGAACTCACCGTCACGGTCAAGGACGAGGCCGGAACGACCCTCAGCGATGGCTACAACTGGAACGTCTCCCCGCTCGACTTCTCGCTCCTCGTCGACAACCCGGTTCTCAACTTCCCACTGAACACCGTCCGCTGGGGCCGCGAGCAGTCGTACGAGCCCGCGCGCCCGGTCACCCGGGCACCCGGCACACCCGGCCGGGACACCCCCGACACGGCCCTGCCGCACCGCATGAAGGCCACGGAACCCGGCAAGGCGGAGGTCGGCGGTCCGGCCGTGCTGAGACGGCAGCCGGTCAGGATCGCCGTCCACGGGCACGACGAGCAGGGCGCCTACGCCGTCCACCGCACCGTCACCGGCCACGTCTTCCACTGGTCCCGCCCGTCCGTGACCGCCCCGCCGTCGGTCCACGGTTCGGCCCACGGCCCGGTCGGGGAACCCGCGGCCGCTCCCGCCCCACCCCCCTCCGGCTCGGCTGCCTCCGGCTCGGCCCCGTCCAGCTCCGGCCCGTCCGGCTCGGCTGCCTCCAGCTCCGGCCCGGCTTCCTCCGCCGCGGGTTCGTCCCGCTCGCACGCCGGTGAAGTCGCCGCCCACGCTCCCCGGACCGGCCCGCTTCCGGCGCAGGCCCCCGCCCCGCTGTTCACCCGCAGCGTGGCGTTCGCCGCCGAGGACGCCACCACGCCCGGCCCCGAGGAGTCCGCCCGCATCGACGCGCTGGCCGCGGAGGTGGCACGCGAGGCGGTGCGGCGCTCCGGCGCCGGGCTCGCTCTGCCGGAGGTACTGGTCACCGGGCACGCCACCGCGTCCGTGGCGGGCCGGCCGCACTTCGGCAGGGCGGTCCAGGCCGGCGCGGAGCGCGCCGCCGCCGTCCGCGAGGTCTTCGCCCGTCGCCTCGACGTCCACCTGCGCGGCCTGGGCTCCCCGCTGACGTCCGGCACGTTCACGATCAGGGCGGAGTCCCGCGGTTCGGATCTGCCGCACGGCACGGACCCCGCCCAGGACACCCCGGAGGCCCGTAACCAGGCGTTCATCACCGTCACCCGGCCACCGGAGACGGGCCACGAACCGGCACACCGGCCCGGTCGGCCCCCGACGGCTTCCTAGGCCCACGCCTGCAGGGCTGGGATCCGACGATGCGGCGGTGGGGCGTCGGCCCTCGTCCCGACGCGGCGCCGGGGGCCGTCGCCGTCGCGGCCCGGCAGGGGCACCGCGTGGTGGAGCACCTCGCGCTCGCCCCGGAGTATCGACCGTTCCAGCTCCACGAGTTCCGGTCCGGGAGCGACGCCGACGGTCTCCATCAGGACGGCCCTCGCCCGCCGCAGGGCTCCCAGTGCGTCCGACTGGCGGCCGCCCGCCCACAGGGCCAGCGCCAGCATGAACCAGGCGTGCTCCCGCAACGGCGCGTCGCGTACGAGGGTTTCGGCGCTGAGCACGACTTCCGCGGCCCGGCCCGCTTCGAGGCCCGCCCGCAGCAGCAGTTCGTGCGCCATCAGCCGCATCTCGTCCAGGCGGGCCACCTCGGCCACGGCCCAGTCGTGGTCGGCCCATTCGCAGTAGGCCGGCCCCTGCCACCAGGACAGGGCGTCCCGCAGACGGTGCCACGCCCTGTCGGGTTCGTCGGAGCGGGCTCGCCGGACGGCGGCCTCGAACCGCCAGGCGTCGACGGAGTCCTCCGGCAGGCGCACGGCATAGCCGGGCGGGGTGCTCGGGAGCACCTTCGACGGCGCCCTGGGCGGACGTTCCGGTTCCAGAGCACGCCGCAGGTGGGAGATCAGCGGCTGCAGCGCGGTCCGTGCCCGGTGATGCGGGGTGCGACGCCACAGACGGTCGGTGATGCGCTCGGCCGGAACCACACTGCCGCGAGCGGTGAGCAGCATGGCGAGCACCGCGCGTTGCTGCGGCCCTCCCAGCGCCACGCGTTCTCCGCCCGCGTGGGCCTCCATCGAGCCGAGGACCTGGAGGCGGAGCATGGATGAGCCATCTGTCGGACTGGTGTCCTTCTGCAGGGACATGTACGGCTCCGAGGCATGTTCGTCGATCCGGTGGCTGGTGGCATCGCCCTCCCGGCAGGGGCCGGACGTGCCGACGTTACCCCGTGCCAAGTCGGCTCCAAGTGCGGTCCAAGTGGCAGCGGGACACTGCCGGGGATGCCGGTGCTCAGATTCCCGGCCGAATGTCAGGAAGTTGTTGTGTTCCTGTCGTGGTCTGGTGTGCGGTGACGACTTCCTTGGCATCCAAGGGAGTTGGGCCTTCGCTCTTTCTACGATGGCCACCATGTGTGCGTATGTTGTGCTCGCCGACGACGACCCCAAACAGGCCGACCTCATCCGCCGTTACCTGGAGAGGGAAGGCCATTCGGTAGGTGTCGTCCACGACGGGCGGGCCGCCCTCGACGAGATCCGGCGGCGGATGCCCGATCTCGTGGTGCTGGACTGGATGATGCCGCGCGTGGACGGCCTGGACGTGTGCCGGGTGCTGCGCAGGGAGTCCGAGGTTCCCGTCCTGATGCTCACCGCGCGCGCGGAGGAGGACGACCTGCTGCTCGCCCTCGACCTGGGCGCCGACGACTACATGACCAAGCCCTGCAGCCCGCGGGAACTGGTGGCCCGCGTCCGTACCCTGCTGCGGCGGGCCGGCCACGCGGCCGCCCCCGGCGCCGGAACCGTCCAGAAGGCCGGACCGGCGTATGTCGTGGGTGGCCTGGTGGTCGACCCCGACCGGTTCGAGGTGCGGGTGGAGGGACGGCTGGTCGACTGCACTCCCGGCGAGTTCCGCGTGCTGGAGGTGCTGGCGTCGGCTCCGGGCCGGGTGTTCACCAGGAAGCAGGTGCTGGAGCACCTGCACGGCATCGACCGCTATGTCACGACCCGCACGGTCGACGGGCACGTCATGAACCTGCGCCGCAAGATCGAGCGTGATCCGACCCGGCCCGAGCGGCTGCTCACGGTCTACGGCGTCGGCTACAAGGTCGCCGACGCCCCTTCCCCGGAGGCGTCCGACGGCGGGACCGGTCCCCGTGCGAGGTGACATACCGCTGCGCAGAAGTCTGCGGTCACGGCTGCTGCTGCTGTCCGCCCTGGTCTCCCTCTGCTCGATCGTCGCGACCGCCTGGCTCGTCGTCAGCCTCACCGCCGTCGCCATCGGAGGTCAGCGCGGCCAGGTTCTCGCCGACGACGCACGGATCTACGACGCGCTCGTCGGTTTCGCGGCCACGCACCCGGACTGGGGGGACGTCGGACCGGTGATCCGCGAGCTGTCGCGGCGGACCGGCCGCCACATCACCCTGACCGACGAGAACCGTCACCTGCTCGCGGATTCCGAGAAAGGAGGCCGAAGGCCGGCGCGGTCGCTGCCGTCGACGGCGTCGGCGACCGTCGACGCGTTCGCCGTCGACACCGCGCTCGCGCCCCGCTACGACGGCGCCCCCGCCGACCGCATCGATCCCCGCGCGGTCGGCCCCTTCCGGTTGACCGCCCGGGAGAAGGCCGCTCAGCAGGCCACGGCGTCCCGGGTGGCGAACTGTATGCGCGGGGCCGGAGTGCTGCAGGACGTCAGCGTCGTGCAGCTGCCCAACGGCCGGGAGCAGGTCATGATCGACGGCCGTGCTCTGGACACCGGCGACCGGTGCCGGGTGGACGAACTCCTGCGGCGCACCGACACGGAGCGGAAGGCGCTCGCCCAGCTGGGCCGGCTCGTCAACGGTTGCCTCACCGCCCGTCACGCCCCGCCGGTACAGCTCGCCGACGACCTGACCTGGATCCCGTCGACCGCCCGTGGCACTCCGGACTCCCGCGCGGTGACGACCTGCCTCTCCACCGCCCGGCGGGAACAGCTCGACCCCTACGTGGCGCCGGCCGCCCTGCTCTTCACCAGCGGACCCGACCAGAAGATCGCCACCTTCTTCGACCTCTCCGACACCAACCGCACGCGGATCGCCGGAGTCACCGTCGCCGTGCTGCTGACCACCATGACGGTCACGTTCGTCGCCGGCACGCGCATGGTCAGGCCGCTGCGTGCCCTGACCGGCGCGGCCCGGCGGATGGCGGAGGGCGACGAGAGCGCACACGTCGAGGTGACCGGCGACGACGAGTTCGGCAAACTCGCCGAGGCGTTCAACCTGATGGCGAGCCGGCGCCGCCAGCTGGAGGAGCTGCGACGGGCCCTGGTCAGCGACGTCGCCCACGAACTGCGCACCCCGCTCAGCAACGTACGCGGCTGGCTGGAGGCCGTCGAGGACGGTGTCGTACCCGCGGACAAGAACCTCATCTCCTCGCTGCTGGAGGAGGCGCTGCTCCTGCAGCACATCATCGACGACCTGCGCGACCTCGCGGCGGCCGACGCCGGCGCGCTCAGGCTGCACCCGGAGGGCGTCGACGCGGCCGCCCTGCTCGCCCAGGTCGCCCGCGCCCACCAGGGCAGCGCCGGTTCCGCGGGAGTGCGGCTGCGTGTACGGTCCGGCGACGAGGGGCCCCACCTGTACGCCGATCCCGTGCGGCTGCGCCAGGCGATCGGGAACCTCGTGTCCAACGCCATCCGGCACACGCCCGCCGGCGGCACGGTCACCCTCTGCACCCGGACGGAGGGCGACGAGGTGGTGTTCAGCGTCGAGGACACCGGATCCGGCATCAGCGGCGAGGACCTGCCCAGGGTCTTCGACCGTTTCTGGCGGGCGGAGAAGTCACGGAGCCGGCAGGGCGGCGGAAGCGGGCTGGGCCTGTCCATCGTCCGCAAGCTCGCCGAGGCGCACGGGGGCACCGTGCACGTGTCGAGCGTGCCCAGGGAGGGCTCGGTCTTCTCGCTCAGGCTGCCCGGTCAGCACTCCGGTCCGGTTCCGTGACCCGTCCGGCCGGTTCGCGTCGCCGGAGGGGCTTGGCACAGGACGGCTCCACCCCTTATCGTCATGCTGACATTTACCGGCCGAGGAGCTCTGAATGGCTGTCAGCGACGTCCTGGGCGATATCGTCGCGCCCCTGAACACCGTGCTGTTCGACTTCGGCCGCGACGCGGTGACCTGGGCGGAGCTGCTCGGCTTCGCCACGGGTGCGGCCTGCGTCTGGCTGACCGTCAGAGCCAGGGTCGCCAACTTCCCCGTCGGCATCGCCAACAACCTGTTCTTCCTGGTTCTGTTCTGGAGCGCCCAGCTGTACGCCGACGCCGTGCTGCAGGTCGTGTACCTGCTGCTGGCCGCCGTCGGCTGGTGGACCTGGCTGCGCGGCGGCGAGCGCCGCTCCGCCCGCCCGATGGGCCATGCCTCCGCGCGCACCGTCGTCGTCCTGCTGCTGCTCGCCGTACCCGCGACCTGGGGCCTGACGGTGGTGCTGACCCGAGCCCAGGACGTCGCACCGTTCTGGGACGCCCTCACCACCGTGCTGTCGCTGGCCGCCCAGTGGCTGCTCAACACCAAGTCCTATGAGAACTGGTACTTCTGGATCGCCGCGGACGTGGTCTACATCCCGCTGTACTTCGCCAAGATGCTCTACCTGACCGGCATCGTCTACGTGCTCTTCCTGACGATGTGCCTGCTCGGACTGCGCGGCTGGCGCCGGGAGCTGGCCGCGGGCCGGCCGGCCGCCGCAGCGGACCCGGTGCGCGCATGACGGCCCCCTTCGGCCACGGACTGGTCATCGGCAAGTTCTACCCCCCGCACGCCGGTCACCACTTCCTGGTGCGCACCGCGGCGGACAGCTGCGGTCGCGTCACGGTCGTGGTGATGGCGGCCGACGTGGAGTCGATACCGCTGGCCGACCGGGTCGGCTGGCTGCGCGAAGCGTACGCGGACCGGCCCCGGGTGGCCGTCGCCGGCGTCGTCGACAACATCCCGGTGGACTACGACAGCGACCGCGTCTGGACCGGGCACGTGGCCCTGATGCGTGCGGCGGTCGCCGCCGCGGCACATGCCGCCGTCCCGGTGGACGCGGTGTTCACCTCGGAGCCGTACGGCGCCGAACTGGCCCGCCGGTTCGGCGCGGCGGACGTCCGCCTGGACGTCGCACGTGAGACTTTCGCGGTCTCCGCCACCGCGGTCCGCGGCGACCCGGTGGGCCACTGGGACGCGCTGGAGCCGCCGGTGCGGGCCTGGTTCGCCCGTCGGGTGGTGGTGCTCGGCGCCGAGTCCACCGGCACCACCACGCTCTCCCGCGACCTGGCGGAGGCACTGCGCGCCCGTGGCGGTCCGCATGCGCTCACCCGGTGGGTTCCCGAGTACGGGCGCGAACTGACCGTCGCCAAGCTCGCGGTGGCCCGCGCGCTGGCCGCCCGCCGCGGCGCTGCGGAACCCACTGTCTTCGACCTGGAATGGAGCGACGCCGACTTCGAGGCGGTCGCCGCCCGCCAGTCGGCCGAGGAGGAACACGCGGCCCGGACCGGCGGGCCCGTGCTGGTCTGCGACACCGACGCACTGGCCACCACCGTCTGGCAGGAGCGCTACGTCGGCCGGACCACCGAGGCGGTGCGCCTCCTCGCCGACGCCATGCCGCCCAGGGCGCTGTATCTGCTCACCGGCCACGAGGACGTGCCGTTCCACGACGACGGCCTGCGCGACGGCGAGGAGTTGCGGCCCTGGATGACCGAGCGGTTCCGCAAGGTGCTGTCCGGTCGCGGCGTGCCCTGGCAGGAGGTGCGCGGCGACCGCCCGACGCGGCTGCGACTCGCCCTGGAGGCGGTCGACCGGCTGCTCGACGAAGGCTGGCGGCTGGCCGCCCCGCTCGGCTGAGCACGGCGGCCCTCTGCGGTCGACGACGGCGGTGCACGAGCGGAAGACGCCTGCCCCGACGGCGACGGCGACGGCGCAGCCTGAGCCGTACGGCCGGCCGGGCACCGTCGGCGACGGGGCCTGCCCCGCGCGGGCCGGCCGCCCGGGGCAGGCCCGCCGGACACAGGCAGCGGGAGGGCGGGACCCGGGTCCGGTCGCCGGATGCCCACCGGAGCCGGAACGCCCCCGCAACGGTTCCCGACCGTTTCCCGACACGCGGCGCGGACCATGCACCCATGACCCACTTCGACATCGCGGGCCGCAGCCGCGTACCGGGCGCTGCCGCCTTCCTCGCGGGTGCCGTCCTGCTCACCGGCTGCGGCGGTTCGGGCGCCTCCGAGGGCGACGGCCCGACGCGGCAGGACGTGGCCTCCCTGCGGAGCGGCGCCCCGGACGGCGAAGCGACCGCGAAGGCCGCGCCGTCCCCCGACGCCGGGCGCCCCCAGCTGCGTCTCGACAGCTCGGACGCGGAACGGAACCGCTACTGGCACCTCTACGCCATGTGCCTGAAGGAGCACGGGCACAAGATGCTCCCGGCACGCGGCCCGGATTCCGTCGACGACACGGACCACAGCGCCACGGCCAGGGCCGCCGTCAAGGCCTGCGCGAACAGACTGCCCCTGCAGCCACCGGAGATGGACCGCGCGTCGAATCCGCACTACGACGACGACTTCCGGGCCTACGTGAAATGCCTGAACCGCGAAGGGCTCGAGGTCACCGCGCTGCCCGACGACTCCGGCTGGACGTACGACGGCAACTCCACGATGAGCGCCGCCCAGCAGAGCCAGGTCGACCGGAGCTGCACCCTGGAGGCGTTCGGTGGCAGGGCGAAGTAGGGTCGCCGTCGCGGTGAGCGTCCTGCTGGTCGCCGGCGCCACGGGCGGCGGCGCCTGGGTGTGGCGCGACACGCACCCGGGGCGGGACACCGGGGCCGCGGCCCCCGTCCGGGTGCGGACCGTCGCGGTCACCAGGACCGACCTCTCCGACAGCCGCACCCTGCCGGGCACCCTCGGCTTCGGCAGACCACACGTCCTGAAGGGCACGGGCCAGGGCGTCGTGACCCGGCTGCCCGAGCCCGGCGCCCGGGCGGCCAGGGGCAAGCCGCTGTACCGGGTCGACGACCGGCCCGTCCCCGTCCTCTTCGGTGACACACCGTTCTTCCGCACCCTGGCGAAGACGGGGGTGCGCGGCCACGACGTGAGCGTGCTCGCGGACAACCTGCGGGCGCTCGGCTACGACACCGGTCCCGCCGTCGCCCCCGCGAGCCGCGGTGACGGCGGCGAGGGGGAGGAGTTCACCCCCGCCCTCGCCGCGGCGCTCAAGAGGTGGCAGCAGGACACCGGCCAGGCCGCCACGGGCACCCTGGTCCCCGGCCGTGCCGTGGTCCTGCCCGGACCGGTGCGCGTGGAGACGGTCGAGGCGCAGCCCGGCGACCCGGCCGACGCCGCGCTGCTCACCTACACCTCCGCCGCCAAGTCCGTCACCGTGCCGGTGGCGGCCACCGACGTGGGAACCGTCAAGGCGGGCGACCGGGCGAAGATCACGCTGCCGGACGGCACGACGATCCGTGGCACCGTCAGGACGCTCGGCCGCACCGTCCAGGGCGGCGCCGGCCAGGAATCCGCGGGGCAGACCGGACCGGCCACCGTCGACGTGACCGTCGTCCCGGACCGGGCGGCGGACGTGTCGGGCCTGGACGCGGCGGCGGTGCAGGTCCGGTTCGACACCGCCACGCGCAAGGGCGTGCTCGCGGTGCCCGTGAGCGCGCTGGTCGCCCTGCGGGAGGGCGGCTACGCCCTGCAACGCCCGGACGGCACTCTGGTCGCGGTGACGACGGGCATGTTCGCGGGCGGCATGGTCGAGGTGAGCGGCAAGGGACTGGCCGCCGGCACCGAGGTGGTGACGGCCTCGTGACCACCCCTCCCGTGCCCCCGGCCGCCGCCACCGGCACCACGGCCCCGGTCCTCCTCGTCGAGGACGTCACCAAACGCCACCCCGGCGGGGTCACCGCCCTGGACCGTGTCTCGCTCCGCGTCGACGAGGGCGAACTCCTCGCCATCGTGGGGCCGTCCGGGTCGGGCAAGTCGACGCTGCTGCACATCATGGGCACCCTGGACCGGCCGACGACCGGCACGGTCCGCGTCGCGGGGCACGACGTCCAGGCGCTGGGCGACCGTCGCCTCTCCGCGCTGCGGGCGGGTCTGCTGGGTTTCGTCTTCCAGCACTTCCACCTCACCGACGGACTGGACGCCACCGAGAACGTCGCCACCGGCCTGCTGTACGCGGGCGTCCCCCGCCGCAGGCGACGTCCGCTGGCGCGGGAGGCGCTGGCCAGGGTGGGGCTGGAACACCGTCACTCGCATCTTCCCCAGCAGCTCTCCGGGGGCGAGCGCCAGCGGGTCGCCATCGCGCGTGCCCTGGTCAACCGCCCCGCACTGGTGCTGGCCGACGAGCCGACGGGCGCGCTGGACGCGGCCAACGGGAAGGCCGTACTGGAGTTGCTCGTCGAACTGAACGCACAGGGCACGACCATCGCCGTCATCACCCACGACCGGGACATCGCGGCGCGTCTGCCCCGCCGGGTGGAACTGCGGGACGGCCGCGTCGCCGCCGACGCGCGGGAGGTGGGCGCCGTATGACCCGCCCGGTGCCGGACCCCGGGCCGCGCCCGGTCCGGCTCGCGTTCACGGACGTCCTCCGGCTCGGCCTGCTCGGCATCCGGACCCGCGGCCCGCGGGCCGCGCTGTCCGCGCTCGGCATCTCCCTCGGCGTCGCGACCCTCGTCGTGGTGACCGCCATCCCCGCCTCCAGCCAGCGGGCCCTGATGGACCGGCTGTCCGCGCTCGGTACGAACATGCTGCGCGTCGCCCCGCAGGCGGACAGCGATCCCCCGGTGGTCCTGCCCGCCACCGCGGACGCCATGGCCGCCCGCATCGGCCCGGTGACCACCGCGAGTGCCGTGGCCAACACCCACAGGACCGTCCTGCGCTCCGACCTCGCCGACCCGTCCGACGCGGCCGGCGTCAGCGTCCTCGCCGCGCGGACCAACCTCCTCCGGGCGGTCCACGGGACGGTCCGCTCGGGGTCGTTCCTCTCCGCCGCCACGGCACGGTTCCCGACCGCGGTCCTGGGTTCCCGCGCCGCCTCCCGGCTGGGCTTCGACCGGGTCCGCCCCGCGCGGGAGACGGGGCACGGGCCGTGGCACAAATCGGAGCAGGAATCGGGGCAGGTCTACATCGACGGCCACTGGTTCACCGTCATCGGCATCCTCGACCCCCTGCCGCTCACCCCCGACCTCGACGCCTCCGTCCTGATCGGCTGGGACGCGGCCCGTGACCAGCTCCGCTTCGACGGCCACCCCACCGTGGTCTACGTCACGGCCCGCGAATCGCGGATCGAGGCGGTGCGCGACGTGCTGCCCGCCACGGTCCACCCGCAGCTGCCGGGCCTGGTCCAGGTCAGCCGTCCTTCGGACGCCCTGGCCGCCAAGCGCGCCACCCAGCAGACGCTGTCCGTCCTCCTGCTCGGACTCGCGGGCGTCGCCCTCCTCGTCGGGGGCGTGGGGGTGGCCAACACCATGGTCGTCTCGGTGCTGGAACGGCGCCGCGAGATCGGTCTGCGCCGGGCGCTGGGTGCCGGTCGGGGCCAGATCAGGGGGCAGTTCGTGGCGGAGTCGGCGGCCCTGTCCGCGCTGGGCGGCTGCGCCGGTACGGCCCTCGGAGCAGCGGTGAGCGCGGGGTACGCCGTGTCCCGGTCCTGGCCGGTGGTGTTGCCGCCCCTCGCCCTCGTCGCCGGCGTCCTGGGGGCGGTCGCCGTCGGCGTGGCGGCGGGCCTGTACCCCGCTGTACGCGCCTCCCGGCTGCCCCCGACGGAGGCGCTGGCCGCCGTCTGAGGCAGGAGGGCAGCCGGGAGTTCCGGCCCGTCGCGACGGGCCGTGGCGCCCTAGGCTCCGGGCGTCTCCGCCCGGGCCCTGCCGGCGTGCCAGCCGCGGACGACACCCGCGTGGGCGTCGAGCTGGAGGAGTTCCCCGGTCCGGGGGTCCTGATGGGTGGGCCGGAAGCCGGGGACCGAACCGGTGCGGGCTCCCTCGACGGGGTCCCAGACGTCCAGTCCGGACTCGCCCGTCGAGAACAGCAGCCCGTCCGCGGCGAAGAACCGGCCGTACGGCCCCGGGAACGCTCCCGTCGCGACGCGGCGCGCGTCGCCCGCGCCGGTGAACTCGTAGACGGTCGCGCCGTTCACCAGCGTCTGCTCGTCGTCCCCGAGGCCGCCGATCGCCAGCCGGTTCTCATCGAGCCAGGCGAGGGGCCGGTCCCAGTAGTAGTCGCAGAGGGCGAGCTGGGACCAGCCGGCCGGTCCCGGCCGCGCGTCCTCGCCCCCGGCCGGCCACGCGGGCAGGTCCCACACCAGCACGGAGCCGACGGGATGCCACTGCCAGGCGTCCGAGGCGATGCGCGTGCCCTTCGGGCTGGGAAGCAGCGCCCCGTGGAAGCAGCTGTTCCACGGGGCGTCCTCAGCCCCCGTCGGTGTCGTCGTCAGGGTCTCGCCCGTCGCCGGATCGCAGACCACGATCCGGTTCCACCGCTCCCGGTACAGGACGGCCTGGCGCTCGCCGAGGGTGGTGAAGGCCAGCGAGAAGGGCACGGTGTCGCTGTGGTAGCCGTCGTTCTCCAGGCTGCGGGTGACCGCCCCCCGGGTCAGATCGATCACCTCGCCGTGCCGCCCGTAGTCGATCACCACGGCGGCGAAACGGCCGTCGGACGAGGCGTGCAGACGTCGGGTCTGCGAGCGCCCGCACCAGGGTTCCGCGGCGGCGTCCGGGGCGACGGAGCTGCGGCCCACCTCCGCGCAGTCGTCGCCCGGGGCGTCCCAGAGCAGGAGGCGTCCGTCCGCGCAGAGCAGCAGCAGACCCCGCTCCGTGGGGGCCATGTCCACGACCTTGCCGGCGTGCCCGGGGAGGGGCGTGCTGTCCACCGTCGGGTCCAGCGGCCTGGGCGCCTCGACGGTCTCCGGTGCTCCGGCCACTCCCAGCACGCTGCCGAGCGCGTCGTCGAAGCACTCCTCGCACACCCTCTCGGTGGCGGCGGAACCGCCGTCCCGGCAGGCCTCGCAGACGTGCTCGGTGCTCAGGCCGGCGCCCGTGTAGCGCAGGAAGTAGTCCGTCGCGGCAGCAGCACGGAGATGTGCGCACAGGGGCGGGCCGTAGGGATGCGCGTCGTGCCCGCAGACAAGGGTCATGGGAGGGAACTCCTGAGAAGAGGTCGTGGTGACGGGGCCGGCCGGACCGGAGACGCCCGAGTCCAGCAAACCGCCCCGTGCCGTGCCGCGTCGGCGCCTCGGCCGCACACGGCCCCGCCGGACAGAACATCACGCTCGAATGTGCACGGAACCGCGCCGGCCGGCCCGGTGCCCGGGGCGGTGTTGTGGGCGTCACAGGGAACGGTCCGAGTCCGCGGCCCCCGGCCGCCGCTCGCGGGCGTGTCGAGCCCGCCGGCCCGCGTCCGGCGGCCGAGGGCGCGTATGCGCCCGCATAGGCCGTATCCGGCTCGGGACCGCGGCTGAGACCCGTCCGGTCCGCCGCCCCGAGAGGCCCGCCCGACCCCTCGTTCAGCCCGTCGAACAGCACCGTTCGGGGTATCGCCTGGGCCGCGGGCCATCGGGTACCGGAGGTTCCGGAGGTTCCGGAGCAGCCGGGCAGGTACCGCCCACCACACCCCTCATTCACATCTGCACATTCCCTGAATCGTTTCCGGACGGCGTTCGGCAATCCCGTCCCGCGATCGGCAAAGCCAATCCCCCCAGGCAGGGAGCAACGCCCGAGCCGCCCTCTCGCCCGATAACGGTTCATGTTTGATTCCGTTATCCAGCGATCGAGTGTGTTGACTTTACGAGGAGGTAACAGTCAATGTGTCCGCACCCCGCCACTCCGGGAACGTAGCGGAGCGGCACGCACTCGAGGAGACGCCATGTCACTGCGGACCCATCGCCCTGCGCTTCGCCGCGCCCTGGTGGCCCTTACCGCACTCCCCCTGCTCGCCACCGCGGCGTGCGGCGGCTCCGGCAGCAAGGACAGCGCGTCGGGCGAGCAGGCCAAGTGTGAGAAGAGCGACGGCAAGGTCAATCTCACGTACTGGTCCTGGATCCCCGGCGTGGACAAGGCGGTGGCCGAGTGGAACCGCCAGAACCCCGACATCCAGGTGACCGTCAAGTCGGTCCCGAACGGCAACGCCGGCACGTACCAGAACATGTCGAACGCCCTGAAGGCCGGCAAGGCCCCCGACCTCGGGCAGATCGAGTACGACTCGCTGGCGAGCTTCCGCCTCCAGGACGGCCTCACCGACATCGCCTCGTGCGCGGGCGTCAAGGACGCCAAGAGCGACTTCGTCGACTGGACCTGGTCCCAGGTGACCTTCGGCGCCGACGGCAAGGACGGCGTCTGGGCCGTGCCGCAGGACACCGGCCCGATGGCCCTCTTCTACCGCAAGGACCTGTTCAAGAAGTACGGCATATCGGTCCCGAAGACCTGGCAGGAGTACTACGAGGCGGCCAAGAAGCTGAAGAAGGCCGACCCGAAGGCGTACATGACGCACTTCTCGCAGACGGACCCGAACTGGTTCAGCGGCCTGCTGTGGCAGAAGGGCGCGAACATGTTCGGCCAGGACGGCGACACGTGGAAGGTCGACGTCGACAACGCGGCCGCCGGCGAGGTGGCGGACTACTGGCAGAAGATGATCGACGAGAAGCTGGTCGCGACCGACCTGCAGGGCTTCTCCCCGGCGCTCTACAAGGCGTGGAACAACGGCGAGGTGGCGACCTGGGTCAGCGCCGCCTGGGGCTACAGCACCATCCGTGACAACGCCAAGGCGACCGCCGGCAAGTGGGGCGTGGCTCCGATGCCGCAGTGGTCCGCGGGCGAGAACAAGGCCGGCAACTGGGGCGGCTCGACGACGGCGGTCCTCGGCAAGAGCAAGCACCCCTACGAGGCGGCGAAGTTCGCGCTGTGGCTGAACACCGACCCGAAGGCGCTGGAGATCCTCAACCGTGAGGGCGGTCTCTACCCCGCGGCCACCGCGGGCCTCGACCTGGCGGCGCTGAAGCAGCCGGTGGACTTCTACGGCGGCCAGAAGATCTTCGACGTCTTCGCGGACGCCGCCAAGAACGTCACCACGGACTGGACCTTCGGCCCGACGATGACCGACACCTACCGCTTCATGGGCGACGGCATCGCCGGAGCGCTGGGCGGCCAGGGCACGCTCAAGGACGCGCTGAAGACGACGGAGACCAAGACGGTGGACTCCCTGGAGAAGCAGTCCCTCAAGGTCGCCAAGTAGGTGGCACCGGGCCGGGGGGGGGGGGGGGCCCCGCCCCCCCCCCCCCCCGCCCCCCGCCCCCCCCCCCCCCCCCCCCCCCCCCCCCCCGCCGGCCCGTTCCCGCTCGCCAGCACAGTCCAGGAAGAGACCACGCCATGACCGCCGACCCCATAGCGGCGACAGCACCGCCGCCGGCGCAGACCGCCCCCGCCACCGTCCCCGCCCGCCGCAGACGGAACTGGGCGCCCGTCTTCTTTCTCGTGCCGTTCTTCGTGCCGTTCGTCCTGTTCACCCTGGTGCCGGTCGGCTACGCCTTCTACCAGAGCCTGCTCAAGACCGAGCGGACCGGCGGCACCTTCGGCCACAAGACGACCGTGTTCGCCGGCCTCGACCAGTACAAGGAAGTGCTCGGCGACTCCGAGTTCCTCGGCAGCGTCGTCCGGGTGCTGGTCTTCGGGCTGGTGCAGATCCCGGTGATGCTGCTGCTGGCGCTGGTGCTCGCGCTGCTGCTGGACTCGACGGTGGCCCGCCTCAAGCGCTTCTTCCGGATCACCTACTTCGTGCCGTACGGCATCCCCGGCGTGGTGGCGGCGCTCATGTGGGCCTTCCTCTACGACCCGCGGCTGTCGCCCATCGTGGACCTGCTCGACAAGGCGGGCTCCGCGCCGGACTTCCTCGGCTCGTCGATGATGCTGTGGTCCATCGGCAACATCGTGACCTGGACGTACACCGGGTACAACATGCTGATCATCTACGCCGCCCTGCAGGCCATCCCCTCCGACATCTACGAGGCGGCCCGTATGGACGGCGCGAGCGAGGCGACGATCGCCTGGCGGATCAAGGTGCCGATCCTGCGTCCGGCGCTCATCCTGACGGGCGTCTTCTCCATCATCGGGACGCTGCAGCTGTTCACCGAACCGCAGGTGCTGCGTTCCATCTCCACCAGCGTCACCAGCACCTACACACCCAACCTGGCGGCCTACTCGCTCGCCTCCTCGAACAACTACAGCGAGGCCGCGGCCATGTCGGTCACGCTGGCGCTGGCCACGTTCGTCCTGTCGTTCGGATTCCTCAAGCTCACGGGGCGAAAGGCCGAGTCATGAGCCTCCTCACCGACACCGCGGGCGCCCACGCGCCCCGTCAGACCTCCGACACCGCGCCGCGCGGCCCCCGGGAGAGCCGCCTCTCGGTGATCGCGGCCACCGGCTTCCTGGCCGTCATCGCCGTCTACATGCTGCTGCCGGTGTTCTGGCTGATCGTCTCCGCGACCAAGAGCCAGGGCGACCTGGTCGACTCGTTCGGGCTGTGGTTCTCCGACTTCCACCTGATCGACAACCTGCGGGCGCTGTTCGCCAAGCAGGACGGGGTGTACCTGCCCTGGCTGCTCAACAGCCTCCTCTACGCGGGGGCCGGCGCGGCCGTCGGCACCCTGCTGTCCGCGATGGCCGGCTACGCCCTGGCCAAGTACCGCTTCCGGGGACGGGAGCTGCTGTTCAACGTCGTGCTCGGCGGTGTCCTGGTCCCCGCCACGGCGCTGGCGCTGCCGCTGTTCCTGCTGTTCGCCGAGGTGGACGCCACCGACACCTTCTGGTCGGTGTTCCTGCCCAGCATCGTCAGCCCGTTCGGCGTCTACCTCTCGCGCATCTTCGCGGCGGCGTCCGTGCCCGACGAACTGCTGGAGGCGGCCCGGATCGACGGGGCGGGCGAGCTGCGGACCTTCTTCACCATGTCCCTGCGGCTGATGTCACCCGCCATGGTCACGATCTTCCTGTTCCAGTTCGTGGTCATCTGGAACAACTTCCTGCTGCCGCTGGTGATGCTCCAGGACGACCGTCTCTACCCGGTCACCCTCGGACTGTTCACCTGGCAGTCCCAGGTCAGCCGCGACCCCTCGCTGCAGATCCTCAGCCTCACCGGGTCGCTCGTCTCGGTCGTCCCGATCGTCATCGCCTTCCTGGTGCTCCAGCGGTACTGGAAGGCGGGCCTCGCGGCGGGAGCGGTGAAGTCGTGACCGACGCGCTCAAGCAACTGTCCGACCGGCTCGGCGGCATCGCCTACGGCGGTGACTACAACCCGGAGCAGTGGCCGCGCGAGGTGTGGGACGAGGACGTGCGTCTCATGCGGGAGGCCGGCGTCAACCTCGTCACCGTCGGCGTCTTCTCCTGGGCGTTCCTGGAACCGCGCCCCGGGCAGTACGAGTTCGGCCTGCTCGACGAGGTCCTGGACCTGCTGCACGCGAACGGCATCGCCGCCGACCTGGCGACGGCCACCGCGTCCCCGCCGCCGTGGTTCTCGCTGCGGCACCCCGAGGCGCTGCCGGTGACCGCGGACGGCGTCCGGCTCACGCACGGCTCGCGGCAGACGTTCTGCCCGAGCAGTCCCGCGTACGCGGAGGCGGCCGGCCGGCTCGTCGAGCGGCTGGTGGAGCGGTACCGCGACCATCCCGCGCTCGCGCTGTGGCACCTGCACAACGAGTGGGGCAACCACAACGCGCACTGCTACTGCGACAGCAGCGCCGAGGCGTTCCGGGACTGGCTGCGGGAGCGGTACGGGGACCTCGACGGCCTGAACGAGGCCTGGGGGACGGCGTTCTGGAGCCAGCGCTACGGCGACTGGGCGGAGATCATGCCGCCGCGCGCCACCGCCGCGGTGCCGAATCCGACCCAGCAGCTCGACTTCTGGCGGTTCTCCTCGGACGCGCTGCTGAGGCTGCACCGGCGCGAGGCGGAGATCGTGCGCCGCCTCTCCCCCGGTGTGCCGCTCACCACCAACCTCCTGGTCACGCTGGAGAAGAAGGTCGACGGCTTCTCCTTCGCCGGTGAGTGCGACTTCGTCTCCGTGGACCAGTACCTCACCGCCGCGGACCCCGAAGCGCACGTCGGGCTGTCGCTCGACGCCGACCTCGCGCGCGGCATGGGCGGCGGCGCTCCGTGGCTGCTGATGGAGCACTCCACCTCCGCGGTGAACTGGCAGCCGCGCAACGTGGCGAAGACCCCGGGTCAGATGCGGCGCAACAGTCTCGCGCACGTGGCGCGCGGCGCGGACGGCGTCCTGTACTTCCAGTGGCGCCAGTCGCGGGCCGGCGCCGAGAAGTGGCACTCGGCGATGCTTCCGCACGGCGGCACCGACACCAAGGTCTGGCGCGAGGTCACCGCTCTCGGGCGGGACCTGCGGGCCCTCGCCGAGGTGCGCGGCAGCCGCGTCGTGTCGGACGTGGCCCTGCTCTTCGACTGGAACGCCTGGTGGGCGCTGGAGATGGACGCCACTCCCTCGCGTGACGTGCGCTACCTCGACCTGGTGCGCGCCTGGTACGAGGCGCTGTGGTCGCTGGGTGTCACGTGCGACCTGGTGCATCCCGCGAGCGACCTGAGCGGCCACCGCCTGGTGCTGGTGCCCAGCCTCTCCCTGACGTCCGACGCGGACGCGTCGTCGCTGGACGCCTTCGTACAGGGCGGCGGGCACGCGGCCGTCGGCTTCTTCAGCGGTGTGGTGGACGAGAACGACCACGTGCGGCTCGGCGGCCACCCGGGGGCGTACCGGGACATGCTGGGTGTCCGCGTCGACGAGTTCTTCCCGCTGCGCGAGGCGGAGACCGTCCGGCTCTCCGACGGCTCGGGGGCCACGGTGTGGAGTGAGCTCGTGGAGCCGCGCGGCGCCGAGACGGTCGTGTCCTTCGCGACGGACCCGTCGTGCGGCGGCCCGGTCGCGGGACACCCCGCGGTCACCCGCAACGCCCACGGCGCGGGCGTGTCCTGGTACGTGGCGACGCGGCCGGACGCGGACGCGCTGCGCGGGCTGCTGGCCCGGGTCTGCCGGGAGGCCGGTGTCACGGCCGCGGCCGAGGTTCCGGCCGGGGTGGAGGCGGTCCGCAGGCGCGGGCCGGACGCCGCCTACCTCTTCCTGATCAACCACACCTCCCGTGACGTGCCCGTCCCGGCGAGCGGCGTCGACCTGCTGACCGGCACCGTCGCCGACGGCAAGACCGTCGTCCGCGCGGGCGACGTCGTGGTGATCCGGGAAGACGGCACGCCCCCGTCGGAGCGGTGAGGGGATGCTCGCGAGGCAACGGCAGGAGAGGATCGCCGAACTCGTCCGGCAGCACGGCTCGATCCGGGTCGGCGCACTGACCGAGCGGTTCGGCGTGTCCCACATGACGATCCGGCGCGATCTGGAGTCCCTCGCGCGCCGGGGCCATCTCGACAAGGTCCACGGAGGCGCGGTCACCCCGGAGCACGGCAGTGCCGCGGAACCCGCGTTCGGGGAGAAGCGGTCCCGCGAGGTCACCGCCAAGGAGGCCATCGCGGCCGAGGCCGCCCGGCTGGTGGCTCCGGGCTCCGCGGTCGCGCTGACCGCGGGAACCACCACGTGGACCCTGGCCCGGCACCTGCTCGACATCCCGGACATCACGGTGGTCACCAACAGCCTCCGGGCGGCGCAGACCCTGGAGGCCCACCGGCGGCAGCGGCAGACGGTCGTCCTCACCGGTGGCATGCGCACCCCCTCCGACGCCCTGGTGGGGCCGGTCGCGGTCGCCGCACTGGCCTCGCTGCGGGTCGACGTGCTGTTCATGGGGGTCCACGGCATGGACGCCCGGACCGGCTTCAGCACGCCCAATCCCGAGGAGGCGGAGACGAACCGGGCGATGTGCCGCTCGGCGCGCCGGGTCGTGGTGCTCGCCGACCACACCAAGTGGGACACGCCCGGCCTGGCGGCCATCGCCGCGCTGGAGGCGGCCGACCTGCTCATCACCGACTCGGGCATCGACGCGCATGCCCGAGAATCACTGGAGGCCGGCGTGGGTGAGCTGACCGTCGTCGAGCCCACCGCTCCCAATCGACCGATCGAAAGCGTGCGCACGTGAGCACCGAGCACCTCATCCACTTCCGGGCCGGCGGCACGAGCCTCGTGCTCGACTGTTCGGGCCCCCGGCTGCCCCGGGTCCTGCACTGGGGGGCCGACCTGGGCGACCTGGACGCCTCGGGCGACCCGGGCGACGGTGCGCCCGGCGGCTCGGGCGTCCCCGCCTCGCTCGCCTCGCTCGCCGTGGCGAGCCGCGCCGAGCTGGGCACCAGCGTTCCCGACGTGCCGGTCCCCGTGAGCGTGCTGCCCGAGCAGTCGGCCGGCTGGCTGGGCACTCCAGGGCTGTCCGGCCACCGTGAGGGCTCCGACTTCTCCAGCTGCTTCACCGTCCGGGAGATACGCGTCCCGGCCCCTCGCTCGCTGACGGTCGAAGCCGTGGACGACCAGGCCCGGCTCGCCCTGCGGTGGGAGCTGGAGCTGACCGGGTCCGGGCTCGTGCGCCAGCGCGCGCAGCTCACCAACGAGGGCGGCGGCCCCTACACGGTGGACGCGCTGCACCTCACGCTGCCGATACCGGCGCACGCCACCGAGGTCCTCGACCTGACCGGCCGTCACCTGCGGGAACGTTCGCCGCAGCGGCACGAGTTCACGCTCGGCACGCACCTGCGGGAGAACCGCCGCGGGCGCACCGGCGTCGACGCCACGCTCCTGCACGCGGCGGGTGAGCGGGGCTTCGGCTTCCGCGGTGGTGAGGTGTGGGCTCTGCACGTCGCGTGGAGCGGCAACCACCGCACCTTCGCCGAGCGCACGAACTCCGGGGTCTCGCTGCTCGGCGGCGGTGAGCTGCTGCTGCCGGGCGAGATGCGCCTCCAGCCCGGTGCCACGTACGCGACGCCGTGGCTGCTGGGGTCGTACGGCCGCGGCCTGGACGACATGGCGGCGCGCTTCCACGCCCACCTGCGGCAGCGCCCCCACCACCCGGCCACCCCGCGGCCGGTCACGCTCAACACCTGGGAGGCCGTCTACTTCCGGCAGGACCTGGCCACCCTCACCGCCCTGGCGGACGCGGCGGCCGAGGTCGGAGCCGAGCGGTTCGTGCTGGACGACGGCTGGTTCCGCGGGCGCCGCGACGACCGGGCCGGGCTCGGCGACTGGTACGTGGACCCCGAGGTCTGGCCGCACGGGCTGCACCCGCTCGTCGAGCACGTCCGCTCCCGCGGGCTCCAGTTCGGCCTCTGGGTCGAGCCGGAGATGATCAACCCCGACTCGGACCTGGCCAGGGCGCACCCGGAGTGGATCCTGTCCGCGGCCGGGCGCATGCCGCCCGAGGCCCGGCACCAGCAGGTGCTGGACCTGGGCCGGCCGGAGGCCTACGCGTATGTGCTCGAACGCCTGGACGCCCTGGTCGGCGAGTACGCCGTCGACTATCTCAAGTGGGACCACAACCGCGACCTCGTCGACGCGGGCAGCGGCCCGTACGGCGTCGGCGGGGTGCACGCCCAGACCACCGCGGTGTACGCGCTGATGGACGAGCTGCGCCGACGGCACCCCGGGCTGGAGATCGAGTCCTGCTCGTCGGGCGGCGCCCGGGTGGACCTCGGCATCCTGGAACGCAGCGACCGGGTGTGGACGAGCGACTGCATCGACGCCCTGGAGCGGCAGCAGATCCAGCTCTGGACGGGGATGCTGCTGCCGCCCGAGCTGATGGGCGCGCATGTCGGCGCCCCCGCTTCGCACACCACGGGCCGTACGCACGGTCTCGACTTCCGCGCCGGCACCGCGCTCTTCGGCCACATGGGCATCGAGTGGGACCTGACCGGGGCGACGGCCGAGGAACGCCGCCGGCTGGCCGAGTGGATCGAGACCCACAAGCGGCTCCGGCCGCTGCTGCACGGCGGCACGGTCGTCCACGGCGACCACCACGACCCCGCCGTGCTCGTGCACGGCGTCGTGGCCCCCGACCGGTCCCACGCCGTGTACGCGGTGGTGCAGAAGGCCACCAGCGTGCAGGTGCCGACCGGCCGCGTGCGCCTGCCCGGCCTGGCGGAGGACGCGCTCTACGCCGTCGCCCCGCTGCCGCCCGGGGACGTGGTCCGGGGCCCGGTCACCACCCCGCTTCCCTGGTGGACGCCGGAGGGCGTCGAACTGCCTGGCCGGGTCCTGTCCGTGCTCGGCGTCCAGGCGCCGACCCTCCACCCGGAGAGCCTCGCGCTGATCGAGGTCCGGCGGATCACGCCCCGGGCCTGACGCGCCCGCGCGGGGGAGGCGGAGGCCGGGACGCCCCAGCGCCTCCCCCGCTCGGGGCCGGTCGCGGCTACTTGCTGCTTGCTACTTGACGAAGCCGTTGTCCACCAGCCAGTCGTGGGCGATGTCCTCCGGGTCCTCGCCCTCCACGTCCGCGAGTGCGTTGAGCTTCTGCATCTCGGTCGTGGTGAGCTTCTCGGCCAGCGGCGCGAAGATCTTCTTCAGGGCCGGGTACTTCTTCAGCGTCTCCTGCTTGAGCGTGAGCGCGGGCTGGTAGACGGGGAAGAAGTGCTTGTCGTCCTCCAGGACCACCAGCTTGTTGGCCGGGATACGGCCGTCGGTGGCGAAGACCTCGCCGAAGTTGCAGGTGTCGCCCTTGGCGGTCTCGGTGTAGATCAGCCCGGTGTCGAGCATCTTGACGTTGTCCCCGGGGGCCTTGATGCCGTAGGCCTTCACCAGTCCGGGGAAGCCGTCGTCGCGGGTGGAGAACTCGCTCTCGATGCAGAACGTGGCCTCGTTCGGCTTGCTCCTGCTCAGCTCGGCGAGGTCGGACAGGGTCTTCACCCCGAGCTTCTCCGCCTTGTCCTTGCGGACGGCGAACGCGTAGGTGTTGTTCAGCGGGGCCGGCGGGTCGATCCAGGCGATGTTGTTCTTCGCCAGGTCGTCGGCGGCGACCTTCACGAACTGCTCGCGCTGGTCCGCGATCGGCTTGGTGTTCTGCAGGTAGGTGATCCAGCCGGTGCCGGTGTACTCCCAGTACATCGAGATGTCACCGGACTCCAGCGCCTTTCTGGTGCTGGCCGAGCCCTTGATGTTGGTCTTGTCGGTGACCTCGGCGCCGTTCGCCCCCAGGAGCTCGACGGTCATCCGGCCGAGGATGATCTGCTCGGAGAAGTCCTTGGAGCCGACGGTGAAGGAGGCGCCCTTCAGCGCCGTGCCCGACCCCGAGACGGGCTTGACGTCCTTGTCCCCGCCGCAGGCGGTCAGCAGGAGCGAGGCGGAGGCGAGGGACGCGGCGAGGCCAGTGAGGTACGGCGGGAAGGCATGGCGGTACTCCTGAGTGGTGCGGATGACGGGGAGATGCGGGGACGGTTCGGGGTGGGTGGGCAGGGGATGCCCCGACAGAGACGGAGAGGGAGACGGAGAGGGAGACGCAGGGGCCGGACGGACGCCGTCGGACGGCGGTCAGACGCCCTTCGGCTTGAGGACCTTCTCGGCCAGGCCGCCGGTCCAGTCGACGAGCAGCGCGATGGAGGCGGTGACGACGCTTCCGGTGATCAGGACGGGGTCGCGGTCCAGCTTGATCCCGTTGACGATGATGTCCCCGAGTCCGCCGGCGTTGACGAAGGTGGCGAGAGTGGCGACGCCCACGCAGAACACCAGCGCGGTGCGCAGGCCCGCCAGCACCACCGGGACGGCGAGCGGGAGTTCGATGCGCAGCAGGATCTGTACCGGCTTCATGCCCATGCCGCGGGCCGCCTCGATCAGCGAGCGGTCCACCTGCTGGATGCCGATCAGCGTGTTGCGCAGTACGGGCAGTGCCGAGTAGGCGACCAGGCTGGTCATGGCGATGCCGAAACCGGGCCCGTACACGATGGTCAGCAGGACCAGCACGCCGATGGCCGGAGTGGCCTGCCCGATGTTGGCCAGGCCCAGCACCAGGGGCGGGATCCACCGGGCGCGGACCCGGCTGATCAGGATGCCCAGCGGTACGGCGATCACCATGATCAGCACGGTGGCGACGACGGTGAGCGTGAGGTGCTCGGTGGTCTTGCTGACCAGGTAGTCGCTGTTGAGGGTGCGTCGTTCGATGCTGTCGAGCTGGAGCGAGCGCACCCAGAGGTAGTCGGCCAGCAGGGCCACCGCGACGACGGCCGGGGTGGCGATGCCGCTCCGCAGGCCGCGCACCAGTCCCGCTCCCGCCCGGGAGGAGGCACGGGCGCCGGTCGTGACCGCGGTCACCGCGCACCTCCGGTCTCCGCCGCCGCCGCGAGCGTGTCGAGGTCCAGCTCGCCGCGGACGGAACCGTCGGCGTCGAGCACGGCGATCCGGTGCGCGCGGTGCGCCACGATCGCGTCGAGGGCGTCGCGCAGGGTGGCGTCGGCGGCGACGGAGGGCAGCGCGCCGGAGCCCGCGGGCAGCAGGTCCAGGTCACCGGCCCGGATCAGGCCCAGCCGCTTGATCGCGGCCTGTCCGCCGATGAAGGAGCGGACGTAGTCGTCGGCGGGCGCGGCGAGGATGCGTTCGGGCGTGTCGTACTGCACGATCCGGGACCGCTCCCCCAGCACGGCGATCCGGTCGCCGAGGCGGAGTGCCTCCTCGAAGTCATGGGTGACGAAGATGATCGTCTTGCGCATCCGCCGCTGCAGTGCCAGGAACTCGTTCTGCAGCCGCTCCCGGGTGATCGGGTCGGTGGCGCCGAACGGCTCGTCCATCAGCATCACCGGGGGATCGGCGGCGAGCGCGCGGGCGACGCCGACGCGCTGCTGCTGACCGCCGGAGAGCTGGCGCGGGTAGCGGGAGCGGAAGCGGCCCGGTTCGAGCCCGACGACGTTCAGCAGCTCGTCGACACGGTCGGCGGTCCGGCGCTTGTTCCATCCGAGCATCCGGGGGACCAGGCCCACGTTGTCCGCGATGCTCATGTGCGGGAAGAGACCGATCTGCTGGATCACGTAGCCGACGCGGCGGCGCAGGTCGTGCGGGTCGAGGGAGAGCAGGTCCTCGCCGTCCATGGTGATGCGGCCGCCGCTCGGCTCGATCAGCCGGTTGACCATCTTCATGGTGGTCGTCTTGCCGCACCCGGAGGGCCCGACGAAGCAGACCAGTTCGCCGGCCGGGATCACCATGGAGAAGGACTCCACGGCAGGTTCCTCCTGGCCCGGGTAGATCTTGGTGACATCGGTGAGTTCGATCCGCGCACCGTGTCGTGCGGCGGTGTCCTCGCCGGAGCCGGCCGTCGCCGCGATGGTCGCGGTCGGCGAGACGTGGTCAGACACGGAGCCCCCTCGGGGTGGTCAGTCGCCGGACGGCGAAGAAGAACAGGTCGAACAGCAGCGCCAGGACGACGACGCCGAGGGTGCCGGCGAGCGCCTGGTTGATGGCGTTCCTGGAGCCGAGGCGCGAGAGACCGTCGAAGATCTCGTTGCCCAGGCCGGGGCCCGCGACATAGGCGGCGATGGCCGCGATACCGACGGTGAGCTGGGTGGAGATCCGCACACCGGTGAGGATCACCGGCCAGGCCAGCGGCAGCTGCACGCCCAGCAGCCTGCGCGCGGGGCCCATCCCGGTGCCCCGCGCCGCTTCCAGGATCGCCGGGCTGACCTCCCGCAGGCCCACGATGGTGTTGCGTGTGATGGGCAGCAGCGCGTACACGACCAGGGCCACCACGGTCGGCGTCCAGCCCAGTCCGAGCAGCGGGATGAGCAGGCCGAGCAGCGCGAAGCTGGGGATGGTGAGGAAGGTTCCCGTCGTCGCCACAGCGGCGGTACGGGCCGCGGGCCGGTCCCAGGTGGCGACCCCCAGTGCGACACCGATCACCGTGGCGACGGCGATCGCCGTGCCGACCACGACGGCATGCTCCAGCCCCTGCTGCCACAGGTCGTCGGCGTGCCTTCCGACGTACTCGACAAACCGATCCATTTTCCCTCCGGACCCGGGCGCCTCGGGGGCGGGCGCCGATCGGTGGCCTGAACGGTAGGGGCGCGTAACATGCTGGACAACTAGAGTTGCCGAGCACGCAACAGAAAGGGGTTTACCGTGGCACGTCCGACGTCAGGGCTGCGCCGGGACACCGATCTCCTCGAAGTCCTCGCAGGCCAGGAAGCCCACACCCACGGCGGTCTGGGGGTGACCCGGATCGCGGAGCTCGCCGGGCGTGAGAAGAGCCAGGTCTCCCGCGCTCTGGCCAACCTCGCGGAGGAAGGCCTCGTGGACCGGGATCCCGACACCCAGGCGTACCGGATCGGCTGGCGGTTCTACGCCCTGGCCGCCCGCACCGGCGAGGCCAGGCTGGCGTACGTCGCCAAGCCCTTCCTGCGCCGGCTCGTCGCACAGATCTACGAGACCGTCCACCTCTGCGTGCTGCGCGGCAACGGCGTCCTGACCCTGGTCAGCGAGTCGTCCACGCACGCCTTCCGCAGCCTGGGGTGGGAGGGCGTCATGGTGCCCGCGCTGCAGACCTCGGCCGGCCGGGTCCTGGTGTCCGACTGGGAAGAGCCGGTGCTGCGCGCGTGGTTCCCCGAGGATCAGTTCACCGGCCTGCCCGCCAGCCAGCGCATCCGTACCATCGACGACCTGCTGGAGGAGATCCAGGCCATCCGCTCCCGCGGCTACGCCATGGCGGACGAGGAATTCGAAGCCGGACTCGTCGGCGTCTCCGCACCGGTCCGTGACCACCACGGACGCGTGATCGCGGCGATCAACATGGGCGCCCCCAAAGGCCGGATGGGGCAGCGGCTCGACGCGGCCGGACGGACCACCGCCCGCTGCGCCCTGGAACTCTCCCGCGCCCTGGGCTACGAGAACACCCCCGGCCACGCGGGAACGCCCCACACACCGCCCCTCCCCTCCCTCCGCCCGAACATGCAGCCGCCCAGGCATGGATGACGGAACGTCAGAGGGCCACGGCCCCGTCGTCGTCGACGCGGAGCCGTGGCCCTCTCGCACCCTCTCGCCGGGCGCCGGGGCCGCGCCGGTGATCCGGCACGGCCCCCCCAACTCGCGCTCCGGTCAGCCGGAGGCGAGGCGGTTCTTCAGTCCCTGCCCGTAGGCGGTCGGGGTGCCGCTGTAGTCGCTGATGAGCGACGGGCCGGAACTGCAGTCCCAGGTGTTCCAGGTCCAGCCCAGGTAGCTGAGGCTGCGGGCGTCCAGCCAGTTCATCAGGGTGTCGATGTAGCCGTGGGCGCAGTCGTTCTCGCCGATCTCACCGACCACCAGCGGGTACTTGGCGGCGACCGGCGCGATCTGGGAGTCCCAGCAGCTCTGTGAGTTGCAGTAGTTGAAGTTGTACGAGTGCCAGGACGCCGCGAGCTTCCCGGCGGAGTCCGAGGGCGCGTAGGTCAGCCACTGCGACAGGTCGTTGGAGAAGCTGATGCCGCCGACCATCACGTAGTTGGTGGCCCCGGTGGACCGCACGGCGTTCACGAGGCTCTGCATGCCCGCGACCGTGTAGCTGAAGCCGGTGCACGCCGAGCCGCCGTCGCGCCAGCACTTCCACGACGCGTTGTAGTCGGACATCACCATGTTCGGGAAGGGCTCGTTGAACAGGTCGAAGAGCACCCCCTGGTCGCTCTTGAAGGTGCCGGCCACCGACTTCCAGAAGGCCGGGGCGTGGTCGTTGTCGGGCATGGGCTTCTGGCACTGCGAGGCGTACGTCGAGCAGTTGGAGCCGGAGCCGGTGTAGACGCCGCTGCTCCAGTGCAGTTCGAGGATGACGTACAGGCCGGCCGCGCGGAGCCGGGAGACGAAGCCGGAGATGGCGGTGCGGTAATTAGTCCCGCTGTAGGCGGAGTTGACGCCGTTGATGCCGAGCCAGCAGTCCTCGTTGAGCGGCACCCGGACGGTGTTGGCCCGCCAGCTCGCGATGGCCTGGATCGAGGCGGCGTCGGAGGGGCCGTCGAAGATGCCCCTGTTCTGCACGCACATGAACTCGGTACCGGAGCGGTTGACTCCGCGCAGCCGGGCGGGCAGCGCGGCTGCGGCCGCGGCGGTCTGCGCGGAGACGGACGTCCCCTGCGCGGCCGACTGCGGGGTCAGCTGCGCGGCCGACACCGCGCCCGGCACGAGCAGGGCGCCGACCAGGCCCAGCAGTAGGGCGAGAACACCCGCGGCCCAGCGGCTCCTCGCGGTCGAGCGACGATCTCTCATCGTGTCTCCCGATGGTGTGTGGGGAGCGTGGGGCGGGTCCCGTTGAACACCCCACGCGTGGACGATCGGGGGCGGGCCGCCTCAGCGGGACGCGACGGCCGTGTGCGCCGCGTGATCCCGTGGGAGGCCCGCTGTGCAACGGACGGAGTGGGCGGGAGAGTTGATCCCGGTACTGCGGACTCCGCCGCGGTCCGCGCCACGGCTCACACGGCCATCGCCGCTCCCGGGAGGTGCCGCCGTCGTCCGGCACACCGGCCTGACAACGTTGTCCGAGCTTCTGGGGGGCAGAGCCACGGATACCTCCGGATGTCCTGTGGGAGCAGCGCCCGGACCGCCGGCTCACAGCCGTGAGTGCGGCCCGTCCATGACGCGGACGCGGAGCCGATGGAAGCACTGATCCGGTTCAGAGGTCAACAGCTCTGACGCCACTACTGACTTATCAGAAAGGGATTTTGCACAGCTAAACCGTTTTAGCTCACTCGCTCGCGACGGTCCGTCAGTTTGACCCTCGACCTTGTCGAGGGCTCAGGGTTCGAGTGTGGAGAGCGAGATGCGCAGCATCGGGGAGATGGCCCGGGACAGTGGACTGAGCGTGAGCGCGCTGCGGTTCTACGACCGGGCCGGTGTGCTGGTCCCCGCACGGGTGGACCCGGTCAGCGGCTACCGCTGGTACGCGCCCGGGCAACTGGAGGAAGCCCGGCTGCTGGCCCGACTGCGCCGGGCCGGCATGCCCCTGGCGGACATCCGGCTGGTGCTGGCGGGCTGGTCCAGCGCGGACGCGGACCTGGTGCGCGGGCTCCTGCAAGCGCACCTGCGCCGACTGGAACAGGGCCTGGCCGACGCCCGCGGTGAGTTCTCCACACTCCGAGCCCTACTCGACCACAGGGAGAACCCCATGACCTCGTCGCCCGGCGCCACCGCCGTCCACCTGACCGTCCCCGCGCCGGAACTGGCCGCCGCACTGGACTCGGTCCGCTTCGCGGCCGGTTCGGACCCTGAGTTGCCGATGCTCGCCGGTGTTCTGTTCGACATCGAGGGCGAGGCACTGAGCCTGGTGGCGACCGACCGCTACCGGATGGCCGTGGCGCGCGCCGCCGCCACCGGGTACGACGGCTCCCGCGTGCAGACCGTCGTTCCCCTGCCCCTCGTCGACGCGATGCGGGCGCTGCTCCAGGGTGAGGCAGCGGTGCGGCTGGCCGTGGACGGTGGCCGGGTGTCGCTGGAGTCGAGCGACGGTCAGACCGCCGGCCAGTGCCTCGACCACGACTTCCCCGACTACCGTCGCCTGGTGCGGCTGCCGGAAGGCCGCCGGGCCCTCGTCGGCACGGCGGCCTTCCGGGAGGCCCTGCGCACCGGCCCGGTCCGCCCGAGCGAGTCGCGCGAGCGGGACGGCGGGCCGTCGTACGACGTCAGCGTGGTCAGGGTGGCGGACGACGGCACGGTGACGGTGTGCGAGGACGGCGACGACAGCGAGGACAACGTCGGCGTCAACCGGGAGTTCCTGCTGGACGCCCTCGCCTCCGGAGCCCGCGACAAGCTCCTCCTGGAGCTCAGCGCCCCCACGGCCCCGATCGCCGTCCGCCGCCCCGACGACGCACACACCTTCTCGATCCTGATGCCGGTCCGGCTGGAGGGCTGACGTCCGGGTCAGGGCACCTCGTACCGTACGAGCGCGGTCGCGAAGGGCTCGCCGCTGCGGCGGGCGTACGTCATCCGCTCGCGGACCTCGGACAAGGTGCGGGGACGGTAACCGGGGCCGCCGCAGCAGCTCTTGTGGAAGCGGATGCCCGCGTGCAGCAGCACCGACAGCGTCCGCCAGGCCGCGGTGTCCCGGCGGCGGGGCGGTGCGAAGGCGGAGCCCACGTGGATCAGCGGCTGCGCGCAGCGGGGGCAGACCCGCTGCCTGTCCCTGCCGTCGGGGTCGTAGGGCTGCTTGTACGCGGCCCGGCAGGGCAGGCAGACGTAAGAGGTTTTCCCGTGGGCCATGCCGGAAGGGTAGACGCGGCCCGGGCGGAACTCGACGGGATTTCGGGGCCGCGCGCCGGTGGCGGGACCGTGGTGTCAGATCCCGCCACCGGCCACCGTCAGCGGGTGCCTCGGTAGTAGGTGACGTCCCAGTGCGAGCCCTCGCGGGCGTAGACGTTCCCCGACGACGACTTGTACTGCTTGGCACCGTCACCGCGGGTGCCGACGTAGCGGAACTTGTGCGTGATGTACGAGTTCACGCACGAGGTCAGCTTGATGTCGACCTTGTAGCCGTTCCAGTGGCTGTACGTCCCGGAGGCGTGGCCCCTCTCGGTGCCGGCGGTAAGTGTCACCGCGCACCGACTCGCCTTCTTGAAGTCGATGACGCCGGCGACGGTGCTCTTGTTGATCTTCTCGAAGGAGGTGCACCTGCTGTTGTTCCGGTTGCTGCACCCGCCCGAGGAGACCCAGGTGACTCCCGCCCGCTTCAACTGCCGCTCGGCGGCGGCCTGCGAGTACTTCGCGGGTGCGGCGGCGGTGGCCGCGGGCGTAGCCGCTGCCAGCAGGCCGCCGGTCAGCAGTGCGGCGGATGCGGCGAGGGCGGCGGGGCGGGTCATGAGGCGGCTCATGCGCAGTGGTTCCTCTCGTGAGGTGTCGAGTTACGCCTGAGTCACTGCCCGCCGGGCATGTGCGACATACCGCCACATGGAGGCGCATAGTGGTGCACGGGTGCACTGTGATCCTCGTCGCGCGCGGTCGGCGGCCGGAGAGCCACCGTGGCCCAGACGGTTTTCGTGTACGCGTCCCGGCGCTCCCAGCCCCAGCGTTCGGCGTACGCCTCCACCAGCAGCAGTCCGCGTCCCGAGGGCGCGTCGGGCGACACGGGGTCGCCGGTGGTGCGGCCGGGGCAGCGCTCCGGGCGGGTGTCGGTCACCTCGATCCGGAAGCTCTGGGGCAGTTGGAGCAGCGTCAGCCGGAAGTCGCGGCCGGGGAGGCTGCCGTGGCGGATCGCGTTCGCCGCGAGTTCGGCGGTGACGAGGGCGACGGTTCGGGCGGGGTCGGAGTCGTACGGGAGGCCCGTCCACTCGGTGAACTGCTGCACGGCGAGTTGGCGGGCGAGGCGCGCTCGGCGCCTCGTGCTGCTGAAACGCAGGGTCAGGTGGGTCCGTGTCCCGCCGGTGAGCTGATGTTGTGTCACGAGGTCAGTTGAGCGGGCGAGCACTCCGCTGACCAGGTACGACGACCGTACGGCCGCCCTGACGTACGGGGCGGGCGGCAGGCAATGGTGTTGGTTGTACGGCTGCTTGTACGGCCCCGGGAGATGAAGCTCAGATCGCGTTTCGGGCCGGCTGCGGGTAACCGATCTCGGCGATGTCCTCGGCCAGGTCTGCGAGGGTGACCTCCGAGTTCAGCGATGACACGAGCTTCTGGCTCAGCGGCCGCAAGGCATACACCTCGCACACCGCCTCCAGGTCCACGGGAACCTCGTAGTAGTCCTCGGCGAAGCGCTGGAACGCTTCCGGCGAACGGTCGACCAGGAGCGCGAACAGACGCGTTGCCCCGTCGGGGTCGGAACACCCGGCGGGGAAGTCGATCACGCCGTGCCGCCACCGATCGTCCGTCGCCCCGCGCCACAGGCAGGCCGTCACGACGGGAACGTCGTCCTCGTCGGTGAACGCCGGCTCTTCGACGAAGGGCCTGAAGACCTCCGGGACATCGTCGATCACGCCCGGCCAGGGCTCGCCATCGTTGCCGTACGGGCTCATCGGTGCTTCGTGATCGAAGCCGCGGACATAGGCCCCGGCCGCCGAGAACACGATGGAATACTCATCCCCCGACCCGTTGCGCATCGAGGCCATCTCCTCGCCGTCGGCCCAGCCGGCATGGAACGAGTAGTACCGGCCCTCCCAGTCCGGGCTCAGGATCGCATCGAGCATCGCCAGTGAGCGGCACAGGTTCCGCAGATCCGCGATGGAGGGGAGCTGACGAGCTACGTCATGGACGGTCACGTGCTCATCCAACCGGATGCCCCTGGCGACAGTCGAATACGCAAGCCCACCAGTACCGAGGTCGCTGTACGGGTGTTGTACGGGTTCCGCTCGTGTCCCTTTTGTTCCCGGCCCGGTTGAGCATGGCCCGGTGGCCTGCGGGGTGCGGTTCGGGGCGGAAGGGCGTGAGCGTGTGAAGGCGGTACGGGACGGGCGGAGCGGCCGGGCGCCGAAGGCCGGGGAGGAAGCGCCGGACCTGCCGGGGGTGTGGTCGGCGTACGGCGTGCTCCTGCAGTATCTGCGCAAGCGGGCCGGGTTGAACCAGCAGCAGCTCGGGGATGCCATCGGCTACTCGCTGGAGCAGGTCGCCTCGGTGGAGCAGGGACGACGACCGGCGAAGGCCACGTTCACCGCGGCGGCGGAACGGGCGCTGGGGGCGGGCGGGGTTCTGTTCGCCCTTCAGGACGAGGTGGATCGGGCAAAGTTGCCACGCTTCTTCCGCAGCGTCGCACTACTGGAGGCGGAGGCGCTCAGCAGGTTCTCGTACGACCCCTTGCTTGTGCCTGGGCTCTTGCAGACGGAGGCTTACGCGCAGGCGCTGCTCGAAGCGCACTTCCCGCCGCTGGACGAGGAGGTCATCGAACAGCGCGTGGCCGCCCGTCTGGCCCGGCAGGCTCTGCTGGTCCGCAAGAACCCGCCTGCGGTCTTCGTGTTCATCGTGGAGGAAGACGCCTTCCGACGAGTGGTGGGCGGTAAGGCAGTCATGCGTGCGCAGTGGGAAGCCGTGCTGGCATGCTCACGGATGCGCAACGTCGAGCTTCAGGTCATGCCGACCTCCCGGGGGGCCCACAGCGGGCTCAACGGGCCCATGGTGTTGCTCGAGTCGAAAGACCGGAGGCGGTACGTCTACGTCGAGGCTCAGGACGTAGTGACCGTCAGGTCCGGTGAGAATGAGGTCAGCGAGTTCTGGTTGCGGTATGGGATGCTGCGCACGCAGGCCCTCAACACCGAGGAGTCCTCTCGTCTCATCGAGCGCATGGCAGGGGAGCTATGAGCACCGACCAGCACACTGCTGAGACCGCTGGACTGGACTGGTTCAAGAGCAGCTACAGCGGGACGAGCGGCGGCGACTGCGTGGAGGTGGCCGTCGGGCCCGGCGCGGTGTACGTACGGGACTCGAAGGCCACCGGTGTTAAGCCGGTTCTGCGGATCGCCCGTGCGGAGTGGGCGGCGTTCGTCAGGCTCGCGGTGCGGTAGAACGCCTGTCACCAGGGCCCGGGCCGGGTGGGCTCGACAGCCGGACGGTGCGGCGTACCGTGAGAAGGGCAGCGGACCGCGTCCTCGCGAGACAGGAGCGCCCTTCATGAGTCGTCTTCGCCTCCCCGGAGCGGGCCGTTCGGCGGCCCTGCGTGCGGGGGTCCCGCTCGTGAGCATGATGCTGGCCGCGACCGTCTGCGGCGTACCCGGCGCCCGGGCGCAGGCCCTGCACCCGGCGGCCGATCCCGCCGTCGCCGCGGCCTCCTGCGCCGACAGCGTGTACAACGACATGACCCAGGCGCAGCGCATGGGCCAGTTGTTCATGGGCGGGGTGTCCGCGAGCAGCCCCAGCGCCACCGACCTGCGTACGCTCCGTGACCAGCACGTGGGCTCGGTCATGCTGACCGGGCGCAGCAGCGCCGGCGTCACGGCCACGCGCAACGTGGTGGACGGCATCCGCGGCCAGGCGGACACGGTCTCCGGCAAGCGGGTGGGTCTCCTGGTCGCCACCGACCAGGAGGGCGGCCAGGTGCAGGTGCTGAGCGGTCCCGGATTCTCCACCATGCCGGACGCGCTGACCCAGGGCGGCTGGTCGACCTCCACGCTGCGCAGCCGGGCCGCGGGCTGGGCGGGCCAGCTGAAGTCGGCCGGGGTGGACCTCAATCTCGCGCCTGTCGCGGACGTGGTGCCGGCCAGTCTCGGCACGCGCAACCAACCCATCGGGCGCTACTACCGCGAGTACGGCCACACACCCGATGTCGTCGCCTCGCACAGCAAGGCGTTCGCGGTCGGGTCCAAGCAGGCCGGCGTGATGACCACGCTCAAGCACTTCCCCGGACTGGGCCGGGTCATCGGCAACACCGACACCACCGCGAACGTCGTCGACTCGGTGACGACCACCACCAGTTCCTACCTCACGCCGTTCAAGTCCGGGATCCAGGCCGGCTCGCCGCTCGTGATGATCTCCCTGGCCACCTACACCAAGATCGACCCGAATCACATCGCGGCGTTCTCCCCCACCGTCGTCCGCAAGCTGCTGCGCACCCAGCTCGGCTTCAAGGGCGTCGTCATCTCGGACGACCTCGGGCAGGCCGTCGCCGTCCGGTCCTACACGCCGGCCCAGCGCGCGACCGGCTTCCTCGCGGCGGGCGGCGACCTGGTCCTCACCGTGAAGCCGTCCACCGTTCCCGCGATGGCCCAGGCGGTCAGCTCCCGCATGCAGACCGACGCCGCGTTCCGCTCCGGCGTCGCCGACAGCGTGCACCGCGTCCTCGCCGCGAAGGCTGCCGCCGGGCTGCTGAACTGCGGCTGAGCAGCCCGCACAGCGCTCACACCACCTTCCTTCCGCCGACAGCGGACGGAAGTCGACGTCATCACTCCCACCTATGTACAACATCAGCTTTCTTAGGCATGAGCCGCGTTGATTTCCTCCGATTTTCTACAGAAGTATGAGCCTGCGTGGCTGGAAGCCACGGCTACTCCTGTGGAGGTCTCTGGTGGTCGATCGCGTCCGTGCCGGCATCGTCGGTGTCGGATTCATGGGTAAGGTGCACGCACGTGCCATCCGTCGGACGGGCGGTGTCGTCGTGCGCGCCGTCGGTTCCGGGCCGGAATCCTCCCGAAGAGCCGCCGAAGATCTGCGTCCGGAGATCGTCGCGGGAACCGTCGAGGAACTCCTGGCCGACGACGGCATCGACGTGGTGCACATCTGCACACCGAACGCCACGCACGCCCCGCTGGCCCGGGCGGCCATCGCCGCCGGCAAGCACGTCGTGTGCGAGAAGCCGCTGGCCGTGAATCCGGCCGAGGCGGAGGAACTCGTGGTTCTCGCCGCCGAGGCCGGTGTCACGGCGACCGTGCCGTTCGTCTACCGCTTCTACCCCACGGTCCGGGAGGCCCGCGCCCGGGTCGCGGCGGGTGCCACCGGGCCGGTGCGTCTGCTGCACGGTTCGTACCTCCAGGACTGGCTCGCCGCCGACACCGACGACAACTGGCGGGTGGACGCCGCCGCCGGCGGCCCGTCCCGTGCCTTCGCGGACATCGGCGTGCACTGGTGCGACATGGTGGAGTTCGTGAGCGGGCACCGCATCGTCCGGGTCGCCGCGCAGACGATGACCGCCGTGCCCGAACGCGGCGGCCGCGGCGTCGAGACCGAGGACGCCGCCGTCGTGATGTTCGAGACCGACCTGGGGGCGGTCGGCAACGTCACCGTCAGCCAGATCTCGCAGGGCCGCAAGAACCGCCTGTGGTTCTCGGTGGACGGCGCGACGGAGAGCCTGACGTTCGACCAGGAGAACCCCGACACGCTGTGGATCGGCGGCCGGGACGTCAACCGGCAGCTCATGCGCGGCAGCAGCGAATCACCGGCGGCCGCCCGGTACGTCACCGTCCCCGCCGGGCATCCGCAGGGCTACCAGGACTGCTTCGACGCGTTCGTCGCCGACACCTACGCCGCCCTGTCCGGCGCCGCGCCCGACGGCCTGCCCACCTTCGCCGACGGACTGCGTGCCGCCCACGTGACCTCCGCCGTGCTGGAGGCCGCCGAGAAGCACACCTGGGTCGAGGTCACCCCGTGCTGAACGAAGGGCTGAACGGGCGGCTGAACGAGCGGCTGACCGTCGGCGACGCCGCGCCGCTGTTCGAGCTTCCGGACAGCGAAGGGGTCCTGGTGCGGCTGACGCCGCGGGACTCGGCGGCGACCGTGGTGGTCTTCACCGCGAACGGCTGCCCCTTCGCCCTCGCCTGGCACGACCGCGTGCAGCAGGTCGCGCGCGACTACGCGGCACGGGGCGTCACGGTGCTCCAGGTGGTGAGCAACGACGAGACCGGCCACCCGCAGGACTCCGCGGTCGCGATGCGGGCGCGGGTCGCCGCCGGGGAGCTCGCCGGTCCCTTCCTGCGCGACGCCGAGCAGTCGGCCGCCCGGGCGTTCGGGGCGACGGCGACTCCCGAGGTCTTCGTGCTCGACCCCGCGGGCGTGGTCCGCTACCACGGCGCTCCCGACGGCGACCACGACGACCCGGCCCAGAACGCCCGGTGGCTGCGCGACGCGCTCGACGACGTCCTGGCGGGCCGCGAGGTGGCCCGGCCGCTGACCTCTCCGGCGGGCTGTTCCGTCAAATGGCGCGTGGAGCTGCTGTGGTGGGAGGGCTGCCCGACGCACGCGCGCGCCGCCGGCCTGCTCCGCGAGACGCTCGCCGAGCTCGGCCGGGGCGAGGTCCATGTCGCCGAACGCCAGGTGACCTCCCCCGAGGAGGCGGCGCGGCTGGGGTTCCCGGGCTCGCCGACGTTCCAGGTCGGCCGCCGGGACCTCTTCCCGTCCGGCGCCCCGCCCGCCCTCACCTGCCGTGTGTACCGGCGCGCCGACGGACGGCCCGCGCCGCTGCCCGAGGCCGCCGACCTGGCGCAGCGGCTCCGTGACGCGCTCGCCCGCCCGTGGGACCTGCCGCACTGGGTCGACCCGCGCAAGCCGCGACGACCGTAGAACCGGAACGAACGCCGAGGAGGCGTGCATGACCACCCATCCGAGCGTCCTGATCATCGGCAGCGGGCCGACAGGCGCCACCTACGCGCGGCTGCTGCTGGAGCAGGTCCCCGGCGTCTCCGTCCTCATGGTCGACGCCGGTCCCGTGGTGACCTCGCCGCCGGGGATGAACGTGAAGAACCTCCCGTCGGCCGAGGAGCAGACGACCGCGCGGCTCGCGTCGCAGGGCCGGGCCGGCGCGGACGGCGTGTCCGGCATCCCGGCCGGGGTCGTCGTCGAGGGAACGATCACCGCCCGCCAGGGCACGCACCTCATCGGCCGTGCCGCCGAGGGCTCGCCGGGCATGCCCGCGGCGGCCGTCGCCACCTGCGTGGGCGGTCAGGGCGCGCACTGGACCTGCGCCACACCCCGGCCGCGGGGCGGTGAACGCATCCCGTTCATCGACGAGGCCGAGTGGGAGGAGCACGTCACAGCCGCCGAAGAGCTGCTGCACGTCACCAAGGCCGCCTTCGGCGACTCACCGCAGGCCGCGGCGATCCTGGACCGGGTCGGCGAGACGTTCGCCCCGGACGGGATCGAGGTCGGCCCGCTGCCGGTGGCGGCCGACCCCCGCCCGGACGGCACCCTGCGCTGGGGCGGCCCCGACGTCGTCCTCGCGCCCCTCTTCGACGACCCCCGCTTCACGCTGCGGGCGGACACGCTGTGCGTGCGCCTGGTCCGTGACGGCGACCGTGTGGTCGGAGCCGTACTCCGCGATCTGCTCAGCGGCGCGGAGGAGCAGGTCGGCGCCGACGCGGTCGTGGTGGCGGCCGACGCGATCCGCAGCCCCCGGCTGCTGTGGGCGTCGGGGGTCCGGCCGCCGGCCCTCGGCCGCTATCTGACCGAACATCCGCTGATCTTCGGTGTGGTGGCGCTCCGCGACGGCGTGCTGCCACCCTCCGAGGAGGCCGCCACGCCGACGGACCCGATCCGCGGCGTGGTCTCGGTCCGGTACGACGAGGAGCGGCACCCGTACCACGCGCAGATCATGTACTCGCCCGTCTGCCCGGTGCCGCTGCCGGAGGACAGCCCCTATCGCGACAACCCCGCGGGCTACGTGGGCATGGGCTGGGGCGTGCGCAAGTGGCCGCGGCCCGAGGACCGGCTCCTGTTCGACGACGAGCGGTCCGACGAGGACGGCCTGCCGAGCGTCCGCATCGCCTACGAGCTCACCGAGCGGGAACACGCGGAGCTCGACCGGGCCCGCGTCCAGCAGGCGCGCGCCGCGGCCGCGCTGGGCGAGTTCGTGCCGGGTACGCCCGTGCTGATGCCGTCCGGCAGTTCGCTGCACTACATGGGCACGGTGCGGATGGGTCCGGCGGACGACGGCACGTCCGTGTGCGACCCCTGGTCGCGGGTGTGGGGCGTGCCGGGTCTGGTGCTCGCCGGCAACGGCCTCATCCCGACGGCGAACGCCTGCAATCCGACGCTCACCAGCGTCGCCCTGGCGGTGCGCGGCGCCGGAGCGCTCGCGGCCGAACTCGCGACCGCACTCGGCACCGCGCTCGGCACCGCGCTCGGGGCCGACGAGGCCGCGGAGATCAACTGACGACAGGCACCGGCGCGGCGGCACACGCCACCGGGCGGTCCTCCCGGCCGGCCGGTCACGTGTCCCGCACGCCGTCGACGAATGCCGTCGATGAATGGAGTGGAATGTCCAGAGTCTTCCCGGACGCCGTCGACGTGGCGATCGTCGGCAGCGGCCCCACGGGCGCGGCGTACGCCCGCATCCTGAGCGAGACGGCGCCACACGCCGTGGTCGCCCTCTTCGAGGCGGGTCCCGTGCTCACCGACCCGCCCGGCCTGCACGTGAAGAACATCGCCGACCCCGCGGCGCGGCTCACCGCCCAGCGCCGCTCCGAGGGGGCGAACCCGCACACCCAGGACGCCTCCGGCAGCTACCCCAACCCCGACCGCCGGGTGGTCCGCGCCGGTACGCACCTGCTGCCCGACGGCTACCGGCAGCCCGGCGAGGACGGCCTGCCCGCGCTGGCCATGTCGACCAACGTCGGCGGCATGGGCGCGCACTGGACCGCCGCCTGCCCGCGGCCCGGCGACGCCGAGCGCATCTCCTTCCTGCCGGACCTGGACGCCCTGCTCGACGACGCGGAGCGGATCCTCGGCGTCGACCGCCACCCGTTCGACGACGCCCCCTTCGCCGATGAGGTGCGCACCCGGCTGAGCGCCGAGTTCGACGCCGGCCGGAAGGAGGAACGGCGGATCCGGCCAATGCCGCTCGCCGTCCGCCGCCGCGCCGACGGGGCCCTCGCCTGGAGCGGGTCCGACGTCGTCTTCGGCGACGTGACCAGGAACAACCCGAACTTCCGGCTGTTCGCCGACGCTCAGGTGCGCCGCGTGCTCGTCGAGGACGGCCGGGCCGTCGGCGTGCTCGTACGGGACCGGACCGACGGCGGCGAGCACGAGGTGCGCGCCCGTCACGTCGTCGTCGCGGCCGACGCGCTGCGCACTCCGCAGGTGCTGTACGCCTCCGGGGTACGCCCGCCCGCCCTGGGCCGCTACCTCAACGACCAGCCGCAGACGATCTTCGCCGTGCGGCTGCGCGACGTCGACGCCGCGCGGGCCTCCCGGCCCGACGGCGGCGCGATCGCGGAGGAGTCGGGCGTCTCGTGGGTGCCGTACACCGACGACGAGCCCTTCCACGGTCAGGTCATGCAGCTCGACGCCTCGCCCATTCCGCTGGTCGGCGAGGACGAGCCCGCGCCGGGCACGATCGTGGGACTCGGCTGGTTCTGCGGCAAGGATTTGCAGGCGTCGGACCGCGTCGAGTTCGACGACACCGAGACCGACGACTACGGCATGCCGAAGCCGCGCATCCACTACACGCTCACCCCGCGCGACCAGGAGACCCTGGTCCGGGCCCGCGAGTCCGTCCTGCGCGCGGCACGGGCGCTCGGCGACTTCATCGGCGACGAACCCCTGACCCTCTCGCCCGGCGCGTCACTGCACTACCAGGGCACGACCCGGATGGGCCCCGCCGACGACGGCACCTCCGTGTGCGGCCCCAACAGCGAGGTGTGGGGGGTGTCCGGCCTGTACGTGGCCGGAAACAACGTCATCCCGACCCCGATCGCCTGCAACCCGACCCTCACGTCGGTGGCCCTGGCGATCGGCGGGGCCCGCGACATCGCCGCCCGGCTGAACGCCGGGACGGCGGCGACCACAGAAAGGCGGTGACCATGCTGGAGGTCCCGATGATCCAGACCCGGGGGTTCCGCAACCGTCCGGCCGGCGACGGCTTCGAGGTGCGGCTGCGCAACCCGTACTACCGGGGGCTGTGGACCAGCCTGATCGAAGGAGCCGCCGTCACCGTGGACGGTGAGCGCTTCGCGCCGGAGGACATCGGCTGGAGCATCGGCGGTGTCACCTGCTCAGCCGCCGAGCTGAGCTCCTCCGACACCGCCCGGTGGCCCGTCGACGTCCCCGCGGTCCTCGTGGTGCCGCGTCCGGAGCCGCTGTCGACCGGCTTCCACACCGTGGCCGCGGAACTGCGGCTGCGCATGTCGTACATCCCCGAAGAACTCCAGCCGACGGTCTGGACCGAGGAGCGCGGACTGGTGATCACGCGATGACGGAACCCCTGCTGCGGTACGGCGTCTCGCTGTACAGCTACACGAGCGAGTACGGCGTGACCATGACCCTCGACGACTGCGTCGAGGACGTCGCCGACCTCGGCGCGACCGGCCTGGAGATCCTCGGCGAGGCCCACGTCCAGGACTATCCGAACCCGCCCTCCGCCTGGCTCGACGCCTGGTTCGCCCGGCTCGACCGGCTCGGGCTCACGCCCACGTGCTACGGCTCGTGGGTGGACACCCGGCGTTTCAAGGGCCGCACCCTGACCGTGGACGAGGCCACCGAGCAGTTGGAGACCGACATCCGGCTGGCGGCGACGCTCGGTTTCCGGTTCGTCCGGCCCAAGCTGGGCGTCGTCACCTCGGACCTGGAACCGGACCCGGTGTGGGAGCCCGCGACCGAGCGGGTGCTGGACCTGGCGGCGGAGAAGGACATCGTGCTCTGCCCGGAGATCCACTGGCCGTCGGTCATCAAGTCGAAGGTGGTCGACGACTACCTCGCCTTCATCGAGCGCACCGGCACCGAACACTTCGGGCTGCTGATGGACACGGGCGTGTTCCACAAGCGGATGCACCACCGCCGTGGCGGCACCGCGAGCCGGCTGGGCGACGGAAGCGCCCAGCCGCCCGAGGTGCCGGTCGTGCCGGTCTCCGACCTGGAGGACGTCCTGGACCACGTGGTCCACGTACAGGCGAAGTTCTACGAGATCGACGACGACCTCCAGGACCACTACATCCCCTGGGCGGAGATCCTGGAGATCCTCGTGCGCCGCGGCTGGTCCGGCTACCTGTCCAGCGAATACGAGGGCGACTACGGCGTCGGACGCACCTCCGACCAGCTCCGGCGCCAGCACGCCCTCATCCGGCGTCTCCTCTCGGACCTCTCGGACAAGGACCAGTGATGTCGCGCCCGATCACCCTGTTCACCGGCCAGTGGGCCGACCTGCCGTTCGAGGAGGTGGCCCGGATCGCCGCCTCCTGGGGGTACGACGGCCTGGAGATCGCCTGCTGGGGCGACCACCTCGACCCGAACCGCGGCGCCGTGGACGACGCCTACCTCGACGAGAAGCGCGCCGTGCTCGACAGGTACGGACTGAAGGTCTACGCGATCTCCAACCACCTCAAGGGGCAGGCCGTCTGCGACGACCCGATCGACCAGCGGCACCGGGCCATGCTCCCGGACTCCGTCTGGGGCGACGGCGACCCCGAGGGCGTGCGGCAGCGGGCGGCCGAGGAGATGAAGAACACCGCCCGCACCGCCGCCCGCCTCGGGGTGGACACGGTCGTCGGCTTCACCGGCTCGGCGATCTGGAAGTACGTGGCGATGTTCCCGCCCGTCCCCCAGGAGCTGATCGACGCCGGCTACCAGGACTTCGCCGACCGCTGGAACCCGATCCTCGACGTCTTCGACGAGGTCGGCGTGCGTTTCGCGCACGAGGTCCACCCGTCGGAGATCGCCTACGACTACTGGACGACGAAGCGGACGCTGGAGGCCGTCGGCCACCGCCCCGCGTTCGGCCTGAACTGGGACCCCAGCCACATGATGTGGCAGGACCTGGACCCGGTCGCCTTCATCCTGGACTTCGCCGACCGGATCTACCACGTCGACTGCAAGGACGTGAAGCTCAACACCGGCGGCGGCCGCAACGGCCGCCTCGGCTCCCACCTGGCCTGGGCCGACCTGCGCCGCGGCTGGGACTTCGTCTCCACCGGCCACGGCGACGTGCCGTGGGAGCAGTGCTTCCGCGCCCTGAACAGCATCGGCTACGCCGGCCCGGTCTCCGTCGAGTGGGAGGACGCCGGCATGGACCGCCTCGTCGGCGCCCCCGACGCGCTGCGCTTCGTCCGCGGCAAGCTGTTCGCCGCCCCCGAGGCCGCGTTCGACGCCGCCTTCGCACAGAAGAGGGACTGACAGAGAACCATGACCTGGGAACGCTGGTCCTACATGGACCACTGGGTGACCGAGACGCCGCAGGGGCCGCAGCCCCCGTCGTTCAACCGCGCCCACATGGACCGCTATGTGAAGCAGTTGTCGGCCCTCGGATTCCGCGGGTTCGACACCTTCTTCTTCTACCTGCCGATGCTCGCGGGGATGTACGGCTCGGTGAAGAAGTTCGAGGAATTCCTCCAGGACAACGGCTTCGACAAGATCACCGGGATCTTCTCGGCCTACCCGTACGCGACGAAGTACACGGCCCCGCACGTGCCCGAGACGCACGACCGGATCTTCGCCGACTGCGAGGCGACCGTACGGGCCGTGGAGGGCCTGTCGGTGGAGAACTTCATCGTCATGCCGACGACGACGTACTTCCAGGTCGAGCCGGTCACCGACGACAAGATCAAGATCATGGCCGACCTGTGGAACCGGGTCGGGCGGATGACCCTCGAGCACGGGATGAAGACCACCTGCCACTTCGAGTTCTGGGGGGCGATCCGCACCCGCCCGCAGCTCGACCTGTTCTTCGAGTACACCGACCCGGAGTACGTGTACTTCTTCTGCGACACCGCCCAGCACACGATCGCCGGCGTCGACCCCCTGCAGATGTTCCGCGACTACCGCGACCGCTGCACCGGGTTCCACTTCAAGGACACCCACACCGTGGACACCGAGGAGGCGTACCGGACGCCGCCCGACCCGGAGCTGATGGCCCCGGACGTGACGCGCTGGTTCTACGAGATGGGCACCGAGGGCGGTCTCGTCGACTTCCCGGCGCTGATGCGGGAGATCGTGGCCTCCGGGTACGACGGCTGGCTGACGGTCGAGCACGACAAGGCCGAGCTGGGCGGCAACACCTACGCCGAGGCCACCTGCGTCGCCAAGTGGTACATCGACAACGTGCTCGCCGAGGCACAGGCGGAGGTGCGGGGATGAGGGACACGCTGCGCTGGGCCTACGCCCTGAACCAGTGGAACCACCGCATGGACGTCTTCGTCCGGCACGAGGACCAGCGCCGGGCGCTGAAGACGCTGTCCGTGCTCGGCTTCGACCACGTGGAGCTGGCCGCGGGCTCCGGCCGGTGGGACAACCTCGGGCGGCCCGAGATCATCGAGCTCAACCACGGCGGCCCCGCCGGATTCCTCGACTTCCTGCGCGGCTGCTCGGTGCACGGCGTGACCGGCATGTACTGGGATCCCGGGCAGCCGGTCGAGGAGGAGGGCTGGGCGTTCCGCTCCACCAGGAACCCCGCCGACCATGCCGCGATCGTCGAGTCGGCACGGCCGTTCGTCGACTTCCTGGCCGCCGTCGGCGCCGAGCAGCTCGTCGTGCGCCCCGTCGGACCGGCGTGGATGCAGCCCCCGCTCGCTTACGACGACATCGCGGTCATCGGGGACGTCTGGAACGAGGTCGGCAAGGTGGCCGCCGCCGCGGGCGTCGGGCTGGCCCTGCACTACGACTGCCTGAGCGCCGTGCACACGGCCGACGAGCTGGGACGGCTGCTCGACGCGACCGACCCGGAGCTGGTCGGCCTCGCGCTCGACACCGCCGAGCTGACCATCGGCGGCGTCGACCCGGTGGCGTTCTACGAGGAGCGGCACGCACGGGTCACCCACGTGCACCTCAAGGACACCCGCTACACCGACCTCGGCGACGAGTACCGCATGCCGGGCGCCGAGACCACGATGCTGCGCGGCGGCGGCGGGCGCCGGATCGAGCGCTGGTTCTTCGAACTCGGCACCGAGGGCGGCCTCGTCGACGTCAAGGCGTTCGTCGCGGCGCTGCGCCGACGGGAGTACCCGGGCTGGGTCGTGGTCGAGAGCGACCACGGCGGCAACCCGGCCGAACTCGCCATGCTCAACAGCTGGTACCTCCAGCACGAGCTGAACGTCGCCCGCGTCTGACGGCAGCGACACGCGGAAGCCGCCGGCGGTGAACCATCCTGGTTCGCCGCCGGCGGCTTCCGCGTTGCCGCGACGGATGTCCGGTCGAGGACCGCACCGGCCGGACGACTCCTCTTCGCCGCCGGCGGCCTCCCTGCCGCCGACGGCGCCGGCGGAGCCCGCTGCGCCGCCTCGCACCACCTCGCCGACCGCGAGCAGCCGGGGCGCCGCACGCCGCTGCCGGCCGGAAGGGCTCCGGCCCCCGTCCCGGTCCGGATGTCCCGCGGCGAGCTGTCCCCCGCCCGAGAGCGCTGGTGCGGGACAGGCAAGAGGCCGGGCACGCCGCGGCTGTCAGGGACCACGCGTGCCCGGCCGGTCCTTCGCGGGCCGTGCTGTTCCCGCCGGCTCCGCAGCGGGTGGCGCGGGACGTGCGCACAGGTGCCCGGCTCGCCGCGTCCGGGGGCGTCGGCTATCTGCACGTAGTCGACGAGGCCGGCCGCGTTCGCCAGCTCCGCCGCGGGGTCCTCCCCCTCGGTGATCGAGTGGTAGAGGTCGTAGAGGAGGCCGAAGGAGTCGGAGCCGACCTCGCGCGCGACCAGGACGGCGTCGGCCGTGCGGTCCAGCAGCGCGCCCGGGTGGTCGAAGCGCGTGTTGACCGGTTCGAGCACGAGCTTCACGCCCGAGCCGCGCGTCCGCTCGACGGCCTCGGTGAACACCTCGACGAGCCGGGCCAGGTTCTGGGGGCGCTTCGCGCCGGGGAAGCCGATGCCCGAGCCGAGGACGACGCGCGGGCAGCCGAGCAGCCCGGCGTTCTCGACGGCCCGGTCCAGGCCGGTGAAGAAGGGCCCGAGGTCGGTTCCCGGCAGCGTGAAGTTGGTCCGCGGCTCGGCGAGGAGGGAGGTCAGGCCGACCCCGGTCTCCTTGAGGACGGCGGCGAGCGAGGCCACGTCCTTGTCGGAGGTGCCCCACATCTCCACCGCGTCGAAGCCGGCGGCGGCTGCGGCCCGCACCCGGTCGGCGGCGTCCGGGCCCGCCTCGGTGAAGAGGAGTTCGATGTTGGGTGCCAGCTGGTACATGATCAGGCTCGGTTTTCGGTGAGGACGTTGGCGACGGAGCGGCGGATGAGGTCGTGCTGCTTGCGCACGAGATCGACGGGGTCGGCCTCGTCCAGGTCGGCGAAGGCGTGGCCCTCCCACTCGCTGGAGAAGAAGCCCGTGTAGCCGCCGGCCACGAACTCGCGGACGATGGCCGGGTAGTCGATGGCGGGCTCGTCGCCGGCCTCGTCGATGTCGTAGAACTTGGCGTGGACGTGCACGATCTGCGGCATGATGTCGGACCACTCGCGCGGGTCGACGTGTCCGTGCATGTTGAACGCGAGCCGGGCGAACGAGCCGAGGCTCTCCGGCGCGATGCCGCGCGAGTGCAGGTAATCGACGAACTCGGCGTGCCGTTCGTCGATGCCGGAGTCCTTGGCCCAGATCTCCTGAAGCCGCGTCAGGTCCTCCGGGGCGAGGCCCTTCTTCGTGAGCGCGCGCAGCAGCGTCGGGGACATCGAGTGCATCGTCGAGCTGAAGTCGGCGACGAAGCCCAGGCGCGGCGAGCCGATCTCGTCGTACAGCTCGCGGATCCGCATGACCTGCGGCGAGTTGGGGCCGAGCGGGGCGTGGATCTCCCAGCCGAGCGTCAGGTCGAGTTCCTCGGCCAGCGGCATCAGCCGGCGGATGAGCTCCGGCTTGGCGCTCTGGATGCGCACCAGCGGGAAGCCCAGCGCCCGCGCGCTGCGGAACTGGGCGGCCGTGAACTCGTACTCCTCGTCGAGCGTCATGTCGCGGTCGCGGCGGCGGCCCATGTCGAGGTTGGCGCCGAACGAGCTGGGGGTGAACCCGTGCCGGTCGAAGGCGTCGTGCCATTCGCGGACGAACTCATCGGTGACGTGCGGGTAGGTGCGGATCGTCTGCGAGGCGACGATCTCGATGCCGGGCCCGATGCCGGCTTCGGCGACCACGTCGAGCAGGCCGCGCAGGTCGTAGCGGCCCGCGGCCCACTCACTGGTCAGCGAGTAGAGCGTGAGGCCGAGCTTGATGGGGGAGGTGAGGGTGGTCATCGGGGCCTCTCAGCGCGCGGTCAGCGTACGGCGGTTGGTCGCGTGGTTGGTCACGTACTTCTCGGGGGCGATCTGCATGTACAGCAGCCGCAGCTCGACGGCCACCTCGACCTCGACCTCGCTTCCCTCGCCCGGCGGCTCGTCGCGCGGGACCACGACCTGGAGACGGTCCTGGATGAACCAGAGCGTGTCCCACTGGTCCGGCAGCTCGTCCACCCGGTAGGTCCGCCCGCCCAGTTCGACCCGGAGTTCGTCGCGGGGGACGCGCTCGCCGTCCAGCGTCACGTCGATGGAGCTGACGCTGGACAGCCACAGGCTGCGGTACCAGGGGACCTTCAGGGCGACGGCCAGGCCGTCGGGGCGCCGGGTCAGGCTGTCGTCGGTCAGGACGGTGTCATCGGTGGACATCTAGTTGTTCCTCTCTGCCGGCCGGCCCACCAGGGCGCGGGCCTCGGCCGGATCGACGATCACGCGCGAGCCGGCCGCTTCGGCGCTCGCCCGGACCAGGGCCTGCTCACCGGCGACGACGTCGAAGGGGTCGTCCCAGTCGTTCCAGTGGAAGCCCTCCCACTCGCTGGAGATCGCCCCCAAGTAGCCGCTCCTGACCCAGAGGTCCACCAACTCCCGCACGGGCACGGAGGGTTCGTCGCCGTCGGCGTCGATCTCGTAGAACTTGCCGTGGGTGTGGACGGTCCAGGGCAGCACGTCGGCCCAGTCGGAGGCGGGGGCGTGGCCGAACAGTCCGGTGATGTTGACGGCCATCTCGATGGCCCGTCCGCCGGCACCGTGGCGGTGCGCCAGCTCCATGACCTGCCGGAACCAGCGCCCGTGCTGGGGCTCGGTCATCGGCGGGCCCTCGGCGTGGTGCTCGCGCCACAGCCGTTCGAGCCCCTGCACCAGGTCCTCGGGGTATCCGGCCGCGCGGTACTTGCGCAGCAGCGTGGACGGCACCGCCCGCAGCGACGCGCCCCAGTCGGGCACGAAGCCGAGCAGCGGGGAGCCGAGCTTCTCGTAGCGTTCCAGCAGCGCCTGGATGCGGGGGTGGCGGGGGTGCTGGTGGGAGTGGATCTCCAGGCCGAGCCGCACGCCGTACTGTTCGGCCACCGGGAGCAGCCGCTCCATGTCGTCGGGGGTGAGCGAGATCTGCACGCGCACGACGGGGAAGCCCAGCTCGCGGGCGACGGCGATCTGGGGGCGCATGTAGTCGACGAGTTCGTCGTCGGTGAGCATCCGGTCGCGGCGCAGCCCCGAGTCCGCGTTCGCGCTGAGGCAGGTCGGCACCAGGCCCGTCTCGTCGGTCAGGGACCGGAAGCGGTCCACGAACGCCGGGTCGACGTCCGGGAAGCCCTTGATGCTCTGGAAGCCGACCAGTTCCAGGCCCGGCCCGAGGCCGCGCCGGGCGACCTCCCGGACCAGTTCCTCGAAGGAGTGGCGGCGCCCGTGGAAGGCGCGGGTGAAGCTGTACAGGGTGACGCCCTGGACGGGCGTGCCGAGAGTGTTCATGCCTCCGCCATCGTCTTGGTGTCGCTCTCCTCGATCCTGAGGACGCCGAGGTCGGTCGTGATGTAGGGGATGTAGAGGCTCAGCGTCACGCTCACCTCGTGCTCGTCCCGGTCCGCGAGGGCCGGCAGCGCACCCTCGATCTCCGCGGAGTCGAGGACGTACCACCACAGGTCGTGGCGGGCGGGCAGTTCGTCGAGCCGGTGGGTGCGGCCGTCCACGGTCCAGGTGATCGACTCCTGCGGGACCTCGGCCCCGTCCACGGTCCAGCCGACGCCGGCGACCGACGACAGGGGCAGTGCCCGGTACCAGGGCATGCGGACGGAGACGCGCACCCGGTCGCCGCGGAACGTCAGGGTTCCGGGTTCGATGATCTGTTCGGACATCATGCGGGGGGTCAGCCTTTCAGTCCGCCTGCGTAGCCCTGGATGAACTTCTTCTGCATGAAGAAGTAGAAGACGAGAATGGGGATCATGGAGATGATCACGACCGCGAAGATCAGGTTCCACTGCGAGACCAGCGAGCCGACGTAGTTGTACATGACCACCGGCAGCGTCTGGTATCCCGAGCCGTTCAGGAAGATCAGCGCGGTGAAGAAGTCGTTCCACACGATGAGCCCCGCCAGGATGGCGACGGTGCCCGTCGCCGGGGCGAGCAGCGGGAACACCACCTGCACGAAGACCCTGGTCCGGGACGCCCCGTCGACCGTCGCGGCCTCCTCGTAGTCGCGCGGCAGCCGCCTGACGAACCCGCTGTAGAGGAAGACGGCGAGCGGGATCAGCATCCCCGTGTAGATCACGACCATCCCGAACGGCGTGCCCACCAGCCCGAGGTTGCGGGCCTCGACGTACAGCGGCACCACACCGAGCTGGGTCGGCAGCAGAATCGCGATCGTGAAGAGGTAGAAGGTGTAGGTGCTCCAGCGGCTGGTGCTGCGCGCGAAGACGTACGCCGCCGGCGCGCCGATCACGATGAGGGCGACGATGGTCCCCGCCGTGATGAGGACGCTGCTGAACAGCCCCTGGAAGATGCTCGACGAGGCGTCGCCGGACGGCGACAGCAGTGTGGTGAAGTTCTCGAAGGTCGGGCTCGTCGGGAAGGACAGCGCCGACGTGCCGAGCACCTGGCTCTGGGTCTTCAGCGAGGTGGAGATCAGGAAGTAGAAGGGCATCAGCATCGCGAGCGTCGCCAGGAGCGTGGCGATCTCGAGGACCAGCGTCTTCTTCGTATAGCGGAACACGGCTCGAGTCCTGTCTAGAGACGGTCGCGGGTGAGGAACTGCTGGACGGCGGTGAAGATGAGGATGAGGACGCTCAGCATCAGGGCCAGGGCCGCGCCGAAACCGAAGTTGCCGAAGACGAACGTGTGCTGGTACACCTCCGTCGCCAGGGTCTGCGTGGCCCCCGACGGGCCGCCACCGGTCAGCGCGAGCACCTGGTCGAAGATCCGCAGGCCCTGGATGAGCGACAGCGTCGTCGCGATGGCGACGGACGGCTGGATGATCGGCAGCGTCACCGACCGGAACCGCCGCAGCGGACCCGCCCCGTCCAGGGCGGCGGCCTCCTCCAGTTCCTCGGGCACACCCGCCAGGCCGGCCAGGTAGATCACCATCGTGAAGCCGATGCTCTGCCAGACCATGACGATGAGGACGGCCGCGAGCGCGAGCTTCGGCTCGGCCAGCCAGTCCTGCCGCCGGCTCTTCAGTCCGACCGCCTGCAGCGTGTCGTTCAGCGGGCCGTCGTAGGCGAAGATGAACTTCCAGATGTACGAGACCGCGACCGGCGCGATCACCACGGGCATGAAAAGCAGGGTCCGCAGGACGAACCGGCTCTTCAGGCCGCGGTTGAGGGCCAGTGCGAACAGCAGCCCCACCACGTTGCTGAAGAACAGGAAGCCGAACGCCAGGAGCAGCGTGTTGACGAGCGCTCCGGTGAGTTCCTCGGTCTGGAAGATCTTGGAGAAGTTCTTCAGGCCGACGAAATGGAAGGAACCGATTCCCGACCAGTCGGTGAAGGCGTAGAAGGCTCCGCTCGCGGTCGTCGCGTAGATGAAGGCCAGCATGAGCAGCATGGCCGGCAGCGCCCACCACCAGTAGCCGAAGCCCATGTGGAACGGGCGTGGTTCAGCCGCCGTGGTCTTCACCTTCACGGCCGCGGCGGCGCGGCTCTCCGTCGTCGTCATTCTGCCGTTCCTCGTCCTGTTCACGGTCCGGCCGGTACGCGGGACGGGCCTGACCCGTCCCGCGCAGCGGTCAGCTTCAGCTGGTCCAGGCGGCGTCGGCCGCCTTGAGCACGTCACCGACCGACTTCTGGCCGGTGAGCAGGCCGGTGACGCCGCTGCCGAGGGCGTCGTAGATCTGGCCGTTCGGCCAGGCGTCGATTCCGTACGGGCGGTACTGCTTGTTCTTGAGCATGTCCGCGATCGGCTGGTACTGCGGCAGCAGGTCGGACGGCGAGATGCTCTTCCCGACCGGGATGCTGCCCTGCGCGTCGGCGAACTTCTTCGCCTCGGCCGGGGAGACGGCGAACTCGATGAAGCTCTGGACGAGCTTCGGGCTCTTCGTCCTGGCGTTCCCCGCCAGACCGATGTTCGCGGTCAGCGCCGGGTAGGTCTTCGTGCCCTTGGGTGCCGGGAACGGCAGGGCGGTCAGCTTCACCGCGCCGTGGGCCGCGTCCATGATGTCCTTGGTCGCTCCGCTCGGCGCGAAGAAGCCGAAGAGCTTGCCCTGGCTGGCGCCGTTGGTGAGGGCGTCGAAGCCGGCCCCGGCCGCGCCGTCCTGGAAGCAGCCGGCCTTCTTCAGGTCGACGACCGCCTGCAGGGCCTGGCGCCAGCCCTCGGTCTTCGCGAACGAGGTCTTGCCCGCGGCGCGGTCCTCGTTCCAGTTCGGGTTCGGGCCGTACACCGTGGACGAGGCGATCGCCATCGTCAGCAGGCCGGTGTTCTGCGATATGGAACCCGCCAGGCCGAAGACCGACTTGCCCGCCTTCTTGGCCTTGGCGCACTGCGACAGCACGTCCTGGAGGGTGGAGGCGGGCGTGATGGTGACGCCGCTCTTCTCGGCCAGGTCGTTGTTGTAGACGATTCCGCTGACGGCCAGGGAGACCGGGACCCCCAGGAACTTCCCGTCGGCCGAGTAGAGCTCCTCCGTCCCCTCGGGCAGGACGCTCTTCAGACTGGAGTCGAGCTCCAGCAGGAGGCCGGCCTTGCCGAGCTGGCCCACCGAGCCGGCCTGTCCGGTACCGGCGTTCACGTACATGACATCCGGGCCGTTCCCGGCCTGCATCTGCGTCGTCAGGGTCTGGTTGTAGGTGTTCAGCGCGATCCGGTTGGTCTTGATGTGGACCCCGGGGTGCGCGGCCATGTAGTCCTTGGCGAGGGTCTCGAACGCCTTCTCCCCTGTGTTGGCGCTCGCGTAGGACAGCGTGATGGTCTTGGGCTCCTCGCCGTTGGCCGAGGTGCCGCCCCCGCTTCCGCAGGCGGTCAGAAGGAGTCCGGCGGCCAGAGGCAGCGCCACGGCCGTGGCGCTGCGGCGGCGCCGGGCGATCGAGAACGTCGTGGGGAGCCTTTCGACGTGGCCAGGGGGCGACCGGAGGAGCGGGTGCCCGCCGGGTTCACTGACTGTGTGTCGCGAGTGTTACAGAGCTTCCGCCGCTCATCAACAAAAGTTTGCTGATAGTGGTCATAGGATCGGTCTATCCGCATCGCAGGCGGTGCCCGGTTCGCTGCCCGCCGGGAACCCTTGGGAGACGGCCGGGAGACCCTCCACGGCGCCGCTTCCCGGGGAGCCGGGACCCACCGGAGCCCGTTCCCTCGGCTTCCTCCGCTCGGCCATGCGGTTGATCCGGAACAGGTGGTACTTTTGCCGGGCAACGGAAAAATGAAGCCCGCGCCGGACAGGACGGGTCGATGAAGGAGGGGACGTGCCCTCTGGGCGAATCGACAGCCTCGCCGCCGTCCTGGCGGCGATCCGCGGCAGTGACGGCATGACGCAGCCCCTGCTCACCCAGCAGGTCGGCCTCGGCCGCAGTGTCATCGCGGCACGCATCGCGGAGCTGGAGTCGGCGGGACTCGTGACCCGCGCGGGAGTGGGGCCCTCCAGCGGCGGCCGCGCTCCCCGCCTGCTCCGCCTGCGCACCGAAGCGGGCCTGGTCATCGGCGTGGCCATCGGCGCGACCGGCATGGAGCTCGGCCTGGCCGACCTGTCGGGCCGCATCCTGGAGAGCGCGGCCGAGCCCATCGACATCGCCGACGGCCCCGAGGTGGTCCTCACCCGGGTCGAGGAAGTCGTCGACGGGATGCTGGCCAGGGCCGGCGAGGGTCAGCCCGTCTGGGGCGTCGGCATCGGCGTCCCGGGCCCCGTCGAGTTCAGCACCGGACTCCCGGTGGCCCCTCCGATCATGCCGGGCTGGGACGGGTACCGGATCCGCGAGCGGTTCTCCCGCCGCTACAACGCCCCGACCTGGGTCGACAACGACGTCAACCTGCTCGCGCTCGGCGAGCTGCGCGGCAACCCCGCCGCCGACGAGACCACCGACCTGCTGTACGTGAAGATCGGCACCGGGATCGGCGCCGGGCTGGTGTCCGGCGGCCGCCTGCACCGCGGGGCCAACGGCTGCGCGGGGGACATCGGTCACGTCCTGGTCGCGGAAGCCGAGAACGTCACCTGCCGCTGCGGCAACGACGGATGCCTGGAGGCGGTCGCGGGCGGGGCGGCACTCGTCCGGGAAGGCCGCCGGCTGGCCAAGAACGGCGGCAGCCAGGCCATGCTGGAGACACTCTCGACGACGGGCACGCTCACCTCGGCGGACATCGCACGGGCCGCCGCGAACGGCGACGCCGCGGCCCGCGCCCTGCTGGCCCGCGCCGGACGCCTGGTCGGGACCACGCTCGCCACGCTCGTCAGCTTCTACAATCCGGCGCTCGTCGTCCTCGGCGGCGGAGTGGTGAGCGCCGGCGACTACGTGCTGGCCGCCATCCGCGAGACCGTCTACCGCCGCTCGCTCCCGCTGGCCACCCGGACGCTGCGCATCGAGCCGTCGTCCAGCCTGCACGCGGGCCTCGCCGGGGCCGTGCACCTGACTCTGGACGAACTGTTCGCCCCACCCCGGCTCGAGCAGTGGCTCCCGTACTCGACCCCGGTCGGACACCCGGACCTGGCCGGTACGACGGCCTGACAGACGCCGACACACGCGACATCTTGCGGGAATTGCCGGAAAGTATTCCGTATCGGCGTCACTGAGAGGCGGGAGCGGTGCGGCTCGCGAACATGAACCTCAACCTGCTGGTGTCCCTCGCCGCGCTGCTCGACCAGCGCAGTGTCACCAGGGCCGCCCAGCAGCTCGGCCTGAGCCAGCCGTCACTGTCGGCTTCCCTGTCCCAGCTCCGCAGGCATTTCGGCGACGAACTGCTCACCCGGGTGGGCAACGAATACCGTCTGACCCCCCTGGCCGAACAGCTCAGGCCCTGGGTCAGGCTCGCCCTCGACGACGCCGAGCGGGTGTTCTCCGCGCGGCTGGCCTTCGACGCGAAGGAGACCACGCGGGAGTTCAGCGTCATCCTCAGCGACTACGCCTGCGCCGTCCTCGGCAACCCCGTCGCCGAACTGCTCGGCCGGGAAGCGCCCAACGCCCGGCTGCGGCTGGTCCACTCCACCACCCAAGCCGTCGACCAGGCCGAGCAGACCCTGCTCACCGCCGACCTGATGGTGGTCCCGCACGGATTCGTCACCGACCTTCCGCACGCGAACGTGCTCACCGACACCTGGGTCGTCGTCGCCTCCGCCGACAATCCCGACGTCGGCGACACCCTCACGGTCGAACAGCTCGAAGCCCTGCCGTGGGTCGCGACCTATCACGGGCTGACGTCCTCCACCTCGGCCGCCCGGCAGATGCGCATCCTCGGGATCGAACCGCGGGTCCAGGTCGTGACGGAGAGCTTCCTGGCCGTCCCCGACCTCGTCGCCGGGACGCGCCGGATAGCGCTGCTCCAGGAGCGGCTGGTACGCCGGCTCCCGGCCGGCGCGGGCATCCGCGCGCTCCCCTGCCCCTTCGGCGTCGGCCCGCTGGTCGACGCCATGTGGTGGCACCCGGTCAACCACGGCGACGCCGAGCACGTCTTCTTCCGCGGCCTGGTGCTCCGGGCCGCCGAGCAGGTGCGCGGGGAGCCGGGTGGCCCCCCGCGCGTCACCGGGCCGTGACCCTGAAGACCCCGCGGGCTCCCCGCTCGGCGTCGCTCATGATGTGCGAGACGAACGGGTAGTCGCCCGCCTGCGGGAAGGAGAGCTCGACGAACCCTCCCGATCCCGGGGCCAGGTCGAGGATCTGCGCACCGCCGTGTCCGGGGTCGTCCGGGCGGAGCCGGTAGGCGCCCTCCTGGTAGACGGTGTCGAACTGGCCGCCGACGACGTGGAACGCGCCGGCCCGGTCGGGCGCCGCGTCCAGCACCCACACCCGGACCCGCTCGCCGACGCGAGCGGTCGGCCGGTCGCGGGTGTACTGGTTGGCGTAGCCGTTGAAGACGACGGCGTCGGGCAGCCCGGCCGACAGTTTCTCCGGGTCGGCCGTCCCGCCCTGCGCGCCGAGGTACAGCTCCGACTGGACGATCACGTACTCCCGGTCGACGTGCGGAAGGTCCGGGGGATCGATGACGACGGCCCCGTACATGCCGTTGGCGATGTGCAGCGACATGGGCATCGTGGAGCAGTGGTACATCCAGATCCCGCTGCGGGTGGCGGTGAACCGGTACGTCAGCGACCGGCCGGGCTGGATGGTGCGCATCGGCCGGTCGGGGGCCAGGGCTCCGGCGTGGAAGTCCACCGAGTGGCCGGTGGTCCCCCGGTTCACCAGCGTGATCTCGAAGGTGTCGCCGACCCGGCCGCGCAGCACGGGGCCGGGGGCGGTCCCGTCGAAGGTCCACAGCTTCTGCCTGACGCCGGGCGCCACCTCCCGTACGACGTCCCGCACGGTGAGGGTCTCGCGGTGCACCGTGTGCCCGGCACCGCCCCGGGCGGGAAGCAGCCGGGCGTCACGGCCGGTGAAGCCGGCGGGCGGTTCGGCCATGGGGTCGAACGCCTTCGCGGCGGAGTCCCGTGCCGACTCGCCGCCGGAGTCCGCCGGGCCGCCGTCCCCCCGCGCCATGGAGTGGCCGGGGGCGGACGTGGGCGCCGTACCGGTGGCTCGGACGGTGAGGACCATGCCCATCTGCCGGTGTCCCACCACGGAGCACCACCCCTCCAGGTCGTGTCCCACGGTGCCCGCGTCGAGGGTGGCCCGCTCCCCCGGCGCGATCCGTCCGGTACGGGCACCCGTGTCCAGCACCAGGTCATGCCGGTCGGTGCCCAGGTTGTGCAGCTTGATCACCAGCCGGTCGCCCCTCGGCACCTTGACGGTGTCCGGGGTGAAGCGCATTCCGCGGATGGTGACCGCCACGGTGGTGGTACGGCCGGTGGGCATCACCGTCCGCCCGTCCTCGGTGGCGGCCGCGGCGGAGCCGGCGTCGGCGGCGGAGGGCAGGGACCGTACGTCCACCGCGCCGCCGGCGGCGACGGCCAGCACCACGACGGCGACCCCGGCGGCCACCCCGCCCAGCACCCGGTGCGGCCGCCGCGGCTCAGCGGCCGGCGCGGTGCGGGCGCCGCGGACCTCGGGTGTCGTGCTCCGTCCCCGCGCACGGTGGCCCAGGACGGCCCGGACCAGCAGCGCGAGGAACGCCACCAGCACGCCCAGCAGCACCACCGAGCAGGTCACCCGCACCATGCCGGGCACCGGCAGCACGCACAGCAGCAGTGCCGCGTTGGCGGCGGTCAGCCTGGCGGCGCCGCCACGCTCCAGCTCCGCCGTGCTGGCCCGTACGGCGGCGGGCCCGCCGCCGAGCACCACCGGCACCAGGAAGCTCAGCGCGCCCAGCAGCACCTGCGCCATCCACCCGGCGGCCAGCGGGGCGGTCAGGGCCGCGGTCCGCTCCGCCGCCGCGGGCCAGGACGGCGACGTCAGCAGCGTCAGCGCCAGAGCCGCCAGCGTGCCGAGCAGCCAGGCGCTGCCCGCCGCCACCGACCAGGTGGCGAACGTGGACGGCGTCTTCCCCCGTGCCTCGCGGACCCAGGGGACGCCCGCGACGACCAGCCCGCCCGCGAAGACGGCGACACCGGCGGCGGCCGCGGGCGGCGGCAGTACGAGTACCGCGGCGACGGCCGCGCCCAGCCCGCCGAGCAGGACGGGCAGGGCCCGGCGGGCCGCCCGCTCCGCGCCGTCCGCGACGCGGGTGCGCAGCATCGTCGGCCAGAGGGTGACCAGCGTTCCGGCCACCGTGAGGCCGAGCCAGCCGAAGAGGTTGATGAGCTTGTGCGCCGTCAGCACGCGGGCGGCGAGGTCGTCGGAGAGACCGCCGCGCGCCATGATCACGCCCAGCGCGGCGCCCAGGGGCAGCAGGGCGGCGGCCGCGACGTAGTAGCGCACGGTCATGGTGAAGCGACCGGGCAGGGCCCGGCGCGCCAGGCCGGCCAGCCGGACGGCGTGCACCGTGACGGCGGCGGCGACCGCGGTGCCGCCCGCGAGCACCGCGGGCCAGGAACCGGCGGCCATGCCGGCCATCACGGCGACGGCTCCGGCGTTGAGGACCGCCAGCCGGAACGCCGCCGGGGCCCCGCGGTCGGACTCGGGCAGCCGCAGCACGGAGGCGGCGAAGTGTCCCGACCAGATCACGACGGCGTTGCTCACCGCCCCGAGCAGCAGCAGATGGACGAGCAGCCAGCGGGCCTGCGGCACGAACGGGTGCGCCAGCGCGGCGACGGCGAACAGCAGCAGCCAGACCGCGACCACGGCGTTCACCCTCAGGTGCCAGGCGGCTCGCGGCAGGCGCCCCGCGGGACGGGAGCCGTGCGGGTCCGCGGACGAGGGGCGCGGCGCGAGGGAGGGTTGCCCGGTCACCGGACCGTCTCCGAGAGTCGCGGCCGGGGGCGTCGAGGCGCGCCGGCAGTCACGGACAGGGTCGCCGCCGTGGCCACGAACAGCAGCACGGCGACGATGTTGAGAACCCCGCCCGTCCGCCAGGCCAGGGTGGAGTCGCGCAGGTCGCCGACCAGGACGCGCAGCGCCAGCGAGAGGTGCAGCAGCCAGGCGGGTACGGCGAACGCGGGGTGGTACGGCAGCGGGCGGCGCAGCACGGCGGGCAGGATCACCGGGGCGTGGGCCATGATCATCGAGATGACGAAGCCGAGGAAGACGCAGTGCACCACCGCGTCGTAGCGGCTGCCGTCGGTGATCGGGCCGTCCAGCAGCCACAGCGCGCCCGCCAGGCCAAGCCAGGCGTACCCCGCCAGCAGGCAGGCGGCCGAGAAGCGGGGCAGGCCGGTGGCGCGGAGCATGCGGCGGGCGACGTCGTGCGCGGTGAGCCAGGCGACCAGGGCGAGCAGGGCGGCGGCCAGCAGCAGGGTGCCCGGGGCGGGCCACAGCAGGGTGGCGACGGTGCCGGTCAGCACGGCGCCGGCACAGGCCAGGAAGGCCTGCTCGGTGCGGGGGGCGAGGAGGGCGACCCGGGCCAGTTCCAGCCGCTCGCCCGCGATGGTCAGCACCAGGAAGGCGGCGAGCCAGGGCAGCAGACGGGGCACGTCCAGTCCGCCCAGCCACAGCAGCGCCGCGCCGAGCCCGGCGAGCGCGCCGGCCGCCTGGGCCAGCAGGGCGGGGCCCGGCTGCCGGCGCCAGAAGCGGACGTACAGCAGGCAGAGCACCGCGGTGCCGAGGACCAGCAGCGACTTTCCGACGCGCAGGTCGGCCGGGGTGAGCAGCAGCAGGCCGCCCGTGCCCAGGAAGAGCGGGGAGAGATGTCCCCAGCGGCGCCCCAGGGCGACGGCGCGCTCCAGCGCCACCAGCGTGCCGGCGAAGCCGAGCACCATCAGCACTCCGTGCACCCGGGGCAGCCGGTCGGCGCGGACCGGGGCGGGGAGCCCGAGCAGCAGCAGTGCGGCGTCGAGACCGGCCAGCAGCGCGAGCCCGGCGGGCACCAGCAGCACCGCCCGCCCCGCGCCGGTCCGCCGGGGCGGTTCCGCGGCGGTCGTCACGGCAGCCTCCGGTCGGGCCGCTGGTGTGGCATCTGGTCCGGCTTCTGGTCCAGCCCCCGGTCCGGCCTCTGGTATCCCCGGTCCGGCCTCTGGCCCAATCCCCGGTCCGGCTCCCGCGACCCGGCGGGGACGAAACTGAGCCGGCAGGCACCGGGCTCGGCGAAGGGGCGCAGGGACACCTCGTCCGGGGCGCCGCCGAGAGCGGCGTAGCCCGCCCGGACAAGGCCGGCGTGGACGCCGCAGATCACGCCGGGGTGCTCGCGGGCGACCTCGATGAAGGGGCAGTGCGGCAGCCGCACGCGGAGCTCCCCCCGTCCGTCGCCCGCGCCCTCGGTCTCACTGTCGGTCTCGCCCTCGGCCTCGGGGGCGAAGCCGATCTCCTCGAGCAGGGCGATGATCCGTCCGCGCGCCTGTGCGGTGTCCCCGGGCGGTTCCTGATCCGCGACCAGGGCGCGGCCCCACTCCTCCCCCGCGGCGCGGGCCTCCGCCTCCGGGTCGGCACTGGACCTGGCGATCTGCCCGGCGAGCACGGCGGCCAGTCCGGCGTACTCCCGCACGGCGGACTGCTGCGGCGGCCGGGACAGGTAACGCCAGGCGGGGCGCCCACGCCCGGCGGCCGCCCCGCGCTCGCGTACCGCGAGGCCGCCGTCCACCAGCGCGTCCAGATGCTCCCGGACGGTGTTGACGTGCAGACCGCACTCCTCGGCGAGCGCGGCCGCCGTGACCGGGCGCGGCCGGCCGCGCAGGTGCTGGAGGACGGCGTGGCGCTGCCGGGAGACGGGCGGCCGGTCACCGCCCCCGGGGAATGGAGCCTTATTTTCCACGGACATGTCCGTAGTATATTCGAAGTGCAGTCCCGCACCCGGCCGTCAGGCCGCCATCCAGCGCTGGAGACTCAGCATGAGCACTGTCACGTTCGCGTCGGACCCCCAGGACGCCCAGGCCGTCGAAGCCGTCGAAGCACACCACGCCCAGCTGGCGGGCGAGCTGGGCGGACGGGTCACCCTGCTGATCGACGCCGTGGACCGCGATCCCGCCTCGGCGGAGGACATCCGCGCCGGTCTCGTCACCTTCTGCGAGCGTGAACTCGTCCCGCACGCCCTGGCCGAGGAGTCCGCTCTCTACCCCGCCGCACACGGCACCGTGGAGGCCCGCCTGCTGATCGACGGCATGCTCGCCGAGCACCGCAGGATCACGGACCTGGTGGACGCGCTGCGCACCGCCCCCTCCCCGGCCCGCGCGGCGAGCGACGCCCGCGCGCTCCAGGTGCTGTTCGAGGAGCATCTGGACAAGGAGAACGAACTCGTCCTGCCGTTGATCGCGGCCTCTCCCGACATCTCCCTGGCCGAACTGCTCGGCGGGATGCACGAACTGCTGGGCGGCCACGCGCACACCGACAGCGAGGCCGAGGGCGAGAAGTCCGGCGGCTGCGGCGGCGGTTGCGGCTGCGGCGGCTCGGACGAGGCCGACGTGCCCGAACTGGACGCCCGCGCCGTCCCGCACGCGCTGCGCCACGCCACCGTCTTCGGCGCCCTCGACGTCGTCGCCCCGGGCCGGGCCATGGTGCTCGTCGCCCCGCACGACCCGCTGCCGCTGCTGAGCCAGATCGAGGCCCGCGACCCCGGCGCCTTCCAGGTGGAGTACGTGGAGCGCGGCCCGGAGGCCTGGCGCCTGCTGTTCACCCGCCGCTGACAGCACGGCGAGCGGACCGTGGCCCGGTGTGCGACGGGCCACGGAACGCGCCCCCGGAGCCGCCCCCCGGCGCGGCTGCCGTCGCGCGCGGGGGGCGGCGCCCGCGAACACCTGCCGCAGCGCACGTCGAAACGTTTATGCGGGGCCCTCGGACATGCCGGCCCGCCGGACGGTTCCGCGCCGGCGGAATCCGCGAGGAAGGGAGCGCACACCCCGCGGAGTCCGGATTCTGCATATGGTCGGAGATTTCCGCATGCTCTTGCCCGATCCTCACGTCCTGCAGCCAACTGGAGCCGCGCCCGCTTCCTGGCCCGGGTTCCGGATGAACTCGGCCGGCCGACGGCACACGGGGCATGCCCCTGAGCCGCCGGCCGGGGAAGCGGTCGGGAGAACCGCACGTGAGGAGTAGTCATGAAGAAGGCATACGAGGCCCCGACACTCGTCCGGCTCGGCGACTTCCGGAAGGAGACCGGGCTGCTGATGCGCTCCGGCAACGACCGGCTGATCCTGAGCAAGAACTGACGACGACGGTTTCCCTGACCCGACGTCATGACTGAGCTGCACGAAAGTGCGGGAACGGGCCCCGGCGACGCGCACTTCACGGTCTTCGCGGACCGTGCGGACGCCGCCGCCGTGGCCCGCTCCTTCTCCCGCCCCCGAGTCCGCACCCTCACACACGCGTCCGGCCGGCCCTGGCTGGTCGGCCACTGGCACGACGACGAGGTCCGCGCGGCCCGCGTCGGCAGCGCCGCCGTCGCCGTCGTCGGCTGCTGCCCGCTCGACACCGACGAACTGCGCCGCCGCACCGCACGGTTGCGCGACCTGGCGGAACTCGACGCGCTGGCCCGGGCCCTGCCCGGCAGCTTCCACCTCGTCGGCGCCCTCGACGGGCGGATCCGGGTCCAGGGCACCGCCTCCGGACTGCGCCTCGTCTTCCACGCGGAGATCGACGGGGTGCGGGTGGCCGCGACCCGCGCCGACACGCTCGCCGCCGCCCTGGGAACCGACCCGGACCCGGAGCGACTTGCGGTCAGGCTGCTGTGGCCCGCCCCCTATCCGCTGTCCGAGGCGTCCATGTGGCGGGCGGTCACCGCCGTCCCGCCGCACGACGCCGTGATCGTCGGCACGGACGGGCGCACCGCGCGGCACACCCGGTGGTGGACCGCGCCCGAACCCGTCCGGCCGCTCGCCGACGCGGCCCCGCTGATCCGGCAGGCGCTGCAAGAGGCCGTCGACGCGCGTACCCGGCCGGGCGGCGTGGTGAGCTGCGACCTGTCCGGCGGCCTGGACTCGACCTCCGTCTGCTTCCTCGCCGACCGCTCCCCCGCCCGGGTGGTGGCCGCCACATGGCCGGGACGCGACCCCGCGGACACCGATCTGCACTGGGCCCGGCGGGCCGCCGGGCACCTGCCGGACGTGGAGCACGTCGTCTGGGACGCCGACGCCTCACCGCTGGTCTACGAGGACCTGCTGGACATCGACGACCTCCTCGACGAACCCACCATCGGCGTCATGGACCGCTCCCGGGTCCTGCACCACCTGCCCGCTCTCGCCGCCCGCGGCAGCCGGCTGCACCTGACCGGCATCGGCGGGGACCATGTGGCGTGGTGCTCCGAGGCGTACTACCACCGGCTGCTGCGCACCCGGCCGCTGTTCGCGCTGCGCCAGTTGCGCGGGTTCCGGGCGCTGTGGCAGTGGCCGCTCGGCGGCACGGTCCGCGCCCTGGCCGACGCCCGGCCGTACGGCAGGTGGCTCGCCGACGCCGCGGGCGGGCTGCGCGGCCCGTTGCCGCCGTCCGTCGCCACGGGGCTCGGCTGGGGCATGGCCCCGCGCCTGTTCGACTGGGTGACCCCCGAGGCCGAACGGATGGCCCGCCGGGCCCTGCTCGCCGCCGCGGCGACGGCCTCTCCGCTGCACCCGGACCGCGGACTGCACACCGACCTGGAGCAGATCCGCTCGTGCTCCCGCGTCATCCGGCAGTTGGACCGGATGGCGGCCCGCGCCGGTCTGCCGATGGCGTCCCCGTTCCTCGACGACCGGGTCATCGAGGCGTGTCTCGCCGTACGCCCGTCCGAGCGCGTGACGCCGTGGGCGTACAAGCCCGTCCTGGGCGCGGCGATGCGCGGGATCGTGCCCGAGGACTGCCTGCGGCGGGCCGACAAGGCCTCGGCCTCCATGGACGCCTCCAACGGGCTGCGCGCACACCGCGCCGACCTGCTGGCGCTGTGGGAGGACTCCCGGCTGGAGCGACTCGGCCTGGTGGACGGCGCCGAACTGCGCCGCCTCGCCCGCCGGCCCGCCTCACCGGGGCTGTCCGACGCCATCCTCTACTCGACGATCGCCACCGAGGTGTGGCTGCGCGGACGTACCCGCGACCACGCCCCCGTTCCCCGACCCTGACCGATCCCGACGTCAGAAAGGCCCTCACATGCCCCTGCGGTTCGGCGACACCGTCTCCACGGCCGAGACCGACTACGGCACCGTGCTGCTGGACGAAGGAGCAGGAACCTACTGGGAGTTGAATCCGACCGCCACCCTCGTGGTGCGCACGCTCATCGGCGGCGGCGAGGAGGCGGACGCGGCTGCCGCGCTCGTCGAGGAGTTCGACGTCGACCGGGCGCAGGCCATGCGGGACGTCGAGGCGCTCGTGCGGCAGCTCCGCGGGTCGGGGCTCGCCTCATGACGACGCCCAGCGCTCTCGAACGGCCCACCGGCGTGCCCCTGACGCGCCGTCTGACCGCCCGCCTCGTGCTGCTCCCCGCGATCGTCATCGCCCTGCTGCCGCCGCGGCGCATCCGGGCCGTCCTCGGCGTCCTGCGGCGCGGCGCCGCGCCCGCCACCGCCGAGCAGGCCCGCAGCGCGCGGGACGCGATGTGCGCCGCCAGCCTGCGCTGCGCCGGACCGAAGGGGTGCCTGCCGCGTTCCCTCGGGGCCGCGCTGCTGTGCCGGCTCGGCGGGACGTGGCCGACCTGGTGCACCGGCGTGCGGGTCGTCCCGCCGTTCACCGCGCACGCCTGGATCGAGGCGGACGGCGCTCCCGTCGGCGAGGGCGTGCCGGAGGGCTACTTCGCACGGCTGATGGCCGTCGGCCCGCCGCCACGGCCGACGGGCCGATGACTGGCACGGCGGTCCCGCCCGGCGAGCGGGCCACGCCCGGCGCGGACAGGTCCGCCCGAAGTCGGGCTCAGTGCCCCGGGGCGTCCAGGGCGTCGCGCCGTCCGGTGTCCTCCTTGTGGTCGTACTGTGCCGCCTCCGGGTGGTGCAGGTCGAAGGCCGGGGACTCGGAGCGGACGCGCGGCAGGGTGGTGAAGTTGTGGCGCGGGGGCGGGCAGGAGGTGGCCCATTCGAGGGAACGCCCGAAGCCCCAGGGATCGTCGACCTCGATCCGCTCGCCGTGCCGGGCGGTCTTCCACACGTTGTAGAGGAACGGCAGCGTGGACAGCCCCAGCAGGAAGGCGCCGATGGAGGAGATGGTGTTGAGGGCGGTGAAGCCGTCGGCGGCCAGGTAGTCGGCGTAGCGGCGGGGCATGCCCGAGGTGCCCAGCCAGTGCTGGACGAGGAAGGTGGTGTGGAAGCCGACGAACAGCGTCCAGAACTGGATCCGCTCCAGTCGTGCGTCGAGCATCTTCCCGGTCATCTTGGGCCACCAGAAGCTGAACCCGCCGAACATCGAGAAGGCGATCGTGCCGAACAGGACGTAGTGGAAGTGCGCGACCACGAAGTAGGTGTCCGTGACCTGCCAGTCCATGGGCGGGGAGGCCAGGATGACGCCGGTCAGGCCGCCGAAGAGGAAGGTGACGAGGAAGCCGAGCGCCCACAGCATCGGCGGTTCGAACGACACCGACCCCTTCCACATGGTGCCGATCCAGTTGAAGAACTTCACGCCGGTGGGTACGGCGATGAGGTAGCTCATGAAGGAGAAGAACGGCAGCAACACCGCCCCGGTGGCGAACATGTGGTGGGCCCACACGGTCATGGACAGTCCCGCGATGGAGATGGTGGCGCCGATCAGGCCGATGTAGCCGAAGACCGGCTTGCGGGAGAACACCGGGATGATCTCGCTGATCACGCCGAAGAACGGCAGGGCGAGGATGTACACCTCGGGGTGGCCGAAGAACCAGAACAGGTGCTGCCACAGCAGCGCTCCGCCGTTGGCGGCGTCGAAGACGCGGGCGCCGAAGCGCCGGTCGGCCTCCAGCACGAGCAGGGAGGCGGCCAGCACGGGGAAGGCGAGCAGCACCAGCACCGAGGTGAGCAGCACGTTCCAGGTGAAGATCGGCATGCGGAACATGGTCATGCCGGGGGCGCGCAGGCAGATGATCGTGGTGACGAAGTTGACCGAGCCGAGGATCGTGCCGAACCCGGCCAGCGCCAGGCCCGTGATCCACAGGTCCCCGCCGACGTAGGCGCTGCGGACGGGTCCGCTGAGGGGGGTGTAGGCGGTCCAGCCGAAGTCGGCGGCGCCCTGCGGGGTGAGGAAGCTGCCGAGGACGATCAGGCCGCCGAAGAGGAACAGCCAGTACGAGAGCATGTTCAGCCGCGGGAAGGCGACGTCGGGGGAGCCGATCTGCAGCGGCATGATCTCGTTGGCGAACCCCGCGAACGTCGGTGTCGCGAAGAGCAGCAGCATGATCGTGCCGTGCATGGTGAACGCCTGGTTGTACTGCTCGGTGGACATCAGCTGCATCCCCGGCCGGGCCAGCTCCGCCCGCATCACCATGGCCAGCGCCCCGCCGACCAGGAAGAAGCAGAACGAGGTGATCAGATACAGATGCCCGATCTTCTTGTGGTCGGTCGTGGTCAGCCAGGTGACGATCACCCGGGCCTTGCCGCGGGGCTTCGCCGCCGGGACGGGTGCGACCGGTTCGGTGTGTGTCGCCATCAGCTACCTCGGGATCCGTCTGTCCACGGAAGGTTCGGCTGCGACCGGTGATCGAGCGCCCACCGAATCCCTCGGGGTGTCGGGCATTGCGTTACCAGGACAAGGGAATCCATTCGCGTTTTTCGACGCCACGCCCTGATCGACTGAGCGATTGAGCTGTACGGCCCCCGCGAACGGGTACTCGACGGCTGCCGTCGCCGGCCGCGCGGACGGCGACGAGGCGAATCGAAGGACCGAGATGATGAACCGGCTGCTCCCCGCCACCGGCCACCAGGGCTCGTCGCCGGGTGGTGTCTCGCCTCTTCTGGGCATCTACCTCAACGACCACCTGGCGGCCGCCACCGCCGGCGCCGGGCGGGCCCGGCACATGGTGCGGTCGTACCGCGGTTCGGCCCTCGCCGCCGCGCTGGAGCCGCTGGCCGCCGACCTCGCCGAGGACCGGGCGGCCCTGCTGGACATCATGCGGCGGCTCGGCATCCCGGTACGGCAGTACAAGGTGTACGCCGGGCGGGCGGCCGAGCGGGCGGGCCGGTTCAAGGCCAACGGCCGCCTCGTACGCCGTTCCCCGCTGACCCCGCTGGTGGAGGTGGAGGCGCTGCGGCTGGGGGTCGAGGGCAAGGTGGCCGCGTGGCGGGCGCTGCGCGAGCTCGCCGACGGCGGTGAGGAGCGGCTGGACGCGGACCTCCTCGACGGCCTGCTGGAACGGGCCCGCCGCCAGCGGGACGCGCTGGAGGAACTGCGCCGCCGACAGGTCGTCACGGCCTTCCGGGAGCAGTGAGGCCCCTTCGGGGCGGGTGTGGCCGAGCCCACGTCGGTGGTGGCGGCTCGGGCATGTCCGGGGGCGGGTGCCGAGAGCTACCGTTTCAGCAGTCCCCCGTTCCCCCTGGAAGCAGTTCGGACGGCCCGCTGTGCTCGCAGACCTCTCCCCCGTCATCGCCGCGACCACGCAATGGCTGATCCGCGCCTATCCGGCGTCCGGCGGGGCGCTGGCCTCCGCCCTGTGCGAGGTGCAGGCTCGTCAGGCGGTCACCGTGGCGGCATGGCTGCGCTATCCGACGGCGATGGACGCCGCGCTGCTCGGCATGACGGGCCCGGGCGGCTCGGCCCGGCTCGACCGGGTCATCGGTTCGGACGTCGGCCAGGACGCGCTGGACCCTGAGGACGCCGAGGACGTTCAGGACGCGGAGGACTCGGCCTGGCGCAGCTGGGTGGACGAGGTCGTGGCGAGCTGGGCGGCCTGTCTGCTCACCGATCCGGCACTCGCCGCGTCGGCGGTGGCCGGGCTGGCCGACGGCGAGCACGCGGCGGGCGTGCCGGTGGAGTTCCGGCGCCTGGTCCGGCCGGACGACCGCGACCGCCGGGCAGCGGCGCTGCTGCGCCACCCCGACCTGCTCGCCCCCGTGGCCGGCCTCCACCGCGCCCCGCTCCTGGACCGGCTCGGACCGGACCAGGCACTCATCGCCTGAGACGGACGAGACCGGGCGAAACTGGCGAGACCGGCGAGAACGATTGAGACCGGCGAGACCAGCGAGACCAGCGAGACCAGCGAGACCAGCGAGACCAGCGAGACCGATTGAAGCCGGTGAGACCGGTGAGACATCGCCGCCCGGGAACGGGCGGCGGGCGGTGAGGCCGCCGTACGCAGCGCCTCCCGGGCCGCCCGGTCGGCCGGCTCCGGCGCGAGCGGCACCGGACGGAGGGCGTGGCGGGACCGGGCCGGCAGGCCCGCGCCGATCGCGCCGATCGCGCCGATCGCGCCGGCGACGAGCGGGCCACCGGTCACCAGCGCTCCGCGCGGTCCCGCGAGTTCCACAGCAGGCTCAGGACGGGCGGGCCGCCGAGGCTCCACACGCCGAGGACGCGACCGCGCGGGTCGGTCTGCAGGACGGCCGTGCCCGCAGTGTCCGAGACGGACTCCGCCACGGCCATGGGCAGGACCGGCGCCGGCGGCACGGCCGGCGCCGGCGGCACGGCCGGCGTCGGCGGCAGTCCCGCCGCCAGTCGCAGCAGCCCGCCCGCCATGGCCGGGGCGCCCGCCCCGCTCGTCAGTCGTCCGTCTTGCCGCGGCCGGTCAGCGCATCGCGCAGCCGGTCGACCAGTCCGGCGCCCGGCGCCAGGAGCTTGTTGGCCGGCGGCTTGTCCGGAGCGGACGGGTGGGGACGGGTCGGGGCCGTCTTCTTCGCCTGCCGGACCTTGTCGCCGATCTCGTCCAGCGCTTCGGCGGAGCACGAGGCGCGCAGCCGGGGGAAGAGGTTCCGCTCCTCGTCCGCGACGTGCTCGCGGATCTCGGTCATCAGCATCCCGATGAGCCGGTCGAACTCGGCGTCGCCCGGCTCGCGGCTCTCCAGGTCCTTCATGATCTGCTCGGCCCGGGCGTGATCCTGCAGCTCCCGGTCGGCCAGCGCGTCGCCGCCGTCGACGTGCTTGCGGACGGCGGGGTAGAGATAGGCCTCCTCCGCCACCGAGTGCCGGACCAGCTCCATCGTGGCCTGCTCGGCGTAGGTCTTGCGGTCCTTCGCACCGGGCGGCAGCGCCTCGATGCGGCCGAAGATCTCCTCGACCTCGCGATGATCGGTCATCAGCTCGTCGATGACGTTCCCACCATGGCCCATGTCCACCACCTCCTGCCTGCGCACGGCGGGTCCGGCCGGACCCGCCTCGGCCCCACCGGGTGCCCCTCGTCGGCACGGCCACACCGCCTCGTCGACGGAGCGCCCCGGTTCACCTCCCCGGCCCCGGGTCCGACCGGGGGGCGGCCGACGGCCGGCGGCCGACGGCTGCGGCGCCTACGTCACTCCTCCGCGGTCCGCTGGGTCCACGTCCAGGCGTACTGCAGCCAGTCCGAGATGGTGACCGCGCCGAGGCCGGCGCAGACCAGGCGGGTGGCGCGGGGGGCGGCGGTGTAGCCGCAGACCAGGGCGCCGGCCAGCCAGACCGAGGTGCAGAAGGGGCACGACACCAGGTCGCCGACGGCGTGGCGCACGCCGCCTCCGCGCGGTTCGTCCATGACCTCGGGGCCTTCGCCCTCCCCCGTGCGGCGGGTGAACGGCGCCCGCACGAAGCTGGTGACCTTGTCGTTGGACAGCAGCCTGGACGCCTTGTACGTCGCCGCTCCCAGCAGGGCCACGTCCCACGGGGGCACCCGCTGCGGCAGCCGTACGCCGCGGCGCCGCGCCACCGCGGTGAACGCCGCGAGGCCCGTCGCGAAGACGCCGCTGAGCACGGCGTAGCCCGCCAGCGGCTCGTCGGACTCGTCGTCGTAGCGCGCGGCGACCGTCGTCATGGGGCCTCCCTGGAACACTGCCCGTCCGGTGTGCCGACCCCGGGTTCCCCCGCGCGGTGACGGTCACACCTGTGCCAAAGGCGGGGTCAGGCCAGGGACAGGAAGAGCTTCTCCAGGCGGGCGCGCATCTGGACGGAGTCCCGCACCTCGGGGTCCTCGCTGGTCATGCACTGTTCCAGCCCGGTCGCGATGATCGAGAACCCGGCCCGGTCCAGGGCCCGGGAGACCGCCGCGAGCTGGGTGACCACGTCCTCGCAGTCCCGGCCCTCCTCGATCATCCGGATGACGCCGGCGAGCTGGCCCTGGGCGCGCCGCAGCCGGTTGAGCGCCGACTTCAGCTCGTCGGCCGACATGTCGAGTTGCACACTTCCTCCTCGTATATACCCCCGCGGGTATCTTAACCCGCCAGGGCAACACGCCCCGGAAGCATTCTGTTCCCGTGACGGCGGCGACAGCGGCCGGGCGGCCCGACGCCGCCCGGACCGATTGTCACCCGCCCGCTCGTCGTGGCGTACGGGATCAGGCCAGCTCGACGAGCAGGTCACCGCCCTCCACCTGCTGGATGCGGTTGATGGCCAGGCGGGCGACCGTGCCGGCCTTGGGCGCGGTGATCGCGGCCTCCATCTTCATCGCCTCGATGGTGGCGACGGTCGCCCCGGCCGCCACCTCGTCGCCCTCGGCGACCGCGAGGGTCACCACGCCGGCGAACGGAGCGGCGACATGGCCGGGGTTGCCGCGGTCGGCCTTCTCCGTCACCGGCACGTCGGAGGCCGCCGCCTTGTCGCGGACCTGGATGGGGCGCAGCTGGCCGTTGAGCGTGGACATCACCGTCCGCATGCCGCGCTCGTCGGCCTCGCCGACCGCCTCCAGCTCGATGAGGAGCCGCACGCCGGGCTCGAGGTCGACGGCGTACTCCTTGCCCGGGCGCAGCCCGTAGAAGAAGTCCTTGCTGTCGAGGACGCTGGTGTCGCCGAAGGCCTGCCGGTGGGTCTCGAAGTCGCGGGTCGGGCCGGGGAACAGCAGCCGGTTGAGTGTGGCGCGCCGGTCCTTGGCCAGGCCCGTGCGGTCGTCCGCCGTCAGCTCCCGCACCGGCCGGGCCTCGGCGCGGCCCTGCAGCGCCTTGGTGCGGAAGGGCTCCGGCCAGCCGCCGGGCGGGGTGCCCAGCTCGCCGCGCAGGAAGCCGATCACGGAGTCGGGGATGTCGAACCGGTTCGGCTCCGCCTCGAAGTCCTCCGGCGTCACGTCCGCGCCGACGAGGTGCAGGGCGAGGTCGCCGACCACCTTGGACGACGGGGTGACCTTGACCAGGTGGCCGAGGATGCGGTCGGCGGCGGCGTACATCGCCTCGATCTCCTCGAAGCGGTCGCCGAGACCGAGGGCGACGGCCTGGGTGCGCAGGTTGGAGAGCTGGCCGCCGGGGATCTCGTGGTGGTAGACGCGCCCGGTCGGGGAGGCTAGGCCCGCCTCGAACGGGGCGTAGATCCTGCGGACGCTCTCCCAGTACGGCTCCAGGTCGCCGACGGCCTGCAGGTCGAGCCCGGTGGGGCGCTCGGAGTGGTCGGTCGCCGCGACGATCGCCGACAGCGAGGGCTGCGAGGTGGTGCCCGCCATGGAGGCCACCGCCCCGTCGACCGCGTCGGCGCCGGCCTGGACCGCGGCGAGGTAGGTGGCGAGCTGGCCGCCCGCGGTGTCGTGGGTGTGCAGGTGCACCGGCAGGTCGAACTCGCGGCGCAGCGCCGAGACGAGCTTCGCGGCGGCCGGCGCGCGCAGCAGGCCCGCCATGTCCTTCACCGCCAGGACGTGGGCGCCCGCCTCGACGATCTGCTCGGCCAGGCGCAGGTAGTAGTCGAGGGTGTACAGGCGCTCGTTCGGGTCGGACAGGTCGGAGGTGTAGCAGAGGGCGACCTCGGCGACCGCGGTGCCGGTGGCCCGTACCGCGTCGATGGCGGGGCGCATCTGGCCGACGTCGTTGAGCGCGTCGAAGATCCGGAAGATGTCGATGCCGGTGGCGGCGGCCTCCTCGACGAAGGCGTCCGTCACCTCGGTCGGGTACGGGGTGTAGCCGACGGTGTTGCGCCCGCGCAGCAGCATCTGCAGGCAGATGTTGGGCACCGCCTCGCGCAGCGCGGCCAGCCGCTCCCACGGGTCCTCGGCGAGGAAGCGCAGGGCGACGTCGTAGGTGGCGCCGCCCCAGCACTCCAGGGACAGCAGCTCGGGCAGGGTCCGCGCGACGACGGGCGCGACGGCGAGCAGGTCCTTGGTGCGCACCCGGGTGGCGAGCAGCGACTGGTGGGCGTCGCGGAAGGTGGTGTCGGTGATGCCGATGGTCGGCGACTCGCGCAGCCGGCGGGCGAAGCCCTCGGGGCCGAGCTCGACGAGCCGCTGCCGGGAGCCCGCGGGCGGCTCGCCGGCGGGCAGCGGGGGCAGCTTGGTGACCGGGTCGATCAGGTCGGGCCGCTCGCCGTGCGGCCGGTTCACGGTGACGTCGGCGAGGTAGGTGAGCAGCTTGGTGCCGCGGTCGGCCGAGGAGCGCGCGGTCAGCAGGTGCGGGCGCTCCTCGATGAACGCCGTCGTCACCCGGCCGGCCTGGAAGTCCGGGTCGTCGAGGACCGCCTGCAGGAACGGGACGTTGGTGGCCACGCCCCGGATGCGGAACTCGGCCACGGCGCGCCGGGCCCGGCCGATCGCGGCCCGGAAGTCGCGTCCCCGGCAGGTGAGCTTGACCAGCATCGAGTCGAAGTGGGCGCTGATCTCCGTGCCGGCGTGCGTGGTGCCGCCGTCCAGCCGGATGCCGGAGCCGCCGGGCGAGCGGTAGGCGCTGATCCGGCCGGTGTCCGGGCGGAAGCCGTTGGCGGGGTCCTCGGTGGTGATACGGCACTGCAGGGCCGCGCCGTGCAGCTTCACGGTGTCCTGGGAGAGGCCGAGGCCGGCGAGCGTCTCGCCGGAGGCGATGCGCAGCTGGGCCTGGACCAGGTCGACGTCGGTGACCTCCTCGGTGACCGTGTGCTCGACCTGGATGCGCGGGTTCATCTCGATGAAGACGTGGTTGCCGTCGCGGTCGAGCAGGAACTCCACGGTGCCCGCGTTGCGGTAGCCGATCTCGCGGGCGAAGCGGACCGCGTCGGCGCAGATGCGGTCCCGCAGCTCCGGGTCCAGGTTGGGCGCGGGCGCCATCTCGATCACCTTCTGGTGCCGGCGCTGGAGCGAGCAGTCGCGCTCGAAGAGGTGGATGACGTTGCCCTCGCCGTCGGCGAGGATCTGCACCTCGATGTGGCGGGGGTCGACGACGGCCTTCTCCAGGAAGACGGTGGGGTCGCCGAACGCGGACGCCGCCTCCCGGGACGCGGCCTCGATCGACTCGCGCAGCTGCGCGGGCTCCGTCACCCGCCGCATGCCGCGGCCGCCGCCGCCCGCGACCGCCTTGACGAAGACGGGGAAGCCGATCTCCTCGGCGGCGCGGACCAGTTCGTCCACGTCCGTGGAGGGCGCGGAGGAACCGAGCACGGGGACGCCGGCCGCGCGGGCGGCGGCCACCGCGCGCGCCTTGTTGCCGGTCAGCTCGAGGGTGTCGGCGCTGGGGCCGACGAAGGTGATGCCGGCCTCCTCGCAGGCGCGCGCCAGCTCGGGGTTCTCGGACAGGAACCCGTACCCCGGGTACACCGCGTCCGCGCCCGCCCGCCGCGCGGCGCGGACGATCTCCTCGACGGAGAGGTACGCCCGCACCGGGTGCCCGGGCTGGCCGATCTCGTACGCCTCGTCGGCCTTGAGCCGGTGCAGCGAGTTGCGGTCCTCGTGCGGGAAGACGGCGACGGTGCGGGCTCCCAGCTCGTAACCCGCCCGGAATGCCCTGATCGCGATCTCACCACGGTTGGCGACCAGCACCTTGCGGAACATCGCCGCTCCCTTCAGCCTGCCAGTGACTGCACCATCGTCGCGGGGGCACCGTCGGCACGCCATGTGAGCCAAGTCACTCTGCCGTCGTGCGGGCCCGTCAGCCGCCCCGCGAGAGCCGTCGCTCAGCCGCGGCGGTAGGGGCGGTCGAGGAAGACCAGGGCGTCGCCGACGGCCCGCTCGGCCGTCCCGCTCGGCCGGTTGACCAGCTGTCCGCGGACCGACATCGCCGTGGAGCCGCCGCCGTCGAGGTTGACCGCGTCCCGCAGGCCCAGCGCCCGGGCGACGGCCGCGGTCTCGTCCATCGTGGTGCCGACGCCGGTGGTCATGCGGCCGTCGACGGTGGCGAGCACGATCCTGCCGTCCTTCGTCGTGCCGGCGATCGTGCGGGGGTTGCGGTCGAAGAAGCCGCCGGTGCCCGCCGGGACGACGACGCGGCCGTCCCGGGTGAGGCGGTAGCGGCCGTTCACGCCGGACAGGCCGGACCGCAGGGGCAGTTCCTCGCCCTCCTCGTCGGTCAGCACGGACGTGGTCCGCAGGCATCCGCCGTCCGCCACCCGCAGCAGGGCCGCCGCGTCCTGGCCGGTGGCCTGCAGCGAGGTCTGGCCGGAGGTCAGCTCCGTGCCCCGCTGCGCCGACGTGCGGACCGCACAGCCACGCCGGTCGAGGACCACCTCCACGCCCGCTCCGGACGGGGTGGCGGCGGCGAACTCGGGGGTGAACTGAACGACATCGCCGGGAAGGCGCACCGCGTCGGGTCGCCGAGGCCGGCGCAGGCGGCCGGCACGACCGGCGGGTGGTTGACGTACTCCAGCGGCAGCACGGCGCCGGTGTTCCGGTTGCGCACGCTGCCGGTCCAGCCCAGGTGGCCCATGAGGACCCTGCCGCTGCGGGCGTCCACGACGAAGTCCGCCTCGGCCGGGTCGCCGGCCGGCTCGCTGAGGAGACGTCCGCCGTACAGCCCGAGCCCCACCGGGTCGCCGGGGTACTGGCGGTTCGCCGTGAACGTGAAGAAGGAGGCGTTGACCCCGGCGAGGGCGCCGGAGGAGCTCACGAGGTCGGTCGTCCTCTCGACGCCGGCCAGGTCCGGCCCGTACGTGGCCGCCAGGTGCCCGCGGGTGCGGTGCGGGTCGACGGTGAGGACGTTCACCCGCCACGGGCCGCGCGTGGTGGTGTTGATCCGGTCCGCCGGGGCGGGTTCGGTGCCCCGGACGATCCGGGTGAGCGTGACGCCGTCGGCGAGGGTCTCGGTGGAGCGGGTCTCCACCAGGTCGGCGTCGCCGAGCGGCAGGGCCGCCGCACCGCCCGGGGCGCCGGCGGCCGTGGCGTGGGCGGCCGGGGCGGGCACGAGGGTCAGCAGGGCGGCGGCCGTGACGGCGGCTGCGCGCAGGAGCACGTGTCCGGAGCCTTTTCCTCCGGAGCCCTTTCCGCGCAAGGAGTCGGCAGTCATGCCCGTCAGCGTGGCCGCCCGGGGTGAACTCCCGCCACGGTGCCTTTCGAGCCACCGGCGACAGGTACGGGATCACTCGGGGGCCGGGTCCGCGGCGCGCAACCCTGTCGCAACGTCGGGTGTGCTGCGCTGGGTTCATGTATGAGGAGATCCCCCGCGTCGAGTTGACGCCCGCGGCCGCCGACCTGGTGCGGCGGCTGCGCGCGGTGCACGGTCCGCTGATGTTCCACCAGTCCGGCGGCTGTTGCGACGGCAGCGCGCCGATGTGCTACCCGGAGGGCGAGTTCCGCACCGGCGGCTCGGACGTGCTGCTGGCGGAACTCCGGGTCGACGGCGTGGCGGAGCCGGTGACGTTCTGGATGTCGCGCAGTCAGTACGAGGTGTGGAGCCACACCCGGCTGATCGTGGACGTCGTCGAGGGACGGGGCAGCGGATTCTCGCTGGAAGCACCCGAGGGGGTGCGTTTTCTCACCCGTTCACGCGTAGTCGACGCCTGACCGCTCCCGCGGTCCGTCGCCGTCTGCTGCACTTCACCGGAAGTGCTGGACAGACGACGAGACCTCAAGGGGCAAGGGTGACGTTACGTCAGAGGCGTTGGGCGGCATACGGATCCGGCAGAGCGGTACTGGCGTTCCTGACGGCGCTCGGCGCGCTGGCCGGGGCCGCCCTCACGGGGGCGCCGCAGGCCGGCGCCGCGCAGCGCGCCACGGTGATCGCGCCGGGTGTCACGTACGAGGAGGTGGACTTCCAGGGGGCCAAGGGCACCGCCCGCGCCCATGTGCTGACCGTGGACCTGAGCGACGAGCGCGTGCGGGTCGGCCTGTTGTATCCGCGGGCGGTGGCCGCGCGGGCCGCGGTGTCCGCGCTGGCGGACGCCCAGGGCGCCGTCGCGGGCGTCAACGGGGACTTCTTCGACATCTCCGAGTCGCAGCATCCGGGCGTCGAGGCGACGGGCGCGACCGTCGGACCGGCGATCGCGGACGGGCGGGCGCTGAAGGCCGCGGTGCCGGCCGGGCAGCGCTTCGGCCCGGCGCTGCCGCCGGGGACCACCACGCGGGACGTGTTCGGCGTGGACGCCGACCGCAGGGCCCGCCTCGACCGCCTGTCGCTGGACGGTTCGGTCCGCACGCCCGCGGGAAGCCTGCCGCTCGGCGGGCTCAACCAGTACGCGCTGCCGGTGGGGTCGATCGGGGCCTTCACCTCCGACTGGGGCAGTGCCTCCCGGGTGCGCGCCACGTGCGGCACGGACACCGACCGGGCGGCGCCGTGCAGCACGGACACCTACGAGGTGACGATCCGTCACGGGCGGGTCGTGGAGACGTCCGACACACCGGGCGGGGGCGCCATCGCCGCCGGGACCACGGTGCTCGTCGGCCGGGAGGCGGGCGCGCAGCGGCTGCGGAAGTTCTCCGAGGGCGAGGCGGTGACGGTGTCGCACCGGCTGGTGGCGTCCGTGGCCCGGACGCCCTACCGTTTCGCGATCGGCGGCTACCCGGTCCTGAAGGACGGACGGCCCCTGCCGGGTCTCGACGACGCGGCCTCGGCCGTGCGCACGGCCGTCGGCGCCGCGGACGGCGGGCGTCGTCTGCTGCTGTTCGCGCTGGACGGCTCCCCGGAGTACCGCACCGGCCTGACGATCGCCGAAGTGGCGCGTGCCATGCGGGCGTTGGGATCGGTGGACGCCTTCAGCCTGGACGGCGGCGGGTCGACGACCCTGGTCGCCCGTGGGCCGGGCGCGGACTCCGTGACGGTGCGCAACCATCCGTCGGGGGGCGCGGAGCGCCTGGTCCCGAACGGCATCGGGGTGTTCAGCACGCCGTGAGCGTCACGGCCGAAGGCTGCCGACGATGTCCGCCGTCGCGGTGAAGCCGCTGTGGATGGTGGGCGCGATGCTGGAGCTCGCCAGGTAGAAGCCGAGCAGCCCGCACACCAGGGCGTGCGAGAACTTCAGTCCGCCGCTGCGCAGGAAGATCACCGCCAGGATCAGGAGCAGCAGCACCACAGAGATGGAAATGGCCATCGTCAACCTCCTCCGCCACGCCCGTTTCGCGGCGTTCGGCCGCAAGTGTGGCGCAGCGGAGGGGCGCTCCGGGTGGCTGACCTGTCCCCCGAACGTGTGGTTACGCCGCTTCGTGGGCGTCCAGGAACGCCTCCAGGCCGGCCAGGTCGTCCGTGTTGAGGTAGTCGACGCCGGCGGCGAGCAGTTCCGCCCACAGCGCGTCGCGGGCCGGTCCCGCCCCGTCCGGCGTGGCCCAGAAGCGCACCTTCTGACCGCGGGCGTGGGCCTGTTGGACGATGCCCCGCAGCCGGGTCCGCTCGGCGTCGGGGAAGGCGCCCACGCCGGGCCAGCTGAAGTTCAGGGTCCAGTTGTCGCTGATCAGCGGGATGAAGGAGGCGGGCGCGGAGCTGCCGAGGTCGGTGAGCCGGCCGTCGTAGAAGGCGTGGCGCACGGTCTGCGCCGCCATGGGGACGCGGGCCGCGCGGTCGCCGGAGACGACGGCGGTGACCGGTCCGGGCCGGACCCGGCCGTGGGCGCAGGCGGTGAACAGGTGCGAGTAGCGCCGGAGGTGGCGGTCGAGTTCGAGGTAGGTCGAGGAGCCCTCGGTCTTGATGTCGACGAGCAGTTGCAGCGGCTCGTGGTGACCCCGGTAGACGGAACCGCGGTTGGCCCTGACCCGGGCGGCCAGCGGGGCGAGGTAGAGGGATTCGAGGGTGCGGGCGGGGTCGAGGTCGACCGGGTCGTGGGCGACGAGGAGTTGGTCGCCGACCAGGTGGATGTCGGCCTCGACGCTGCCGAAGCGGTGGTCGAGGGCGTCGAGGAGGGGGCGCGGGTGCTCGTAGTCGTTGTGGGCGTGGGCGCGCCACAACGGGCGTGGTCCGCGCCCGCGTTCGCCGGCGAGTGCGTCTGCCGCGGGCAGGGCAACGGTGCCCGCGAGGGCGGCGCCGAAGGTGGTGAGGGCTCTGCGACGGGTGGTGAGGGCCATCTCTGCCTCCCTTTGAGGGCCGGGGGAACCTCAAGGAGTATGAGCTGCCCGGGCCCGCAAAGGGCCTGCCGCGCAGAGGAGTTGGCCGGAGTGCCGCCGTGTGTTCACCGCCGCCCCGGTGTCCGGGCGCGCGGAAGAACCCGCCCTGATCCGGGCGCGCGGAAGAGCCCGCCCTGATCCGGGCGCGCGGAAGAGCCCGCCCTGGTCCGGGCGGGCTCGTTCCGTGCGATCTCAGGGGGCTTGGAGGTCGACCAGTCCGGCGAGCGAGGCGCGGTGGGCGCCCGCCGTGCCGTAGGCGATCGAGTCGGCCTTGGCCCGTTTGAGGTACAGGTGGACCGGGTGCTCCCAGGTCATGCCGATGCCGCCGTGCAACTGCAGCGCCTCCTCGGCGGCGTGGACGGCGACGGGCGCCGCGTACGCCTGGGCGACGGCGACCGCGATGTCGGCGTCCTCGCCGACGGTGAGCGCGTCGGCCGCGTTGCGGGCGGCGGCGCGGAGGCTGACGACCTCCAGCCACAGCTGGGCGAGCCGGTGCTTGAGCGCCTGGAAGCCGCCGACGGGCCGGTTGAACTGCTTGCGCTCCTTCAGGTAGCGCACGGTCTCGGTCAGCGTCCACTCGGCGAGGCCGAGTTGCTCGGAGGCGAGCAGCCCGGCGCCGGCGCGCAGGGCACGCCGCACGGCGGGTCCGGCGTCTCCCAGCCGGCGGCCCGGGGCTCCGTCGAGGGCGACGGTGGCGAGCGGCCGGGTGAGGTCGAAGGACACCTGCGGGGTGACCGTGGCGTCGGAGGCGGCGACCGCGTACAGCCCGCCGTCGTCCGCGGGCACCAGCAGCACGTCGGCGCCGGCCGCGTCGGCGATGCCCGTCAGCTCCCCGTGCAGCGTGCCGTCGTCGACGCGTACGGCCGGGAAGGCCGCGCCCGGCGCGGTGTGCAGGCCGACGGCGAGCGCGCCGATCGTCGTCGCGGACGCCAGTTCGGTGAGCAGGTCGTCGGCCCCGCAGGCCAGCACGGCCTCGGTGGCGACGACCGCGCTCGTCAGGTAGGGCACCGGCGCGACGGCACGCCCCAGCTCCTCCAGCACGACGGCGGCCTCCCGGTGGGTGGCGCCCTGCCCGTCCAGTTCCTCGGGCACCAGCAGACCGGCGAGGCCCATGCCGTCGGTGAGCGCCTTCCACAGCCGGATGTCGTGCGGGGCGTCCGACTCGGTGCGCGCGATGACGCCCGCCGCGTCGCAGTGGTCCGCGAGCAGGGCGCGGACGGCGGCGCGCAGCGCCTCTTCCTCCTCCGAGTACAGCAGGTCGGTCATCGGGCCAGGTCCTTCCAGGCGACGTCCTTGTCGGTGCGCGGCTCGGCGGGCAGGCCCAGGACGCGCTCGGCGACGATGTTCAGCAGGACCTCGCTGGTCCCGCCCTCGATGCTGTTGCCCTTCGACCGCAGGTAGCGGTATCCGGCGTCGCGGCCGGTGAAGTCCACCAGCTCCGGCCGGCGCATGGTCCAGTCGTCGTACAACAGGCCCTCTTCGCCGCGGAGTTCGACCTCCAGGCCGCTGATCTCCTGGTTGAGGCGGGCGAACGCGAGCTTCATGCCGGCGCCTTCGGGGCCGGGCTGGCCGACGGTGAGCTGCTGGCGCAGGCGTTCGCCGGTGAGCCGGGCGACCTCGGCCTCCACCCAGAGCCTCAGCAGCCGCTGGTGCAGGTCGTGGGTGCGCAGCTCCGGGCGTTCCCGCCAGGTCTTCGACACCGGGCCGATCATGCCGCCCTCGCGGGGCAGCCGCATGCCGCCGATGGCGACGCGTTCGTTGTTCAGCGTGGTCTGCGCGACCCGCCAGCCGTCGCCGACCTCGCCGAGCCGGCGCGAGTCGGGGATGCGCACGCCGGTGAGGAAGACCTCGTTGAACTCGGCCTCGCCGGTGATCTGGCGCAGCGGGCGGACCTCGACGCCGGGGTCGGTCATGTCGCAGACGAAGTAGGTGATGCCCTGGTGCTTGGGCACGTCCGGGTCGGTGCGGGCGATGAGGATGGCCCAGCGGGCGAGGTGGGCGCTGGACGTCCACACCTTCTGCCCGTCGACCACCCAGGTGTCGCCCTCACGGACGGCGCGGGTGCCCAGCGCGGCCAGGTCGGACCCGGCGCCGGGCTCGCTGAAGAGCTGGCACCAGACCTCCTCTCCGGTCCACAGCGGCCGCAGATAGCGCCGCTTCTGCTCCTCGGTGCCGTACTTCAGGACGGTCGGCGCGGCCATCCCGAGGCCGATGCCGATGCGGCGGGGGTCGTTGTCGGGGGCGCCGGCGGCCTCCAGCTCGGCGTCCACGACGGCCTGGAGGGAGCGGGGTGCGCCGAGACCCCCGAGGCCCTCGGGGTAGTGCACCCAGGCGAGACCGGCGTCGAAGCGGGCCCGCAGGAAGTCCAGGCGGCCGGTGGTCGCGGGCGGGTTGGCGGCCAGCAGGTCGCGTGTACGGCGGCGCAGTTCCTCGACGTCGGTCATGCCGTCTCCTCCAGGGTCACGACGACGCGGCCGGTGGTCAGGCCGTCCGCCACCTTCTGCACGGCGCCCGCCGCCCCGCCCAGCGGCACGCGCTCGCTGACCAGCGGCTTGACGGCGCCCCGGGCGGCCAGCTCGGTGAGCTCCTCGTGGCAGTGCCGGACCAGCTTCGGGTTCTTGGTGTTGTACAGGCCCCAGTGCAGGCCGAGGATCGAGTAGTTCTTCACCAGGGCGTGGTTGAGCGCCGGGCTGGGGATGGTGCCGCTGGCGAAGCCGACGACCACGATCCGCCCCTCGAAGGCGACGGCCTTCGCGGACTGCGCGTACGCCGCGCCGCCGACGGGGTCGTAGATCACATCGGCGCCCCGCCCGCCGGTGGCCTCCTTGACCGCGGCGACGACGTCCTCGGCACGCCGGTCGACGACGAGGTCGCAGCCCAGCTCGCGGGCGACGGCGGCCTTCTCGGCGCCGCCGACGACGCCGATGACCCGGGCGCCCGCCGCCTTCCCGAGCTGGACGGCCGCGCTGCCGACGCCTCCGGCGGCGGCGTGCACCAGCAGCGTCTCGCCGGCCTGGAGACCGGCCCGGCGGTGCAGCCCGAACCAGCCGGTCTGGTAGCCGATGTGCAGGGCGGCGGCCTCGGCGTCGTCCAGGGAGCCGGGCGCGGGCAGGAGGGCGGCGGCGTCCGCGACGGCGTACTCGGCGAGGCCGCCGTACGGCAGCGCCGGGTTGGCGATCACGCGGCGCCCGTCCTCGGTCTCGGCGCAGATCTCCACGCCCGGTGTGAAGGGCAGCGGCGGGCGGACCTGGTACTGGCCCCGGCACAGCAGGGCGTCCGGGAAGTTGATGTTCGCGGCGCGCACCTTCAGCAGGACCTGGCCGTCGCCCGGCGTGGGCGTCGGGACCTGCTCCAGCCGCATCACCTCGCTCGGCTCGCCGTTCTCGTGCACTTGCCATGCCTGCATGCCGCGCCTCCACGGGACTGCGTCGTCGGACCGGGGTCGCCCCCGGGATCGACCGGGGCCGACGGCATACTAAGCGGTCGCTTGCCCATCAGGGAACAGTCGCCGCGCAACCGGCACCGCGTCACGGCCGCCCGGGCCGCAACCGGCACCGCGTCACGGCCGCCCGGGCCGCGCCCGGACGTGCATCCGCTCGCCCTGCGGCCCGAACAGGCTCAGGAACTCCACCGGCCCCTCCCCCGTCGACCCGAACCAGTGCGGCGTCCGCGTGTCGAACTCGGCCGCCTCGCCCGCCGTCAGCACGACGTCGTGCTCGCCCAGCACCAGCCGCAGCCGGCCGGACAGCACGTACAGCCACTCGTAACCCTCGTGGCTGCGCGGCTCGGGCACCTCATTCCGCCGCGGTTCGAGCACCTTGTACGCCCGGAGGCCGCCGGGCCTGCTGGTCAGCGGCCAGTGGGTGCGCCCGCCCCGCACGACCGGCTTCGACCGCACCCGCGGATCGCCGGCCGGCGGGGCGCCGACCAGCTCGTCCAGCGGCACCTGGTGGGCCCGCGCGAGCGGCAGCAGCAGCTCCAGGCTGGGCTTGCGCAGCCCGGACTCCAGCCGCGACAGCGTGCTCACCGAGATGCCGGTCGCCGCCGACAGCGCGGCGAGTGTCGCGCCCCGCTCCTTGCGGAGCCGCCTCAGCCGCGGGCCGACCTCCGCGAGGACCTCGTCCGTGTCGTCACTCATACGGTCATTGCAGTTTCGGCAAACAGGTTTGTCAATGCGGCAGCACCCGGGCCACCTTCTGCGTGGAGGTGGTCATCGATGACCCAGAGCACGATCCGGAAGCCCCGGAAGGCGGAGAAGTACGACGTGGTCGTCGTCGGAGGCGGCGCGGCCGGGCTGTCCGCCGCCCTGGTCCTCGGCCGGGCCCGGCGCAGCACCCTGGTCGTGGACGCGGGCGAGCCGCGCAACGCGCCGGCCGCCCACATGCAGGGCTATCTGTCCCGGGACGGCATGCCCCCGGCCGAGTTCCTGGCCGTCGGCCGCGAGGAGATCGCACGCTACGGCGTCGAGCTGGTGCGGGACCGGGCGGTCGGTGTCGCGCCGGGCTTCACCGTGTCCCTGGAGAGCGGCCGTACCGTGCGCGCCCGCCGCCTGATCGTCGCCACGGGCCTCGCGGACGAACTGCCCGGCGTTCCCGGCGTCGCCGAGCGTTTCGGCCGGGACGTGCTGCACTGCCCGTACTGCCACGGATGGGAGGTGCGCGACCGGGCCTTCGGTGTCCTGGCGACGACGCCGGCGAGCGTGCACCAGGCGCTGATGGTCACCCAGTGGTCGAAGGACGTGACCTTCTTCCCGCACACGGTCACCGGGTCGGACCTGTCGGACGACGACCTGCGCCGGCTCGCCGCGGCCGGTGTGCGGACGGTGCCCGGCGAGGTCGCCGGGCTGGTGGTCGACGACGACCGGCTCACCGCCGTGCGGCTGGCGGACGGGAGCACGCACAGCCTGGAGGTCCTGTTCACCGCGCCCCGTGCCGTCCCGCGCACGGACCTGCTGCGGCGGCTGGGCGCCGAGCTGCACGAGACGCCGTTCGGCGCCTACCCGGTGGTCGACGAGACGGGCCTGACGACCGTGCCCGGCGTGTGGGCGGCCGGCAACGTGCGGGGCTTCGCCGAGCAGGTCGTGAACGCGGCGGCCGGCGGCTACCGGGCGGCCGCCACGCTCAACGGGGAGCTGCTGATGAGCGACCTCGACAGCGCGGTTCGGGCGTAGGCGCAGGTGTGGCGGGGCCGCCCGCGGTGCACCATGACTGCATGCTGCTCGCCCGGCTGGCCCACGTGTCCCGGGAGGTCGCCGCCACCTCGGCGCGGTCCCGGAAGCAAGCCCTGCTCGCCGAGCTGTTCCGGGAGGCCGGGGCGGACGACGTGCCGGTGGTCATCCCCTACCTGGCGGGACGGCTGCCGCAGGGACGGCTCGGCATCGGCTGGAAGGTGCTGAGCCGTCCCGTCCCCCCGGCGGCCGAGCCGTCCCTGACGGTGCGCGAGGTCGACGCCCGCCTGACCGGGCTGGGCAAGGTGTCGGGCGCCGGCGCCCAGGCCGAACGGACCCGGATGGTCGGGGAGTTGATGGGCGCGGCCACGGAGGACGAGCAGCGGTTCCTGATCGGCCTGATCACCGGCGAGGTACGGCAGGGCGCCCTGGACGCCGTCGCGGTCGAGGGGCTGGCGCAGGCCACCGGGGCGCCGCCCGCGGACGTGCGCCGGGCGGTGATGCTGGCGGGCTCGCTGCAGGCGGTGGCGCAGGCGCTGCTCGGGGAGGGGCCGGCGGCGCTGGAGCGGTTCCGGCTCACCGTCGGCCGGCCGGTCCTGCCGATGCTGGCGCACAGCGCCTCGTCGGTGGCCGAGGCGGTCGGCAAGCTCGGCGCCGCGGCGGTGGAGGAGAAGCTGGACGGCATCCGGGTGCAGGTGCACCGCGACGGCGACGCCGTGCGGATCTACACCCGCACCCTCGACGACATCACCGCCCGGCTGCCCGAGGTGGCCGGTGCGGCGCTGCGGCTGAGGGGCGAGCGCTTCGTCCTGGACGGCGAGGTCATCGCCTTCGACGAGGCCGGCCGGCCGCGCCCCTTCCAGGAGATCGCCGGCCGCGTCGGCTCCAGCCTGGACGTGGCCGCGGCCGCGGAGACGGTCCCGGTCAGCCCCGTCTTCTTCGACCTGCTGTCGGTGGCGGACCGCGACCTGCTCGACCTGCCGTTCACCGAGCGGCACGCGGAGCTGGCGCGGCTGGTGCCCGCGCCGATGCGGGTGCGCCGCACCGTGGTCTCCGGCCCCGGTGACACCGCCGAGGCGGAGCGGTTCCTCGCCGGCACGCTGGCGCGCGGCCACGAGGGTGTGGTGGTCAAGGCCCTCGACGCCGCCTACAGCGCGGGCCGGCGCGGCGCGTCCTGGCTGAAGGTCAAGCCCGTGCACACGCTCGACCTGGTGGTCCTCGCCGCCGAATGGGGCCACGGCCGCCGCACGGGCAAGCTGTCCAACCTGCACCTGGGCGCCCGCGACGCCGACGGCTCCTTCGCCATGCTCGGCAAGACCTTCAAGGGCATGACCGACGCGATGCTCGCCTGGCAGACCGAGCGCCTGCGGGAACTGGCCGTCGAGGACAAGGGGTGGGGGGTGACCGTACGCCCCGAACTCGTCGTCGAGATCGCCTACGACGGCCTGCAGCGGTCCACACGCTACCCGGCCGGCGTCACGCTCCGCTTCGCCCGCGTGCTGCGCTACCGCGAGGACAAACGCCCCGAGGAGGCGGACACCGTGGAGACCCTGCTCGCCGCGCATCCGCGGGTGCGCCCGTGACGGCCCGGCACAGCGCGGGCCTGCTGCTGTACCGGCGCACCGGCGAGGGCCTGGAGGTGCTGCTCGGTCACATGGGCGGCCCGTTCTTCGCCCGGCGCGACGCCGGCGCGTGGACCGTGCCGAAGGGCGAGTACGAGCCCGGCGAGGAGAGCGCGCGGGAGGCCGCCCGCCGCGAGTTCCAGGAGGAGCTGGGACTGCCGCCGCCCGACGGCGAGGCCGTCCCGCTCGGCGAGGTCCGGCAGTCCGGCGGCAAGGTCGTCACGGCCTGGGCGGTCGAGGCCGACCTCGATCCGGCCACGGTCGTCCCGGGCACGTTCCGCATGGAGTGGCCGCCGGGATCGGGCCGGCCGGCGGAGTTCCCGGAGCTGGACCGGGTGGCCTGGTTCGCCCTGGAGCGGGCCCGCGAGGTGATCGTCAAAGCGCAGACGGCGTTTCTCGACCGCCTGGCCGAGCACTCGGCCTGACGGTCCCACGCGTTGCGCCGCCCCGCGCCGCGCGGGAAGGTCGAAGCAGGTCCGCTCAGGAGGAGGTCGGTCATGCCCATCGCGACGGTGAACCCGGCGAACGGCGAGACGGTCAAGACGTACGAGGCCATGGACGAGGAGGAGGTCGAGCGGCGGCTCCAGCTCGCCGAGGCCACCTTCCGCACCTACCGCACGACCGGCTTCGCCGACCGCGGGCGCCTGATGAACCGGGCCGCCGAGCTGCTGGACCAGGACCAGCGGGACATCGCACGGGTGATGACCACCGAGATGGGCAAGCCGGTCGGGCAGGCCCGCGCCGAGGCCGCCAAGTGCGCCAAGGCGATGCGCTGGTACGCCGAGCGCGCCGAGGCGCTGCTCGCCGACGAGGAGCCGGACGAGTCCGACGTGCACGACTCCGGCGCCACCCGCGCCCGGGTGCGCTACCGGCCGCTGGGCCCCGTCCTCGCGGTGATGCCGTGGAACTTCCCGCTGTGGCAGGTGGTGCGGTTCGCCGCGCCCGCGCTGATGGCCGGCAACGTGGGCCTGCTCAAGCACGCCTCGAACGTCCCGCAGACCGCGCTGTACCTGGAGGACCTCTTCCACCGGGCCGGCTTCGAGGTGGGCTGCTTCCAGACCCTGCTGATCGGCTCCGCGCAGGTCGACGACGTGCTGCGGGACGAGCGCGTCAAGGCGGCCACGCTGACCGGCAGCGAGCCCGCGGGCCGTGCGGTCGCCTCCACCGCCGGGGAGATGATCAAGAAGACGGTGCTGGAACTGGGCGGCAGCGACCCGTTCGTGGTGATGCCGTCCGCCGACGTCGACCGGGCCGCGCGGGTCGCGGTGACCGCGCGGGTGCAGAACAACGGGCAGTCCTGCATCGCCGCCAAGCGGTTCATCGTGCACACCGACATCTACGACGCCTTCGCCGAGCGGTTCGTCGCGGGGATGGAGTCGCTGAAGGTCGGCGACCCGATGGACGAGGACACCGAGATCGGGCCGCTGGCCAGCGAGCGGGGGCGGACCGACCTGGAGGAACTGGTCGACGACGCCAGGCGCGGCGGGGCGAGCGTGCTGTGCGGCGGTGAACGGCCGGACCGGCCCGGCTGGTACTACCCGCCGACCGTGCTGGCCGGCGTCACCCGGGAGATGCGGATCCACCGGGAGGAGGCCTTCGGTCCGGTGGCCACGCTGTACCGGGCGGGCGACCTGGACGAGGCCTTGCTGATCGCCAACGACTCGCCGTTCGGGCTGAGTTCCAGCGTCTGGACGCGGGACGACGCCGAGGCCGACCGGTTCGCCCGGGACCTGGAGGCGGGCGGCGTGTTCTTCAACGGGATGACCGCCTCCCACCCGGCCTTCCCCTTCGGCGGGGTCAAGCGGTCCGGGTTCGGGCGTGAGCTGTCCGGGCACGGAATACGCGAGTTCTGCAACATCACCACGGTTTGGCACGGTGCGTGAGCGCCGCGCGGCTACCATCCCGTCTGTGAACCGCGAAGTGACCCTGCCTCTGATCGTCGACGACCGCGGTACCTTGCAGGTGGCCGCGGCCGACGTAAGCAAGTTGTTGCGGACCGTGGGCGGGCGGTGGCTGCATCTGGTGGAGGCCGGGGAGGGCGGACTCGACGAGGACACGGTGGCCGCGCTGACGATCGAACTCGCCAAGCTCGCCGACCGCATCGACGTGGCGTGCATCGCGCACAGCAGCGGCCGGACCGGGTGAGCGGCCGGTCAGGCCGTGTGCGTCAGCGTTGACCAGAACATCGCCTCGTAGTTCTGGAGCAGGCGGCCGTAGGTGTACGCGCGGGACTCGTCGAGGGTCCCCTCGTCCAGGGCCGCCCGGACCGCCTCCGTCGCCGCGCGCTCCAGCTCCGGAGCGGGCCGGGCGAAGAGGTCGAAGAACGCGCAGGCGTCGTCCGTGAAGCCGTAGTGGTAGCGCAGGGACGTGGCGATCCGCGCGCAGTAGCCGCCCCAGGCGGAGAAGTTGGCGGTGAGCGCGAGGACCACGTCGGCCGGTGCGGCGTTGAGCGCCAGCCAGGCGACGCCGGCCGGGTACGCCTGGCAGCCCGGCAGCGGCCGGTACTCGCGGGCGCGGGTCTCGTCGACGCCGCAGGCCCGCGCGAACGCCGGCAGCCGCTGCTGCGCCAGCGCCTCTCCCTCGGCGAGCGCCGTGAAGAACGCGGCCGTCTCCGGCCGGTCCGCCGCGCGCCGCGCCAGGTGCAGGAAGGCCCGGCGGTCCGCGGGGATCACCCAGCCCTGTTCCAGGGCGAGCGCCGCGAGCGTCTCGCGCGGGGCGGCGCCTCGCTCGATGAGCGGGACGAGGGGGTTGGCCCGCGGGTCCGGGGCGAGTTGCGCGGTGGTCGTCTCCAGCAGTTCCGTGGCCGTCCGCGGCATCGCGTCCTCCGTGGGTCCGGGCGCGGAGTCCCGGCGGCTCCGCCTCGACGCCCAGCGTCCCGGACCCGGAGCGGACCCGCGAGACGCATTCGGCCGAACGGCGCCGCCCGGTCCGACGGCCGGCGCCGCGGGAACCGGCCGTCGGACAGCCGCGCGGCACCGGCCACCGTGCCACCGCCGACGCGGTGACCCCCCACCGCCCCGAGCGACTGGCTCCGCCGAAGCCGTCGCGGGCCCCGGCACACCCGCCGCGTAGCCGCCAGGCGCCTCCCCGGCCCGCCCCCGGACACGACCCCACCACCCGACCACGACCACCGACCGCTACCCGGCAGCGCGGACCACCGGCCCTCCGCCACCGCAAGCGGCCGAACCGCCAGAACCGCCGTCGGCCCCCGGCACACCCGCCGCCGAACCGCCAACCCTCCCCGGCCAGTCCCCAGACGCGACCCCACCACCCGACCACGACCACCGCTACCCGGCAGCGCGGACCACCGGCCCTCCGCCACCGCAGGCGGCCGAACCGCCAGAACCGCCGTCGGCCCCCGGCACACCCGCCGCCGAACCGCCAACCCTCCCCGGCCAGTCCCCAGACACGACCCCACCACCCGACCACGACCACCGCTACCCGGCAGCGCGGACCACCGGCCCTCCGCCACCGCAGGCGGCCGAACCCGCCGCGATCGCCGCCGGGCCCCCAGGCGGCCGACGGGCCGGTGCTCCGGGCCGCGGCTCCGCCGCCCGGCGCCACCGCCGTTACCGGGAGGCACGACCGTTCGGCGGTGGGTGCCGCCGGACCAGGTGCGCCGCGCTAGCGGATCGGCATCCCGGACAGGGTGCGGGCGATCACCAGGCGCTGGATCTCGCTCGTGCCTTCGAAGATGGTGTAGATCGCGGCGTCGCGGTGCATCCGCTCGACCGGGTACTCCCGGGTGTAGCCGTTGCCGCCGAGGATCTGGATCGCCTGCGCGGTGACCTTCTTGGCGGTCTCGCTCGCGAACAGCTTCGACATGGAGCCCTCGGCCGCCGTGAACGGCTTGCCGTTGATCGCCATCCAGGAGGCGCGCCAGACGAGCAGGCGGGCGGCGTCGATCTGGGTGCGCATGTCCGCGAGCTGGAAGGCGACGCCCTGGTTGTCGATGATCGGGCGGCCGAACTGCTCGCGGGTCTTGGCGTAGTCGAGGGCGACCTCATAGGCGGCGCGCGCGGTGCCGACCGCCATCGCGCCGACGGCCGGGCGGGAGGCCTCGAAGGTGGCCATGGCCGCGTTCTTGACGCGCTCGCCGCCCGACTTCGCCCGCTCGCGGGCGCGGGCCAGCCGCTCGTCCAGCTTCTCCTTGCCGCCCAGGAGGCAGGAGCCGGGGACCCGGACGTCCTCCAGCACGACCTCGGCGGTGTGCGAGGCGCGGATGCCGTGCTTCTTGAACTTCTGCCCCTGCGACAGTCCCGGGGTGTTCGGCGGGACGATGAAGGAGGCGTGGCCCTTGGAGCCCAGCTCGGGGTCGACGACCGCGACGACGACGTGGACGTTGGCGATACCGCCGTTGGTCGCCCAGGTCTTCGTGCCGTTGATCACCCACTCGTCCTTGGCCTCGTCGTAGACGGCGCGGGTGCGCATGGAGGCCACGTCGGAGCCTGCGTCGGGCTCGGAGGAGCAGAAGGCGGCGACCTTGACGTCGTTGACGTCGCCGTACATCTGCGGGATCCAGGTGCCGATCTGCTCCTCGGTCCCGTTGGCGAGGACGCCCACCGCGGCGAGGCCGGTGCCGACGATCGACAGGGCTATGCCGGCGTCCCCCCAGAACAGTTCCTCCATCGCCATCGGGATGCCGAGACCGGTGGCGTCGAAGTACTGCTGGGCATAGAAGTCCAGGGAGTAGATGCCGACCTTCGCGGCCTCCTGGATGACCGGCCAGGGAGTCTCCTCACGCTCGTCCCATTCGGCGGCCGCGGGCCGGATCACGTCGGCGGCGAAGCCGTGCAGCCAGTCGCGGACCTCCTTCTGTTCGTCGTTGAGCTCCATGGTGAACTCGGCCATGTCCCCTCCAGCGGCGGTGCAATGTGTTACTAGCGGTAACAGGAGTCTGTTACCGGTCGGTAGGAAAAGTCAACTCCCGATGACCGGTCGGCAGCCCGTTCGATGCGGAGGGCGGCTTGGGTGTTAGTTTGCGCTGGCGTCACCGAATCAGCACGGGTGGGGAGAGCTCATGGACACCACGCAGCGGACCGATCAGCAGCGGTCCGCCGACCGCCGCCGGCGCGAATTGCTGGAGGCCGCCGACAGAGTGGTGCTGCGCGACGGGCCGCAGGCCTCGATGAACGCCATCGCGGCGGAGGCCGGCATCACCAAGCCGATCCTGTACCGGCACTTCGGTGACAAGGGCGGACTTTACGCGGCGTTGGCCAAGCGGCACACGGACGCCCTCCTCGCCTCGCTGCGGGCCGCGCTGGACGCCCCGGCGGACCGCAGGGAACGCGTGGAGGCCACCCTGGACACGTACCTGGCGGCGATCGAGGCACGGCCGCAGGTCTACCGCTTCCTGATGCACCCGGCGGAGGGGGGCCATCCCGGCGACCCCGGCTTCGACGTGGGCAAGCACTCCGCGCCGCTGCTGCGCAGGATGGGCGAGGAACTGGCGCAGGTCATCGAGGAACGGCTGGACCTCGGACCGGGCACCCAGCAGCTGGCGCGGGTGTGGGGACACGGGATCGTCGGGATGATGCACGCGGCGGGCGACTGGTGGCTGGGCGAACGGCCCTGCTCGCGCGCGGAGTTGGTGCGGAGCCTGGCCGACCTGCTGTGGGGCAGGCTGGCGGCGGCCGGCGACCGGGTGGGCGGTCCGGGTTTCTAGGTCCCGGTTTCCAGGTCCCGGTTCCAGGTCCGGGTTTCCAGGTCCCGGTTCCAGGTCCGGGTCTCCAGGTCCGGGTTTCCAGGTCCCGGTTTCCAGGTCCGGGTTTCCAGGCCCCGGTCACTCCCCGTCCGGCGCGGCGCGGCCCCGGCTCCAGGACGCCTTCGCCACCTGCCTGCGCAGCCTGCGGCCGCGCCACCCCGTGAGGTGATCCGCGTACACCCGGCCCCCGAGGTGGTCGCACTCGTGCTGCAGGCACCGCGCGAAGAACCCCGTCCCGTGCACGGTGACGGGCTCCCCGGTCACCGTGAAGCCCTCGACCACGGCGTGGTCGTACCGTGGCGTGCCGGCCTCCAGTCCGGGCAGGGACAGGCAGCCCTCCGGGCCCCGCACGACCACCCCGTCGGCCTCCACGAGCCGGGGGTTGACCAGGTGTCCGAGGTGCCGCACGTCCTCGTCGTCCGGGCAGTCGTAGACGAACACCCGCACCGGCTCCCCCACCTGGTTCGCCGCCAGCCCCACGCCGCGCGCCGCGTACATCGTGGCGAACAAGTCCTCCACCAGGGCCGCCAGTTCGTCGCCGAAGTCCGTGACCTCCGCGCAGGGCGCGTGCAGCACCGGGTCGCCGAACAAGGTGAGGGGCCGGACGCGTCCGCGTGTGCCCGGAATGGAGCCGTTTCGCATGGCCGCTAGGGTACGGCGATTCGGGAGTGCGAATGGATCTCGAATAGGCTGACCACCACCACGTTGCCGTCAGGCAGAGGCGCGGCGCGTACGCAAGGAGGATCGAGAACTGATGGCAGGCAACTCGGACCCGCTCACGCCGCGGGCCAAGATCGCCGTCACCGCCGGCAAGGCGGTCGCGGCGGCATCGCGCGCCGCAGGGCGCGGCAGCGGTTCGGTGATCGGCGGCCGGGTGGCGCTCAAGCTCGACCCCGACCTCCTCGCCCGGCTGGCCCAGAACCTCGACGTCGTCCTGGTCTCGGCCACCAACGGCAAGACCACGACCACGAGGCTGATCGCCGAGGCGCTGCGGGCCGCGGGCCCGGTCGTGTCCAACGCGCTCGGCGCCAACATGCCCGCCGGCATCACCTCGGCGCTGGCCGGCGGCTCGGACGCGCGCTACGGCGTCATCGAGGTCGACGAGAAGTACCTCGCGGGCGTGGCCCGGGACACCGCCCCCAAGTGCATCGCCCTGCTCAACCTCTCCCGCGACCAGCTCGACCGCGCCGCGGAGACCCGCATGCTCGCCGAGAACTGGCGCGAGGGGCTCGCCGGGTCCAAGGCCGTGATCGTCGCCAACGCCGACGACCCGCTGGTCGTGTGGGCCGCGTCCTCCTCCCCCAACGTGGTCTGGGTCGCCGCCGGGCAGATGTGGAAGGACGACGCCTGGTCCTGCCCGTCCTGCGGCGGCGTGATGCAGCGGCCCGGCGACGACTGGTTCTGCGGCGAGTGCGGCTTCCGGCGGCCCACGCCGAGCTGGGCGCTGTCCGGCGACCACGTCCTCGACCCGCACGGCTCGGCCTGGCCGATCCACCTGCAGCTGCCGGGCCGCGCCAACAAGGCCAACGCCGCCTCCTCCGCGGCCGTCGCCGCCGTCTTCGGAGTGCCGCCGCAGGTGGCGCTGGAGCGGATGTACCAGGTGCAGGCGGTGGCCGGGCGCTACGACGTCGTCCAGTTCCAGGGCCGCGACCTCAGGCTGCTGCTGGCGAAGAACCCGGCCGGCTGGCTGGAGACGTTCAGCCTGATCGATCCGCCGCCCACCCCGGTGATCCTCTCCGTGAACGCGCGCGGCGCCGACGGCACCGACACCTCCTGGCTGTGGGACGTCGACTACACGCGCCTGACCGGCCACCCGATCTGCGTCATCGGTGACCGGAAGCTGGACCTCGCGGTGCGGCTGGAGGTCGCCGACCAGCAGTTCCAGGTGTGCGACAACCTCGACCAGGCGGTGCAGGCCTGCCCGCCGGGCAGGATCGAGGTCATCGCCAACTACACCGCCTTCCAGGACCTGCGCCGCCGCGTCGGCAACTGAGCACGAGACGTCAGGGGACTTTTGTGAGCGACAACCAGCTGCGGATCGTCTGGATCTACCCGGACCTGCTCAGCACGTACGGCGACCAGGGCAACGTGCTGGTCGTGGAGCGCCGGGCCCGGCAGCGCGGGCTCGACGTGGCCCGGCTCGACGTGCGCAGCGACCAGCCGATCCCGACCTCCGGCGACATCTACCTGATCGGCGGCGGCGAGGACCGTCCGCAGCGGCTCGCGGCCGAGCGGCTGCGCCGCGACGGCGGTCTGCACCGGGCCGTCGGCAACGGCGCGATCGTCTTCTCGGTGTGCGCCGGCTACCAGATCCTCGGCCACGAGTTCATCAACGACCTCGGCCAGCGCGAGCCCGGGCTGGGCCTGCTGGACGTGGTGTCCGTGCGCGGCGAGGGCGCGCGGTGCGTGGGTGACGTGCTCGCCGACATCGACCCGCGGCTCGGCCTGCCTCCGCTGACCGGCTTCGAGAACCACCAGGGCGTCACGCATCTGGGCCCGACCGCCCGCCCCTTGGCCAAGACCCGCCTGGGCAACGGCAACGGCACGGGCGACGGCACGGAGGGCGCGTACAACGAGACCGTGTTCGGCACGTACATGCACGGTCCGGTGCTCGCACGCAACCCGCTGATCGCGGACCTGCTGCTGAAGCTGGCGCTCGACGTGAACGCGCTGCCGCCGGCGGACGACCGGTGGTACGAGGCACTTCGCAACGAGCGCATCGCGGCCGCGCAGCAGCCTGCGTGAGTACGGCGGCGCAGCAGCCTGCGTGAGTACGGCGGCGCAGCAGCTGCGTGAGTACGGTGGCGCAGCGGTCCGGCAACCCGCCCGACACCTGCGCTCAAGCTCTCCTTCACCAGCCCGTCCGAGGGCCCGTACGCACAGGTGAGCGGGGTCGTCCAGCAGGCGGACGCACGGTGCGGCCCCGCCCCCGAATGCCGCTAGGGTGGCGGGGATCGAGCCGGACGACGCGGTCCGGCCCCGGCCCACGTTGAGAAGGTTTTTCGGGCTATGCGCATTGGTGTCCTCACGTCCGGCGGCGACTGCCCCGGCCTGAACGCCGTCATCCGGTCCGTCGTGCACCGCGCCGTCGTCGACCACGGCGACGAGGTCATCGGCTTCCGGGACGGCTGGAAGGGCCTCCTGGAGTGCGACTACCTCAAGCTCGACCTCGACGCGGTGAGCGGCATCCTGGCTCGCGGCGGCACGATCCTCGGCTCCTCCCGGGTCCAGCCCTCGCACCTGCGCGACGGCGTCGAGCGGGCCAGGGGCCACCTCGAGGAACTCGGTCTGGACGCGATCATCCCGATCGGCGGCGAGGGCACGCTGAAGGCGGCCCGTCTGATGTCGGACGGCGGGCTGCCCGTGGTGGGCGTGCCGAAGACCATCGACAACGACATCGCTGTCACCGACGTCACCTTCGGCTTCGACACGGCCGTCGGCGTGGCGACCGAGGCGCTGGACCGGCTGAAGACCACCGCGGAGTCCCACCAGCGGGTGCTCGTCGTGGAGGTCATGGGCCGTCACACCGGCTGGATCGCGCTGCACTCCGGCATGGCGGCCGGCGCGCACGCCGTCGTCGTCCCCGAGCGGCCCTTCGACATCGAGGAGCTGGCCGCGCGGGTGGGCGAACGGTTCGACCAGGGCAAGCGGTTCGCCATCGTCGTCGCCGCGGAGGGCGCCAAGCCGCGCCCGGGAACCATGGACTTCGACGAGGGCGGCACGGACGTCTACGGCCACGAGCGCTTCGCCGGCATCGCCCGCCAGCTGTCCGTCGAACTGGAGGAGCGGCTCGGCAAGGAGGCCCGGCCGGTGATCCTCGGGCACGTGCAGCGCGGCGGCACGCCGACGGCGTACGACCGGGTGCTGGCCACCCGCTTCGGGTGGCACGCCGTGGAGGCGGTGCACCGCGGGCAGTTCGGCATGATGACGGCGCTGCGCGGCACCGACATCGTGATGGTGTCGCTGGCGGAGGCCGTGGAGACGCTGAAGACGGTTCCCGCGGAGCGCTACGACGAGGCGGAGTGCGTGCTCTGACTCCGCGGAGCGTTGTCCCGCCCCCGGTCGCAGCCGTGACCGGGGGCGGTTCTACTCTGGTGCGGACAGAGTCGCACAACCCCCACGAATCAGGAGCCGGCCGATGGATCACAGCGGTCACGGCACGACCATGGACCTGCCGCCGTTCACCCTGGGACGGGGGCTGGAGTGGTCCGCGGACCCCTTCTTCCTCGTCGCCTGCCTGCTCGGGCTGGCGCTGTACGGATGGGGGGTCGTGCGGCTGGTCCGGCGCGGTGACAAGTGGCCGGTGGGGCGGACGGTGGCGTTCGTCACCGGCGTGCTGACGATCATGCTCGTGATGTGCACCAGGCTGAACGACTACGGGATGGTCATGTTCAGCGTGCACATGGTGCAGCACATGGTGATCAGCATGCTCTCGCCGATCCTGATCCTGCTCGGCGCCCCCGTGACGCTCGCGCTGCGCGCGCTGCCGACGGCGGGCCGGGGCCGAAAGGGCCCCCGCGAGCTGCTGCTCATGCTGCTGCACAGCCACTACATGCGCTTCATCACGCACCCCCTGTTCACCATCCCGATGTTCATCGCGAGCCTGTACGCGCTGTACTTCACCCCGCTGTTCGACTTCCTGATGGGCTCCAAGACCGGGCACGTCGCGATGATGGTGCACTTCCTCGCCGTCGGCGTCGTGTTCTTCTGGCCGATCATGGGAGTCGACCCGGGACCGAACAGGCCCGGCTACCTGATCCGGATGCTGGAGCTGTTCGCCGGCATGCCGTTCCACGCCTTCTTCGGGATCGCGCTGATGATGGCGTCCACGACCATGGTGGAGACGTTCAAGAACCCGCCCGCCTCGCTCGGCATCGACGCGCTGTCCGACCAGAGCGCGGCCGGCGGCATCGCCTGGGCGTTCAGCGAGGTCCCGTCCGTGCTGGTGCTGCTGGCCCTGCTGTTCCAGTGGTACGGCTCCGAGCAGCGGCAGGCCAGGCGCAAGGACCGGGCCGCCGACCGCGACGGGGACAAGGAGCTCGAGGCGTACAACGCCTACCTGGCCTCGCTGGACGCGCGCGGGCGCTGACGGTCCGCGCCCCGGCGTGGTGAGCCCGCTGCGTGGCGTGGTGAGCCCGCTGCGTGGTGCGCCCGCTGCGTGGAAAGCGCGCAGGGGCGTGTGCGCCGGGGCGCGAGTTTCGCACAGGGGCGCCGTCCGGAGGCAGAACCGGGGCACCATGGAGGGAAGCGGACCATGAGGAGGGTGTCGCGATGCCCGGTTCCCCGGACGGTTCCACGAAGACGATGGGGGTGGTCACCGTCGGCGGGCTCGTCGCGGTGACGGCCTACACGGTGGCGCTCGGCAGCAACGGCTGGCTGTGGTTCGGCTGGGTCGTGCTGGGCCTGATCACTCTCGGCATGGTCGTCACCCGCAGCACCTGAGCCTCACTCCCGGGCGAGCCGCCCGGCCGAGTGCACGCCCGGCTGGTACTTGGGCAGCCGGGCGGTGATCTTCATGCCGGCGCCCGGCGCGGTCTCGATGACGAGGCCGTGGTCGTCGCCGTAGACCTGGCGGAGCCGGTCGTCGACGTTGGACAGGCCGATGCCGCCGGACGGGCTGACCTCGCCCGCGAGGATGCGGCGCAGCAGTTCGGGGTCCATGCCCGCGCCGTCGTCCTCGATCACCACCAGCGCCTCGGCGCCGGCGTCCTGCGCGGTGATCTGTATGTGGCACTTGCCGGTGGACGCCGTCTTGCCCTCCAGGCCGTGCTTGACCGCGTTCTCGACGAGCGGCTGCAGGCACAGGAAGGGCAGGGTGACCGGCAGCACCTCGGGCGCGATCTGCAGGGTGACGGAGAGGCGGTCGCCGAAGCGGGCCCGGACCAGCGCCAGGTAGTGGTCTATGGCGTGGAGTTCGTCGGCGAGGGTGGTGAAGTCGCCGTGCCGGCGGAACGAGTAGCGGGTGAAGTCGGCGAACTCCAGCAGCAGCTCGCGGGCACGCTCGGGGTCCGTACGGACGAACGAGGCGATCACCGCGAGCGAGTTGAAGATGAAGTGCGGGGAGATCTGGGCCCGCAGCGCCTTGATCTCGGCCTCGATGAGCCGGGTGCGCGACTGGTCGAGGTCGGCGAGCTCGAGCTGGACGGAGACCCAGCGGGCGACCTCGCCGGCCGCGCGCACCAGCACCGCGGACTCGCGGGGCGCGCAGGCGACGAGCGTGCCGTGGACCCGGTCGTCGACGGTGAGCGGGGCGACGACCGCCCAGCGCACCGGGCAGTCGGGCGCGTCACAGGTCAGCGGGAAGGCCTCGCCGCGGCCGGTCTCCAGGGGGCCGGCGAGCCGTTCCATGACCTCGGTGCGGTGATGGGCGCCCACGCCGTCCCAGACCAGGACCTCCTTCTCGTCCGTCAGGCACAGCGCATCCGTGCCGAGCAGCGAGCGCAGTCTGCGGGCCGACCTGCGCGCGGTCTCCTCCGTCAGGCCCGCCCGCAGCGGGGGCGCGGCGAGGGACGCGGTGTGCAGGGTCTCGAAGGTGGCGTGCTCGACGGGCGTGCCGAGCTCGCCCAGGTTCCGCGGGCTCGCGGTGCGCCGCCCGAGCCAGAACCCGGCCGCCAGCAGCGGCAGCGCGGCCACGCACAGGCCGGCGAGGAAACCGCTCACGCCTTCGCCTCCGTCCTCAGCTCCTCCGGCAGGTGGAACCGGGCCAGGATCGCCTGGGTGCCCGGCGGCACCCGCCCCGGGGTGGCCAGGGACACCAGCACCATGGTCAGGAAGCCGAACGGCACCGACCACAGCGCGGGCCAGGCGAGCAGGGCGTGCAGCGGCCCCGAGCCCGGGAAGCCCGCCATGGTCGCGGTCACGGCCAGGAACGCCGAGCCGCCCCCGACGATCATCCCGGCGGCCGCGCCCGGCGGGGTCAGCCGCCGCCACCAGATGCCGAGGACGAGCAGCGGGCAGAAGGACGACGCCGACACGGCGAACGCGAGCCCGACCGCGTCCGCGACCGGCAGCCCGCCCACGATGACGCTCGCGGCGAGCGGTACGGCCATGGCGAGCACCGTCCCGAGCCGGAAGTGCCGCACGCCGCGCGAGGGCAGCACGTCCTGGGTGAGCACGCCCGCGACGGCCATGGTCAGCCCGGACGCCGTGGACAGGAACGCCGCGAACGCCCCGCCCGCGACCAGCGCCCCGAGCAGGTCGCCGCCCAGGCCGCCGATCATGCGGTCGGGCAGCAGCAGCACGGCGGCGTCCGCGTCGCCGGTGATCGTGAGCTCGGGGGCGTAGAGGCGGCCGAGTGCGCCGTAGACCGGGGGCAGGAGGTAGAAGGCGCCGGTCAGGGCGAGCACGGCCACGGTGGTGCGGCGGGCGGCGACGCCGTGCGGGCTGGTGTAGAAGCGGACGACGACGTGCGGCAGGCCCATGGTGCCGAGGAACGTGGCGAGGATCAGTCCGTACGTGGCGTACAGTGGGCGTTCCTCGCGGCTCGCGGTCAGCGAGGTGGACATGCCGCCGTCGCTGCCGCGGGCGGCGGCCGGGACCCGGGCGCCCTCGGCGAAGGTCAGCCGGGTGCCCTGGGCGATGCGGTGCGTGCCGGCGGGCAGCCGCACCGGCCGGCCGTCGTGCGGGCGGCCGTCGACGGTGCCGCTCACGGTGACGGTCAGCGGCCGGTCCAGCTCCAGGTCGAGGGCGGCGTCGACGGTGACCACGCGCTGCTCGCGGAAGGACGGCGGTTCCCCGAAGACGTGCCGGGGCGCCCCGTCGGCCTGCCAGGCGAGGACCAGGAAGAGGGCGGGGACGAGCAGCGCGGTGAGCTTCAGCCAGTACTGGAATGCCTGCACGAAGGTGATGCTGCGCATGCCGCCGGCGGCGACGGTGGCGACCACCACGACGGCGACGATGATCCCGCCGAGCGGGTCGGGCGCGCCGGTCAGCACCGCCAGGGTCAGCCCGGCGCCCTGGAGCTGGGGCAGCAGGTAGAGCCAGCCGGCGCCGACGACGAAGGCGCCCGCGAGCCGCCGCACGGTCTGCGAGGCGAGGCGGGCCTCGGCGAAGTCGGGCAGCGTGTAGGCGCCGGAGCGGCGCAGCGGGGCCGCGACGAAGAGCAGCAGCACGAGGTACCCGGCCGTGTAGCCGACCGGGTACCAGAGCATGTCCGGTCCCTGCACCAGCACGAGGCCGGCGATGCCGAGGAAGGAGGCCGCGGAGAGGTACTCGCCGCTGATGGCGGCCGCGTTGAGGCGGGGGCCGACGGTCCGGGAGGCGACGTAGAAGTCGGAGGTGGTGCGGGAGATGCGCAGGCCGAAGGCGCCGACGAGGACGGTGGCCACGACGACGAGGGCGACGGCGGGGACGGCGTAGCTGGAGTTCATCTGCGGTTCTTCATCGGTCGCTCGGTCCCGTCGTTCGTTCGGTCGCAGGCGCCGCTCGGTGGCGTCGGCCGCTCTGCCTCATCGGTCGCACTGCTTCATCGGTCGCTCGGTCTTGTCGGTCGCTCGGCCTTGTCGGTCGCTCGGCCTTGTCGGTCGCTCGGCCTTGTCGGTCGCTCGGCCTTGTCGGTCGCTCGGCCTTGTCGGTCGCTCGGTCTTGTCGGTCGCTCGGTCTTGTCGGTCGTTCGGTGTGGTCCGTCCCGTCGGCCGCTGCGCTTCACCGGTCCTCGACCAGTCGTACGAGGTCCCGTTCGTTGCGTTCGGCGCGGCGGACGTACCAGCGGGCCAGCAGGACCAGCGGGGCGTACAGGCAGAAGCCGAGGACGGCCCACTCGAGGCGGTGGGCGTAGGGCATGGCGGAGAACACCAGCGGCAGCGGTCCGACGAGCAGCACGAGCACCGCGAAGACACCGAGGGCGGCCCGCAACTGGGTGCGCATCAACGAGCGGACGTAGGTGTGGCCCAGGGTGGTCTGCTCGTCGATCTCGGTGCGCGGCCGGTAGTAGCCGGAGGTGTGCGGGTACCGCCCCCGCGAGCGGAGCCGGGCGTGGGGAAGAACGCGCCGTTGCGGGCCGGTGACGACGACGCGGCGCTCGGCGGGGTCCTGCGGCACGGTCACGTCCTCCTCATCAACAGGTCCCGCAGTTCGCGTGCGTGGCGGCGGCTGACCTGCAGCTCCTCGCCGCCGACCACCACGCTCACGGTGCCCGCGTCCAGCCGGAGCTCGCCGATGTGGCGCAGCGCGACCAGGTGGCGGCGGTGGATGCGGACGAAGCCGCGGGCGCGCCAGCGTTCCTCCAGGGTGGACAGCGGGATGCGGAGGAGGTGGCTGCCCTTGTCGGTGTGCAGGCGGGCGTAGTCGCCCTGGGCCTCGACGTGGGTGATGTCGTCGACGGCGACGAACCGGGTGACGCCGCCGAGCTCGACGGGCAGCTGGTCGGGGTCGGGCTCGTGCACGGGGATACGCGGGGCGGCGCCGCCGATCTCGGCGGCCCGGCGCACCGCCTCGGCGAGGCGCTCCTTGCGGACGGGCTTGAGCACGTAGTCGACGGCCTTGAGGTCGAAGGCCTGGACGGCGAAGTCCTCGTGAGCGGTGACGAACACGACGAGCGGCGGCTCGGCGAACCCGCTCAGCAGCCGGGCGAGGTCGAGTCCGTCGAGGCCCGGCATGTGGATGTCGAGGAAGACGACGTCGATGGCCTCGGCCCCGCCCGGCCCCGACTCCAGGGCACGGTTGATGCGGCGCAGCGCCTCGGTCGCGTCGCCGGCGCCCTCCGCGCTGCTGATGCGGGGGTCGGCGTTGAGCAGATAGAGCAGCTCCTCCAGCGAGGGGCGTTCGTCGTCGACGGCGAGGGCGCGCAGCATGAACCCGGAGTGTAGGAGCAATCCGCGCGCCTGGACATGTGCCGGGAGCGGCCGTTCACGCTGGGTACAGTGCCGCCATGAACAGCAGGCCCGCCCCGTTCGACGAGCTCGACCGGAAGATCGTCACCGCGCTGATGGCGAACGCCAGGACCAGCTTCGCCGAGATCGGGGCGGCCATCGGCCTGTCGTCCACGGCGGTGAAGCGGCGCGTGGACCGGCTGCGGGACACGGGGGTGATCACCGGGTTCACGGCCACGGTGCGGCCGTCGGCGCTGGGCTGGCGCACGGAGGCGTACGTCGAGGTGTACTGCGAGGGCGCCGCGCCGCCCCGGCGGCTGGCCGAGGTGGTCCGCAACCATCCGGAGATCACGGCCGCGATGACGGTGACCGGCGGCGCGGACGCGTTGCTGCACGTGCGGGCGCGGGACGTCGAGCACTTCGAGGAGGTGCTGGAGCGGATCCGCCGGGAGCCGTTCATCCGCAAGACGATCAGCGTGATGGTGCTGTCGCATCTGCTGCCGGAGAGCCCCGAGGCGGGCGCCAGTCAGCCCGCGCCCGAATGAGCGCTCCCGAATGAGTCCTCACGACTGTGTGGTGCCGACCGAGTGGCCTCGACGGTCCTCCGGATGAGCGAAGGTACCGGAAGTATGCGCAGCAGGCGTGCGTAATGAGCGGAAAGAACGCAGCATTCCTGCGCTGACGCGCAATATCCGTTTCTTGTCGGTCGTATGGGTCGCTTTCTACCGTGGTGTCAACCCAGCCCACACCCCAGGAAGCGGAGGAACCCCTCTGTGCCCGACTCCCGTGTGCCGCGCCGGCGGCGCTTCCTCGTCTGTGAACCCAGACACTTCGCCGTGCAGTACGCGATCAATCCCTGGATGCGGCCCGACGCACCCGTCGACGCCGACCTGGCCCAGGAACAGTGGCAGGAGCTGATCCGCGCCTACCGCCACCACGGTCACACCGTCGACGTACTGGAGCCGGCCCCCGGCCTGCCCGACATGGTCTTCGCCGCGAACTCGGCGGTCGTCGTCGACGGCCGCGTCTTCGGTTCCCTCTTCCACGCGCCCGAAAGGCGCCCTGAGTCCACGCACTACGACACGTGGTTCAAGTCGGCCGGCTTCGACGTGCACCGGCCCGAGTCCGTCTGCGAGGGCGAGGGCGACCTCGTCTGGACGGGCCGCTACGTCCTGGCCGGCACCGGGTTCCGCACCACCCGCGAGGCCCACCGCGAGGTGCAGGAGTTCTTCGGCCACCCGGTGATCAGCCTGACGCTGGTGGACCCGCGCTTCTACCACCTGGACACCGCGTTGTTCGTCCTCGACGACGACAACATCGCGTACTACCCGGAGGCGTTCTCGGCCGGCAGCCGCGAGGTGCTCGCGCGGCTGTACCCGGACGCGGTGCTCGCCACCCGTGAGGACGCGATGGCGTTCGGTCTCAACTCCGTGTCCGACGGCCGCCACGTCTTCATCGCGCCCCAGGCGGAGGCCCTCGCCTCCGCCCTCGCCGACCGCGGCTACCTCCCCGTCCCCGTCGACCTGTCGGAGTTCCGCAAGGCAGGCGGCGGCATCAAGTGCTGCACTCAGGAGATCCGCTCATGACCGCTCCCGCCACCACGCGCACGTCCGCCGACCTCATCCGCGCCGAGGAGCCGGTCCTGGCCCACAACTACCACCCGCTCCCGGTGGTGGTCGCCCGGGCCGAGGGCACCTGGGTGGAGGACGTGGAGGGCCGCCGCTACCTGGACATGCTGGCCGGCTACTCCGCCCTCAACTTCGGCCACCGGCACCCGCTGCTGGTCGAGGCCGCACACCGCCAGCTGGACCGTCTCACCCTCACCTCGCGCGCCTTCCACAACGACCGCCTGGCCGAGTTCGCCGAGCGCCTGGCGGAGCTGACGGGCCAGGAGATGGTGCTGCCGATGAACACGGGCGCCGAGGCCGTGGAGTCCGGCATCAAGGTGGCCCGTAAGTGGGCGTACGAGGTCAAGGGCGTCCCCGCCGACCGGGCGACGATCGTGGTCGCGGCGGAGAACTTCCACGGCCGCACGACGACGATCGTCAGCTTCTCGACCGACGAGACGGCGCGCAAGGGCTTCGGCCCCTTCACCCCCGGCTTCCGCATCGTCCCCTACAACGACCTCGCGGCCCTGGAGGCGGCGGTCGACGAGACGACGGCCGCGGTGCTGCTGGAGCCCATCCAGGGCGAGGCCGGCGTGATCGTCCCGGACGACGGCTACCTGGCCGGCGTGCGGGAGCTGACCCGCCGCGCGGGCTGTCTGTTCATCGCCGACGAGATCCAGTCGGGCCTGGGCCGCACCGGCCGCACCCTCGCCGTGGAGCACGAGTCGGTCGTCCCCGACATGCTGCTGCTGGGCAAGGCGCTGGGCGGCGGCATCGTGCCGGTGTCCGCGGTCCTCGCCCGGCGGGACGTGCTCGGCGTGCTGGGGCCGGGCGAGCACGGCTCCACGTTCGGCGGCAACCCGCTGGCCGCGGCCGTCGGCACGGCGGTGGTCGAGCTGCTGGAGACGGGCGAGTACCAGCACCGGGCGGCCGAGCTGGGCGTCGTCCTGCGGGACGGTCTGGAGGCCCTCGTCGGCAAGGGCGTCACCGGCTTCCGCGCCCGGGGCCTGTGGGCGGGCGTCGACATCGACCCGGCGATCGGCACCGGCCGGGAGATCGGCGAGCGGCTGCTGGGTGAGGGAATCCTCGTCAAGGACACCCACGGCTCCACGATCCGGCTGGCGCCGCCGCTGACAATCACCGGCGAGGAGCTGGAGTCGGCGCTCGGCACGCTGGAGAAGGTGCTGACGCAGGGGGCCTGACCCTGGCCGGGCCAGATACCGGCCGGGGCCCGGCGCGGGGGGGCCCCCCCCCCCCCCCCCCCGCCGGCCCCCCCCCCCCCCCCGCGGCCCCCCCCCCCCCCGCGCCGGGCGCCCCCCCCCCCACACACCCGGCCCCCCA